>CAZTZO010000004.1:81354-107415 GCA_964618075.1 uncultured Lachnospiraceae bacterium
ATATCGGAGGCAGAGGCATGAGCGTTCTTACAGCAGGCTTGCTGTTGGGGCTTATGATCCTTCCGACAATAATCAATATCTCTCTTTCCTCAATTAAGGCTGTGCCTGAAAGCATATACGAGGGAGCCCTTGCCTTAGGCTCTTCCAAGGAGCACAGCGTATTCTTTGTCTGTGTGCCGGCTGCCAAAAACGGCATATTCGCAGCAATCGTTTTGGGAATAGGCAGAGCCATAGGTGAAACAATGGCGGTAATGATGGTCGCAGGCAATCAAGCGGTAATACCCTCGGGGCTATTATCCGGCGTAAGGACGATGACGGCAAATATTGCTCTTGAAATGGGATATGCCACAGATATTCACAGAGAAGCCTTAATAGCCACAGCTCTTGTATTGTTTGTGTTCGTTCTTTTAATCAACGCAGTATTCTCGTTTATAAAAAGGAGGTCGCAATGAAGGAAAAACCAATAAACAAATTGACCTTTAAGCAAAAGCTTTCCTCTTACAAAAGAAGCAAGCAGTCCTTGTTTTTATATATATTGACGCTTATAGGAGCAATACTAACGCTATTATCGCTGTTATTTATAGTCGGATATATTCTTGTTAAGGGAATATCGCATATAACGCCTTCATTGTTTGAGCTAAACTACAATTCAAGCAATGTATCGCTCATGCCCGCGCTTATAAACACTGTATTGATAACGGTGATCAGCTTATTATTGGCTGTCCCCATGGGTATTGCCGCGGCGATATATTTAACGCAGTATACCTCAAGCAAAAACCGTCTTGTTGGGATTGTGCGCTTAACGGCGGAAACGCTTTCGGGTATTCCTTCAATAATATTCGGACTGTTCGGGGCGCTCTTCTTCGTAAAATTTTTAAAAATGGGGCTTTCTCTTATTGCCGGATCACTCACGCTTTGCGTTATGATTTTGCCCCTTATTATCCGTACAGCCGAGGAAGCGCTACTAAGCGTACCCAGCGACTTTAAAGAGGGAAGCTTTGCCTTGGGAGCAGGAAGGTTAAGAACCGTTATGAGCGTCGTGCTGCCGTGCGCCGTGCCGGGAATTTTATCGGGAATAATATTAAGCATAGGACGTATAGTCGGAGAAAGCGCGGCTCTTGTCTTTACGGCGGGAACAGTAGCGCAGACGGCAGTAAGGCTGAGCGACTCCGCAAGAACTCTGTCGGTACATATGTATGTGCTTTCGGGCGAAGGAATGTATATCGACCAAACCTATGCGACGGCACTCGTGCTGCTTGTGGTGATCCTTTTAATAAACAGACTTTCGCATTCCTTAGTCAATAAGATCGGAGGAGTAAAAAAATAGATAAGATAAAATTAAATGAACTGAATCTTTACTATGGCAGCTATCACGCTTTAAATAATGTAAACCTTAACATAGACGCAAATAAAATAACCGCACTTATCGGCCCTTCGGGGTGCGGTAAATCGACATTGTTAAAAACGCTTAACAGAATGAACGATCTCGTTGAGGATTGCCGCATAACAGGTGAGGTATTGCTTGATAATGAAAATATATACGGCGATATGGACGTCAATTATCTAAGAAAGCGCGTTGGCATGGTATTTCAGAAGTCCAACCCCTTCCCCATGAGCATATACGATAACGTAGCCTTCGGCCCGCGCACTCACGGGATACGTTCGAAGGCAAAGCTAGACGAGATCGTTGAACGTTCTCTTACAAACGCCGCAATATGGGACGAATTAAAGGATAGGCTCAAGAAACCGGCAATGGGTATATCCGGAGGACAGCAGCAAAGGCTTTGTATAGCAAGAGCGCTGGCAGTCGAGCCGGAGGTGCTCTTAATGGACGAGCCTACCTCTGCGCTTGATCCGATATCAACGGCAAAAATAGAAGACCTTGTCGTAGAGCTTAAAAAAAGCTATACTATAGTCATAGTCACCCATAATATGCAACAGGCTGTACGCATATCCGACAAAACCGTATTTATGCTTCTCGGAGAGCTTATCGAGCAAGGCAAAACACAAAAGATATTCTCCATGCCAACAGATAAAAGAACGGAAGATTATATTACAGGGAGGTTCGGTTGATGAGATCTCATTTTGACGAACAGCTTGATTCACTCAACAGGGAAATGACGGCTATGGGAGGCTTGTGCGAAAATGCGATAGAAAGCGCTTCAGCATCGCTTGTACAAGGAGACATTTTGACACTGAAAAACGTTTTTAAGATGTCGGAATCCATTACGAGAATGGAGCGGGATATAGAAAACATGTGTCTAAAACTGCTTTTACAGCAGCAGCCCGTGGCAAAGGACTTACGGATAATATCCTCAGCTTTAAAAATGGTAACGGATATGAAGCGTATAGGAGATCAGGCGGCGGATATAGCGGAAATAATAACCACGGCAAACGTGTCTGTAGCAAAAGATACTATGGGCATATCAATTATGGCTAAAGCGACGATGAAAATGGTAAAGGAAAGTATAGACGCCTTTGTTAATAAAGACACCGAGCTTGCAAAATCAGTGATAAAATATGACGATGTGGTGGACGCACATTTCGACAGGATAAAGAAGATTCTATCCGACGATTTTACTTATAATAAGAACAATGGCGAGTGCGTTATGGACTTGCTTTTGATAACAAAATATTTCGAGCGTATCGGAGATCACGCCGTAAACATTGCGAACTGGGTGTTGTTCTCAATAACCGGCGACAGGGAGGAAGAGTAATGATAGTGTGCGTTGAAGACGACGAGGGCATAAGAAATATGATGATCTACACGCTTAATGCGGCAGGTCTGAATGCCTGCGGAGCCGAAAACGGCAAAGAGCTTTTTGACAGGCTGAAAGAAAACGATGTCAAGCTTATCCTTCTTGATATTATGCTTCCAGGAGAAAACGGCATTGATATATTAAAAAAGCTCAAGCAAAACGCTATAACAAGGGACATACCCGTAATAATGGCTACGGCAAAGGGAACGGAATTTGACAAGGTGACGGGGCTTGATATGGGGGCGGACGATTATCTGGCAAAGCCCTTCGGAATGATGGAAATGGTCTCACGTGTAAGAGCCGTATTAAGGCGCGTTTATAAATTGCAGAAAAACGATGTTCTCGTATTTGCGGATATTGAGCTAAACGACAGCGAGCACAGCGTAAAATTAAACGGCGAGAATATCGAAGTGACCCTTAAGGAATACGAAATCTTAAAGCTGTTTATGCATAACCCCGGCAGAGTGTTTACTCGTGACGAGCTTTTGTCTATCGTGTGGGGAGAAGATTTTATGGGGGAAACAAGAACAGTTGATGTGCATATAGGGACACTTCGCACAAAGCTTGGGGACAACGGGCAATTTATAAAAACGCTTCGCGGTGTCGGCTATAAAATGGAGGAAAAGCTGTGACAAAACGAATATTTCACTCTGTAATGATATCCTGCGTTTTGGTGATAGCTGTAATTGTTACGGTCGTTATGGGCTCGATGTACGCCTACTTTACCGAAATATCCAAAAATAATTTAAAAAAGACGACACAAATAGTTGCGTATGCTCTCGAAACATCGGGGGAAGCCTTTCTTGAAGGCTTTCAAACTTCAGAGTACAGAATAACGTGGATATCCCCTTACGGAGTTGTATTGTATGACAACATCGCAGATTCCGACGAAATGGAAAACCATTTGGACAGAGAAGAGGTAAAAAGCGCCTTTGAAACCGGCAGCGGATACAGTATCAGAAATTCCAAGACGATAACAGCCAGAATGCTTTATTACGCTATAAAATTAAGCGATAACAGTGTTGTGCGCCTTGCCGTTTCTCAGAGTACTATAGCCGCGCTTCTTTTTAACATGCTGCCGAAAATAGCGGTAGTCGTGCTTATATGTCTTGTATTGTCATACTTCCTTGCGCGCAGGCTCTCTAGAAAAATCGTTAAGCCTCTTAACGAGTTAAGTCTTGACGATCCCCTATCAAACGAGGGTTACGATGAGCTTAGCTTACTTTTTCAGAGAATAGACCTTCAGCAAAAGCGTATAGAGCAAATGCGAAACGAGCTTATACAAAAGCAGGAGGAGTTTGAGGCGGTTACGGGCAATATGAACGAAGGACTTGTGCTTTTAAACGATAAGGGCACGATACTTTCGATAAACCACAGCGCAAAAGCTCTGTTGGGTGCGAACGATAATAGTGTGGGAGATGACATATATACATTAAACAGAACATATATAATGCAAAAGCTCATAGAGGAAACAAAAGAAAAAGGCAAGGCCGAGCGCATTATAAATATTAACGACAGGATTTATCAGATAAACGCAGGTAAGGTCGTGAGCGAAGAGAAAACAAGCGGCATCGCTCTGTTGATGTTTGACGTGACGGAAAATAAGAAAGCTGCCAAAGAGCGAAGTGAATTCACTGCGAATGTGTCGCACGAGCTAAAAACGCCTTTGCACAGCATTTCGGGCTGCGCGGAGCTTCTTTTGAACGACATGGTTAAAAAAGAGGACGAAAAGCGCTTTTACTCTCAGATATATAATGACTCAAAGCGAATGATAAAGCTAGTCGACGACATCATAAAATTGTCTGAGCTTGACGAGGGCAATATCAATATACCCTTTGAGCCTGTGGATTTGTTTGAAATTATAAAAGCTGAAGCTGATAATCTTAAAAATGCCGCCGAGAAAGCTAAGGTAACGCTGACAATAAAGGGAGAAAGCGCAGTAATGTGCGCATACGCCCGTCTGTTACAGGCTATTGTTCACAATCTTGCGGATAATGCGATAAAATACAACCATAAGGGCGGTTACGTCGTAATAAGCGTAATAAATGAAGAAAAGTATTGTGTGCTGCGTGTAGCAGATAACGCTGTGGGAATGAGCCCGCAGGACACGAAGCGCGTTTTCGAACGTTTTTACAGAGTCGATAAAAGCCGCTCCAACGCTCTGGGCTCGACAGGGCTGGGACTATCCATTGTCAAGCACGCTGCAATGATGCATAACGCCGAAATATCACTCGAAAGCGCTTTAAACGAAGGTACAACCGTAACGATACGTTTTCCTAAAGGAAAAACAAACCAATGAATAATCGCTGATATTAATATGCACCCAAAAGTCAAAAGCTTTAAAATGGTGCATTTTCGCCTGTCAAATGACTTTTTAAGCATATTATTTTATTGACATCTCTCTTATGATATAATAGAGAATAAATATTATCCTTTTAGGAGAAGTCATGAAGAATAAAAAGCTTATATTTACGGTAGTAATCATAATAATAGCAGTCTCCTTCTTTATAGCGGGCTTATTTTACCTGCCCGATACCGTCGTTACTCAAATATCAATTAATAATAACCCAACGACTATGCCGAGATTAACAGCGCTTTTAATTCCCCTTGCGATAAGCGTTATTTTCGGTGTTTTGTATTATATGAAGGAAGATAAGAAGTATCTTATCATATCGCTTGTCGGGATTTTGGTTAATATTATGATGTTTGTAGTTAATCTTATGGTATAGAGCAGTATTAAGTAAGAATTTCTTTGCAATCGTAAATTATATAAGCGTATATACAAAATGATAAAAAAACACAACAATTTGTATTATAATATGGTAAAATAAGCTTTATAGCAAGTAACGATTTACATAATATATACGGAGGACTTATGAGTAATATCTACGCGATGTTCAATCAGAAGGGCGGAGTCGGTAAAACGACGACCTGCGCCAATCTGTGCTGTGCCATAGCTGAGTGCAACAAAAAAGTACTCGCCGTTGACTTTGACGCACAGAGCAACCTCACCAGCGGTCTAAATATCAACAAGCAAACCTTAAGAGCCAATATATATCATGTCCTTATGGGAGAAAAGGGGCCCAAGGACGTTATACTCTCAACGGACACTCCGAATTTATACATTCTGCCTGCCAGCATAGATTTAGCCGGAGCCGAGGTGGAAATGTCCAACGTACCCCAGCGTGAAATCGTATTAAAAAAGATACTCAAGGAAGTGCGCGACGACTACGACTATATATTCATCGACTGTCCTCCCTCATTGGGACTGCTTTCGATAAATGCGCTGTCCGCGGCAGACGGAGTTGTGATACCGATACAGTGCGAATACTACGCTCTGGAGGGGGTCAGCCAGCTTATAAATACGGTGAACCTTGTTAAAAAGAGCCTTAACCCTGCTCTTGAAGTATCGGGAGTTATCATGACGATGTACGACGTGAGAACCAATTTATCCTCTCAGATAGTTCAGGAGGTTCGTAATTACTTCGGCAAAAAAGTATTCAACGTTATTATCCCGAGAAACGTGCGTCTTGCAGAGGCTCCGAGCTACGGTCAGAGCATCCTTCAATATGACCGCAATTCAAAGGGAGCGCAGGCGTATATGCAGCTTGCCGAGGAATTTATTGAGAAATGTTAAATTAAAGGGAGGCTATCTTTATGTCTAAGCCCAAAGGACTGGGTCGCGGTCTTGATGCGCTTATACCGCAATATACAGACTATGAAAACGACGATAATAATAAAGCGCCCGATAACGCTTCACTAAACAGCGCGGCGCAGTTTATTAAAGTAGAAAGTATAAAGCCAAACGACGAGCAGCCCAGAAAGGTGTTTGACCCCGAAAAGATATCCGAGCTTGCCGCTTCAATAAAACAACAGGGCGTTCTTACTCCGCTTTTGGTGGTAAAGGACAAAGAATACTACAAGCTTGTGGCAGGAGAAAGACGACTTAGGGCTGCCATATATGCGGGATTAAAGGAAGTTCCGGCGGTTATAAAGGAGTTTAGTCCCTCAGAGCTTTTGCTTGCTTCTCTCGTTGAAAACATACAAAGAGAGGACTTAAACGATATAGAAACGGCATATGCCTACAAGCGTCTTGCCGATGAATTCTCTATGTCACAGGACAATATCGCTTCCTCCGTCGGCAAAAGCAGAGCGGCAGTTGCCAACTCGATGAGACTTCTTGCTTTACCGAAAGAGGTTTGCGACATGGTAAGTAACGCTCAGATAACCTCAGGTCATGCAAGAGCAGTGTTGGCGCTTGAAAACGAAAACGACAGAGTAGCCTTTGCCAAGTATATACAGCAAAACTCTTTAAGCGTGCGAGAGAGCGAAAAGCTGAGCAAGACCTTCAGCACAAAAAAAGAAACCATAGTGAAAAAGACCCCCGATAAGGCTCCTTATCTTGTTAAGTTTGAGGACGAGCTGAGCATGAATCTGGGCACAAAGGTAACTATACTCAATAAAAAGAAAGGCGGACAGGTGCTGCTTGACTATTATTCGAACGAGGATCTCGAGAGATTAATAGAGCTTCTGTTAAAAGAAGAGCACCTGAGCTAATCAAATGTCAGATAACCAAAAGAAAACTCTCACTTCATACTTAATAGGCGTCAACGTATTACAAGTCGTGCTTTCGCTTGTAATTGTGCTCTTAAAGTCGATGAATATGTATTCGGGCTATTTAATCAAGGGCGTATTTTTTATTATAATGGTGATTTTATGGCTCTTGGCGGGTATACTTGCTTCTCTGGGAACAAATATGCTCAAAATAAGCAGGGCATTTATCTATTCGCTTTTGGCTATAGTGCCTATAGTGATTATAGTCGGCGTTTCTTTTGTTATAGGTCTGTTAACCCCGGAGGGCGCAAACGGCTGGGCGGCGTTTTTCTTTATCGGCGGAGCAGTCAATTTCTTTCTTCGCACGGGTAATGTATTATCACTTTTCTTAAACAGCGCATATTTAATATACGCTTCAACAATAGGCGTTATGTTTCTTTCTTCCCTCTTTGGCTGCATTATAGCTCTTAACGTCAATTTAAAGCGCTCCCGCTCAAGAAGGCGTTCTTCTGCAAACAAAGCCGATATTATTGACAAGCCTACAGATAAGCCTAAAGATAAGAATGCACCGAAGAAACGAAAAAGAAAGAAAAAGAAGAAAACCGTTACAAGCAAAAAGACGGACAAAGAAAATGAAGATATTTAAAATAACAAGCGATTACGAAAATATGCGCCTCGACAGATATTTACTGAAACAGGCGCGTTTTTTGTCTAAGGCTCAAATAGAAAAGATGATAAGAAAGGGCGACGTAAAGCTCAACGATAAGAAAACGTATGCCTCCACTCGCCTTAAAACAGGCGACTCTGTTTATGTTTATTCGTTAAACGACACCCAAAACATCATGTACAAGGCAAACTTATCTCTACCTAAGCCCGATATACTCTATGAGGACGATTTTTTGCTTGCCGTAAACAAGCCCGCTTTTTTACCCTCTCAAAGCGCAAAAAAAGGAGAGGATTCCTTAAACGAAAGGATAAGAGCCTATCTTTATGAAAGCGCAAAGGCTTACGACGGCGCTTTTATACCTGGAATTGCCAACAGGCTCGACACCAACACGTCGGGGATAGTTTTGTGCGCAAAAACACCCATTGCAGCCTCAGAGCTGTCAGCACTCATTAAAAACAACAAGATAGACAAGCATTATTACACACTCGTTTGCGGCAAATTTGATAAAAAGCAAAAATATACCTGTTACGGCAAAAAAGATCATGAGAAAAATATAATGATAATAAGTGAGACGCCTGTAAAGGATTACGTGAAGATGACGAGCGTGTTTACTCCCTTACGATACATAAACGGCTACACCCTTTTAGACGTAAAGCTTATAACAGGCAAGACTCACCAGATACGCTCGCAATTATCAGAGCTGTCTTATCCCGTGGCAGGCGACTATAAATACGGCATACCGAGCGTGAACAGACAACTCGAAAAAACCATTCAGCTCAAAAGACAGTTTTTGCACGCATACAAAGTAAGCTTTAAGCTGTGGACGGACGATTCTGTTTTAACTATCACATGTGCAATGTATCCCGACCTTGAAAACGCTATTAAACTACTTGAAAAGCAGAGCTAATCAAGCTTGAAGCTCAATTTCTTCCTTTAACCTGTCACAAAGAGCCCTCGCCATATACCAAAGAGTTTCATAGTGTACAAAGAAAAGAGAGTTTTCGTCCCAAAGAAAATTTACCTGCGACTCAAAATCCTCGTCCTTTTCCCAGAAACGAAAATATACGGGGAAGAAATCAAAGACCGGCAGAATAAATCCGACATCTCCCTTGTCTGTGGCTATTCCGTTAAGCTTTTTTAAGGCAACAGTCAATTCCTCTGTTTTGTTTTCGAAATATTTTGCATACGGAGCATACATAGCGTTTTCGTTACGCACTCCGTTTGTAAGACCCGGCAGACTGTTGACTCTCGCCCATTTGTTTTTAAGCACCGGCTTATCCTTTGAAAAGCATAATATATCGAATATGGAAAGATACTCGTTGAAGGAAGCGTTTCTTTTGTTATCAATTTGGCAAATTTGTGCGTCACTCAGGCTTATTGAATAATCGCGCGATAAAAACTTGATGTAAAGATACTCTTCGTCGTGCTTTAAATCAAACTTTTCAAGCACTATGTCGTTTTTGTTAAGTAAAAATATTTTTTTCGCCGTTTCTATCGTTGTATCGTAATTATTAGGCAAGCAGAATTTTCTCCTTGTTTTTATTTTTTTTGTATATAAGCATAAGGGCTATTGCCGACAAGAGAATGATAAATGCTATAAGAATAGCGCATTGCATAAAGTATTCGTCAGGAAGTATGGTGATAACGGGATCGGTCTGTGCGTCAAACAGCCACAGGTCGTTGTTAAAAAAGAGCTTGTGGAATATAACAAAGGTGTCCTCCCAGTCTATACAGACAGCTGCGCCTACAATTCCCATAGTTACAAACAGCATATAAGAAGAGTACTTAAGATAAGAAAAGATATACTTTCTTTTGTTGATAATAATAAGAATAATGCTTACAACAAGTCCTATGATAAACCCATACTGAAATACGCGGAAAATGACCTTTGTATCCGCAAAGTGAGTAATACCGTCAGGAGAGCTGTTTAAGGTTGGCAGGGAAAACTCGGTATTATCAGACAGTTTAAAGTAGTCTATCATGGCGTCGTAGTTGAGGCGTATTTCCTCCTCGCTCAGTCCGCTGTCATAAGAAATTTTCAAGGCGTCTATATCGTAGTAGTATATAAAGCGCGCTCCCAAGGCGAAAATTGCGCTAAAGGATACGACAGTAAAGTAAACAAATATCGAAGTTAGCATGGTTAAAAATACACATTTTTTATGATTCATGTATTAATTATAACACCGAGAGTATGGTTTTTGCAAAGTGACCGGGTCAGAATGAAAAAATGCTGCTGTCCGTATTTATGCGTTTGTGCTTTTTTGCAAAGTGACCGGGTCAGAATGAAAAATGCTGCTGTCCGTATTTATGCGTTTGTGCTTTTTGCAAAGTGACCGGGTCAGGCTGGAAAATGTTGCTATTCGTATTTATGCATTTGTGCTTTTTGCAAAGTGACCGGGTCAGAATGAAAAATGCTGTTGCCCGTGTTTATGCATTTGTGCTTTTTGCAAAGTGACCGGGTCAGAATGAAAAATGCTGCTGTTCGTATTTATGCGTTTGTGCTTTTTGCAAAGTGACCGGGTCAGACTGAAAAAGAATACACAATAGCATAAAAAGTATACCTATCCCCCTTAAAATCGTCATATTTTGTTCACATAGGAAGTGTAAACTCAAAAATGAAGAGATTGTATCGAGAGGTAAGAAAAATGAAAAAGCGCATAAACGATATGCTTATATTAAAAATAACAACACTTGTGTTTGTATGTACATTTATGATGGCCCTGATGAGCTCCTGCACTTCTGCTACGTCATCAACAACCGGGAATGATACTCAAAATAGTGATAGTACGCTGAGTATTGAGGATTATTACGATGATACAGACACCGACGAGAGCTATAAAGAGTCCTCAGCGACAAAAATCACCTTAAGTGACGATGGAATTGCCATAAGCGGAAGTGGCGCGTCAAGTAAAAACGGCGTTGTTACTATATCGGCTTCGGGAACGTATGTTATTTCGGGAAGCATATCATCTTCCCAAATAATAGTAGACAACATAACCGATAAGAATCTTGTACACATAATACTAGCGGGAGCTTCTATTACATGCAAAAACAGTTCTCCCATATACATCGTTGAGTCCGAAAGAACGGTGATAACCTTAAAGGAGAACACACAAAACACCTTAACGGATTCTTCGAGCTATACGCTCAGCGACCTTGAAAAGGAGGAGCCTGACGCTGCTATATTTTCAAAGGATACGTTAACGATAAACGGAAGCGGCAGTCTTGTGATTAACGCAAATTACAACCACGGAATACACGGCAAGGACGATTTGAGAATAATAAATACAAATATTACCGTAAACAGTGTAAACGATGCAATTAAAGGGCGCGACAGTGTAATTGTTTTGTCGTCGGTATTAAATCTGAATGCAGGCGGCGACGGCATACAGTCCAACAATACGGGCGAAGAGGAGGCAAGCGACGAGGAAAAATCGCAGCGACTTTACGGTATTATCATAGCCAAGGACTCCGAAATTAATATAACTGCGGCTTCAGACGGTATACAGGCAGTGAACTATTTATACATAATTTCGGGCAAGTATTATATTAAGACAGCCGGGGGAAGCGTTGAAACAACTGTAAGTAACGATAGAATGTTTGGCTTCGGGTATAACTCACAGGGAAGCGAGGACGATTCGGCGAGTGCAAAGGCATTAAAAAGTGATGTAGAGCTTGTGATAGACGGCGGCGAATTTGAAATTGATTCTAACGACGATGCATTACATTCGAATAAAAACGTAACAGTCAACGGCGGAGTATTTAATATTTACACTTCGGATGACGGAATGCACGCAGACGAAACGCTTACAATAAACGCAGGAGATATAGACATAGCAAGGTCATACGAAGGACTTGAGGGAAACAATATTTATATAAACGGTGCTAATATCAGCCTTAAATCCTCAGACGATGGTGTTAACAGCGCAGGCAGCGAAAGCGAAACTGCTGAAGCAAATCCCAACCGCGGCGGCATGATGAATGAAAGCGGCAACAGCAATATAACAATCAGCGGCGGAACGCTTTATATAAACGCCGGTGGGGACGGAATTGATGCAAACGGAATTATATATATAAACGGCGGCACGGTAACCGTCGACGGGCCGACTGATAGCGGCAACGGCGCGATAGATTTTTATAACGGGCTTGAAATGAACGGCGGAGTATTGATAGCAGTCGGAAGCACCGGCATGGCGGAGGGTGTAACCAGCGCAGGCAGCGGCGTATGCGCACTGGATATAACCTTAAGCTCAACTCAAAGCGCAGGCACACTCATAAGCATCAAGGATGAAAGCGGCAATGAGATCATCAGCTATTCGCCACAAAAAACATACCAGTCCGTTATCATATGCACCACGACCTTAAAAAAGAACAACACATATAATTTGTATTTAAACGACAGCCTCTATCAGAGCTTCACGATAACCGAAAGCATAACCTCAATAGGAAGCTCGGGAAATATGAATACTCCGGGCGGCGGCATGATGCAAAACAATAACAATACTCCCCCGAGTTCCGGCGGTGGAGGAATGAAATAAAAAAGATGAGTAAGTCTAAAAAAGCTATTACACTTTTTATCTGTTTATGCTATTGAAAAGTGAAGTGTAATAATCTATAATGTGTTTGTATGTTTAGGCATATGTGCGTCCTTAGCTCAGCGGATAGAGCATTCGGCTACGAACCGAAAGGTCGGAGGTTCGAATCCTCTAGGGCGCACCAGAATAAAAATAATAATCGCTTTTAAAGGGCGATTATTTTTTTTCTTTTTTCATTCTGACCCGGTCACTTTGCAAAAAAGTACAAATGTATAAACACGGATAACAGCATTTTTACAGCCTGACCCGGTCACTTTGCAAAAAAGTACAAATGTATAAACACGGATAACAGCATTTTTTCATTCTGACCCGGTCACTTTGCAAAAAAGCACAAATGTATAAACACGGATAACAGCATTTTTTCATTCTGACCCGGTCACTTTGCAAAAAAAGTCCTTCATGCAACCATATTGTTTTCCTTTAAGAAGCTCTCTATCGTCTCGCTTATCAGCGCATGACCCATTTCGTTCGGGTGTATACCGTCCATACACAAATAATCCTTGTAATCCTTCTTTATCAAAAATGCGGAGCGTATGTCTATAAGCGAAACGTCAGCTTCTTTGGAAAGCTTGTGCAAACTCAGGCTGTACATTTCATGCCATTTATATATGTATTCCTCGCTGCCTCCGAGCCATTTAAGGATATTTTCTTTGTTTACGCCTCTACTGACCCAGTCAAAATATTTCTGCGCGTCTATGGGAGGAAGATTCAAAATCACAGGATGTCCGCCCGCTGCCTTTACCTCATTAATAAGATCGGCATATTCGGCTTCAAAAGAAGAGAGCGTTGTTTGAGGAATATGCTCTGCATCGGGGTCTTTTGCTATTTCCTTCCAGTTAAAGTCCGAATCGTTTCCGCCAAACTCCAAAGCCACATAATCGGAGCCTTTGATGATATCCGTGTGTTTTTTCACTATCTCCAGACCCTTTGTCACAGTACAGCCGAATTTGGCGAAATTTTCAGTCGTGAACGAGCAAAAATCGCTGATAGTATTTGCAAACGAATCCTTTAAAAGCGAATATTTCTTCTTTGCTGCGTCGTATACCACGCCTTTCATTATCGAATCTCCGAAGCCGCATAAAATTGACATGATTACTCTCCTAATATATCGAATAGCTTGTAATGTAATTAACGATATTATATAATAAGCTTAACGATATGTCAACAATATAAATTAAATGGGAGCATTAAATGAAGCACACAGACGAGTTGATACGCCTTCTTGAGGACAACGAATACAGCAGATACGAGGATTTTCCTGATATAGAGCTTTATATGGATCAGCTGCTCAAGTATTTATCCAGAGAAACCGTCAGCTTGAGAAAAGAGGACAAGCTTACCTCGGCTATGGTCAATAATTATATAAGAGAAGGGCTTTTACCGAGAGCGAAAGGCAAAAGATATTCAGCCGAGCATTTATCCTACTTAATGATAATAGCGCGCTTAAAGCAGGTACTCAGCGTAAAGGATATTCGCGCTTTAATAAACAAAGAGGAGCAAAAGGATAACGTAAAAACTTTTTACGACGATTATATGAATAGCTTAAATAATCAAACGAATAAGCTGATTAATAATATAAAACAAATGGGACAGGCTCCCTTAGGCAAGATGGCTTTGGAGCTTGCCATAAGAAGCTATATAAATAAAATAGCGTGCGAATATCTTATTGATATGATGAATGAAGAAATTTAAAAATCAGCTAATATTCTCGTTAGAGTACATTTGGATTAATTAATGAAAAATATGACGAACGCTCTGAATTTTTTTATTTTCAGAGCGTTCGTTTTTCGCGCTTTCGTTTGGTGGCGAAACACCCGTTTGCTTTGCCGTTTCTTTACATTTGTTCGGGGCAGGTACTTGCCGATTGATTTTACTTTTTTGTTTTTGTTTTATTGTAAAATGCTATCGGTTTTCCTCACTTTTTTAAGAACTTTTAACGTAATTATCTACGTTTTTTTCGTTTCATTTCTCATTTCCCCAAATGTAGGTGACGGAGAACCTTTTTTATTTGAGGTCGGCTTTTCTTTTTGCCTTCCTTATGCTTACATTATACACACAGTGATAAATAAGTCAATACTTTATTTAAATATTTTTAAATATTTTCAATTTAATATTCAATTATTCTCGCAGGACAGCTTTTCTAAAGCTAAGAGCTTCTTTTGAATGATACTATCGATGTTTTTGATGTACAAAGAAGTGTTTTTCATATTATAAATGCTGCGAAAGGTCTTATTTTCCTCGTTATATACCTTTGAGGTGCTGCCGGCTCCTGCCGAAAGTATGGTTTGTCTTTCTCCCATCATGCGAATATTATAAACGCATTGCTTATCATTAAGACTGTAGCCCACATTTTCGGCGTTATCCACGGCATGCTGCTGCCTGTAGGCATAATATGCTTCATACCCGTATGCTTTTAATTTCTCTCTTGCTGTGTCGTGATAAGCGCAAAGAGCAATGTCCTTATTTTGGATTGCTTCAGTTTCAATAAGGCTGGTTTTCTTTTTGCAAAGGGAATGAAGAGTGATATTTTCAGCTTTAAGAGCTACAATATCGTTTATCGACCTGTCAAAATCCTCATATCCCTCGCCCTGCAGCGCCAATATGATATCGCAGTTTATGCAATCAAAGCCCACTTTACTTGCCTTCTCATACGTTTTAAAAAACAAATCGCTGTCTGCCGGTCGCCCGACAGCCCTAAGGGTATCGTCGTTTGTGGTTTGCGGATTTATGGAAATTCGAGTTACTTTACCCTCTTTGATTTGGGAAAGCTTTTCTTCATTAAGAGTGTCGCACCTGCCCGCTTCGAAAGTAACCTCCGTCGGTTTAACGGCAATTTCGTTTATGGCATTTAAGAGCCTTTTTATCTGAGAAGAGGAAAATATACTCGGAGTTCCGCCCCCTATGTATACGCAGTCGCAGAATAATTCATTTATATAAGCGTATTCCCGTATGCTTTTAAGCTCTTTTAGAAGTGCATAAAGGTAGCTTTCCACAATAGGATCCTCTGACTGACAAACCTGAGAAGGAAAGGAGCAATAGCTGCATTTTGTAGTGCAAAGCGGAATATGCACATACAAAGAAAAGCTGTTATTAGGCGCATACAGCAAATCCATCTGATTCATTGCGCACTCGTGAATGAGCTTTATCTTACTGTCGCTTATGGAATAATACCTTTTAAGGTACATATAAGCTTTCCTTGGGCTAAAGCCCGCTTCCAGACACATTATATACAGCTTCACGGGCTTAACTCCCGTCATAGCGCCCCATGCCTTGTTTTCATTTGTCAGAGTTGAAAGCAGTCCGTAAAGAGCGTTTTTACATGCTCTGTACACCTTATCCTCATAAACCGAATAAACGGTGTTACAGCCCGAGGCGTATACGTTCCTATCAATATGCTTGAAGGTTACCGTCATATCGGAAAGTCCCATTTTGCTAAGAGAAGTGTTAAACATATTTTCCACCTCTCTTAAATGTGCGATATTCAGTTTTTCGTTTGATTCATAGCTAAGCAATACTTAAAGCCTCACCACAAAGTTGTTTTCTTTTTCAAAGCCTATTTCAGTCATCTGTTCATGTCCCGGATAAACCTGTGTGTCGTCGGGCAGCTTATATAGCTTATCACGAATGCTTTTTATTAGCTCAGTGTGATCTCCTGCCTCAAGATCCGTTCTGCCAACGCTTAAATGAAACAAAGTATCACCCGAAAACAACACGCCGTTTGTATACAGGCATATTCCTCCGGGAGAATGCCCCGGCGTTTCGTATACCTTAAATGCAACCTTGCCTACATTTATTGTATCGCCCTCTTTAAGATACACATCGGGTATTACTCCGCTTACGGGCTCTGACAAAAATGCGCTGCTGCCATTGTTTTCGGCGATTTCGACTATATCCTTCTCGTTTCTACCGGCATATATTTTGCAGGAATATAATTGTCTGTATTCGTTTGCACCCATTATATGGTCAAAATGACCGTGTGTTAAGACTATCGCCTTTACTATCAAGCCTTCCTTTTGTATATACTCCGTTAAGCGCCTGTCGCAAATTGGCGCATCTATTATCAGAGCCTCGTTATCATCGCTGACGACATACGAATTCGTCATGACAGGCCCTGCTGTAAACCTCTTTATCTGCATAACACTTTTTCTCCTTTATTGCTCTGTTTGTAATTTATCCATTATCGCTCTTATCTCATCGGGCTGGGCTTTAACTTGTTTCCTGTCGTAGGTAATTAAGCCGTTCAGCTCGTCCTCAACGTCGCTTAGCTGCGTGTATACTCCGGCAGATAAGCCCTGTTTTATTGCGGGTTTTATTTGGTTAAGGAACAAATCCGTAAATTTCTTTAAAAATTCCTCACGGTCAACGCTTGAAGAGTAGCCAAAGTTTTTCTTTGAATAGCTGTGTTCCTCGCATCTGAGGTTGTAGCCGCCGAATTCGCTTAATACGACTGCTCTATTTAAACTGTCGGGCTTAAAGGTATATTTTTTAAAATAGACGTGCAGGCTTTTTATATCTCCCACGTTTTGGTCGTGCCAGCCGCTGGCGTGGTCAATTGTTCGTGTTTTATCCAGTTGCTTTACTTCTTTAAGAAATGCTGCCGAATCGAATTGTCCCCAGCCCTCGTTGAAGATTACCCACATTCCTATTGACACAGTATTATATAAAAGCTCTATCGTTTCCTTCAGCTCATTTTTAAAAGCGTTTCTTCCCTTTACATCGCTTCGGGCAAACAGAGCGTATTTGTCGTCCTTGATATGGATATTCGTTACAAGGGGCGCGCTTATTACTATCGGGTCGTATTTTGCTCCCCCGTTGACCATATCCTGCCAGACTATCATACCTATCCTGTCGCAATGATAGTACCAGCGAAGCGGCTCGATTTTAATGTGCTTTCTTATCATATTAAAGCCCATTTCCTTTGCCGTTTCTATGTCGTTTATCATTGCAGCGTCCGCAGCAGGGGTGTACATTCCATCGCTGTAATAGCCCTGATCCAATATACCGTTATGGTAATACGGTTTATTGTTGAGCATAAGACGTGTTATATTGTTCTCATCTTTACCCACAGAAAATTTTCTCATGCCGAAGTAGCTCGTCACGTAGTCAGTCTCTGTTTTTATGCCTATGGTATATAAATACGGCGTTTCGGGCGTCCAAGGGTGTTCGCTTTTTATCTTTATGACGGTGTCGCTGTTCGTTTGTGTTTTAATAGATTCACCCTCAATAGAAATGCTTGCGGGTATAGCTTCGTTTGTTTTTATGCGGATACACACGCTGTTTTCATCGAAATCAGGCGTGATCTTTAAGCCTTCAATATAGTTTTCACGCACTGCCTCGCACCACACGCTCTGCCATATTCCGCTTTGCGCTGTGTACCATATCCCCGAGGGCTTCGTTGATTGCTTTCCTCTGCTGTATGACCCGGTATCGGAAATATCTCTTACGCACACGGATATTTCAAACTCCGAAGTAAATGTATTGTCCCCTGTTACGTCTATATAGTCGATTATATCAATAGAAAAAGGAAGATAACCTCCTTCGTGAAAGATTAGCTTATCCCCATTTATATAGACGATCGCCGTTTGGTCGACAGCCCCAAAGTGAAGCAAAAGTCCCTTTGCCTCCTTTAAAAAGCCGTCCTTTAGCTTTACTGTTCTGTGATACCATAAAAACTCATTTGGTTTAAGCTGTCTGTTGACTCCGCTTAACTCACACTCCGGTGAAAAAGGTACGAGTATTTTGCCCTCATATTCCTTCGGCTCGTTTTGATTCTCGGTTATGGCATAATCCCACAAGCCGTTTAAGCTTTGATAAGAGCCTCTGACAAGCTGAGGACGGGGGTATTCGGGCAGTACGTTGTCCTTGTTTATGTTTTCGCCCCATATAGTTTTCATATAATTCTCCTTGTTATTTCGAAGAGTCCTTTTGATGAGCGCTTTTCTTTAATTTGATTATGAAGGGGATAGTGAACAGAAGCACTACGCATGCGGCAAGGTAAATATAGGGAGTAGGCACGTTTTTCGTAACGCCCAGATCCGTGTAGGTTCCTGCGGAGCTTCCTATAACGCCGGCTCCGATAAAAGGTCCTATTATCATGGGCAGCATAACAGCGAATATCATTCGTATGCCCTGAAACAGCCCTGTTTCTTCCCTTGGAGTGTAGTCGCGCACAGTGGCGGAAAGTATCGCGCTAAGCAGCATATATCCGCTCATCATAATGCATCCTGCAATAATAACGCTTATTATACCGCGCGCAAAGTACATACCTATAAGTCCCAGTAAAAACACAGCTCCTGCGGGAAAGACGCATTTCATCTTTCCTATTTTGTCAATAAATTTGCCTGAAAGCACGCTGACAAGAGAAGCAAATATAAGCACTACGCCGAGTACAACGGCATAATTGTCGATTTTCAGGTAGTTTTGTATGTAGATTATAAGATACGGCAGAAATACCTGCACCGCAACAGAAAACACGCAAAGAGCTAAAAGCGCCGTATAAAGCGTTTTATTCTGCACTATCACTTTAGGACGAAAGCCGTAGAGTATATTCGTTAAATAGCTGCCTTTCTTTTTGGATAAGGGCTTTTCCTTTATAACAAATAAAAGCACAATTCCCGTGAGGGTTACAAGCAAGCCGAAGATAGAGAAAAACAGCTTCCATTTCCCCTGCTGTGTAAGGGGATCGAACCCACCGAATATTATTAACATTGCTATAAGAGGCAGAGCGGCAAGAACGCTTTCGACTCTTCCCCTGTTTTCTTCGCTTGTATTGTCCGTAACAAAAGCGTTGAAGGCGGCATCGTTTGCCGTTGAACCGAAAAAGGTCATTACGCAGTCCATCACTATGACCATAACGCCCGCAACAAAGACTGCGCTTGCAGCGGGGAACCATTTTGCGGCTGTTTCCACAGTGATAAATCCGAAGGAGGCGGTGGAAAGTCCCCAGAGCATATAACCGAAGCACATAAATATTTTTCTGTTGCCGACTTTATCCGAAAGAGCGCCCATTAAAAGCGTGGTAACGGTCGCCACAATGGCGCTTGAAGCTACCATGGCGGATATCATATATGGGTCGGTAGAAATGGTGTTGTACAAAAATACGTTAAAATACATGTTTTCGATAGTCCATGCCAGTTGACCGACTATTCCTGCCAAAATAAACACTGCCCACATTCTGCCCGATAACTTATTCAATATTGTTGCCTCCGTACGCCTAAAAATGTAATAAAAGTGTGATTTATAGCCCAATTATACCATAAATATGCGAAAATAAACGCTTTGTCTTGGTGATAGATGAATTATGTATTATAATTTTTTGTTGTGGTTATTTTTTTTGTATTGTATAAGCCACGAAAAGAAGGATAGGAATAAATGGATAAATTAAGAAATATCGCCATAATTGCGCACGTTGACCACGGAAAGACGACGCTCGTTGACGCTATGCTTGCGCAAAGCGGCGTATACCGTGACAATCAGACGGTCGTTGAGAGGGTAATGGATTCAAACGATCTTGAGCGCGAACGTGGCATTACTATACTTGCAAAAAATACCTCGGTTCATTACAAGGACACAAAAATAAACATAGTCGATACTCCGGGACACGCAGACTTCGGAGGAGAGGTCGAGCGTATCTTAAAAATGGTGGACGGCGTTTTGCTTCTTGTAGACGCTGCGGACGGCCCTATGCCACAAACGCGCTTTGTGCTTTCCAAGGCTCTCGAATTAAACCACAAGGTCATAGTCGTCATAAACAAGATAGACAGACCCGACGCGAGAATAACAGAAGTCGAGGACGAAATATTAGAGCTGCTTATAGACCTTAACGCAAACGAGGATCAGCTTGAATCTCCCTTTATATACGCCTGCGCAAAAAAGGGAACGGCATCGTTTTCAGCTGATGATGAAGGAAGCGACCTTACGCCGCTTTTCGACACTATATTAAAAATAGTTCCGCCTCCAACAGCAGAGGAGAATAAGCCTCTTTCAATGCTCGTTTCCGCCATAGATTACAACGAGTTTGTCGGCAGGATCGCCATAGGCAATATAATATCGGGCACTATTAAGCAAAATGAAGAAATAGCCGTTTGCAATTACCACGAGCCGGACAAGGTAAAGAAGGCAAAGGCTGTCAACCTGTATCAGTTTGAGGGTCTTGGCAAGGTTGCCGTACAAAGCGCGACAGCAGGCAATATTATAGCGCTTTCGGGCATATCCGATATAACCATAGGCGACACGATATGCGATGTAAATAACGTAAATCCCGTTACGTTCGTTAAAATAAGCGCTCCGACAATGGAGATGACCTTCACTGTAAACGATTCGCCGTTTGCGGGAAGAGAAGGTAAATTTGTTACATCCAGAAACCTGCGTGACAGACTTTACAAGGAAACCTTAAAGGACGTATCCCTAAAGGTAAGCGACACAGATTCGACCGATTCATTTCGCGTTGCAGGCAGAGGTGAGATGCATCTTTCCATACTTATTGAAACCATGAGAAGAGAAGGCTATGAATTTGCTGTTTCTCCGCCTCACGTATTGATGCAGGAAATAAACTCAAAGAAATGCGAGCCTATTGAGCGTCTTGTGGCGGACGTGCCCGACGAATGTATCGGTGCGGTTATCGAGAAAATGGGACAGCGTAAGGGTGAGCTTGTAAAAATGACGAATATGGGCAGTCGCACACGACTTGAATTTTTAGTCCCGACAAGAGGTCTTTTCGGCTACAGAAACGAATTTCTGACAGACACAAAGGGTGAAGGGATAATGGCAAGCGTTTTCGAGGACTACGCACCTTATAAGGGAGAAATATCCCGCAGACGTCAGGGCAGCCTTATAGCCTTTGAAACGGGTCAGGCAGTTGCATACGGACTTTTCAATGCACAGGACAGAGGAATACTTTTCATCGCCCCCGGCACTGAGGTGTATGAAGGAATGGTCGTCGGAAAGTGCAACAAGCCCGAAGACCTTGCATTTAACGTCTGCAAGAAAAAACAGCTCTCCAACATGAGAGCGGCAGGACACGACGAAAACTTGAAGCTCTCTCCTCCCGACATACTCAGCCTTGAGGAAGCTATGGAATTCTTAGCTGACGACGAGCTGCTTGAGGTTACGCCCGAAAACTTAAGAATAAGAAAAAAGATACTCAACAAGGAGCAAAGACTAAAGGCACTGAGCAGGAAGGTGAATTAAGTAATAACTTCTGTAAAAGCCTTTTTAGCATAATGTCAAAAAACAAACAGCGTGAAATCACCAAAGACTCCACGCTGTTTTATTTTTGTTTAATAAATTAAATTAGTTTTGATTGTTTCTTCTTTTATTAATTACAAGGTATGTTAGAATTCCGCCGGATAATATCAACAGGCTGATCCAAAGCATAATGCTATTCTCATCGCCTGTATGCGGCGTCGGTGCTAATGGAGTTATGGGAGAAACTACGTTAACGGACATCGCATAGGTCGAAAAACGCTTGATATGCAGCGTGGCAATGCTATAGTTCAGATTAAGCGTATAGTATTCACCGTAAATATTTGCATTTGTTATTCCTCTGCCAAGCTCCTCTGCTACACCCTCATGAATACGGAATATTCGCATACTGTCCGCTCTGTATTGTGAGGGTACCTCCATAGCTACATCAACAAAATCGTTAACCTCGGTAAGCTGTGTTGCACTTGATGCTCCGCCGTTTGGCGTTACTGTCTTTATTACGCTCAAATCTACAAAGAGGTAGTCGGCATTACTGTCGCCTGAAAGCTCTTTGATTTTATCTGCGTCCGAAGAAATATTTGAGGCATTCTTAATATCGGCCGTAAGCTTGATTTCAACCGTACCTCCGGCAGCTATCACATCCTTATCCGCCTGAGTGATACCCTTCGTGTTATCGCTTGCAGGGGATGAGTCAAACAAGCTGTTTAAATCAGCTGAGGTATCTGGTGTGCCTTGAGTACTTTGTACAACTACCTTGGTGTTCTGATTGCCTGCAACATTCGGTATGACAACATCCTGTCCTGCTGCTGTCGAGCCAAGAAGAGTTACGGGGATAGTGACTGTCTTGCCCTCGGCAGTAGTCACTTCTACACTGTATACGCCGTATTCTACCTGATCAAAGCTATATGTGCCGTTAGTTGAGCTTGTAACAGGGCTGCCGATCTGTAAAGCACCCTTCATAAGCTTAACAGTTGCTCCGCTTACAGAGGAGCCTGCCTTTGTTACTGTACCGCTTATGGTACCTGTGGGGTTATTTACCGTTACGCCGGCTACGCTTGTTGTTACTTCGCTGCAGCCTGTCGCGTTAAGCACACAGTAATAGTAATATGTTCCCTTGGTAAGGCTGGTGGGTATATCAAAGCTTGCGCTCGTTGCGCCCGAAATAGCCGTTCCGCCGCTTGCACTGTTAGTGGTATTTTTGTACCACTGGTAAGTTACAACAGCACCGCTCGCATTCTTCGTAGTAGCGACAACCGACAGGCTGCCCGTAATGCTTCCTGCGGTGACTGTTGTTGCAGCCTCGGGCTGGGTGGTAATGCTGATAGTGGGGGCGAGACCACCAAACAGGTAATAAGTTGTGTTAATAGTCGGATTGCCCGTAAAGGCTCCGCCTGTATTTTTAAGCATGTCTGTGTCCCAGTCATTTGCCGTGTTTGCGGTGCCGCTTGAGGGAATACGCCATTCGATATAATAGCCATTGGTTCTAGTTGCGCTTACCTTTAAGGCAATGCAGCCGTTAAACATCTCTTTATAGCAGCCATCTGCTAATGTTGTTGCAGGTAAAGCTGGTGGTGTGCTAAGTGAGGTGCAGCCGTCAAACATGGTATTGTAACAATATTGCCTCAGTGTTGTTGCAGGAAGTTCAGGTGCTGAAGTAAGGCTCGCGCAGCCTTTAAACATATCCTGATAGCAGTTGTCTGTTAATGCTGTTGCAGGCAAGGCGGGCGCTGTTGTTAGAAGAGCGCAGTTTTTAAACATTGCGCTGTAGCAGCCATCAGCAAGCGTTGTCGCAGGTAAATCTGGCGCTGTACTAAGGCTCGTACAGCCGCCAAACATTGCGCAGTAACAGCCTTCAGCCAGCGTTGTTGCAGGTAAATTTGGCGCTGATGAAAGGCTCGTGCAGCCGGCAAACATTTCGCCGTAGCAGCTTGTGCTCAGTGTTGTCGCAGGCAAGCTGGGTGCTGTGCTAAGGTGCGTGCAGTCTTTAAACATTCCGCCATAGCAGAAATTTGCCATTGTCGGATGAGACCCTGCTCTCACAGTGTTATAATCCAGCAGGTTTTCAATATTTCCCGTGCAGGCTATACCGTTATTTCCTGTAAGAACCCAGTAGTGATCTACATTATCGCCCGTTATGACAGAGTTATTTATACCTCGCAAATAGAGCTTAAAGTCCGCAGAGCTGCTTATCGCTGTTGCGTCCCACTCGTTCCAAGTAATCAAATCGGTGGAATAATATAGTGTGCCGTCCCAGTTCTTTGATTCATTATAAGTTTTAAGCGTAAAGGCGGTGGTACTTGAAAAAGTAATGTAGGTATCGTCAGTGGCTTTTGATGCTGCACTAATCACGATATCCCCCGTTACCTTTGAAGCAAGAACCGTAAGAACACCTGTCGCAGTGTCATATGTATAATCAGTATCGGCAGTTGCCGTTAATGAGCCGATCGTAACTGTAATTGTCGAAGGCAGTGTAAACCCGTTGTCCGCACTCAGCGTTGTAGTGTATTCGCTGCCTCTTGTCGCCTTGTTCTCACCCACCGTACCCGTAGTTGCCGAAAGGTTGGTCAGGGTATGAGTTACGCTATATTTGTTGGCAATCAGGTAATAAGTTGTGTTAATAGTCGGATTGCCCGTAAAGGTTCCGCCTGTATTTTTAAGCATGTCTGTGTTCCAGTCATCCTGTGTGTTTGCTGTGCCGCTTGTGGGAATACGCCATGCGATACTGTATTCGCCCACTTGTGTTGCGCTTACCTTTAAGCTCGTGCAGCCTTCAAATATGGAGGAGTAGCAGCTATCAGCCAGTATTGTTGCAGGTAAGGTAGGTGCTGAAACAAGACTCGTACAGCCGTAAAACATGGAGCAGTAGCAGCTATCAGCCAGTGTCGTTGCAGGTAAGGCGGGTGCTGCGCTAAGGCTTATGCAGCCATTAAACATTGCGACATAGCAGCTATCAGCCAGTGTTGTTGCGGGTAAAGCGGGCGCGGAAATAAGGCTCGTGCAGCCGTAAAACATAAAGCCGTAGCAGGTATCAGCCAGTGTTGTTGCGGGAAGAGAAGGCGCTGAAATAAGACTCGTGCAGCCGGAAAACATAAAGCCGTAGCAGTCTTTTTTCAGAGTTGTTGCAGGCAAATTTGGTGCTGAAGTAAGGCTCGTGCAGCCGGAAAACATTCCGCCATAGCAGCTATCAGCCAGTGTTGTTGCAGGCAAGTCAGGCGCTGAACTAAGCAAAGTACAGTTTTTGAACATAAAGCAATAGCAACTATTAGCCAGCGTTGTTGCAGGCAAGTCGGGTGCTGTACTAAGGCTTGTGCAGCCTTGAAACATTCCGCCATAGCAGCCTTCAGTCAGTATCATTGCAGGAAGAGAAGGCGCTGTACTAAGGCTTGTGCAGCCTTCAAACATTTCACTATAACAGTTATCAGTCAGCGTTGTTGCAGGCAAGTCGGGTGCTGAACTAAGCAAAGTGCAGTCCTTAAACATATAGTAATAGCAGCCTTCTGCCATTGTAGGATGATTGCCGGCTGCTACGGTTTCGTAATCCAGCAGGGTTTCAATGTTTCCCGTGCAGGCTATACCGTTATCTCCTGTAAGCACCCAGCGCTCAGTGTCAGTGGGTTCGTCATTAACGAGATTCGCGCTGGATATATTTGTGTTGCCTGTGCCTCGCAGATAGAGCTTAAAGTCAGCAGAACTGTTAAGGGTAGTTGTTCCGTCCCACACGTTCCAAGTAGTTAAATCGGTGGAATAATACAGCGTACCGTCCCAGTTCTTTGTTTCATTATAAGTTTTAAGCGTAAAGGCGGTGCTACTTGAAAAAGTAATGTAGTTATTCGTCGTCGCCTGTGTGCTCTTTGGGATTAGTGCTAAGACCATAAAAACGCTCAGAAGGATAATCAATAATCTTTTTTTTATGATATTGTCCTTTGTAAAATAATTATTTGTTCGTCTCGGCAGTTTTCCCACTTTACTTAAAGATGATATAGAATAGCAGGCTGCCAATATAGGATAAAAGTGCCTTTATTGCAAAGCGGCATTTGAGGTAAATTTGCAATACTTTCTGCAATAAATATTAATTTTAATAATTATAACACACAATTATTCAAAATAAATTTACAGGTCTGAAAAATACATATTTTCTTTTAAATTAAGCAATGTTTTATCCGTTATACTTATTTTTCGTGCGTCTGTATGAGCTGTACGCTAAAAAACGCCTGTTTTCGTCTTCAGCTTTTTTGATCTGTACCCCGAAATCTGGACACTTGAAATTTGAATAGTCTTTTAG
>CAZTZO010000005.1:0-75079 GCA_964618075.1 uncultured Lachnospiraceae bacterium
CTGTGCCTTCGGGCTCGTAGTACTTATCCAGGTGGGATTGCCATGCGTCCGGGTGATTTCGCCATTCGTCGGAGGAGCGGGAATAGCGCGCATTATTCTCATTAGAATCAATTATATACTGTCTTATATCAAATGCTCTTTTGCTTGATAATGGTAATCGTAAATGTGCTTCGTTATCAAAAATATCGTTAAGTTCTAACATCTCAACAGGAAACTTAAAGCCTATTATGCTATTTCCGTAACCCTCTGCCTGTCCCGCTCTTGATGTACTAAAAAACAGCCCGTCTTCTTGGGCTGTCATCTTGCCTGTTTTTAAAATGTCATTTTTAGAAGCGTCCGAGGTTCTATGATAAACTGTTACATATCCATTTTCATCTACTTCACCACCGACGTCTTTTATTTCTTCAATTAAATCTTGTGCATTTAAAAGCTCATCACCTGATAACCGTTCTTTTAGTGGTGTTAACCTGCTATCTCCCTTCTCTGCTGCTGTTAGATACTCAGAGTCTTTATCTTTTCTAATACTTCCGTTTCGTTCTTGCAGTCCTGTATCAAGTGAATAATTTTGTGAGCTAATTGTTCCTTTTCTTTTTCGCTTAATTTCACTAAATGTTCCGAAATTATCAGCTGTGTATTCTGTGACAATTTCATCTCCGAAGTAAGCATTAATAATTTTCTCCGATATTGGGTTTCCTCGTTGTTCTTCATTAAAAATAAACCTCCTAATACAATCAATAACAGTTTCATTATCGCAATTTATTCTTACAACTTTATTTATCGTAGGTTCGTTAAAATCGCCATCTGTATATATAAGGGTATTGTTACCAACTTCTTTATTGCCTACTGCAAATATATATTCTCCATCACCAGTTCTGCTTGCCGCTTCTTTGTTTTTCAGCATTCCTTTGAACATACCATATTCTTGAATACTGATTAAATCGTTTACATTCGTCCATCCTCGCTTATTATAAGTTGTTTCATCGTATATATCAATGTCATTGACTGCATATTTTTCATTGCCTGCGTTTCCCTTATACTCCTGCCTGTAAGCGTTATCAAACTTATTCTTAACGTCAGTCCAGAAGAGCTTTTCAATGTTATAGCCTTTCTTTTTGTTAATGAGGTTGAGCTTATCAACGATCCAGTTGTATATTCTTCTTGCTACTGTGGGTTTTTCATATACAAGAGATGATACAAACTCCTGCGTACCGAGCTTGTTTCCAAGTATAGACGCTACTGCCTCTTCATCTACAAGCCTTGAAAAGTTCTTATCATCCTTGTCATAGACCTGCGCATACATCTCTTCTATAAAAGCACGGGCGGTTTCGTAGTCCTCCTTTGTCTTATCATACGTTTGAACCATTTCAAGTAGCTGCTCATATTCCTTCGTGCCGTTTATGTCGTGGAACACCTCATGTACTGCTATGTTCTCTATCCACTGCTTACTTTTTGCGTTCGGGTTAAATACTACCTCACGGGTTATATTGCCCTTCTCGTCCTTATGAGGTATCCATAACGCCGTCTGTCGGTCATCACTAAAGCGTGTTTCATCAAAGCTTACCTTCACGCCTCTTTCGTTTAGTATTCTCTTTACGCTCTGTACGTTGTTATCGTTTGGGTCTATTTGAGTATTATTAGAATTCTTGACTTCTTTCGACTGCGTGGGTATAGTATTATTATATTGACTTGGTTCTGTCACGTTGGCTGCGGGTTCGGTGCCCGTTTGTACTTCGGAAACAGGCACCAAGTCAATATTGTTTATCTTGTACGTTCTGAATCTGTTTTGATAGTTATATGCCTCCACATCGAAAGAAACAACGTATTTTTCTTTAACAAACTCTCCGCTTTGATCTATAGAAGGAATGACCGCCATTGTTTCAAAATAATCGTATCTTTCTATATTTTTATTATTCTTGCCTTCATAATCGCCGCTGCCTACATAATCACCCTCAGAAATAATTTCTTCAATGTTGTTTAAAACAGAGATTTTCTCGGCACTTAGATTTGTATCTGCAACAAGTTTACCGATTAAGCTTTTGTTTATTGTCACTTCATATGGAGCACTATTGAAAGATACGTTCTTGACTAAAATCTTGCTGCCATTCAGTTTATCGCCAAAAATAGATTCCAATGATTTTTTTACTTTACTTTTAAAATGATCTTCACCAAGAGCCTCTTTTATAACATTATCAACTTTGCTAACATTTTTTTCTTCTATTAATACAACGTTTCTGTCCTTATTATCTATATTTATCTTTTCGGGCGTAATACCTTCATATGGTTTTTTAATGGTAGTAACAATCCCGCTTACATTTGCCTTTTCAGCCCTTTTTATCCCTTCATCGGTTAAGTTTACGTTTGCACCTTGCTCTGCTGTTCCTGTGTTATCCTCTATGCTCTGGTGATTATCTAACGCTTCGATATACAGCTGTCCTTCCTTATCAAACTCCTTTGAGTTGACAAGGGCGGTTATCACTTCATTTGCCTGCTTCGAATCCATATTAAGCGTATTCTTAAGCGCCTTTTCGGATATTGATTCATATGCGCTGTTTATCGTGATATCAGCTCCCGCACTTACCACTTTGCCGGCAGTTCCGAGTATTGCCGCTACCATTGCGCCTGCAACACCCGCTTCATTTGCAGAACGAAGCATTTCTCTTGTTGAGTGAGGTGCTTCCTGCCCAGATGCACTTGCTGCTATGTTTACGCCTACATCGGGAACAATCTCCTGGATATATTCCTGGGCGTAGTTCTCCGCCATGGTTTTAGGCAGCTCTGTTGCGTAGCTTAGTGCAAAGCTTTTTAATTTTGTAGCAAAGGATGATTGAACGTTATAGATATCACAAAAACATTCCTCGTGTTTGATACCCTCTTATATTTGAAAATACCGTATTTACCTTTAATAAATTCCTTATTTATTATATAATAAAACAAATACAATCATTAAGAGGACAAACCGATGTTAGAAACTTTAAAGAATTTCTTTCAAACGGGCTTTTCGGGCTCAACAGTAGTTTCGATAATTGATATTCTTATAACGGCGATAATAATATACGCCATACTTACTTGGATCAAAGACACTCAGGCTATACAGGTTGTAAAAGGCATTGTTATAATCGTCGTGGCAACTCAGCTCAGCTCGTGGCTTGGGCTTACTACTATAAACTATATTCTAAAAAACGTTATTACAGTCGGCATATTGGCTTTGGTAATTATGTTCCAGCCTGAATTAAGAAGAGCCTTGGGGAAAATAGGAAGCACAAAATTTAAAAACTATTTCTCTGTTTTTACAAAAGAAAAGAGTGAAGTAAACGTAACTTATGTAATAGAACAAATAGTATCTGCCGTGTTCGAAATGTCAAAGAGCAAAACAGGCGCGCTGATCGTACTCGAAAGAAATACTAAAATAAAAGAGATTATTGATTCGGGGACAGCTATAGATTCACTGACTACTAAACAGCTGTTATTGAATATTTTTATTCCTAACACTCCGCTACATGACGGAGCAGCAGTCATCGGCAGAGAGGATATGAGAATCAAAGCAGCCGGTTGTCTTCTCCCGTTAACTCAAAACAACAATCTAAAACAGGAAATAGGCACACGGCACCGCTCTGCAATAGGCATGAGCGAAGTTAGCGATTCTTTTGTTATAGTTGTTTCAGAAGAAACGGGAGTAGTATCATATGCATTGGGTGGAAAGCTCTCAAGGTTTTTGGACGCAAAGACGCTTACCGAGCTATTAAACAATATTTACGCTGAAGAAGATAACATTTTACCCACGCTTATAGGAGAAACAAAATGAAACTTCATTTGACCAAACAACAGATAACACGCGCTATTCTTTCACTTATATTCGCTTTTTTCCTTTGGCTCATTGCAAATACGAATACAAACCCTATCTCAACGCCGCGATATAACGGAATTAAAGTAGAATATATCAACCTTGCCAGTAACCTTATAATAGAAAACGAAACCGATACTGTTGATATAAAGCTATACGGAACGTCGTCTCTTATAAGACAAATAAATAAGGACAATATTAAAGCGGTCGTTGATCTTTCCCAATTTACGGAGCCTGGTGAATATACGATCGAGGTTACTATTTTAGGATTGCCCGATAACGTCACTGTTACGGACATATCGGACAAATATATAAAAGTTAAGCTTGTCAATCTGATATCGGAAAAAACAAATTACAGCATAGCAACCTCAGGTTCACCCTCTTCAGGATACACTGTCTTATATATTGACAAGCCGTCTCAAATAGTTACTTATTCCGGAAGTGAAACTCAAATCGAACAATTATCTCACATTGAAGGTAATGTTGAAATAAACGGCATATCGTCTGACATAACTAAGGATATCACATTATACGCTTACGATGCGAATGGAAATAAACTTGATAACGTAGTATTAACGCCATCGGTCGTAAATGTCACTGTTGTTGTAGGCACAACAAAAACAGTGCCGATCAATATAATCACAACAGGGCAATGCGCTTCAAACCACAGCCTTAAAAGTATCTCGTTAAACTACACCACTGTCGTTATTTCAGGTAAGCAGGGCGTACTATCCGGTATAAGCAAAATAGATACAGTACCGATAGATTTGACAAGCGCAAGCGCATCATTTGATACGAGCGTTTCATTAAACGTCCCTAACGGTGTAAGCTTGACTCAGAACCACGATATAACGGCTCATGTTGATATAGAAGGCGATACATCAAAGACATTTTCTTACAGTACATTACAGGTGAGAAATTTGCCGCAAAACCGAAAGATAAGCTTTAACGGAAGTGTGAATTTCAGCGTAACACTCTCGGGCTCAAATGAAGCAATAGCAAAGCTTTCAGCAGAGGATGTTACCGCATATATCGATTTGACACAATTTACTGACGGTGTTAAAGATGTAACAATACAATATGATATCCCATCCGACGTTTATATTACATCGACAAGCACTCAAACCGTAAATATTACACTATCTGCAGAATAAGGATACATGAATGCTTTATAAAGTTGACAATATAAAAATTCGTTTTGAGAAAATCACTCAAAGTAATTATCGTGAAGTGATAATCAAAAAACTTCGTCTAAATGAAAACGACGTAAAACATTTCAGCGTTTTGCGTCGTTCACTGGATTCGAGATTTCATGTTTCGGAAGGTATATATTATATATATTCCGTAAGCTTTGAATACCCTGAAAAACTGCACGGTAAAAATATCAGTTTATATGTTCCTCATAAACAAGAAATAATAATTCAAAAACATGTTTGCGCTACTTTTAGACCTGTTATAGTCGGAGCTGGTCCGTGCGGTATTTTTTGCGCTTTATTAATGGTCGAAGCGGGTATTGAACCGATTATTATAGAACAGGGTAAAGAAATTAAAGAAAGACTGTCTGATGTGAATTCGTTTTTTAACGGAGGAGAACTCATAACTACGTCAAATGTGCAATTCGGTTTCGGCGGTGCGGGTACATTTTCGGACGGGAAGCTTACTACAAGGATAAAATCTCCCCTCACCCAATACGTCCTTGAAGCACTTGTAAAATTTGGAGCAGACAAAAGTATATTGTATGAAGCAAAACCTCACTTAGGTACAGACGTTCTCAGAAAAATCATGGAAAAAATGAAGCTTTATTTGCAGGAACATGGCGTCAGCTTGCTTACTGAGACAAAGCTTACGAATATAATCAAAGATGCAAACGGAAATATAGCGCAAGTTGTGGTTAATAATAGAGATACGATAGAATGTCATGAGCTTGTTTTATCTGTCGGGAACGCTTCCAGAGATACGTTTTCTATGCTTTATGACAACGGTATTATTATTAAACCCAAAAGCTTTGCTGTGGGAGTACGCATAGAACACAACCAAAGTACGATAAATAATTACATATACGGCAAATATTCAGATGATAAAAGACTTCATCCCGCTGAGTATTCTCTCACATATAAAGATGCTTCTTATAGAGGCGTTTACACGTTTTGCAATTGTCCCGGTGGATATGTCATAAATTCCTCTACAGAACAAGACGGGGTTTGCGTAAATGGAATGAGCTTCTCATCAAGAGACGCGCAAAACGCAAATTCTGCGCTAGTTGTAAGTGTTACTCCGGACGACTACGAAAACGATAATCCCCTCTATGGCATCGATTTTCAAAAAAAGCTGGAGCAAAACGCATACAACATAACACATACTCATCACTATGCGCCGACAGAGAATATATGCGATTTTATGAATGTCAAGGGAAGTAAAAGCGACTGCATACCGACTGTCAGACCTGGATACGAATATTGTGATTTTAACGATATTTTGCCTGAATTTATCCTTTCTCCCTTAAAAAACGCCTTAGAATACTTTGCAAAAAAAATAGACGGCTTTCAAAACGGTGTAATGACAGGCGTTGAAACCAGAACTTCGTCGCCTATACGTATTCTAAGAGATAACGTTACAATGGAAAGCATAAGTATAGGAGGAGTATATCCGGTAGGAGAAGGCTGCGGCTACGCAGGAGGAATTGTCAGCAGCGCAGTAGACGGCATAAAGGCAGCACAAAAAATAATCAATAAATATACGAGGTAATAAAGTGGCAAGATTATTCGGCACCGACGGAGTGAGAGGGATAGCAAACAAAGAGCTTACATGTGAGCTTGCATTTAAATTAGGGTGCGCTGCATGTGAGGCATTAAAAAAGAACACCGAGCAATCACCGAAATTTCTTATAGGAATGGACACGCGTATTTCAGGCGACATGCTCAAAAATTCGATTTCTGCTGGAATAATGAGCAGAGGCGGAAATGTTATCGACGTAGGAATATTCCCTACTCCGGGCATCGCGTTTGCTGTAAGACACTATAAGGCTTCTGCAGGAATTGTAATAAGCGCTTCTCATAATCCCTTTTATGACAACGGTATTAAATTCTTCGATTCAGAGGGGAAAAAGCTTTCTGACACAACAGAGGACAATATACAAAATATTTTAGAGAACGAGCTTATCTTTAACGATGTGATAAATGAAAAGATCGGAAAACATGAGTATTATGACGCAAATGGCGCATACATGGAATATCTGCTTTCCAAGCTTGCCCCCTTCTCTTTGAGCGGTAAAAAAATTGTGCTTGACTGTGCTAACGGAGCGTCTTACTTTATAGCACCCGAATTATTCAAGCATCTGAACGCCACCGTTATTGCGATACACAATAAACCAAACGGAACAAATATAAACGATAATTGTGGCTCCACACATTTACGCTCCCTACAAAAGGAAGTTGTAAAAAATAAAGCCGATTTCGGTCTGGCTTTTGACGGCGACGCAGATAGACTTCTTGCTGTAGATGAAAAAGGAAATGAAGTTAACGGAGACATGATAATGTATTTGTTTGCGTTATATCTTCAACAAAACAAAATGCTAAAAAAGGACACTCTCGTAATTACTGTTATGAGCAATATAGGTCTTAAAAAAGCACTGGCTGAAAATAATATATGCGTTTCGGAAACCGCAGTCGGCGATAGATATATACTTCAAAGAATGGAAAGCGATTCGTTTAATTTAGGCGGAGAGCAGTCCGGGCACATCATATGTTCCCTTCTCAACACAACCGGAGACGGTCTTGCTTCAGCGCTCTTGCTATCCAAGTTATTAACAGAAGCGCAAAGACCCTTTTCCGAGCTTTTTAAGTCATACGTAAACTATCCTCAGATATTGGTAAATGTCAAGACTGCCGCAGATAAAAAACTTTTTTATATAGACAATGAAAAGGTCATGGCAAAAAAAATAGAGCTTGAAGAAAAATACAGCGGTATCGGTAAAATATTACTGCGTCACTCGGGTACGGAACCACTTGTTCGAGTAATGATAGAAGGAAATGACGAGGAACAAATAAAGACAGACGCACATGAGCTTGCCGATATAATACAGGAAATATCAAAGTAAGCTTTCATATTATTAATATAGATATAAGGTCTGAAGATGGTATTAAACAATTACATTCGGCAGGCTTTATTTTGTTTAACAATAATTAAAAAAAACAGATTAAAGGCTTGTAATAAATAGAAATAAACATTATAATTAGAACATTAGTTCGATATGCAACGGAGTATCTTTATGTTATGGAAGAACGAATAATATTTCATATTGATGTCAACAGCGCTTTTTTAAGCTGGGAAGCCGCATACAGGAAATCGCTCAACATCGGAAAGGTAGATTTACGCGATATACCGAGTATAGTCGGAGGAGATATTGCCAAGCGGAAAGGAATCGTTCTTGCAAAATCAATACCCGCAAAAAAATACGGCATTTCAACGGGAGATACGGTAGCTCATGCAAAGCTTCTTTGTCCGAGATTAACTATAGTAAGTCCCACATACGCCCTGTACGCCAAGGCCAGCGCAGCATTCGTAAATATGCTTAAAGAATATTCGCCCATAGTGGAGCAATATTCCGTCGACGAGTGCTTTGTCGATATGAGCGGTTGTATCTCTTCGGATAAAATAATAAAAACCGCAAATGAGATTCGAAACAGAATATATGAAGAGCTCGGTTTTACAGTAAACGTAGGCATATCTTCAAATAAATTGCTCGCAAAGATGGCTTCCGAGCTAAAAAAGCCGAATATGACGCATACTCTTTATTTAAATGAAATTAAAGAAAAAATGTGGCCATTGGATGTGAGCGAGCTGTTTATGGTTGGCAGACGAACGGGAATACATTTAAAAAACATGGGCATAAATACGATAGGAGATCTTGCCTGCACAAATAAAGATACACTTATTTCACGTTTTAAAATCGTTCGCGGCACTATGCTGTACAATTACGCCAATGGAATAGACTCATGTGAGGTACATGCTTTTTCACCACAAGCAAAAAGCATAGGCAACTCCACTACAGTATCCTATGATGTTAAAAATAAATCGGAGGCTCGACTTATTATAATATCATTATGCGAAACTATAGGAAAACGCATGAGAGAAAAAGAGCTTCAGGGCAAGCTTGTGGGAGTATATTATAAAAATCCTGATTTTATATCAAAAGGAAGAAGCCGTAAATATTCCTTTGCAATACAATCCACAAAAGATATTTACACAAATGCGCTATTACTGTTTGACGAAATATACAATGACGACTATATAAGAGCAATAGGCGTTTATGTTGGAGATTTGTTCCCCTCCGGTATATTTCAGACCTCTTTTTTCGATGACAAAAACAGATATATGCAGATCGATAACATGATAGATTCAATAAGAAATGATTATGGCAATTCAGTAATAATGCGCGGTAGTTTTATAAACAGCAGCGTTAAATGGATGTGCGGAGGAAGCGGAAATGAAGAGCATTACCCTCAAATGAAAAGTTATTTATAATACAGGGTGAAGGATATGAAAACGCTAAATACAAAAATAGAAGTAATCGCATATTTTCCATATGAGAAGCAGCCTTTGCCTCTTAAGTTTAAAATGAACGGAAAAAGTATTCCGATAGATAAGATTATCTCTGCCGAGAAACAAATGCGCGCCGGTGAAGAAATGTTCGTTTTCGAGTGCCAAAGCGAAATTGATAATGATGTAAAAAGGTATGTGCTCAAATACAGTATATCAAAATGTACATGGTATCTCTTTAAATTTTAAGATTATTTTAAGCCGAATATTCAACTCATATGTCACAGATTATTTGAGATATCATTTAAGTATGTGTTATATATAAATATATTATACGTTATTTTATTAGATATTTGTATCATTAAATGTATATATAATGCATTAAAGCTATATTTTCAATATAATTATTACATTTTCGTTATTTATTGCAATTTTTAACGGATTGCCGATATTTAATAAATAGTATTTGTTTCTTATGCCGGACGTAAATTTCTAAATTTAGACTGCTATTATATCAAACTCGTTCGTTAATAATACAAATCATGAAAATATTATTTCAAGCTATATCATACTGTATTTTTCAATTTTGATTTTGTCGTTATCAAAATTTACTATTACGTCATAGCCTCTGCCCTGAGGCGGCATCGCTTCATAAAAATTTTTAAAGCCTTCTGCATAATCGAGCATTATATATCCAATCGTTCCTCCGTGCGCTATGACGGCGGCAGATGATATTCCGTTTTTATACATATACAAGCAGACTTCCTTGAAGCCTTTTTGTATACGTTCATTGAATTCACCGTGAGATTCACCGTTCGGACATTTCCCGTCTTCTCCCCTATCAAGCTCTTCTATCCAATTGACATATCTTTTATCACTCATCAATTCTTCATGTTTTTTCATCTCAAAATCACCGAAATTCATTTCCTTCAGAGAATCAATGACAATGGGAGTGCAATTTTTATTTATCAATGAAAGAGTCTCGTATGTTCTTTTCATACCGCTCACAAAATACACCTCGGCGGAGTCATAAATATTGTCGTTAACATTCTGTATTACTTCGTCTGTTCCCTCTTTGCATAGTCCTATATCCGTAGACCCGCAATATAATGAATGTGTTGAAGCATATGTTTTACCGTGTCTGATTAGCTGAAGTCTGAATTTCATTTTATCTTTTCTCCTATTGCACAAAATACTCTATATACACTTTCGGCACTGCGACAAAATATTTGAAGCTGCTTTCCTACATTATCTCTGTAAAGACGCATATCCTTACCTAACGGCACGACGCCGCAACATATATCATCGCATATTATTATCTTGTCTTTAAACAATGCATTGTTTTTCTCAAAATAATCCATAGGATCTACGCCTTCATGAATACATTTGTATATAAATCTCTCTAAATGAGCTATTACTTTCGCGTCGGTTTTAATCTGACTATGTTCGTCGCATATAAATATTTCATTGTCCGAAATATCGAAAGTTTTTTTAACAAATTCTGTTTTCCCTTGCACCGCTCCGCCAAATACAACTATCATAATAAAATCCTCTAAATTAAAATCGCTGACATTAAATAAATTACTGCCTCAGATACTACAATGCAAAAACCTATCACGTCTCCGTTAATGCCGCCGAATTGATGCTGTGATATCTGTGCAAATATAACTGCTGCTATCACTCCGATGCCACCGGCAACGCCGATATTAAATCCTATACAAAAACAGCATATTATACCCGCTAAAGCCATTACTGCCGTTATTACAGTCTTTGTTATATTGCTTCCTGTCCTGAAATAAGCAAGTATTCCTTCATTACTCAGCGGTTTGTAAGTAAACAAAATGAATGAGGCTATAGCTCTTGAAAGAAAAGGCACGACGATAAAAAGCCATGCGTCACCCAAGCGTTCGATATAAGTAAATAATGATACATAATCTGTTAATAACAAAAAAAACAGACATATTACGCTGAATGCTCCTACAACGGAATCCTTTAAGATTTCAACCTTTTTGCTTCTGTCTCTCGCAGAAAGAATGGCATCACTTGTGTCCATATAACCGTCCAAATGCAAAAAACCGCTTATTATGAACAAGGATATAAGAAGCATGACTGCTTTTATAAAGCTGTTAATGCGAAACAAAGACAGAAGTAAATATACTCCGAAGGTGAAAACACCGCATACTATACCCACTATTGGCAGGAAACATAATGTTTGAGAGCCGTTTTCATCATCAAACGTTCTCGGCTTGACGGGTATCTTCGAAAACATGCTGAATGCTGATAAAAATGAATTTAACATATAAACCCCTTTTAAATATCGTTGTATTTCAAATGACTGTCGCAATTATTGTAATCTGTTAATATCGAGCTGATATCGATGTTATTTGTGTTTTTCCATATCTTCATGTTTGAAAATGCACATTCTACAACTATATCGGCTTTTTGCGCAGCAATTTGGTGTGCCTTGCCCAGCTTTTCTATAAACAGGTTTGTCATATCCTCATATCTAACAGCATCGGAAAATATGTAATCGGATACCATGACAACGTCAGAGGTAAGCTTCACCATTATATCGATGTCTCGGCTAAATCGCTCCAAATCAAAACTATATTGTTCATTTTCGCTGAAAATATTATTTTGAACATAAGCAGTCAGACTGTCAAACAATACGATAGATTTCTTATTAAGCATATTAAAAGAATTGTTTATATTATACCCTTCTTCTATAGTTTTAAAGCCCCATCCTGCCCTATCTGATATATGGCGTGCTATTCTTTTCTCATCTTCATTATCTCGAGCAAGCATTGTCGCAAAATAATAAAGCTCTCCGTTTCTGATAGAACGCAGATATTTGACGGTATGTTGCGCAAACATACTTTTTCCGCCCTTTACTCCCCCTACGATAAACATAAACATATGTTAAAATCCATCCATTAAAATCATAACGGCATCCTCATGCCGTTATGACAAGTATATTTTAATCGTTGAAATCCAACAGAGTTTTTCTTGCCTTCACAAGCTCTATCTGATTTTCCAAAAATTTATTTTGAAGATCGGTCAAAGTTCTTTTGTTCAGTTCATATTCTGCTCGTAATGCGCTGAATTTTTCCTTGTATTCGTCGAGCATTTCATTCAATTCATCGTTTTCCAGCTCCGCACGCTCTAATCTGTTTTGAAGCACCTTATTTTTTGATTCGTTGTTTTCTATCTCATTCAAGGCATCTGTAAGCTTGTCTTTATAACTTGAAAGCAACTGGTACTCAAGCTCCTTCTCTCTGGCTTGTTCTAATTCATCCTTTATACGATACAATTCTTCACTTAAATTGAGAGCCGATAAAACGGTAGCGCTCATGTTTGTCATAAAGGGCGCAGATGATTTTGTCTTTTTTATCAATTTGTCGACAAAGGAGGCAATCATCATAACTCTCTTCGGATCGTCCTCTGCTATAACTTGATAGTCGACGCCCATAATATTAATCGTTGTTCTCTGCTTGGTACTATCGCTCATAATATTACTCCTATGTGTTATATTATATTGATAAATATGACACAATTCAACAAAAAACACTTTATTTATGTCAAATATACACTTTACATCAGCCTTACATTCTCATATCCCGCTACATTTCTCAAGTCGGTCAATATTTTCACATTATTTCCAATCCACATTTTTTTGTCCGCGAGATACTTTTTACCGCTTTTTTTGTCATGTAGTAATACTTTTACATTCCCTGCGTTAGACAGCATTATCTTTTTAAGCTCTTCCAAAACACTCATTACATAGTCGTCAAGTATTATAACAACACATGCATTATCGGGAATGGTATCCGCTTTATAAGACGTATCCTGTTTTATAGCGGTAGTATTATTTTTAGTTTCTTTATCAACGGATTTGTTTTTATCGGTATTTGCGCTTTGCTTAGGGTTGTGTTTTGCATCTTTATTTAATGGTTTCAAATGAGAAATATCTCTTGGATCGCTTAAATCATAAATACTTGAAGCACTTACAGATATAGACGCTTCGTCCTTCTTACTTATTCTACCCTTTATCAGCAAAGGTATATCTTTTTTAAGTAAATAACTCTTATCCTGGTATGTTTTTGGGAAGACGACTACTTCAAATACACCATATAGATCCTCCATTGTGACAAAAGCCATAGGCTTGTCAGATTTCGTAAGATAAGTTTTTATTGTACTGACAGTACCGCCTACTATCACCTCTTGGTCATTTTCCAAATTATTATCATCGAGCTGCTCATCAGGCTGTTCCTCGTCTTCTTTTTGAGGATTCAGTGATATAGAATCGTGAGTAACATATTTGTCTAATATTTCTGAATACTTTTTTAACGGATGTCCTGAAATATACAACCCCATTGACTCTTTTTCGTACAATAACAGCTCGTCAGTTTCCATTTCTTTCATTTTAGGCACGGAATTCATAACACTGACAAGACCTTCGGATTCATTTGCCATGTCGAATAAATTCATTTGTCCTTCCACAAGCTGTCTGCGTTGTCTTAAAACACCGTCTATATAATCCGAATATGAATTTAAGAGCTCTCTACGTGTATGTCCTAACGAATCAAAGGCTCCGCTTTTTATTAAGTTTTCCACACCTCTTTTATTTACACAGTCGAATTTCATCTTTGTTACAAAATCCATGAAATCCGTAAAACGTCCTTTTTCTTTTCGAATTTCTATAATCTCACTCGCAGCATTTTCACCTAAGCTCTTCACAGCAAGAAGACCGTATCTGATTTTACCGTCAACGACTGTAAAGCGTTCGTTTGATTCATTTATATCAGGTGATAATAAATCAATATTTTTATCCTTTAAATGCCTGATATATTTAATGATTTTATCATCAAATCCAATTACACTGCTGAGCAGTGCTGATAAAAATTCGGCGGGATAGTACGTTTTTAAAAATGCTGTTTGGTATGCCACAACGGCATAGGCGGCAGCATGAGATTTATTGAATGCGTAGCTTGCAAAATCCATCATCTCATCATAGATTTTGTTGGCACTTTTTTCGTCCACACCATTTTTGACGCAACCGGGAATCCCTTTTGCTTCATCTCCGTTGATGAATATTTCACGGTATGACTTCATGGCTTCTTTTTTCTTTTTGCTCATTGCTCTGCGTACGTTATCGCTTTCACTCAGAGGGAAACCTGCAAGATCGCGAACTATCTGCATAACTTGTTCCTGGTAGACCATACATCCATATGTAACGTTAAGTATCGGCTCAAGCGTATGATGTATATATTTAATTCCGGCAGGATTCTTTTTATTTACGATGTATGTGTCTATGTATTGCATAGGGCCCGGGCGATAAAGAGAAATACCGGCTATTATATCCTCAAGACAGTCCGGTTGTAAATTCTGCATAAACGCGCTCATGCCCGCTCCCTCAAGCTGAAACACGCCGAGGGTATCGCCCTTTGAAATAAGCTTGTATACCTTGGGATCATCAGTTCTGAGCTTTTGCAGATCAATGATTTTACCTGTAGATAGTTTTATATTATCTATAGTGTCTTTGATAACGGTAAGGTTGCGCAATCCCAGAAGATCCATTTTCAATAAGCCTAGTTCTTCAACCGTAGTCATGTTAAACTGAGTAGCAACGTTTCCGTCATTCACATACAGCGGCAAATATTCCATCAACGGTTTATCGGATATAACAACACCTGCTGCATGGGTGGAAGCATGACGCGGACAACCCTCAAGCGCTCTGGATATTTCAATGAGTCTTGCTATTTCAGGACTTTCATCAACCATTTGCTGTAATGTTGGATTCTCTTTAAATGCGCTCTCAAACGTGGTGCCGGGGCGCGAAGGTATTTCCTTTGCCACCTTGTCGCAGTCGGCATAACTCATGCCAATGCTTCTGCCGACATCGCGTATTGCCTGTTTCGCACCGAGCGTACCAAAGGTAATGATCTGCGATACATTTTCCTCGTGGTACTTTTTTATTATATACTCTATTATTTTATGTCGGTTTTCAATACATATATCCGTATCAATATCGGGCATACTCACACGCTCTGAGTTGAGAAAACGTTCAAATATCAGGCTGTATTTTATCGGATCTATCTCTGTTATACTCAGACAATAACTTACTATGCTTCCGGCGGCACTGCCTCGTCCCGGGCCGACAGGGATATCATGTTCCTTGGCATATCTGATAAAATCCCAAACGATAAGAAAATAATCATTAAATCCCATATCATTTATGACAGAAAGCTCATAGTCAAGTCGTTCATTTATTTCAGGTGTTATTGTGTTATATTTTTCCTTCAGACCCTTTTCGCACAGTTCGCGCAAATATGTTTTTGCATCGGTATTATCCGGCAGCTCGAATTTCGGCAGATGATAATTATGAAACTCAAAATTATACTCGCACCTATTAGCAATAATGTTTGTATTTTCTATCGCTTCAGGCGTGCTTTTAAAAAGCTCGTTCATTTCATCATAGCTTTTGACGTAAAATTCATTGTTCGGAAATTTCATTCTTTTGGGATCATCGAAGGTAGAGGCTGTCTGAACGCACAACAGTATATCGTGATATTGTGAGTCGTTTTTCTCTATATAATGAGCATCGTTGGTTGCTACAAGTCCGAGTCCTTTTTCTTTGGCAAACTTTATCAGATATTCGTTTGCCTTCTTTTCCTGCTCCATCCCATGATCTTGGATTTCCACGAACACATTATCTTTACCGAATATTGAAATAAAATGCTCCAAATGAGCCATGGCGCCCGATATATCGCCGCGTATTATATGGCTGGGCACTTTTCCTGCTATACAGCCGGTAAGGGCAATTATACCCTTTGAATACTTTTGCAAAACGTCAAAATCGACCCTCGGCTTGTAATAATACCCCTGAGTGTAACCTGTAGAAACAATTCTGACAAGATTTTTGTAGCCTGTTTCATTTTCAGCGAGTAAAACAAGATGATAGTTGTTCCTATCGTATTGGGATTCCTTTTCTAACATACTCCTTTCAGCCATATATATTTCACAGCCGATTATAGGTTTAATTTCCTGCGCCTTGCATTCCTTGTAAAACTCTACTGCTCCGAACATAGCACCATGGTCAGTTATCGCCATAGCATCCATTCCGAGAGATTTCGCCTTAGAAACAAGCCTTTTTATATTACACAATCCATCAAGCAAAGAATATTGTGTATGCAGATGTAAATGAGTGAATTTTTTATCCATAATATTACCTTCGCTATAATTATAGCAAATTCGCGTCTTGCTTGACTTTCTTTTGCCTTATATTTTTATTTTTTCGATAAAAATACGCGCTCTCTGTTTTATCAAAGAGCGCGTATTTTTAACACTGTTATTTTTAGTTATTCCATTTTGCAAATTCGTCGTCTGTTGCAAGCACATAATGCGTACCGTCAACATGGTGCTGTGTTCCTTTAGTATAATCAACACCGGATTCTTTGTAATTATATGTCTTTGCTATCCTGTATTTTTCAGTTCTGGGATTCGGATGAGGAATAGCCGACAACAGACTTACTGTATACGGATGTATCGGATTTGTAAATATTTCTTCCTTAGAGCCTGTCTCTACCAAATGTCCGAGATGCAAAACACCTATTCTGTCTGAAATATATTTTACCATCGAAAGGTCATGAGCAATAAACATATAAGCAGTGCCCGTTTCTTCTTGGATATCCTTCATTAAATTAACAACCTGAGCCTGTATGGAAACGTCAAGTGCGCTTATGCATTCATCTGCTATTATAAGCTTTGGATTCATAATAAGTGCGCGCGCAATACCTACTCTCTGGCGCTGTCCGCCGCTGAACTGATGAGGATACCTCTCTGCATGCTCCGGCGCAAGTCCTACCTTTAAGAGCATATCTGTCACCTTTTCACGTCTTTCAGCTTTCGATGAATAAAGGTGATGTATATCCAAACCTTGAGCGATGATATCTTCTACTTTTTTCCTCGGATTAAGGCAAGCCATAGGATCCTGAAATATCATCTGCATCTGCGTGCGAAGCTGTTCGTTTTCTTTCTGGGTAATCTTCCCTGATATATCAAGACCGTTGAAATCTATTTCTCCTGCCGTCGGATCGTATAATCTGATAATACTGCGGCCGATTGTGCTTTTACCGCTTCCCGACTCGCCGACCAGTCCATATGTTTCGCCCGGATATATTACAAAATCCACTCCGTCAACTGCTTTTACAGTATATTTCTTCGTTATTGGGAAATATTGCTTAAGACCCTTTACCTGAAGAAGAGGCTTCTTTTCTGATTGTAGGCTCATTTTGCACTCTCCTTTCGCATTCTGGCGATTCGGTTTTGCAGTTCTATAGGCATATCCACTTTTGGAGCCCTATCGTCGAGCAGCCATGTCGCAGCATAGTGTGTATCGCTTATCTTAAACATCGGAGGCTCTGTGCGCTCGTCTATCTTAAGAGCATAAATATTACGGGGAGCAAAGGGATCTCCTTTTATACCGTGAAGTAAGTTCGGGGGCGAACCGGGGATAGTATATAATCTGTCGTCATCCGTATCCATATCAGGCATTGAGGAAAGAAGTCCCCATGTATAAGGATGCTTCGGTTCATAAAATATTTCGTCGATAGTACCCTTCTCAATAATTCTGCCTGCATACATGACGTTAACATAATCAGCTACTTTAGCAACAACGCCCAAATCATGTGTGATATAGATAACGCTGATATGTCTTTCCGTCTGGATCTTCTTTATCATTTCAAGAATTTTTGCCTGTATTGTAACATCAAGAGCGGTAGTCGGTTCATCACATATCAATACCTCCGGATTACATGCAAGCGCTATAGCTATAACGACCCTTTGTCTCATGCCTCCGGACAATTGATGCGGATATTGTTTCATATGCTTTTCGGGTTCAGGAATACCAACTTCTGTCAACAATTCTATGGCTTTTTTATTGGCTTCCTCTTTTGGAGTATTGTAATGCCAAATCATTCCTTCGGTGATTTGCTTTCCTATGTTCATTGTAGGATCCAAGCTTGTCATTGGTTCTTGAAAGATCATGGCAATTCTCTTACCATTAATCTCTTCGCGTATCTCCTTCTTCCCCATTTTAAGTATATCTTTTGTTACGGTATCTCCGTTATCATCATCATAAGTATACATGATAGTTCCGGAGTTAACCGTGCTGTTATTTGCCAGGATACCCATCATAGCCTTAACGGTAACGGATTTCCCACTACCAGACTCTCCGACTATAGCAAGCGTTTCACCTTTGAATGTATCTATGTCCACACCGCGTATTGCGTTTACTATACCCGAATCTGTTTTAAAAGATATTGACAGATCTCTGACTTTTAATATCCTATCTTTATTTGCCATTATCCGTCACATCTCCTTTAGCTTCGGATCAAAAGCTTCTCTTAATCCATCGGCAAGAATATTAAAGCACAGCATTAACAACGCCAAAATTATCAAAGGTGGTAATATTTGATATGGATGTGTTGTAAAGCTGTTAAACGCATCACTTATCAAGCTTCCCAACGAACACATCGGTACAGGCATACCCAAACCGACAAAGCTTAAAAAAGCTTCCGTGAAAATAGCTGTAGGGATACTGAACATAAGCTGAGTTATAATTTGCCCTATAATATTCGGCAATATTTCTTTAAATATAATGAAAAAGTCCTTTGCACCCAATGTACGACTTGCAAGCACAAATTCCTGCTCCTTCAATTTAAGCATTTCAGCCCTTGCTATCCTGCTCATGCCTATCCATTCTGTTATCATGAGCGCAAAAACTATTGTTATAAAGCCTCTGGGCAGTATCAGCATTAACAAAGTAACTATTACCAGCCGCGGTATTCCGTTAATTATCTCGGCAAACCTTTGCATTACGGAATCGACTTTACCTCCGAAATACCCGCTTATCAGCCCATAACTCATACCTATTATCATATCGATAACGGCTGCCAATAAAGCAATTGCGAGAGATATCTTTGCTCCTTCCCATACCCTTGTCCAAATGTCGCGTCCCAATGTATCGGAACCAAACCAATAATATACATTCTTCAAATTTTGCTGTTTGTATAAATTGATAGATTTCTTTCCGCTTGTCGTATTCATGTTTTCATCGCCGTCAAAAATACCGAGTTTTTCAATTCCCTGTATTCTTGGAGCAAAATTCTTTTGTGAAAGATTCTGTTCGGAATATGAATATTGAGTCATCATAGGACCGAATATTGCCAATAGAGCTATAATAACGACTACGACCAAAGCCACCATAGCTCCTTTGTTGGCAAAAAAACGTTTCTTTACTTCTGTCCAGTAGTTCTGACTTGTAAAGTTCTTATCTATAAGCTCTTCAGCCGCCGTTCCTCTCAGCTCAAAATCATCCGCCTGAAATTCATATGGTGTTTCTATCGGAGCGCTCTTAACTGTCGTTTTAATGTCATTTGTATTTTGTTTTGATTTTTTCTTAAACATCATCAGTCAATCGCCTCCTTAGAAAGGCGTATACGCGGATCTATTACACCGTACAATATATCTACAACCAGCATTATACCTATATACATAGCACTGTAAATAAAACTTAACGATATAACAACGTTATAGTCATTTGATTGAATTGCTGTTACAAGTAAACTGCCCACTCCGGGAATTGAAAATATTTTTTCAACCACCAAACTACCTGTCATCAAGTCTACGATAAGCGGTGCAAGTACGGTAATAATCGGTATCAATGCGTTACGAAGAGCATGCTTCATTATAAGAGGCGAACCGCTTATTCCCTTACTTTCCGCAAGCAGCATATAATCACTGTTTAAAACTTCAAGCATTTCGGTTCTTGTGAATCTCGCAATAGAAGCAAGCGTAAACATCATCAGCGCTATACTCGGCATTATACTGCTTGAAAAAGGTCTGCCCGAGCTATAAAGCATCGGTAGCCATTTTAGCTGAAAACCCAAGGTGTAGCTCAGTGCCAAAGCAAACACATAGCTTGGTATGGAAACTCCCAACACGGCTATAATTGTACAGAGGGTGTCCCAAAAAGTATTATGTTTCAAGGCAGCTACCACACCCAATATAAGTCCGATAATAGCTCCTATTCCAACCGCCATAATCCCTATACCCATACTTATAGGAAGACGGCTCTGTATGAGTTGACTGATTGGGGTATTCTTGCTGATATTGTAGCTCACTCCGAAATCGCCTTTAAACATATTTACGACATATTTAAAGAACTGTACATATATCGGTTTATCAAGCCCGTATTTTGTATACAACGCGGCTCTTTGAGTTGCGGACAGCTTCTCATCGTTAAACGGCGAACCGGGCATGAGCTGTAAAAGGATAAATAATATTAATGTTATTGCAAGAAGTGTTACAACCGAAATCAGTATTCGTTTGATAATATATTTTTTCACTGTGGAACGGATCCTTTCAAGTAATACACAAACAAACAGCAGATATTACAAAATGCCGCGCGTCAGTATTGTACTAAACTGCGCGCGGCAATATTTCCGTCGCTGTTTTTAGCTACTTATTTATTTTTTCGTAGCGTTCTTATAAACACGGTTAAGTGCTACAGGATGGAATTCGATACCTGATACATTCTTGCTTATCATGTTCGCATTACACTGCGTATAAATCGGGTAGATTACGCACTCATCAAGAGCAATTTTTTCGGCATCTTTCAATGCTGACCATCTGCCTTTTGCATCACTCTTAAGATCTCCTGTAGTGCATTTGGCGATAATAGCATCATACTCTGAATTGCTCCACATACCGTAGTTGTTTGAGTTGCCGGTGACCCACATGCCAAGATATGTCATAGGATCCGCATAGTCCGGTCCCCAACGCGTAAGTCCGAGACAGAAGTTTCCTTCCTGCATATCCAATACACGCTGTTTCTTGGGTTCAACTTTAAGAGTAATCGTCATTCCGTCAAACGTAGTTTCCAACTGTTCTTTAACAACAGCTGCTACCTTCTGCTGAATTTCGGTATCATCAACAATCATTTCGAATTCAAATGTGCTCTTACCGAGTTCTGTCTTAGCTTTTTCGTAATATTCTTTTGCTTTTTTAGTATCGAATGAACACAAATCTTTAAATTCTTCCTGGTTGGCGCTGAAATCATCTCCGCTGGGTCCTGTCGCAAATTCGGGCGGTACTGCCGTAAATGTTGCTGTGGAACCATCCTTAAGAACATTATCAACAATAGTCTGTCTGTCAATAGCAAACATCATTGCTTTTCTCATGTTGAGATTTGCAAGATCCGGATATTTTTCCATATTGGCACTGATATACCAAAGATATCCTGCACCTACGCTTGTAAATTCCTTGTCGCTCTTAACCTGATCAACCTGATCTCCGGAAAGAAGGATGATGTCAAGGTCTCCGTTCTGGTAGCTGAGCAATGCCTGCTGACTTTCCTTAATTACCTGATAATTAAGTGTTTTTATGCTAATCTTGCTTGCATCATAATAAGTTTCATTTTTCTCAAGTGTGAAACTTGTTGCTGCCGGTTCAAACGATTTCAGAATATACGCACCGTTACTGAGCATCGTTTCGGGACTCGTTGCATATGTGTCGCCGCATTTCTCGTAGAATTTCTGGTTTACGGGATAGAATGTCGGGAAATACAGTAACGAATCAAAGTATGCTACAGGAACTTCCAGTTCAACCTTGAGCGTTTTGTCGTCAACTGCCGTTACTCCAAGTGCCGAAAGAGGCATTGTTCCTTCTATAATAGCCGCAGCATTTTTAATCTGACCTACATCGCTCATCATATATGCATACTCGGAAGCGAGCGCAGGATCGCAAGCTCTCTGCCATCCGAATACGAAGTCGGCTGCCGTAACGGCATCTCCGTTGCTCCATTTTGCATCATCACGAATTGTGAATGTATAAGTCAGACCGTCTGCACTGACTTCTTCTTTTGCACAAAGTGCATCAATGGCGCCTCCGTTGGCGTCCATTTGCTTCAAACCGTCAACGCAGTCAGCGATAACTTCGAAGCTTGTTCCATCGGTAGCGACTTGTGCATCTAAGCTTTGAACTTCAACTTCGATCATTATGTTAAGAGCATCACTGTTGCCTGATTTCTTGCCGCATGCCGAAAAGCTCAGAACCATAGCGCAAACTAACAGAATCGCGCCGATTTGTTTCATGAGTTTCATATTATTCTCCTCTCGTTTAATGAGCGAATATCCTAAATTAACGTTTTATTAATATACAATAATAACCATTAATATATCACAGTAGACGGATACTCGTCCTTATTGTTAAAAATTACCACTTTTTCACTAAAAAGTCAATGAATCAACACATAAAATGAGTACTTATTTTAAATGAGATTCTTTACTTTTTAAACTGATTTACTCTAATTGTTTTTTAATCAAACATATTAGTATTGTTTATTTCATATAATAATACTTTTTCATGGTAAATCGATATATTCATTCTTTTTATTTATAGACTATATTTAGAATAATTATACATTTTATATAATACAAATTTGGAGTCGAATGATAAAAGCTGTGGTTTCCCACAGCTTTTATCATTCTTAGAATGCCATATTCAGTATTTCCGTAAGCTCGGTTTCAGCAAGCTGTACAGGGTTACCGCCCTGTTTAACATTATTTACTATTTTATAAAAATCATCCTTCTTCACTCCCAATCTGGAAAGATTAGGGGTTTTTAGTTTTTCAGTCAAAGCCTTTAAATGCTCGCTGACAGCTCTCAATAAAACATCTGCTTTATCATACGAGTATTCAATGCCGGAGGCTAAGGAACCGATCTGTGCATATTTGGCTTTTGTTTCACTGTAGGCTTCGAAGAATTGAACTCGCCTCATATTTATTAGTGTAGCGGGATAAATCAATGCCGAGCATATTTCTCCATACGGTATATCATAAAGACCACCTATGGAATATGCGAGACCATGCAATGCCGTTAAGGTCGAATTCTGTGCTCCTACACCGGAGAGGAACGCTGCGTAACTCATTTTTTCGCGAAGTTTAATATCCTCCCCTTCATCTGTGCACACACCAACAAAGCTGTCGTTTATATTGCGCAGTCCCTCTTGCATTAACATATCCGTATAAGGCGTTGCATCAGATGAAATATATGCTTCGATGATTTGACAATATGCACTAAACCCGGAATACATCGTTACAGGATACGAGCATGAAACGGTAAGCTGAGGATCTATGATTGCAACGTTTGGCAGAAGCCTGATATGATGCAAAGAGCCTTTAAACGGTTCGTTTGTATACCTTGCAATAAATGCATACGATGTAGTCTCGCTTCCTGTTCCGGCAGTCGTAGGCACTGCTATAAGAGGAAGTCTTTGCCCGCTTATTTCTTTTTTACCTACTCCATGTATATAATCAGCAACGCTTCCCTTTTCAAAAAGCATGACTCGAAGAGCTTTGCCTGCATCTATTACGCTGCCTCCCCCGACAGCCACGATAGCATCGAAATCATTTTTCTTTATATCTTTTAAAAGAGCGTCTATCATGTCTACAGTAGGCTCGCTTACTATTTTTTTATTGGTAAACGCTATACCGTTTGACTTGAAGATTTCAACTATTTCGTCATATTTACCTGAATTGAAAAGCGAGGACTGCCCTGTTAAAAGCAACACTCTTTTACCGAATCGTTCAAGCGCTTTCGGTAGCATATTGATCTTGCCTGAGCCGAATAGCACCGTTGTAGGCATACGCAATTCAAATGAAAACATTACTCACCTCTTAATCTGTATTTATATTATACATTAACTTAATGTCATTTTAAAGAAAAAAATACCGTTAATAGTCTTATATACATATAATCTTTATAGTATAATCAATAACAAAGATAAGGAAACAGTTTATGAATTATAACAGCACCAGAGACAATAATACTCAGAAAAAAGCGTCCCAATGTATTTTAGAGGGTCTAAGCAAAGAAGGTGGGCTTTTTGTACCTTGCGAAACTGATAGAATACATTTTAACATCAATGAATTTAATCATAAGAGCTACAGCTATATTGCAAAACAGGTCTTGACAACCTTCTTTACAGATTTTTCAAGCGAGCAGATAGATTTTTGCGTTTCAAACGCATACAATTCATTGAACTTTTTTTCGGAAGATATCTTCGACGTACGCACATTTGACAATTTCAGTATACTTGAACTGACAACAGGAAGAACCTGTGCATTTAAAGACGCCGCATTATCTATCCTTGCACATCTGATAAATTGCGCAAAACAAAATTTACATGACAATAAAAAAACCGCAATTCTTACGGCAACATCAGGCGATACAGGCAAGGCAGCTATGGAGGGATTTGCAAACGTTTCCAATACCGACGTGTTTGTGTTTTATCCATATAACGGTGTCAGTGCGCTTCAGCTAAAACAGATGTTGACGCAACGAGGTGACAATGTACGCGCTTATGCTCTGCGTGGCAATTTCGATGACGCTCAAACCGCTGTAAAAAATGTATTTAACGATTTGAATTTCAAAGAAAAAGCACTTCTTAAGAACGCCGAGCTTTCCTCTGCTAATTCGATAAACATAGGCAGACTAATACCGCAAATCGTTTACTATTACTATTCCTACGTTAAGCTTGTAGACAATAATGTAATCAAAATGGGTGAAGAGATAAATTTCTGCGTCCCAACTGGCAACTTCGGAAACATTCTGGCAGGCTATTATGCATTAAAAACTGGACTTCCTATCAATAAATTATTATGCGCCTCCAATTCCAATAATGTATTGACGGACTTTTTTAATACTAATAAATATGACAAAAACAGAGAGTTTAAGCGTACAATATCACCGTCAATGGATATATTGATATCAAGCAATTTAGAGCGTCTTATTTACGAAATAAATTCCAAAAGCGATACTCTTACTAAAGAATGTATGAGCCTTTTAGCTCAAAAAGGTTATTATGAGGTAAATAATAACAGTATATTTGATATCTTCTATGCCGATTACGCAAGTGAAAATGACATACGAAACAGAATTAAGACTGTCTATGAAAAATATAATTATTTACTTGATCCGCATACTGCCGTCGGATATAAGACTATGGAAAGCTATAATAAAAACAACAGTGATGAACATCATACTGTCCTGCTTTCAACGGCAAGTCCTTATAAATTTGCGCCTGACGTGCTTTATTCTCTGACAGGAAAGATGCAAAACGACGCCATAAAAGCACTTTATGAGTTAAATGATTATACAAAAGCGCCGATACCTAAGCCGCTTTATGAACTCTCAGAGTTACCATTAAAAGAAGAGATAGTAATTAATAAAGAAGATATAGAAGATATAATACTTACTAACATTTAAAAGGAGCTTTTATGATAGAAATAACATCAAACGCAACCTCGGCAAACTTGGCATGCGGTTTTGATTGCTTTGGAATTAGCCTGAGTATGGCAAATACATTTAAATTTGAAGAATTCGACGACGCCATTATAGTAAACAATTATGCCGATACCATAAGAAATAAAGAAAATCTGGTAATACAAAGCCTCTACCATACACTTGATGTGTTGGGTAAAAAGTTAAAAGGCGTAAGACTTGATATAAAGACGGGTATACCACTTTCACGAGGACTCGGAAGCAGTGCTTCTTGTATATCGGCGGGAGTTTTGGCAGGATATCTGCTTACGGGAAACAAACCGGATTTTGATGAAATCTTTGATATTGCCTGTATTATTGAAGGACATCCGGATAACCTCGCGCCAAATATTTTCGGCGGCGCACGAATGTCTTTTAATTCTGACGGTAAATTCTATCAGACGGATTTTATAATACCCGAAAAATATGTATTCTTGGCAATAATTCCGGACTATACATTATCTACTCAAAAATCAAGAAATGTCTTACCTGATTCATATAGTCGTGAGGATGTGGTTTTCAACATCAGCAGAGCAGCAATGCTTGTTAAAGGGTTTTATTCATCTGATGATGACCTTATAGCAATAGCTCTCGATGATAAAATACACCAGCCTTACAGGTTTCCCCTTATAAAAAATTATGAACAAATAAGAAAAGTATGTATGAGAAATGCAGCCCTAGGCACATATTTAAGCGGCGCAGGACCGAGTATCATGGCAATATGCTCCGATAAGAAGAAGGCTGTTAAAATAGCTAATGAATTATCTTCTCCTTCTTACAGATGCGTCGTCATGACTCTTAACAACATGCCAATTCAGTATACCTGCAATGAGCTTCATCACTAATTCACATTTTTATGCTTACTAAAAACGGTACTGTTTAGAAAACAGTACCGTTTTATTATATCTTTTACTTAGGTTCTACCTACATCATTTCCGGCGCATTCACTCCGAGTATCATCAATGCATGTTTCAATACATAACCGCAACCCTCGACCAGATCCAATCTGGCATTCATAAGCTCAGGGTTGTCATTGTTTACTCGACAAGCATTATAGAAGCTATGAAAATCAGATGCAAGATCATATGCGTAATGCGTTATTTTCGAAGGATCAAGCTCTGCGGCAGCTACGCTTAATTCCTTTGAAAAAGAAGACATTTTTTTCAATAGTGCAATCTCTGTTTTGTCTGTCAATAAAGAATAATTGGCTTTTTGCTCCGCTTTCTTTACGTTTCGCAATATAGAACGTATTCTTGCATGAGCATACTGCACATAAAAAACAGGATTTTCATTTGTCTGTTTAACGGCAAGATCCAAATCAAAATCAATATGAGAATTGGGATTTGAACAGTTAAATATGAACCTTACAGCGTCCTTCGGAACCTCGTTAAGCATCTCATCTAGAGTAACGGCGTCTCCCCTTCTTTTAGACATTCTCACAGTTTCATCATTCTTTATAAGATGCACAAGCTGCATTAGAACAATCTGAAGCCTTTCGGATTTCACTCCCGCAGCCTCCATAGCCATTTTCAGTCTGTGAACATGCCCGTGATGATCGGCGCCCCAAACGTTGACTGCCAAATCAAAATCCCTTTTTATAAATTTGTTTAAATGGTAAGCAATATCAGCAGCATAATATGTTGCTATTTTATTCGAGCGGATAAGAACTTCGTCCTTCTCACAGTCGTAATCGGTAGCTTTAAACCACACGGCACCGTCTTTTGTATATGTTGCGCCCTTCTTAGTTAAGTATTCAATGGCTTCGTTGACAGCTCCTGTTTTGTGAAGCTCGCTTTCCTTAAACCATACGTCATAGACAATCCCGTACTTTTCCAGTACTTCCTGCATGTTCGATATATTTTTGCTCAATGCAAATTCAACAAGAGCGCTTTCTCTTTCCTCTTCACTCTTGTCTTTTAATATATCTTTATTAATATCATAATAACTGTGCGCAAGGTCGGTAATATCCATGCCCATATATCCGCTTTCATCAAACGGATAATCGGCGTTGAATATCTGCATGTAACGCGAAGAAAGAGATTGACCGAATTTTAATATTTGGTTTCCTGCATCATTCAGATAGAATTCTTTCGTGACATTCCACCCGCAAGCCTTGTATATATTTGCAATTACATCACCTATCGCGCCGCCTCTTGCATTGCCTATATGTAAAGGCCCTGTTGGATTAGCGCTTACATATTCCACGTTTATGCTTTTGGGGTTCGTCTGTGTTATGCAGCCATAATCCTCTTTTTCTTCAATTATGACTGACAACTCATTGTACAACCATGAATTCTTTATATAAAAATTTATAAAACCCGCTCCCGCTATTTCGGTTTTTTCTATAAAGATATTATCATCTGACAAATGCGCTATTATTTCCGATGCTATTTCTCTTGGATTTTTTGCAAAAAGCTTTGCAAGCTGCATTGCCGAATTGACTGAAAAATCCCCGTATTTTTCCTCTCTGGGTACTTCAACCGAAACGCAAAACCCTTCCGGCAAATCCTTACCATAAATTTCAGCCGTTTCCTTTACCGCATTTAACACCAAAGAGCTGATCTCTTTTTCCAAACTTAATTTTCCGGACATATTAATGTTTTTTAAACGAAAGTTCCTTCCTGTTGTTGTATCTTTCAAAGCCGAAATCTATAAGCTTTGTTATTAATGCAGAATATTCTATGCCGCTTGCCTGCCATAATTTCGGGTACATGCTTATATTTGTAAATCCCGGCATCGTGTTTATTTCGTTAAGGATAATACCGTAGTTGTCCTTTTTAACAAAAAAATCCACTCTCGACAAACCACTGCAGCATAAAGCTTTAAATGCCTTCTGCGCATATTCCTTTAAATTCGCCGTTACAGCCTGAGGTAGCGGCGCAGGTATTTCAATCTTTGAAGAGTCACCGCTATTATACTTTGCTTCATAGTCATAAAAGTCATTGCATGGAACTATCATACCGGGGCAGCTTACGTTTGGTTGATCGTTTCCGAGCACGGCAAGCTCGACTTCGTATCCGTCTATACATTCTTCAATAAGAATTTTTTCATCATATATTATCGCTTCATACAATGCACCGGTTAAGGTGTCTTTCCCCGTTACCTTTGAAATCCCCACACTTGAGCCTGCATTCGCCGGTTTGATAAATATAGGGTATGAGAATGTTGATTCGATTCTATCAATACATTCATTGATATTCGTTTTTATATCGCTTTTGTTAATCGTTATTGATTTTGCAACCGGGATTCCCTCGGATTCGAAAATGACCTTGGCAATCTGTTTGTCCATAGCGGCGGCAGATGATAATACTCCGCATCCTACATAAGGTTTATCCAGCATTTCGAATAATCCCTGAATTGTTCCGTCCTCACCGTATGTGCCATGCAAAATAGGAAAAAAGATATCTATATTTTTGATTTCATCGTCAGAGAACAAAGAAATATCATCTTTTATATTTGCTTCATCCTTTTCCCATGTATCGCTTTCTATATTATCAATCTTTCCTGTATATATTTTCCAATTACCGTCTCTTGTTATTCCGATTAGAGTTAAATCATATTTATCCCTGTCTATCGCTCGAATAACATTTGATGCGGAAACCAAGGACACCTCGTGTTCACCGCTTCTTCCTCCGAATAATACTCCGATATTAGTTTTTTTTGTCATAATACTCTCCGCATTTATTTATAACTGTGTTCACTGACAAGCTTTTTCTTCATATCAAACAATTTATCAGACAAATCCACATGATATTCGTTCGGGTTGATAAAACGCAAATTCTCGTCCCAGAAATGCGTTCTTCTCTGTTTGTAATATGTCGCTATTTCTTCAAGAGGTCTTTCTTTATATACAAGCTTTCCTTTTTTATATATGCATTCAAGCATATCCTCAGTATAAAAATCTGTCAATACTCTTTGCTTATATGTGAATAATGGATGATATATTTTCAAAGGCTTGCTTATATCTATTGCTTCCTCTTCGAGCATTATAAGATCCGCAAGAGCTTTTTGGGTTTTATTGTCAAAAATCCTCACAGTCTTTTTAAATCCGGGGTTAGTTATCTTTCCAGGTTCGTCGGATATTTTTATTTTGGGTATTCTTCTATTATCCTGTGTGGTTATTTCAGAGAGCTTGTAAACCGCTCCCAATGCGGGAGTACCGTCGCCCGTCATCATTTTTGTGCCTACTCCCCACATAGTTATCTTCGAGTCTTGAGCCTTTAGATCACTTATTAAATATTCATCCAAATCAGAAGAGGCGGATATTATAGCCTTTTGAAAGCCTTCTGCGTCAAACATTTCTCTGGCTTTTTTGGAAAGATATGCAAGATCGCCGGAATCAAGCCTGATACCATATGCGCCTGTTAATTTATTTTCATCGCGCAGCTTTCTGAATAGTTTCAATGCGTTTGGTATCCCGCTGTTGATCGTATCGTATGTATCAACTAATACAATTACATTGTCGGGATTTTGCTGCGCAAATTTTTCAAAAGCATCATATTCATCGTCAAAGCACATCACATAAGCGTGAGACATGGTGCCTTTTGAAACACAACCGAATCTGTATTCTGCTTCAACATTACTTGTGGCGTTGCAGCCTCCGATTATAGCTGCTCTCGCTCCGAATAAAGCTGATTCTGTGCCATGAGCTCTTCTCATACCGAATTCAAGTACGATATCGTCCTTTGCCGCCATTCTCACTCTTGAAGCCTTTGTGGCAATAAGTGATTCGTGATTGATTATAGCAAGAATCGCAGTTTCCAGTATATGAGCTTCCGGCATGGGAGCTTGTACCCTTACAAGAGGCTCCTGAGGGAAAACGATATCTCCTTCCTTTACTGTATAGATATCGCCTGAGAATTTAAAGTCGCGTATAAATTCAAGATACTCCTTACACAGCTCGGGATGATTGTTTCTGAGCATATCCACATCCTCGCCCGTAAATTGGAGAGATTCGATATATTCAACGATCTGTTCCGTCCCCGCGAATACCGTATAACCGCCGTGGAAGGGATTTTGTCGGATAAAAGCGTCAAATACGCCAACATTATTCTGCATACCGTATTTGAAATATACATTTCCCGTACTCATCTGATAATAATCGGTGGCAAGGTTCAATTTTCTTCGTTCTTTCATCTTCTTCGACCTTTTCTTTTATTTCGATACGTAGAAAAATTATAACACAATGCTCATGCAATTTCACTCTATTTATAAAATCTGCTAAAATGAAAAAATGCCTTTCGGCAATTCTTTAAATAATAAAATATTCAACGGACTTGATTATAACTAATGGTGACACTGACCGGGCTTGAACCGATGACCTCTACCGTGTCAAGGTAGCGCTCTTCCAGCTGAGCTACAGTGTCATAACCATGCAAGTAATATTCTAATATAAAATTGATGAAAAATAAATCCTTTTTGTTCATTTTTTAAGTTTTATTTAAGGTTGTTGTATTAGAATGCATACATAAATTAATTTTCCCCTCTTAATTTAAATAAATATGCCAAATAAGTGCCCCTAAATATTAGGGGTACTTATTTATTCTTTGAATTCCTTTAATCGTTTATTATATGCGGCAATGGCTTCATCCCTATATGCAAGTTTTGGCGTTTCTACTCCCATGGATACCAACAGCTTTTCAGTCAAATAAGGGTTTAACACCAGAAGAGGCCCGATAAGGTATGTGGCAATAAATTTATTTATTTTAAACCCTTCGTACTTTGAGGATTCATTTACCCCGATACCTTTTACAACGCTTGAAAAAAACTTGTTTTCATCGTTAGCATAAGACATACCGAATTGACTTTTATACCCGACGATCTCAATATTTTCATATTCGCCTAAGTATATACTGTTATGCCTTTTAGATTTATTTACCTTGCTGAAAAAATCAAATATCCCTAAAGTTTGTACCTGCTCTCCTTTTTCATCCTCAATATAATCACCAAAAATTTCAAGCGCATTAGAGGTCGCAAGCATGGCTTTATTGTTGCCAATATGGTTTTTTAACGCTTCATTATAAGGATACAGCTTACTTGCAACCAATCCCTGCTTCTTTTCCGGCATACCTCCGATGTATATCATATCCACATCATTATTTTGTGCAAAATAAGGTATATCATCAATTGAAGTAATTATTATCTTAGCATCAGGAATGCACGCCGACAGGTACTTCGCGTTTCCGGTGTCACCGTATAGATTGCATATTTCAGGGAATAATACTTCTATTTTCATATTAATTCGTTTTCCCTTCGTTCAACACCTTTTTTACTTCTTCACAAACGGCATCGCGCTGTTTTAATGAATATAGATCGTATAAAATATAAACTTTTTTTATACCCTTGGCATTTAAATGCGAAGCGGCTTTAACCTCGTCAAATTCATATTGCATCCTGTCTTTTCCAACACCTGCTATTAACAGACGCACATATGTGTCCAAGGCTCTCTTGCCCGATATTATAATCTGCTTTATTTCTTCTCTGTTTAAAAACTCGTAGTCACAATCATACATCCATGTAATTACTTCATTTTTCTCGTGAAGATCGTCAAGGATAAGTATCACCGCTTTATCTATAGGATCTTTTCTGACATAATCAAAAGCAAGTGAACATGCTATTGGGTTCTGTCCCTTGGCAAGCTGCATGATTATGGGTATACCGTTAGCTTCATCTTCTACGAAGCGACTTTCTACGATATGCATTTTACCTATCGCGCTGTTTATTTTATCGTGGTTTAAGCCAATCTGCTTTAAAACACAGATCGCCGAAAGAAGATTGTAAACATTTATCATATTATCTGAAATAATAGAGTAAGTTTCAGTGCTATTTTCTGATACTACATCAAATTTCATAGCTTCTTTATCGATTCGTGTTACCAGATAATCAGCAGAAGGCGTCGCAAAATCACAGTTTGTACAATGCATTTTACCTATATGATGATATTTGTAATAATCATATTCCAGCTTAGAAGCACACCTTGGACATAATACTATGTCTTTAACGATATTATCACAACTCACAGTATCCGTGTCCTGTTTGCTTATACCAAAATATATACGCTTATTATCAGGCGCAATATTTACTGCTATCGGATCGTCGGCATTAAGAATAAGCAGCGTTTCCTTTGGGACGCTTTGGGATATTATATCGGCAATATAATCGGTATTTGCGTTTCTTTTAAGTGAATCTCTGAAAATATTTGTACAGACAAGATAATCGGGAGTGAAATTCGGAAATACAATTCTTGCGCTTCTCTCATCAAGCTCAAGCACTGCAATGTCTTTTTTTATTTTCCCCATAAATGTAGTGTTATTAACAAAACAGGCAATAATCCCGGGCTGCATATTCGAACCGAGCTTATTATTCATTACACTGTATTCGTTTTGTGTGAGTATATCGTTTATAAGGTTACATACGGTAGTTTTACCATTTGTGCCTGTTACCATTATGGACGTTTTAGGTCTATCCGATCGTTTGAGAAAATCGGGGCATATTCTTTGCGCAAGAACCCCCGGAAAGTTTGTACCCTTTCTTCCAAAAACCTTTATCATATAATAAGCACATTTTGACAGCCATAAAGCAATATAAAAACGAATATTCTTCTTCATATCCTCACTATGATTCCCTGAAATATATTCTACTATACTTTTATTGAGTATATCATGATTTGATTGTAAATTTTCTAAATACTTTTCAAGCTCAAAATTTTCAAGTATATGCTTCTGTTAAATGTCAACAATATTTACATTAACAGGAGGTAGAATTAATGTATAAAAAAGTGGAAATAAGCAGCGTTGTCACGTCCCAGCTGCCTAAAATGAACAGATTGCAAGCTGAAGAAATGCTGTTTCGCATTAAATCGGGAGAAGAGGCGCTTAAGGACGAGTTTATAAGATCAAACCTGCGGCTCGTCCTCAGCGTTGTGAGAAAATTCAATGCGAAAGGTGATAATTTAGACGATATATTTCAGATAGGTTGTATAGGGCTTATTAAAGCGATAGATAATTTTGATTTTAAATTCAATGTCAGATTTTCCACGTATGCCGTGCCGATGGATATATCAAGTCAAAATTGAAGCTCTTTGACTTTATCTACATATTCGCTGCTGCACATTCCCTCATCAAAGGTATACATATTGTTCATCATACTGCATGCGCAGTCTATTGCAAAGAATGCAAACGGACACCCGCTTCCTTCTCCTAGGCGCATATTCATGTAAAACATCGGCTCAATTCCAGTCTCCTTCGTTATTATATCGTAACCGGGCTCCTGCGTTTTGTGTGATTCAATGGCATAATCCTTCACCTTGGGATTAAGCCTATATGCCAGATAGAAAGCCGCTGATGAAATATATCCATCTATAACAACAGGCACTTTGTAGTAGGCGCATCCGATATATACTCCCATAAGCGCCGCTAAATCAAGACCTCCTACCTTTGCGACAACGTCTATAGGATCGTTTTTATCCGGTTGATTTATTTCAATTCCTTTTTTTATTGTATCAACTTTTTTATTATACGCGATATCGTCCACCATTCCCGTACCGTTTCCTACAGCATCGTTTATTTCCTTATTAGATAGACAGCATATTACGGCAGTGCTTGTTGAGGTGTTCCCTATACCCATTTCTCCTGTGCCGATGACATTATATCCCTTATTTATCGCATCCTTAACCGCTTCTATACCCACAAAGATTGCCTGCAACGCCTGCTGATAGCTCATTGCCGGCCCTTGTGAAAAATCGTTTGTTCCTCTCATTATTTTCTTATTTATGACATTTTTGTCCTCTATATCTGCGTCTACGCCTACATCATAAATAAACAAATCATTGCCATAAGCTTTTGACACTACTCCTACGCCTGTTTTATACTTAGAAAAGCATTCGGTCATTGTTTTTGTAACAGACTTCGGAGCAGAAGATACCCCTTGGTCGACTATACCGTTATCGGCGCTCATGACTAATATGCATTTTTTGTCGTAATTATTTTTAAGCTTTCCGCTTATGCCTGCGAGCTTAAAAGCAATATTTTCGATTCTTCCTAAGCTCATAGGTATTTTTAATAATCCCATGCTGTATTCTTCTGCATCTTTCACAGCCTGTTCGTTGACTCCTGTAATACCGTCTGCGTACTTCATTACCTGTTCTTTTAAATCATTCATATTAATTTTTCCTTTCTAAAATAAAAAGCCTACGGAAATAATTTCCGTAAGCTTTACCTTTACTTACATAATTCAATGCTTCAGGCAGGTCTTCTGACTTAGCTTTTTGCGCCTATGTACGCCTTCCCTTTTCAAGTGGCATCTGTACAAAGCATGAGCATTACAGCGGTGGGTCCGTGCGGGATTTACACCACGACTTCCCTATTCTCCGATTCACTCGGCACCTTAAACATTATATTTAATTCTTTTGTATTATAGTATATCTTTAAATTCAAGTCAATAAAAACATGATATAATACATTAATAGGAGAAGTCTATGGAACGCGAATTTTCTTTATACGTTATATCAACTCCGATAGGAAACTTACAGGATATCACACTCAGAGCATTGGAATGCTTGAAAAATGTTGATTATATTTTATGTGAGGATACACGCACCTCAGTAAAGCTTTTAAACCATTTCGGTATTAAAAAACGTCTTGTTGCTTACCATAAATTTAACGAAATGGAGATAACAGAAAACATTATTTCCGATCTTTTAAACGGTGAAAAGGCAGCTTTGATATCCGATGCCGGAACTCCATTGATATCGGATCCGGGTAATTATTTAGTAAAAGCGCTGATAGAAAATGATATCGATTTTTGTGTTTTACCGGGTGCGAACGCGTTGCTTCCCGCCGTCATTTTATCCGGGCTTTATTCCAAAGAATTTACTTTCATAGGATTTTTACCTAAAAAAAATAACGAAAGAATACGTCTTTTATCGTCTTGTCTTGCTTCAAATATTCCGTGCATTATTTACGTTTCTCCGCATGAGCTCTCAAAGGTACTTGACGAAATAAATACGCTTTCACCAAAACGCAAGCTTTCGCTCTCAAAGGAGCTTACAAAGCTTCATGAGCATACATACAGAGGATGTGCAAATGAAATTATGAGTATGCTGCAAGATAATATTAAGGGCGAATATACAATGGTCATAGACAGAGCCGAAAATACCGATGAACGCGATTTAACTAGTGAAGCTGATATAAAAAACATGTTTGAAACATTTGTTTCGCAAGGGATAGAAAGAAAAACAGCTCTTGCAATGATATGCGAAAAAAGCAATCTTTCAAAGAAAGAAATATATGCGCTTGTAATGAAAAAAGACTGAATTAAACCCATACGTCAGGCTTTAGCTTGCCGACATCTTTTATATATGCGTTGAAATTTCCGTTCATATCACAGGTTGCCAAAAATATTTCACTGACTTCTTTTATATTCTGTTCACTAAGCATTTTATAAAGCCATCTCTCATCTTTACCAATATTTTGCAAAGTTTCCTTCATTACTTTGCCATCGATTATTACATTTGCACTGTATAATTCCTGCTGCACTTTTATCTTAACATCCTTTGGCATCAACGGTTTATTCTCGCTATTCGGCATAAAGCTCATTTGACCGTTTGGTTCAAGGACGCACAAATATAGTTCATCTAAGTTAAAATATCCGGAATTTCTCATAGAAACGAGAAATTCATTTATATCTATTTTTGATTTTTTAAAGTTTTCTTTATAAAGCTTGCCGTCGTAGTACAAAATCAGCGACTTACCTACAAAGAACCTTCTGAGCATAACAGATTTACTCGTGGCTACAGATATAAGCGTCGATACAAGCGCGTATACTATCATTGCAGTCAAGGGCTTAAATATTTCTTCATTTGTTGAAATTGCCATTTCGGCAGCAATCGAGCCGATTGTAATACCGTTTATATAATCATACATGCTCAATTGTGACATTTGTCTTTTGCCCATTATTTTCGTAAGAATAAATAATACAGCAACTGACGATATCGCGGATACTATTATCTTCAAATAAACATTTTCCATATAAAAATAGGATACCAATTATCGGGTATCCTATTCACAAAAGCACAAAATATTAAAGCTTATTCTTCTTTTGTGTCTGATTCAGAATTACGTTTGATTTCATTTTTAAGAGCAAACGCACCGTACGCATAGCTTATAAAAGCAACTATCATCAATGCTACCGATAAGAACAAAACATATTGCGCAAACGGTATATTCAGAAGAAACAAAGCAATCGACAGATAAAAAGTTCCAGTTGCGCATTTGCCCCATATGTTCGATGATAAAACATTGCTTTTCAGTTGTCCTTTTATATAAATAGCGCCTAGAAGCATCGTTAATTCCTTACACACAACTATTATAGGCACGATAACAGGTATCCTGTGGTCGATCCATAACGCAAGCAGTATAGCTACCTGTGTTAATTTGTCTGCCAGAGGATCGAGAATTCTCCCAAGCTCAGTTATCAGATTGTACTTTCTGGCTACAGCCCCGTCCACTACATCAGTCAAAAAAGATATGGCTACGACTGTAAACGAAGCATATATAAAAGGCTCTTTCACAAAATAGAAATATAAAAAAACCGGAATGAGTATTATTCTGAATATGGATAAGATGTTTGGTATTTTGAATATATCTTTAGTTGTACTCTTCATATTTTCCTTATTATTCCGTTATTACTTTATTTAATTATAGCATTTATTTATCATAAACATACAAAGCAGAGTAAATTAATTATAAGTTAATAGTAAGCTAGCTGCGTTTAATAAGAATTTTGTGATCGAGCAGTTTTATTTCGCTCAGTGTTCCCTTCGCTGTTATCTGTTCTCCCAGAATATCCTCTAAGAATATCCCGTCAGATTGAGGTATAACGCAAATTACGTTATCCATTATTTTTTGTGTACCTTCTTCTGAAATATAGTATGCGGTTGATTCACACATTTCTTCCTCCTCCAGTACTCCTGTTAATAATATTATTACAATTTATCTTCAATGAGTCAAGTCCTCGCCAAGCCAAAGAGCACCTTGCGTATCTATTTCTAAACGCTTCCTCATTCATATTCATTATATCACTTTTCAGAGGAAAAGCATCATTTAGCGTCGATGAAAATTCTTCATGTAAATCAGTCGGTGCATTTTTATTAAAAGGACATCTCTTCTGGCAGATATCACATCCGAAGATGTATGTTGTAGTATTGTAATTTTTTCCGGTTTGGTTTAAATATGAAACACATTTATCAAAATGGTATTTACCGTCCTGTGAATATGCATTCTGAGGACATCCTTGCAAGCAAACGCTGCAAGAACCGCACTTTGACTCTTTCGTTTGTACTGCTTGGCTTATGTCTATATCAAGTAAAATGTGCCCTAAAAATATATAGGAACCGAATCTTTCATTTATTATTAAACCGTTTTTTCCGAAAAAACCTATTCCGGAGCAGTATGCCAAAGCCTTATCCGACAACTTTCCCGTATCAATGTATATCCTGTAATGACATGTATACTCCTTCACAAACTCTTTCATGAGGAAGTCAGCCTTTTTCTTTAATACGCGGTGATAATCTTCTCCAAATGAAGAGCTCGCTATCTGCACTCTGTCACCTTTAAGATCGTTAATCTTTAAAGAACTGTTATAGCTTAGAGCAAACGATATTACAGATTTTGCCGGTTTCCAAGCATTTTTTATATCCAATCGATCATAAATACTGCCCTTAAAGAAAGGAATTTCCTGTTTTGGGGGGATATCTATATTCTGTGTGTACTTATCCAATGCTCTATTATCGACTATTCCTATCACATCAATGTCAAACTTTTCGGCAAGCGAAACTATCAGACTGTAAACGCTATTCATTACATTTTAATATGGAATCGAAAACAATTCGAACCGCATTTTTCAAATCTTCGATTCCTCCGTCATTGTATATTATTGCATCAGCATATGAAATTTTTTCATCTATATCCATTTGTGCAGCGATTCTCTCTTTTGCTTCGTTTTCTGTCATAGTATCACGGCTGATAATGTTTTTTATCATGCTGTCTATAGGCGAATAAATAAGAAGCACCGTATCGACATCGCCTGTAAGCCCTTCTTCTATTAAAAGCGGACATTCATATATTACAAACTGACAGCCTTTGGAATCGTACTCCTGTACATAGTCCAAAAACAATTTCTTTACGCGGGGATGTATTATCGCGTTGATTTCTTTTCTTTTTACTTCATCTTCGAATATCAGGCTTGCGGTTTTCTTTCGGTCCAGCTCATCGTTAATGAATATTTCGCTTCCGAGCTTCTCCTTGAGTTTAGTTTTAACGTCTTCAAAATTAACTACTTCACGAGAAAGCTCGTCGGCATTGATAACATTAATTGAATACATCTGTGAGGCTATACCACAAACAGTACTTTTCCCGCTTCCGATACCTCCGGTAACTCCGATTATTTTCATATCATTTTGCCTCATACCAGCTTTCGCCACTTGATACCTGAACGGTAAGCGGCACCTTGAGTTTTACCGCATTTTGCATTTCTTCCGTCAATAAGAGAGTAACTTCCTGCTTTTCTTCTTTCAAGCAATCAATTATCAATTCATCATGCACCTGAAGTATTAGCTGACTCTTTAAATGCTCTTGCGAGAGTCTTTCGCCGACATTTATCATCGCTATTTTTATAATATCTGCGGCAGTTCCCTGGATTGGCGTATTCATTGCTGTTCTCTGTGCGAATGCTCTTATATTTGCGTTGCCTGAATTGATTTGCGGAATATATCTTCTTCTGCCGAAAAGCGTTTCTACATAACCTTTATCTTTGGCAAATAAAACAATGTCATCCATATATTTTTTTATCCCCTCGAACTTATTCAGATATGTGTCGATATATTCCTTTGCGTCTTTTCTTGAAATATTAATATTTTTCGATAAGCCGAAATCACTGATACCGTAAACGATGCCGAAGTTTACCGCTTTGGCTCTCGAGCGCTGAGTTGACGTAACTTCATCGGGACTTACGCCAAATACTTCCGAAGCTGTTTTAGTATGAATATCCTCGCCGTTTTTAAAGGCTTCAATCATATTTTGATCGCCCGAAACATGAGCTAATACTCTGAGCTCTATTTGTGAGTAGTCTGCGTCAACAAGTATTCTGCTATTATCGGAAGGAATAAATATTTTTCTTATAACACGACCCTCCTGCGTTTTTACAGGTATATTCTGAAGGTTGGGCGCGCTGGAAGATATTCTGCCGGTGGTGGTTATTGTCTGATTAAAGGACGTGTGTATTTTGTCGTCCTTATCGGCTAATTTAATTAGCCCTTTAACATATGTCGAGCTGAGCTTTGTTATCTTCCTTAGCTCTATTATTTTACTGACTATAGGATGTGTATTTTTTATCTTTTCCAGCACTTCAATATCGGTAGAATAACCGGACTTCGTTTTTTTGACAACAGGCAAGCCCAGTTCATCAAACAATAATTCACCGAGTTGTTTCGATGAGTTGATATTAAAGCTTATATCCTTGTTGCCAAGCTGCAAAATATCATGAGTGAGCGCAGCGATTCTCTCTGCAAATTCATCCTCCAAACGACAAAGCATTTTCATGTCGACCTTGAAGCCGACTAACTCCATCTGCGCCAATATAAATATCAATCGATGCTCAATATTATAATATAAATCATTAAGAGCTTCCTGCTTTAATAACGTTTCAAACTTATCATACAGCCTTATTATAACGTATGCCTGTTTAACCAAATAATCTTTATCGACTGTGTCGACCAAATCAAAAAAGGATTGTTGCTTCGGTTTAGGCGTTTGTTTGAGTTCAATATCAAGATACTTCTTTGCCATAACCTCGAGTGAATATCTCTCATCCGATGGATTGATGACATAGCCTGCAACAAATACGTCAAAAACGACTCCTTTAGCATTAACGAAGTTTTTTATAAACTCTTTATATAGCTCTTTGTAGTCATGAACGACCTTTAAAATCTTTTCATTCTCGAAAAGCTCTTTTATAAACTCATATTCGCAGTTCTCGATGAGATAGTTGTCTTCGTTAGTCGATATGGCTACATAATAATTATCACTTGTTGTTTTATCCGAAATCTGTACGCCGATAGTCTTTCCGATCAATTCTTTTAAATCGGGTTTTCCGATAACAGGCGGTATGCAAAGTACCGAGCTTTCTTCTTTGATTTCATTTGAAACACCGATGCTTTTAATGAGGTTTTTCATCTCATATTTATTTAGGATATTTATAAAGCCTTCTTTTCTTAAGTCATAATCATCCGCATTTTCATAATCAAGAATTATCGGAACATTTCTGTTTATCGTACCAAGCTCTTTACTTAAATACGCGTCGGTCTTGCCGTTTAACAGTTTTTCCTTTAATTTCTCCTTTATTGCGTCTATATTTTCGTATACACCGTCTAAGCTTTTATACTCTTTTATAAGACCCAAAGCGGTTTTTTCACCGATACCGTTTATTCCCGGAATATTGTCGGACTTATCTCCCATTAAAGCTTTTAATTCTATCATCTGAGGCGCACTTAGTCCATAGGTTTCTTCAAGGTAATCCTTATCGACATTTACGGTGTCACTGACGCCTTTTTTTGCATACATAATTGTCGCATAATCACTCACAAGCTGAAATGAATCTCTGTCCCCTGTTACAACTGTTGTATGGTCTTTGTTTTTTTCGGATAAGGAGCAAACATATCCTATAATGTCATCGGCTTCATAATCCTTGCACTCCAAAAAAGCAATGCCTGCTTCCTTAATCAACTCAATGACTATCGGTATTTGAGCCTTAAGCTCCTCCGGCATCTGTTGGCGCCCGGCCTTGTATTCGTTAAACAATTCATGTCTGAACGTATGCTTTCCGGCGTCAAAAGCAGCGAACAGATAATCCGGAGAATGCTCATTTATCAGTTTTATGAGCATATTCATAAAGCCGTATATGGCATTTGTAGGCGTACCGTCGGTCGAATGCATCGGACGGACTGCGTAAAACGCCTTATATAACAGCGAATAGGCGTCTATAATATAAATATTTTTATCCATTACATATCTCCATAATAGAAGTAACTAGCTAATGAATTCTTCAAGACGATCCATGCCGGCTTGTATGTCCTCCATACAACATGCGTATGAGAAACGTATAAATCCCTCTTTGCCAAAACCGATGCCCGGCACGGTTGCAACATGGGCGCTGTTTAAAAGCTCCATAGCAAAATCAGTAGATGTTTTTATTGATACATCATTATATTTTTTATTTAAGAGCTTTGATATGTCTGCAAATACATAAAATGCTCCGTATGGATAAATATATGAAATATCTTGAAGGGCTTCAAGCCTTTTTATTATATACTTTCTTCGTCTGTCATATTCCAAACGCATTTCTTCGACAAAGCCTTGATCCATTGTCAGTGCCGTTATGGATGCTCTCTGACTTATTGTGCTGGGATGAGAAACGCATTGTCCTTGTACGCTTGACATCGCTTTTATTATTTCGTTATTTGCCGCAGTGTAACCTATTCTCCAACCGGGCATTGCATAAGTTTTAGACAGTCCGTTGATAGTTAAGGTTATATCTTTTATTTCTTCGGATAAAGAGGCAACTGAAATATGTTTTGCACCTTCGTATATAAAGTTATCGTATATTTCATCGCTTATTATGTATATACCATGTTTTAAGCATACCTGCGCGATTTTCTCCAAGGCTTTTTTATCATATACACTGCCTGTAGGATTACAAGGGTTGTTAATTATCAATGCCTTTGTTTTATCCGTTATCCTGCTTTCCAATTCTTCAGCCGTCAACAAAAACGAATTTTCTTTTTTTGTTTCCGCTATTACAGGTATACCGTAAGCAAGCTTTACCATTTCGCAATAACTGACCCAATAAGGACACGGTATAATAACTTCGTCACCCTCGCTTATCAAAACCTGCAGGCAAGTATAAAGTGCATGTTTGGCTCCGCTGGATACAATGATATTGTTTGAAGAATATTGCAGATCATTTTCTCTTTTCAGCTTCAGACAAATTGCTTCTCTTAGCTCAACAAATCCCTTCACATCAGAATAGCGCGAGTAATCCTCGTTTATAGCGTCTATTGCCGCTTGCTTTATCGTTTTGTTTACTTTAAAATCAGGTTCCCCCGCACCAAAGGAATAAACCTTGAGACCTTTCTCTTTTAAGTTGTTTGTAAGCGCCGATACCGCAAGCGTCGCCGACGGTATAAGTGTATCAAGCTTGTTCGATAACTTTTTCTTCATATTTTCTCCATGCTGCGTTCATAGATTTGTGATATAAATTTCTAGAAATATAATAGAATAAAGATTCTGTTATGATTATACGCAATTAAAACAATCTAAGCAAGACGCTCAGGAAAGACTGAAATATCTTTACTGAATTTATTTAAAAAATCGATATAATCTTTGATATGTGATAACTTAACTATTGGCTTATAAACAAAAGCCTCCGGCTTTACGCCGAAGACTTTATAAAAATTATTTTAAGTATTTTTTGAAAGCTTCTTCCATAGAAGCATGGCTGTCTTCTTTATAGAATATCTTGTTCTGTTCGACTTTTCGTTTCGGAGCCTCAGACAAATCCTTTATGCTGAGTCCTATTTTTCTCTTTTCATTGTCAATATCCATTATTTTAAATTTAACCGTATCACCGACTTTAAGAACGCTCTCTACGGTATCAACTTTATCGTATGAAATATTCGAGATATGAATAAGCCCTTCCACTCCGGGAACAATTTCCGCAAAAGCACCGAACTTGGTTATTGATTTAATTGTACCCTCAGTTACCGCACCGACTTTGAACTGCTTTGAGAATACCGACCAAGGTTCTTCTGTCATATCCTTTACAGACAATTTAACTTTATTGTTCTCTCTGTCAAGCTCGGTTATCTTTGCTTCCAACACATCGCCAACCTTACAGAAGTTCTGAGGTTTGCCTATTCTTTTCCAAGACAAATCGGATATGTGAACAAAGCCGTCAACACCGTTCAAATCAAGGAAAATCCCGAAATCAGTAATATTCTTTACAGGAGCGCTCAAAACATTCCCAACTTCAAGTGCTGCCATTGCGGTCTGTCTCTTTTGTGCTTCCTCGGCACGTCTTTTGTCCAATGCCTCCTGAAGAATAACCCTTCTTGAGAAGATAATTTTGTTTTTATCCTTGTCGAATTCTATAATCCTTCCCTCGACTTCCTTGCCAAGCAAAGCGTTTATATCTTCAACGTATTTCAGCGCATATTGATATGCAGGCATGAATGCTTTGGCAAAGCTCAAATCTACAATAAAGCCGCCCTTCACGACCTTTACGATTTTACCGGGAAGAGTTTCTTTTGACTCGAACTTTTCCTGTGTTACCTTCATAGCGGCAATCTCATCGACCTTTATCTTTGAAAGCACCACATTGCCGATACCATCGTTCATGTCTGTTATCATAGCTTCGACTTCATCGCCTATAGCAACAGTTGAAGGTAAATCCGTATATAAATCCATAAGGAAATCGGCCTTTTTGATTATACCGTCTGACTTGTAGCTTATATCTACATAAACTTCGTCTTCATTGACGGAAATTATCTTCCCTTTTACAATATCTCCTACTTTTAATCTTTTGAAATCGTCTAACGACTTTTCCAGGTTTTCCATTGAGTTCTCCATTTTTTGAACTACCTCCAATATGATATGCTCCGGTGTCGATGCTCCGGCTGTTATGCCCACCACCGGGGCATTCTCAAAATCAGGCGGTTGTAAATCCTCCGCCGATTCTATTTGTATGACAGTTTTGCAGTTCTTTCTGCAGGTATCCGCAAGTTTTTTTGTATTCGAGCTCGCGAACCCTCCGATAACGATCATCACATCTGCTTTTTTCGCTATCTTTTCGGTTTCCTGTTGTCTGAGCGATGTGGTCGAGCAAATGGTATTGAATACTATTGCATCAGGTGATATTTGTTTTATCTTGGCACATACGTCGTCGAACAAGTTTTTGGGTATTGTAGTCTGAGCGACTACGCATATATTACCTGTTAAGGAAATATCATTGCAAAATTCCTGTGCGGAACCGATTATTACCGCTTCGTTTTCGCACCATCCGTTGATTCCTATCACCTCAGGATGTGATTTATCCCCCACAATTACAACAGTATAACCTTTTTTATGATATTTTTCAACTTTATTTTGAATTGATTTTACATAAGGGCATGTGGCATCTATAACAGACAGCTTTTTCTCATATGCTTCTTTGTAAATACACGGCGAAGCACCGTGTGAGCGGATTATCAAAATCCCTTCTTCGATGCCGTTGAGCGAATCGACAGCATGAATCCCCATATCCGACAATTCTTTAACTACAAACGGATTATGTATGAGCTCTCCATATGTATATATGCTTTCATTGCCATATTCATGTGCTGCAACAACTGCTTTATTTACGGCGTTGTTCACTCCAAAGCAAAAGCCTGCGTTCTGTGCTTTAATAATAACCATTCGCTATATGCATTCCTTGAGCTCAAATATCTTTTTTGCCACTATTTCATTAGATATGAACGAATACTCCTGAGATGTAAGCTTCCTGCCGTAATACTCTTTCAAATCGATTGCTTTACCGATAATGACCTTCAATTTACCGTTGAGCTTGTAGCTGCCGGAAATATATACCGGTATTACAGGCACCTGTGATTTTGTTGCAAGCATACCTACCCCGGCTTTAAATTGCATCGCCTTGGCGTCCCTTTCTCTTGTACCCTCGGGAAATATTCCTAAAAGTCCGTTGCCTTTTATTACAGCTAAAGATTTTTTCAGCGAATAGGCGTCGTTTCCGTCTCTTCCTACCGGTATTGCGTGGCATGAGCCAAAGAACCATTTAGAAATTTTTGAAGAAAAAAGCTCTTTCTTGGCAAGAAATATTATTACACGCCTTGTACATATTCCTATGCTCAGAGGGTCAAAAAGATGTATATGGTTTGAGCAAATAATAGCGGAGCCGTCCTTTGGAATATTATCTTTCCCCTTGCACGTGAATCCGACGAAAATTTTAAGATACAGACTTCCTATCGCTCTGACTAACTTATACATCTATTTATTACCGTCCAACGCTATTTTTTGCAGAATAAAATCAACTACCTCGTCAAATGTCATGTCGGACGAATCCAACATAACTGCGTCTTTTGCCACGCATAGAGGATCGACCTCTCTTTCTGAGTCAACTTTATCACGTCGGATAATATCCTTTTTTATTTTCTCAAAATCAGCTTTATTGCCCTTCTGAAGATTTTGTTTATATCTTCGCATTGCACGCTCGTTGACGTTTGCATCAAGATAAAACTTATATTCTGCGTTCGGCAAAACTACGTTGCAAATATCTCTGCCTTCCATAACAATATCAACACAGTCCGCTATTTTTTGCTGGAGCTTGACCATGTTTCTTCTTACGCTTCCATTTGAGGCAAATTCAGATACTTTGATATCCATTTCGGGAGTACGTATCGCCGAAGTAATGTCTTCATTATTTAAAAACAGCTTATCATCCCGAAACTCCAAGTTGAAAGTGTCAAATAATGAAATCAGAGTGTCCTCGGAAGCGTTCTTGTCATAGCCGCTATTATATACATGATAAGCAAAAGCACGATACATTGCACCCGTATCAAGGTACAATATCCCGAGCTTTTTTGAAATCTCTTTAGCAACGCTGCTTTTCCCTGCGCCCGCAGGACCATCTATTGCCACTTGTATTGATTTATTGCTTTTGAGGAGAGCCATGATTATCTCCGATACTTTGTAAAAAAATTGTAACGCTTTAAGTATTATATTATAATATTTAATTATTACAAACAAAAGTTAATTATTATTTGCATTCTACCGTAAACAAAGTTCTTATTCCATTCTCGACAAATATCTTGCTTCCTTCCAACGGAAAGCTTATGTCTTTTGTAACTCTGCTTACATTTATTATAGCTTCACCTTCATGTTTTCTTAAATCCACTGACAATACGTCACCGTTGAAAACCTCTATGCTTACATATTCATTTTCATCTTGTATATCACTTATAGGCGCGCCGTTTAACAATAAATCATTTTTATCGCAACCGCTCATGCTTATGGTGATTGTTTGCGGTTGTGCATAAATTTCCGATTGTTTGTAATACACACCGTTTAAAATTGTATTGTCACTGAGAACATCTGTTACTTGAAATTCTCTCAAAAGATTCACTGCAATGAGCGTTAGAGTACAAACACATACAATTATTATAACTGTTCTTTCAATAAGCTTGCTCATACAAATTAGTATGTGTAAATAATATGATATTAAACGCTTATACCGGCTAAATATCCTGTGGAAAATGCAAGCTGCAAATTATATCCGCCGGTATGAGCATGCAAGGAAAGCATTTCGCCTGCCAGTGACAAGCCTTCCACACATTTTGAACGCATAGTTGACGGGTCTATTTCATCAACACGCACTCCTCCCGCAGTAATGATCGCCTCATTGTACCCGCATAACGAGGTGATATTCAGCCCTAAGCCCTTGATCAATTTAATTATTCTTTTTCTTTCCTGCTGTGTGATTTGATTGACTTTTTTATCCGGCGCTATACCTGACAATTCAACTATCTTTTTTGCAAGAGACAAGGGCAGAAGCTTATCGAGGCTGTTTTTGAAGGATTTGTTTTTTTTCTGTTCAAAATCCCTGAGGATTCTTGCATCAAGTTGTTTTTCATCCAAGGCGGGTTTTAAATCAATAATTATTTTATTATTCTTTAAGTTTGAAAAATAACAGCTCAGAGTAAGGACACACGGACCGCTTATTCCATCGTGAGTGAAAAGCATTTCTCCGAATTCTTCTCTTATCTGCTTTGTGTCATTTACCAAAGTCAGCTTGACGTTCTTTAAGGACAGTCCGGCAAGCTCGCCGACCCACTTCTCTTTTGTTCTCATTGCGCATAATGCAGGAAGAGGTAGATTAAGCGAATGACCCGCTTCCTTTGCAAGCAGGTAGCCGTTGCCGTCTGAGCCTGTTGTCGGATAGCTTTTCCCTCCGCAGCACAATATAACATTGTCTGCTGTTAATATCTCGTTTTTATCTGTTTTTACTCCCGATACTTTTTTATTGTTAAAAACAAGAGACTTTACATAAGTATTATAATCTATTTCAACTTTATTTTGTTTTAACAAAGTTAAAAACGCCTTTGTCACATCGGAGGCTTTATCTGAAACGGGGAACATCCTATTCCCTCTTTCCGTTTTCCCTTTAAAACCTGTTTGCTCAAGAAGCACATTAAGAGCGGCGGGATCAAAGGAATACAACGCGCTGTATGCAAACTGCCTGTTTTCGAAAATATGCTCAAAAAAATCAGCGACATCACAATTATTCGTATAATTGCAACGTCCCTTACCGGTAATATATATTTTTTTACCCAGCTTTTCGTTACGTTCTATCAACTTGACGTGATTGCCGTTTAAAGAAGCCGCATAGGCGGCTATCATTCCTGACGCGCCGCCACCGACTACAATTACTTCTGACATTTATTTTTCCAGTTTTCTTACTTTTAGAACTCCGTCTATTTTTTTAAGATCATCAAGCGCATTTTCCGAAACCGAAGAATCGCATTCTATCATCGTGTACGCATAATCACCCTTGCTGTTATTGATCATATTGGAAATATTGATACCGTCGTTACCTAAAGACGCGGTTATCTGCCCCACCATATTGGGGATATTCTTATGATTTATTGTTATTCTGGGCTGCTCGTTAATATTGCCCATATAGCTCTTAGGATAATTTACGGAATTTTTGATGTTGCCGTTAATAAGATAGTCCGATATTTCCTCTGCCGCCATTATCGCACAATTTGTTTCGGATTCGGGAGTCGAAGCACCCAAATGAGGTATGGTAATGATGTTGTCATACCCTAAAAGCGTATTGTTCGGAAAATCGGTTACATAGCAGCCTATCTTTCCTGACTTTGCAGCTTCAATGATTGCTTCATCATCCACAAGACCGCCTCTTGCAAAGTTAATAATATTAATGCCATCTTTGGCGCCATCTAATATTTTTTTGTTTACCATTTTTTTCGTTTTATCTATTAGAGGAAGATGAAGCGTTATGAAATCGCAGTTTTCAAAAAGCCAATCCATGGTATCGACTCTCTTAACTCCGCTATCAAGCATCCAAGCCGCTTCAACCGATATGTAAGGATCGTATCCGTAGACCTCCATTTCCATTGCCGTAAGCACATTTGCGACCTTTGCACCTATTGCGCCTAGACCGACAACGCCGACTTTCTTACCGAGAAGCTCAGGGCCGGCAAAAGCGGATTTCTTGCTTTCGACTTCTTTTTCTATTACAACATCGTTATCTTTTTCGCCACGCAGCCACTCTATGCCGGCTACTGTTTTTCTTGCCGATAATAATATTCCCAATATCGTCAGCTCTTTAACTGCATTTGCATTTGCTCCGGGTGTATTGAATACAACTACTCCATGCTGTGAATAGCTGTCCACGGGTATATTGTTGACTCCTGCTCCAGCACGTGCTACCGCGCTTAGTTTATCTGTTAATTCTGCGTCTGTCATAGCATAGCTTCTGAGTATTATCCCGTCATAATCGGCATCTTCCGATACACTGAAATTATCTGGCAGCTTTGCCAAACCGATCGGATCTATTTTGTTAAATGTTTTGATTTTATACATTTTCTATCCTCCGTATTATTTTAAATAAAAAGCCCAATAAATATTGAGCTTTTTTTAACGCCGTTGCAGTTGTTTTATTGTAAACTGCTTTACAGCGTAAAAAACGACTATGCCGAGATTTGTAAAATCATAGCCTTTGTTATATCGCCGATCTGGAGTTTTTTAACTTTGATTTCTTTCTTTAATTCCTTTATCTTAACTGTATCTTTGTATTTTCCCATTGCAAGCTCTCTACCCAAACGCTTTTGCAATTTACGCAGCTCATTTTTATTGGCAATTAAGGTATCTGCACTCATCCTATTCACCTCTTTCTTTTATATCATTGTATTATATCATTAATGGCACGAATATCAAGCACTTTTGTTGTATTATTCAAATCATTACGCTAAACCGACATCACACTGAACAGCTTTTGTGTTATAAAACCTTGATTTAAAAAGCACATAACTATTGTATTTGCTTTTGCATCTCTTTTTTTAAGCTGTTTACTATTCTCTTCTCAAGACGCGAAATGTAGGATTGGGATATATTCATATTCTCAGCGACTTCCTTTTGCGTAAATCTTTTCATTCCGTTTATTCCGAAACGCATATTAATAATTATTTTCTCTTGTTCATTTAACGTGTCTATTGCACCGTTCAAATCTGAAATCTCGTTTTCTCTTTCTATATTGCATGAAACCTCGTCTTCATCACTGCTTATTATATCGCTCAATAAAAGCTCGTTGCCGTCCCAGTCAGTATTCAGGGGTTCGTCCAGCGAGATCTCCCCTTTCCTGCGATTCACCTTTCTTAAATACATAAGAATCTCGTTTTCTATGCATTTGGAGGCGTATGTTGCAAGCTTTATCTGCTTGTCGCTTTTATATGTTCCGACAGCCTTTATCAAACCGATAGTCCCTATAGAAATAAGATCCTCCAAATTATTTATATTGTTATCAAATTTTCTTGCGATGTATACCACTAATCTTAAATTGTGTTCAATAAGAATATTTTTTGCCTGCACGTCGTCCATACCAAGACGATTGATATAAAACGCCTCTTCTTTTTTATCCAATTGAGTAGGAAGCGAATCATAGGTAGCGATATAAAATACGCACGAATTGTCGTTATCTATTAATTTTGACAGAGCCTTTCTCATTAATTCGCCGATATAAATCATAATCAACTCCTTTGTGTTATTTTATTAGGATTATATATACCGTTATATTCTTTGCCGTTTAGACATTTAGCGCACGAAAGAACAGGAGATATTATCACATTTCCGTTATCAAATACTATTCTGTCTGCCCTGAAGGATATAGTCCAATCAGATGATACGACCGTTGAAAATTTCAATGCGTCTAATCTTCTGCGTTTTTTTTCAGGCAATGCTACAATAAATTTCAGGTATTCATCGTATGAATGTAATGATATCGGAGTAAAGCCGACAATACTCTCGAATATCTCTTCACTTAAAAACAATACGGGATTTCCAAGCTTGTCTGTTGCAATGTTTCCCGTATCGGCGAACATAATAATATCTTTTATTATCACATCATCGTATTCCACCAAACAGGTATGTTTTGCACATTTGTATAAGAAAGTATTTCTTAACATTTTCAAACAGACGGTATTTATACTTCTTCCTAAAACCAGTCCGAAAATAAAAGTGAAGATATTACATGATATTTTTGTTTGTATAAAAGAAGCATCAAACAAATAAGTTACCAATATTATGCATCCGGAACAAATTGCCGATGAAAAAACAAGCATTAACAAGGCACAGACGTATTTCCTTAAACTTATTTTCGGATATATCAAGGGCACACACATAAGACTGCTTGCAAGAATTTTTATCAAGAAACAAGGATATGGCAATTTAAAACATATCAGAATGATTATGAATATTAAACCGATGAAAGATGAAGCCGTAGCTCTTAAAAGTTTGGATTTGACTTGAAGATTTTCTGCGACTACTGAAGCAACAACGAAGTTTGCCGCCAGATTTATGAAAATAAACTCTTCTCCATATATGTACATTTGTCCCTCTGTATATAAATTATACATTTCCAAATCGTCTATTTTGTCGTTTTATACTATCGGGAGAATAATGTTTTTTTCACCAATGAGCTTTATTAAGAATAATATAAAACGAAATAAGACGTCTTTAAATAAAGATGTCGATAAAAAAAGGAGTGAAAAATGAGAAAATCTATTCTCTTTATTCTTGCTTCTCTTGTTCTTTGCGTTGTATTGTGCTTTTCTGCTTGCACGGGCGATAAAACCAATACCGTTAAAGTCAACGAAGTGACGCACTCGGTGTTTTATGCGCCTCAATACGCAGCAATGGCGCTTGGATACTTCGAGGAAGAAGGGCTTAATATAGAATTAACTAACGGAGGCGGCGCAGATAAAACCATGGCTGCCGTATTAAGCGGAGACGCTGATATAGGTTTATGCGGGCCCGAAGCGACAATCTATGTTTACAAACAAGGAAATGAAGATTATGCTCAAAGCTTTGCACAGCTTACACAATGCGACGGTTCTTTTATTATTGCACGTGAGCCAAACGACAATTTTGAGATATCCGATTTAAAGGGAAGCCATATCATCGCCGGTAGAAAAGGCGGTATGCCTGTGATGGTTCTTGAGTGGATATTGAAAAATAATGGACTTGATTTATCCAAGGACGTTTATGTTGACACCTCAGTAACCTTCAACGCCATGGCAGGCGCCTTTATCGGCGGAAACGGTGATTATGTTTCTTTGTTTGAGCCTACAGCCACTTTACTTGTCAACGAAAACAAAGGTTACGTCGTTATGTCGCTGGGAGAAAAGAGCGGTAGGATACCGTATACGGCATATAATGCAAAGAAAAGCTACATTCAAAAGCGCCCCGATATCATAAAAGCTTTTACAAAAGCACTCAACAAAGGACAGAAATATGTAGCAAATAACAGTGCAAAAGATATTGCCGAATGTATCAGCGGATTTTTCCCCGACACTGACAAAGCAGACATCGAAAGAGCCATTGAAAGCTATAAATCTATAGGAGCATATGCCGAAAGCACCTATTTTTCGCAAGAATCATTTGATTTGCTTCAAAACATTATTATGGAAGCCGGCGAATTGAGCGAACATGTCGATTACGACAAACTCGTCTATACAAAATATATGGATTAGAAAGGATCACAGATGCAGCCTTTGATCGAATTGAAAGAAATATCGAAAACTTACCATTCTCTCAATGAAGAAACCGTTGCGATCGAAGGTTTTTCGCTGCAAGTCTACAAAAATGATTTTATCGCTATTGTAGGGCCGAGCGGATGCGGTAAATCCAGCATATTGTCAGTAATATCCGGCTTGTCCGAACAAAGCGGCGGCGAATTGATTTTTAATAAGCAAAACCCATCGATCGGTTATATGCTTCAACAGGATCATCTTTTCCCATGGCGTACAATTTACAAAAATGCTGTAATAGGTTTAGAGATACAAAACAAACTCACAAGAAAAAACATCGATCATGTTGAAGACTTACTCAAAACTTACGGTTTATACGAGTTTAAGGATTCATACCCTTCGCAATTATCGGGAGGTATGCGCCAAAGAGTGGCCTTAATCAGAACACTTGCAGTAAAACCGGATATCTTGTTGCTCGATGAACCGTTCTCAGCGCTTGATTATCAGACAAGACTTGCGGTAAGCGAAGATATAGGTAACATTATAAAAAAAGAAGGCATCACTGCTGTTTTTGTCACTCACGATCTTAATGAAGCGATATGTCTTTCAAACAGAGTGGTTGTGATGTCAAAACGACCTTCATACGTCAAAAATATCTATGATATTGATTTGGGGAAAGAATACCTTACTGTAACGCAGAAACGAAATTCACCATTATTTTCTTCGTATTACAATATGATATGGAAGGATTTGGACATCTCATGAATAAAAAAAGCTTCTCTTTAGAACACGACAAATACGTAAAATCATACAATAGAAAAAAATCCTTGGTTTTGCTCCTGCAAATAGGGATATTGGTATTTTTAATTATACTTTGGCAAATTGCGGCAAGCTTGGGCTGGATAGATGTATTTATCGCAAGCTCACCGATAAAAATATGCGAAACCTTCCTCACTTTAATAAAACAAGGAGATTTCCTTTCACATCTGTTTGTTACACTATCGGAAACTTTGGGTGGATTTATTATCGGAATTGTCGTAGGCTTTTTGGTATCCGTGATCTTATGGTGGTTTCCTATCGTTTCGGATGTTTTGGATCCTTATCTTGTGGTTCTCAATGCTATGCCTAAGGTAGCTTTGGGGCCGATAATAATCATATGGGGCGGCGCTGGTATCGGCTCGATAATAATAATGACGCTTGCAATTTCGACAATATCGACAATTATAGGCGTATATGGCGGTTTTGCCTGTGCAGAGCGTGAAAAGCAGATGCTTTTAAAGACCTTCGGAGCCGACAAATTTCAGCTATTGACAAAAGTGGTCATACCGACATCATATGCCAATATTATTAGTAATCTCAAAATCAACATCGGTCTATGCTGGGTAGGCGTGATAATGGGAGAATTTCTTGTCAGTAAAGCAGGATTGGGTTATTTGATAATGTACGCATCTCAGGTGTTCAATCTTAACCTTGTGATGTGCGGAATCATCCTTGTTTCCTTATGTGCCGCGATGATGTATGCACTAATATTTTATATAGAAAAACGACTGAAAGCAAAGTTCGAATAATGAGATAAAATACTTCAAAAAAGCGCTTAATAAAAGCGCTTTTTTTGTTCGAAACACTTGCGTTTTTTTGTCATTTATGGTATCATTTTGTCATAGATTATGATTCGGAAAAAGGGCAAATGATTTCTTTTAAAAACGTATCGAAAATTTATCCAAATGAAGAAGCTCCCGCACTTGAAAATATCAATCTTGATATTAAACAAGGTGAGTTTGTATTCTTTGTCGGTAAGAGCGGAGCAGGCAAATCCACTCTTATCAGAATGCTTTTGAGAGAGATACTTCCATCTGAAGGAATAATTAAAGTATCCGGAAAAGATCTGTCGGTATTAAAGAACAAAGAGCTGCCGTATTACAGAAGAAAAATAGGTATTGTTTTTCAAGATTTCAGACTGTTGGAAAATAAAACCGTATACGAAAACATAGCTTTTGCAATGGAAGCAGTACGAACAAATCCCAAAACAGTCAAAAGAGTCATACCTAAAGTCCTTAACATGGTCGGCTTGCGTGATAAAGCAAGAAAATATCCGGATTCCCTGTCGGGTGGCGAACAACAGCGCGTTGCCGTCGCACGTTCTATTATTAATAACCCGAAAATCCTTATATGTGATGAGCCGACGGGCAATCTCGACCCTGCTACAAGCGCAGGTATAATGAATTTATTATCCGATATAAACAATCTCGGCACAACTGTATTAGTCGCTACGCATGATATAACAATGGTAGACAGAATGAAAAAAAGAGTTATATCACTCAATAACGGAAATGTCGTCAGCGACAGAGTGGGAGGTTATTATAACTGACTATGAATACTCTTAAAATTTTCATTCGTGATTCGCTGCATAATATAAAAAGAAATTCCGTCATGAGCGTTGCTTCTGTGTTAAGCGTTGTATGCGCACTCGTTATTGTCGGTGTAGTACTCGCTATCGCAATAAATATTCAGTATATAACAAAGCAGATAGAAAGTAATCTTGAAGTAAAGGTATATCTCAATGACAATATACCGACATTGGTTCAGGAAACAATATATCAGGATTTGCTTTCATACGACGGAGTAGTTTCGGTTACCTTTGAATCGAAGGAAGAAGCTCTTGCTAAATTCAAAGAAACCCTGGGTGAAGAGAATGCGTCTTTAGTCGCAAGCTATACAGCCAAAAATTCTCCCTTACCTGCGTCCTTTATCGTTAAAATGGAAAATGCGGAACAAATCAATTCCCTGTATTCATATTCCAAGGATCTCGAGGGCGTACGCGATGTAATTTACGGAGAACAAACTGTAGAAAAGCTTTTGCAATTTAATAAATTTACAAATACTATTACGTGGATAGTGGTTGCGGTATTGAGTGTGATTGCAGTTTTTATTATCTTCAATACAATAAAGCTTACGGTATTCTCGAGAAGAAACGAGATATCAATAATGAAATATGTAGGCGCCACGGATTGGTATATCAGATTCCCATTCATCATCGAAGGTTCGATATTGGGATTATTCGGAGCATTTTTCTCTATACTGCTACTTAGAAATATTTATTATTTCCTTGTAGGATTGCTTCAGGGCTCCATGTCAGTTCTTCCCCTCGGACAAACTCTTGCACCTGCGGGATACGTAATGACGCAAATTTCATTGATATTTGTTATATACGGAATACTTTTAGGAACCATAGGCAGTTCATTTTCTCTCAAAAAATTCCTTAACGTTTAGGAGACGGTTATGAAAAAAAGAATTTTAATCAGAATTACAGCGGCAATATTTGCAACACTTCTTATATTCGGAAATATAAACCTGAAGGCTCAGGCTGCCACAAGAGAAGAGCTGCAGGAGGTTGAAAACAAACTTGCCGAATACAAACAAAATGCCGCTTCACAGACTGAAATTGCCGACTTGCTTAATCAACAGCTTCAATTACTCGACCAACAGACAAACGAGACTCAGGCTGCAATAGACAACACGACCGCCCAAATAACACAAACGCAAGCGCAAATAGATTTGACTCAAAAACAGCTCGATGAAGCTAATGCAAATCTGCTTTCATATCAAAAACAGCTGGAAGAGAGAATGGCTGTCATGTATATGTACGGAAATACGGGATACCTTGAGGTTCTCTTCGGTTCTCAAAGCTTTTCCGATTTTATAAGCAGAGCAACGGCAATATCATCAATAATCAATTATGATAACGAGATAGCTCAAAAGCTTAAGGACACTGAAAAGCTTATTGATGCAAAAAAATCCGAGATAGAAGCAGCCAAAGCATTGCTTGAAACTACATTAGCTCAACAAGTTGAGGCAAAACAGGCACTTGCCGACCAGGAAGCACAAAAACAAGCAACAATGGCTGAAATAAAAGAAACCGAAGCCTATTGGATGGCGCTTGCCAAACAGGAGGAAGAAGAAGCCGCTTCTATAAGAAGATTGATAGCAGCTGAATACAGCAATACGGATTTTGCTAATAATTACACAACATTTATATGGCCTATCCCCGGTGAATATGAAATAACAAGTCCTTTCGGTTGGAGAATACATCCGATATACAATTACTGGAAATATCACAGCGGCGTAGACATCGGTGCGGATTGGAATGATCCTATAGTAGCTCCTGCAAACGGGAGAGTAATATTGGCAGAATATTACGGTGGATACGGAAACTGCGTCATTCTTGATTTGGGATGCGATACCAGCGGGAATCAATACAAAGCTCTTTTCGGTCACATGAATGCATTGAATGTCAGCGAAGGTCAGATAGTAACTCAAGGCGAAGTCATCGGTTATGCCGGAATGACAGGAACAGCCACGGGAGTGCATCTTCACTTTGAGATAATTATCAATGGCGTAGAGGTTGAACCGTTAAATTACGTACTCAGATAGAAGCATTTACATATTAATTTAATATCAATACTTCGCAATTAAATAATATACCCATTAAGCTTAAAGCTTAATGGGTATATTATTTATAGTATATATTTATCTTCTTTTATCATCTTCCTCGTCTAAAAATGAAGGCCACATGATTGCGGAATCATTTTCATTGGTGTGATTTGTTGCTGTTGATTTAGGCTGTTCATTTTGCGGGAATATACTGTTTGCGGCTTTTTGTTTATTTTTTTTATCACTGCTGAAGCCCGTTGCTATGACCGTAACCTTTATAACATCGTCAAGCTCCGAATCTATGTACGCTCCGATTATCATATTCGCATCGGGATGCGCCTCCTGTCTGATAACCTCTGCAATTTTTTCGATTTCAAACAAAGTAAGCTGTCCTCCGCCTGTGATATTTAAAAGAACCCCGGTAGCTCCGTCAATCGACGTCTCAAGTAACGGACTTTGAATAGCCTGTTTCGCCGCTTCTACAGCCTTGTCTGCACCACTGCCTGAGCCCATTCCCATATGAGCCATGCCGGCGTCTTTTATAATGGTTTTAACGTCTGCAAAATCGAGGTTGATAAGTCCGGGTGTTGCAATTAAATCCGTAATACCTTTAACTCCCATAAGCAAAACATCGTCCGCCATTCTGAAGGCTTCCTTAAAGGTAGTGTTCTGATTTGCCACCTGGAGAAGTCTGTCGTTGGGTATAACGACCAATGCGTCAACATAGTCTTTTATTAGCTGTATTCCCAAGTCTGAATTGCTTTTTCTTACCTTACCCTCAAATGAAAAAGGTCGTGTAACAACGCCTATAACAAGCAAGCCCATATCCTTGGCTATTTTAGCTATAATGTGAGATGCGCCTGTTCCCGTACCACCGCCCATACCTGCCGTAACAAAAACTAAATCTGCTCCCTCTAAAGCAGAACGTATTTCTTCCGAGCTTTCCTCTGCGGAGCGTTCTCCGACCTCAGGGTTTGCGCCTGCTCCCAAGCCTTTTGTTGTCTTCTCACCTATCTGTATCTTATTATCAGATAATGAAGCCAAGAGTACCTGGCTGTCAGTATTAACAGCATAAAAAGAAACTCCGCTCAAACCGTTTTCTATCATTCTGTTTACAGCGTTGTTTCCTCCACCGCCTACACCTATTACTTTTATATTTGCTTTACTTGTGATCTGTGGACTTTCAAATTCGTAAGGCATTCAATTCCTCCGAGTTAATGTTATATGCTAATTTTAATATTATTTTATGGAAAGAACAATAGTTTTTGACTTATTATGTTATTTAATTAACGTTGATTATTTTATAAACAGGCTCACTGTCCTCAACAACTTCTATCATTATACTTCTTTTTTCATTCATTAAAAATTCCTTTATAAATTCTTCATTTGCCTGAAATGATGACAAGGCATAAAACTTTATTACATTTGTGTTTCTTGTATACATATAGTAATATCCGCTTGGTGACACATATATTTCAGAGACCTTTTCAAGCAAGCCCTGAGTCCTTAACCATGTTGCAACTTCATAAGCGGTCAATACGTTCACGTTTGAATTAATATCGTAAATCTCGGATATATTCAGCTGAATATCCGTTATCCCCGACAAAACAATGCTTTGTGTATTGTTCAGTTTGTCGGTTTCGCTTAATACCATACCTGTATCGTCAAGACTGTAGTATTTATTTTTAGTAAATATTGTCACAAAAGGTACTCTCTCGGTAATTATTATTTTTATACTGTTTGGGTACTGTCTGATAACCGAAACATTCTTTACGACCGATATTGTTTTTATGAGATTCTCTGCGTTCTTGGCCTTAAATGCAAAAATGTTTTCACCCACGGTAATTTTGCATGTTTCCAATACCGTCTCGTTGCTTACAGAATATGCGCCTTCAACTGAAATATTTTTTATGCTGAAATAATCACTGTTCAAAAAAAATATAATACCGGTGGATATGAGCGCAAACAATAAAAAGGGTACGATAAATGACCTTGATTTTCTTCTTTTTTTTCTTTTTATCTTTCTTTTTATCCTCATTCGCCGTATTGAATATCTGCTCCAAGCCCGCTTAATATTTCAGGCAGATTCTCATAACCCCTTTCAATATAAGAAACATTTTCTATACTGCTTTGCCCTTCAGCGCCCAAAGAAGCGATAACAAGCGCCGCTCCACCACGGAGATCCTGTGCATACACCTTTGCGCCGCTCAAGCGTTTTACACCCTTTACTATGGCAATTCTGCCGTCTATCTTAATATCTGCCTTCATCCTCATAAGCTGGGATATGTATTTATATCGGTTCTCAAATATGGTTTCCTTGATAATAGAAGTACCATCGGCATATGAGAGCATTGCAATAAATAAAGGCTGCATATCTGTTGGAAATCCCGGATATGGCTGCGTAATGATAGTATCTATCGGCTGCATATTTTGAGATGCCGAAGCAACTATTTCCCCACAAGATACTTTCATCTCCAAACCGCTCTCAAGCATTTTTTGATAAGCTACTCGCATACTATCTGCATTTGCGCCCCTTATAAGAATCCTACCGCCTGTAACATTTAAGGCACATAAATACGTTGCTAAAACAACTCTGTCTGACATGACTGTATATTCGCAATTATGGAGAGCTTTTACGCCTTCGATATAAACATTATTTGTCCCTGCGCCGTAAACTCTGGCTCCCATTGAATTTAAATAATTTTGAAGGTCGATAATTTCCGGTTCTTTGGCGGCATTCTGTATTGAAGTGACTCCTTTTGTTAATATGCTTGCAAGTATTAGGTTTTCGGTTGCTCCGACGCTTGGATAATTGAGAGCGACTGTGGCGCTTCTTAACCGGCTTCCATCTACCATTATGTATCCGTGTTCTTCCTCTATAGACGCTCCGAGTGCTTTCAATCCCTGTATATGTATATCTATCGGTCGAAGCCCGATCTCGCAACCTCCGGGATAACTGAATTTTGTTTTCTTGAACTTTGAGATAAGAGCACCCATAAGCATCACTGAAGAACGCATTTTACTTACAAGATCCTCCGACACCTCACTGTTGTCAAGCGATGAAGAATCTATAATAAGCGTATTGTTCTCGGATTGGATTTTACACCCGATTGACATAAGTATTTTTTTCATATTACGCACGTCCTCTATATCGGGCACGTTATGTATCACACTAATGCCTGCATTGAGAACCGATGCCGCCATTATTGGCAATGATGCGTTCTTAGAGCCTTGAAGTTGTATTTCACCGTTTAATTCATGTCCGCCGCCTATCAGATATCTACCCATTCTTTCCTCCGAAAATATTACTAATAAATAATATTCCCGTAGACAATTAAATGTGATATCAAGGCTTATGTAATTTTAAAACATCCTCTATATTGTCACACAGCAAAGCTGCGGCTTCTCTCCTACCCATTTTTCTTGCCTGTTCGGACATTGTTTTCATCATGTCTTCGTTATAAATTATTGATTCGACCGTATCGTATAGTTTTTTTTCATCAAGTTCACAATCCTTTATCGTTTTAGCCGCATATTTTTTAACGCTTGCATTTGCGTTTATTGTTTGATGATCGTTTGCCGCATGAGGATACGGTATATAAATTGCAGGTATCCCAAGATAATTGACCTCTGCCATGGTTGTGGCTCCGCTTCTGCATATTATCAAATCAGCAGCATTCATCAATAAAGGCATATTATCGGAATATTTCATTATGCACACATTTTTATTGTTGATATTTATCCTTTTATCCGATAATTCGTTCATGACATAATCGTACCATTCTTCGCCTGTTATTAAATAAATAAATACATTCTCGTTTCCCTTATAACGCTCTATAAGTCCGAGAGTCGCTTCGTCTATACTCTTAGCCCCGAGACTTCCCCCGAAAATAAGCACCATCCTATCTATTTTGTTAAGCTTGAGAGATTTTCTAGACAATTCCTTCGTATACAATTCGAAATCCTTGCGTACGGGATTGCCCGTAACGACGCAATTATCCTTGCGGTGCATATACTCCTGTGCCTCGACAAATGACAGACACACTCTGTCTGCATACTTTGACAGAGTTTTTATAGTAAAGCCCGGTATTACGTTTTGTTCCGCTATAAGCGTAGGCAGCTTCATTAGATGAGCAGTCAATACGCTTGGTCCGCACACATAACCGCCCGTACCGATGACTATATCAGGAGAGAATTCCTTAATTATTTTTCTGCAGCTTTTCATGCTTCGAAGCAGTTTTTTGACTGTGATCAATTTGTCCTTTAGTCCGAAGAAACGTTCAAACGGCCACAGGTCTATAAGATTTATCTTATATCCCGCGTTCGGCACGGCTGTATCTTCCATGGAATTATACGTGCCCAAAAACTCAATTTCCCAATCAGGGTATCTGTAATTCAATTCATTTGCTATAGCTATTGCGGGATATACATGCCCTCCCGTTCCTCCGGCAGCTATCAAAATTTTCATATCGACCTTCTATATTTTGGTTTTAATATTTCTGGATATATTCAGTACTATACCCATGGCAAACAACAACGTAATTAACGACGAACCTCCCGAGCTGACGAAAGGTAATACCACACCGGTAGACGGAATAAGGTTCGTGACAACAGCAATATTTAAAAATACCTGAATAAAAAGCAATATTGCCATACCTATACAAAACATCCTTGAATATGTGTCAGGTGCGCCGATAGCGACTTTTATAATCATAAATATAAGCACAAAATACGCTCCGATCAACGCGATGCATCCCAAAAGCCCAAGCTCCTCACCTATTATTGCGAAAATATAGTCATTTTGAGGCTCAGGCAAAAAGTTGAGCTTCGCTCTGCCGTTTCCTATACCTACGCCGAATATACCTCCCGAACCGAGCGCCATCAGTGATTGCGCAGGCTGCCATCCGTCACCTAATAAATCAGAAAACGGATCGAGATATGCCAATAATCTGTCCATTCTCCACTGATTTTGAGATATCATGACAAATACTGCTACGCCGCAAACTCCGATAAGAGAGAACATATATCCCAAATTTCCGCCCGCAGCAAAATACATTCCTATAATCAGTCCGGCAACAATTATAGCAGTGCTTAATGCCGGTTGCGAATAGATGAGAACACACAATATACCGCAAAATGCTGTAAGCATTAAAAAGGTCTTGAGAGTACGTATACTATCCGCCCTTAATTCTGTTTGATTAGACATAAACATTAAAACACCGAGCTTTGAAAGCTCCGATGGCTGCATTACCAGATTTCCTATCCTTATCCAACGAACAGCGCCGCCTACTCCTTCACTCTCGGGAAGCAGCATTACGATAAACAGCAAGGCAACGGATATTCCCATGATTAAATTGGAATAGACTTTTATATAACGAAAATTAACAAGCGAAACTATATACATTAGGACAAATCCAACGAGCAAATATATGAGCTGTTTGCCGACATAATAAAATTCATTGCCCTCAAGCTTTGCATTGTACATGCTCGCAGACCATATCATTATCAATCCGAAAGCGCAGATAAACACAAGCATTGTAATGATACCCTTATCCATTGGCATTTTTCTTTGCTTGGGAATATCACCCAATATATCAGGTATGTTTCTGAACATTTAACTACCTTTCTACAAAGAGTTTACATAATCTTTAAAGATTTCTCCTCTTTGCTCGAAATTATCAAACATATCCCAGCTTGCACAAGCCGGACTCAGAAGTACGCACTCGCCCGTATCGGCGGATTCTCGTGCAAGGTCCATTGCTTCTTTAAATGTATTTGCCTGTGTATAGTTTGTATATCCTTCTTTTTGTGCTGTGTCGATTATAGTTTCTTTTGTTGCTCCGAAAACGATTATGCGTTTAACCTTCTGCTTTATCAATCGCATGATTTGTGTGAAGTCATTATGCTTGTCATAGCCTCCCATAATTAGAACGATTGGTTGCTCCATAGCGTTTATAGCTGTAATGCTCGCGTCAGGATTCGTCCCCTTTGAGTCGTTAATGTATTTTACTCCGTTAACTTCTCTTACGAATTCAACACGGTGCTCTACAGGTTGAAAGGATTTCAAAGTCGGCAATATCTGTTCTATGGTCAGGTTACATTCCAAACCAGCCAATATGGCGCACATCGCATTTGCCATGTTGTGATCGCCTATTAATCGCATTTCACTTTTATGTATTATCTTTCCCATTTCCTTAGAGATAATATACCCGTCCTTTAAATAAATATCTGCTGTTTCTTCAGAAAGAGAAAAATATTTCACCTTACATTTGGCACGCTTGGCAAGGTCTTTTACTATCTTGTCGTCATAATTGAGTATTAGTGTATCCTCATTGTCCATCAGCTTAAATATATTGGCTTTTGCCTCTATATAGTTATCCATGGTCTTGTGACGGTCCAGATGATCGGGAGTGATATTTGTTATAACTGCTATTTTCGGCTTCAAGCTTTTATGCATCGAAAGCTGAAAACTGCTTATCTCGAGAACGGCATATGTTGCTTTTGTTGATCTTTGGGCAAAATCTATAAAAGGAAAACCAATATTACCGCATACATCTGCATCAAATCCCGCATTTTTCAGTATAGCGCCCGTAAGATATGTAGTAGTTGTTTTACCGTTTGTGCCGGTTATGGCTATAATATTTCCATTAAATTCAGTATTGGCAAATTCTACTTCACTCATTACCTCGATATTATTTTGTTGTGCAACCAAGCATGGCTTAATATCAGGAGGAACGCCGGGACTTAGTATTACAAGAGAGCATAATTTCACCTCTTCATCCTCAGGCTGTCTTCCCAAAATCATTTTTATATTTGCTGTGTTTTCAAGCTTCTCTATGCCATAGCCTTCCTTGATAAGTGCGTTATATACTTTTATATCGTTCAAGATGACATTAGCACCTTTTTTTGCCAAATATTCAGCAGAGGAAATACCGCTTCTTGCAGCTCCTATTATCAAAACATTCTTATTCTCAAAATCCATTTTATATTCCGTCCTTAATAAAAATAAATGTTTGCCGCAATAAATGAAACCATAACGCATACCGCAGTAAATACCCAAAACACTATTACAACTCTTGTTTCTTCCCAACCGCAAAGCTCGAAATGGTGATGTATCGGAGCCATTTTAAATAATCGCTTACCATGAGAGATCTTGAAATAGCCTACCTGAAGAATCACGGAAATAGCTTCTATGACATATATGGCGCCCGCAAGTAAAATAAATAATTCCGTTTTTGTGAATATTGCAACAACCACAACGGCGGCACCCAGAGCCATTGAACCCGTATCCCCCATAAATACCTTTGCCGGATTAAAGTTGTAGCATAAAAAGCCAAGACATGCACCTATCACAGAGGAAGCAAATACGCCCATTTCCGTGAACGCCATGTTGGCACTAACGATAAGGAAAAATATCATAACTATCAGTGTTACGCCCGACGCCAGACCGTCCAATCCGTCTGTAAGATTGACAGCGTTGGTAACGGCTATAACTGCAAAAATGACGAAGGGTATAAAGAAAAGTTGCAGATCCCACATTTTGTTCGTAAACGGTATAATAATCTCAGTACCGATAGAAGGATGATACGCTACGTAAACCGCAAGCGCCGCAGCTACCGCAAACTGCAAAATGATTTTGTGCTTTGCCTTCATTCCGAGCGATGCCATGGATATACTTTTATCGGACATTATTGAATTTTTCTGTATTACCTTAATATAGTCATCAAGAAACCCGATAAGCCCGAATATCAGTGTTATTATCACGGCGAAAATAAGATTGGTTGCGTCCTTTGGACTCATGATTGCCGTTGCGATTATAACTCCTCCCAAAATAGCAATACCGCCCATAGTAGGAGTGCCGGCTTTTTTATAGTGACTTTTGGGGCCGAGCTCGCGTTCTGCCTGACCGAATTTTAATTTGCGTAAAAATGGCATTAGAAATGGGCAAATACCTGCAACCGCCGCAAAAGAAATGATTGTGGTAATGATTTGTCTGTTCATTTATTGTGAGAGCCTTTCCTTCAGTTTCCAGAAAACTTCTTCCAATTTTACTCCTCTTGAAGCTTTTAACAAAACAGTATCATCTTCTTTCAGGTTCATTAACGCCATTTGTGTCATTTTATCCTTATCACTGCACGCTATGGCATTTACACCTCCCGCCGCTTTGTAACCGTTAATATAGTCTTCTTTATTATCACCCGTCACTATCAAAAGCTCCACACCATTTTCCCACGCAGCTTTGCCGCACTCCCTGTGTTTCTCTTTTGTATAATCACCCAATTCATACATATCACCCAATAATGCAATCTTTCTTGAGTTAGCTTCGCTGTTTAATGCACTTAGAGCCGCTTTAACGGAATCGGGATTTGCATTGTATGTGTCGTTAATAAGCTTTATTCCGTTAACAGTGACAATTTCCATCCTATTTGGACTCGGAGAAAATGACAGCAATCCCTTTTGTATTTGTTCCATATTCAGTCCGTATTTAAGACCCACGCATATTGCGCTCAAGCAGTTAAGTATGTTATGCCTACCCGCAAACGGAAATTCGAAACTTTGTGCGTTCCCTTTTATATCGACGCAAAACTTCACTCCCTTGTTGGTTTTTTGAATATTACATGCTCGCATATCGCCGTTGTCTATTCCTATGCGTTTGATATCAAAAACTTCCGATGTAATAGTATCAAGTAAATCATCGTCAGCGTTAAGTATTAAGGTATCTCCTTTTTCCATATACCTCAATATTTCACATTTAGCCTTAAATATATTCTCACGTGTTTTTAAGAACTCTATATGACAAACTCCGATATTTGTCATTATTACCGTATTCGGTCTGACTATATCCGCATTTCCCAGTATTTCGCCTGTTGCGCTCATGCTCATTTCAATTACCGATATTTCATGCTTATCGTCAAGGTCAAATACGGTAAGCGGCGCGCCTGTGCTGCTGTTTAAATTACCCTTAGTTTTATGAACACAGTACTTTTGTGATAAGACACAAGCCGTTATATCTTTTGTCGTTGTTTTACCACTGCTTCCCGTCACTGCAACAAATGGGATATCAAACATATTCCTATAAGCTTTTGCCATAAACTGAAACGCCTTGAACGTATCATCGACCTTTATTATGCATACGGGATAATCATTGACATCTTCACTTACAACCAATACCGAGGCGCCGTTTTTGACAGCCATATCCAGAAATTTGTGACCGTTTGTAGCCGTACCGCTCAAGGCAAAAAAAACTCCGTTTTTTGAAACTAAGCGCGAATCCACATGTACGCTTTGCGCAAAATTTATTTCTCCGAAGCGAATTATTTCCCCACGCGTCATTTTGGCTATAGTGTTGATATCGAGTTTTTTCATCTTATTTCTCTCTTATTCTATGTATTTGAATACTACAACTACTTCGGTGCCCTTGGTGACAGAAGTTCCTTTTTCAATACTTTGACTGACCGCTATTCCGCCTCCGTCTGCGTTCAAGACCAGACCAAGTGATGTTAATAGCTCGTTTGCATTTTGTACGCTCATGCCAACAAGATTCGGTACGCTTACAGTTTGGTTGCCGCTCTGAGTTACGATAAGATCTACGGACATACCCTCCATGTAATCTACTAGCAGAAGATTCTGATCTGAAATGCTGCCGGTCGTGTCTCCGCTGAGAGTATATTTTATATTCAGAGCGTCCAATGTCGCCTTTGCCTCATTTACGTCCATACCTCTAACGTCCGGTATGACTACAGATGATTGAGCAATAGTGCTTACCTTTAGTTGATCCTTTGACATCAGATAGCTGTACGCATTTGCCAATACTTTTGCACCGATAGGAGCGGCGACAGTAGAACCGTATATATTATAACCTCCGGGTTCATCGACAACAACAAGTACGGACAACTTCGGATCGTCGTAGGGTATGGCTCCGTAGAAGCTCGCCACATAACTTCCCCCGTCGTATGAACCATTGACATATTTTTGTGCAGTACCTGTTTTACCCAGTATTCCCAAGCCCTGATACTCTTCAATGGAGTCTATCGAATTTGCGACTTCATAAGTTATCTGCCTCATCTTAGCCGATGTCTCTTCGCTTATAACCTGACGTATGGTTTCAGAGGAATACGTATGAATCACTTCACCGCTATTTGAATCGACAATTTGTTTTACTACATGAGGCTTGATGAGCTTTCCGCCGTTGATTGTCGCATTAAGAGCCTGTACCATCTGCATTGGAGTAACGCCTAAGCCCTGTCCGAATGCAAGCGTTGCAAAATCGACCGGATTTACATTTTGATTGGCAGCAAGTATCCCGTATTCTTCCCCGTCAAGGTCGACACCTGTTTTTTCACCAAAACCATAGTTGTAAATATATTTGTAAAATTTATCCGCCCCCATTTTATTAGCTATCTGCACAAGAGCGGGATTGCACGAATTTGCCATTGCCATAGAAAGGGATTGTTCGCCGTGACTGCCCGGGTAGATATGGCATTTTATTTCAACTCCGCTTACTTCTATTGAGCCGCTGCAATAAAAAGTACTGTTGAGATTAATAACATTTTCTTCAAGAGCGCTGGAGGTAGTTACAAGCTTGAATGTTGAACCCGGCTCGTAAATAAACGATGTGAAAGGATTACTCCACATCCCTAACTGTATATCGCCTAACGAAGACGCGCTGTCTGAAGTTGAAGATGCGTAGTCGGGTGTAACGCTCCATGGATCGCTTAAGGAATAGCCCGGATATGCCGCCATAGCAAGTATTTCACCACTGCTTGGTTCGCTGACAATTATAATTATCCTTTTGGGTTCATTTTTTAGATATGCCTCATATGCGGCACTCTCTGCATAATACTGGATTACACTGTCCATTGTAAGCACTAAGTTATTACCCTTTTTGGCTTCTTTTTTTACAGTAGACGACGATTCTATAACAACACCGCTTGAATCCGTCAAGATTGTTTTGGCGCCGTCCTCTCCTGCCAAAACACTGTTATAGACCGACTCAATTCCATATAAACCGTTATGATCGGATCCCGTGAAGCCCAAAATATACTCAGCAAAGCTATTGTCCGTATAATTGCGCTTTTTATCCTCGGCAGTGCCCACGCCCGAATAATCAGCCGACTCGATATCAAGCGCGGTTTGATTATCGACTCCTGTTTTCACAACAAGGTATTCTATTGAAGTATCGGAAATCTTTGTAAGTAATGTATTGTAATCAATTGAAAGCTTTTCAGAAAGGAATTTAGCTGTCGCCTCTGCATCATCAATACTATTTGGGAAAACATAAACCTTACTGCATGTGGCGTCCATGGCAAGCACGTTATTATTACGATCGAGTATATCTCCACGACTTGCGGTTAATGATATTTTACTGTACATATTCGCGACCTGCTTAGACGATAACTCGTTAGCATCCACTATCTGAACTATTACCAATCTGTATATTAAAACAAGAAAGGCAGGTATTATTATAAAAATACTGCCCACTATCCTTCTTAAAGATCGTCTCTTGTCCTCTTTTTTCACAACTGTGCCTCTTTTTAAGCATACTTATCATCGGAATATATCATTAAGCCACCCCAGAAGTTGCACCGATGCAGTACTTTCATTCTTCGCCGTTTCGGTATTATTATTTGTTGCATAGCTATAATAGGATATCGAAGAATTGGCGGGTTTTATCATGCCTAAAACATTTATGGCATAATTTTCAACGTCAGCTATCTTTGTTGCCTGAAGTATTTGTCCCTGAAGGTCGTCATTAATATTGACCGCCTGTTTATACTGGGTTTCAAGATCGTTTATTTGCTCGTCTATTTTTATTATAACGCTTCTCTGATAAACAGAGATGGCCGCATAACAACAGAAAAGGACAACGACGCCAATAATCAAACCACGATATCGTGAAATTTGACTTGTCTGTATTTTCTTTGTGCTTCCCGAATTCTTTCCTGTGTTATACATAACTACACCTTTATTATATTTACGTAAGTTTGTTAATATGAGTTATAGCTTCTGTGCAGCGCGCAATTTGGCACTTCTGCTACGTATATTGTTTTTTAATTCTTCTTCTTTCGCGATGATTGGATTTTTAGTTAAAATTTTTATCTGCGGAGTCTTACCACATACACAAATCGGGAAATCCTTTGGACAAGTACAGCCTTGAGCTTTATCTATAAATGTATGCTTAACTATTCTGTCCTCTAAGGAATGGAATGATATTACGCACAATCTGCCGTTTTTATTCAAAACGTCAATGACTTCCGTTATAACGTTCTTTAGAGGTTCAAGCTCGTTGTTCACTTCTATTCTAAGAGCCTGAAACGTCTTTGCGGCAGGGTTTTTACCGCTATACAGATAAGAGGGCGGTATTGACTTTTTAACAACGTCTGCAAGTCTTGAAGTCGTTTCAATCATCTCTTCTTTTCGTTCCCGAACGATCCCCCGTGCTATAGATAAAGCATATTTTTCTTCTCCGTAGCGCTGCAATATGGTTTTGATTTCGTCCTCGCTGTAGTTATTGACTACATATGCGGCATTTAAGCTTTCCGATGTATCCATTCGCATATCCAGCGGGCCGTCTTTCATGAATGAAAATCCTCTTTTTGCGTCATCTATCTGGAAAGAGGAAACCCCCAAGTCCATCAGACAACCGTCGATAGTATTGATTTCCAAATCATCCAGAACATCTTTAAAGTCACAAAAGTCAGATTTTACAAAATGTGTTCTGCATTTCAGTCCACCCAAGTTTTCATTTGCTCTTGTCAATGCGTATTGATCTTTATCCAGCCCTATATATAAACCTTCTTTACCGAGCTTTTTGCATATTTCTCTACCATGACCGAAACCGCCTAAAGTCATATCGAGATAAATACCGTCCTTTTTTACATTTAGCATATTCAGACTTTCTTCAAGTAAAACAGGTATGTGTTCCATTTATATTCCAAGCTCCCGCATACTGTCGAGCATATCCGAGAACGAATCGTCCTCTTTTGACATATATCCGTTCCATAAGTCAGCGTCCCATATTTCCACGCGCGTGGTCGCTCCTATAACCACAACATCTTTCTTTAGCGAAGCATATTCTCTGAGATAAGGCGGTATCATTACTCTTCCCTGCTTGTCAATTTCGCACTCGCTGGCTCCTCCGACAAAATATCGGGTAAATTGGCGGGCATTTCTATCCGAAAGAGGTAAATTTCTGATTTTGTTTTCTATCTTTTGCCATTCACCGACAGTAAAAATAAATAAACATTTTTCTCCTATGCCTTTTGATATGACAAACACATCGCCGAGTTCATTTCTGAACTTGGCAGGGATACTGACTCTTCCTTTAGGGTCAAGAGTATGCCTGTATTCGCCGCCGAGCATAGATATAGACCTCCAATAATCCACATTTGTACATATTTTACCACTTTATAACATTTTATGCAACAATTATTTGTATTTTCCCCATTAATAAGTCTTTCTTGGAATTAATAGCAATTTTCACGGCAATAAAAAAACCGTTCGTCACCAAACGGTTTTTGTCTATATTTCAATTATTTCTGGTTCCAGCGATTCAACATACCAAGCACATCGCGGTAAACTGTTATATTATCATCTTCATTTAGTATCTCATGCCTCATACCTTTGTATATCTTATAAGACACATCGGTATATCCGACATTGCGCATCAAATCCACTGCTTTTATAAAGCTTGTTAAGTCAATCATACATGGATCGTCCTCTCCCGAAATAAACCATATCGGAAGCGATTTATTCTTCATCTGCCAAGAATCCTGCGAATAAACGTCCATCATCAAATCCAAAAGTGCTTTATATCCGTTCAGAGTGAATACAAAACCGCACAAATTACTCTCTTCGTATTTTTTGACATTATCCTTATTCACGCTTAGCCATGCAAATTCACTGCCTTCATTTGCGTATTTTTTATTGAAGCCCGTAGAAAACAGATTATTGCAAATATTACTTCTGTAGTGATCCCCCTTAAATAATGTCAGTAGTTTTATAAGAAACATACCGGCTTTTGATGCCGGATTATTACTGGGACAGCCGCTCACTATCAACCCGTTAAGCTCATCATCATATTTTTTTGCATATGCTCGAACTATCAAAGAACCCATGCTGTGACCCAAAAGGTAAAACGGTAAATTAGGATATCTCTGTTTTACTAAACCGGTTATTTGGTGAACGTCTTCAACGACTGCTTTTGCTCCGTCATTGTAAAAGTAACCAAGATCGTCTTCGCTTTTTATGCTTTTACCATGTCCTCTGTGATCGTTGATAACCGTAACATATCCGTTTTCTGCAAGAAAACTCATAAAGTCATAATATCTTTCTTTATTCTCAGCCATACCATGTGCAATTTGGACGATCCCTATCGCTTCATCCGGTTTTATTATAGCCGTGTTTAATTTCAGCCCGTCAACTTGGGAAATTACATCAAATATTTCTGTCGTAACCATGCCATCATGTTTCCTTTCTTTTTTTTACAGTATAGCATAAAGATAGTTATAATTTTAATAATTTTATATTATTCTTATTTTATCGCTACGCTCCATTGTTTTATCAGTTCGTTTAGGGTATATGCAGCATTTGCGGGGCTCGTGGAAGGCACCGAAACTGCTTTTAAGGAAATATTATCCGACATATACTTTTGGTAAAGCTTACTTGAAGTATTCCCGTTGGTAATAATCCTGTTTATCTGCGAATTTTTCAAAACAGTATAAATATCGTTTGCGACAACATTCTTAATGCTTGCATCCGATGAGCCTTTAATTTCACAGCTGTAAATCACATCCCATAATGCTATTCTGTTTTTTAAAAGAAATTTTTTCTTTTCTTCAATGCCGTTTGGCTCGATGTCGTTATAAATGCACGCCAATACTTTCCAAAATCTGTTTTGTGGGTGTGCATAGTAAAAATTTGCTTCCCTCGATTTGACGGACGGAAAGCTGCCTAAAATAAGCACCTCGGAATCTGAAGCATAAAACGGCTTTAATGTATGAATAACTTTTGTATATTCCATATTAAACATATTACAACAAAACATTATTCGAATACAATCAATGTTATATTAGCATTAATAAAATTGTTATATTTTAAAATCAATGCTATAATGAAAAAAATGGAGGAATTATGAAAACAGAGGATAAAAGCAACGAAGAAAACATCGAAAAAAGAAAATTCATCTTTAATAATTGGCTGCAAATCACACTTATAGGAATAGTGGTGCTTATATTCGGACTAATGGGTGTGTTCTTCCCCAAAATCCTTGCGTCGATCGGTTTTATGGTAGCCGGAGTATTGTTTATGTTTTTAGGAGTGACAGACACGATTGCTTCGATAAAATACAAAACATCGGAAAAAGGATTCAACGGTGAAGGCGTATCGGGTATTCTAAGTATTCTTCTCAGTATTTTTTTCATAGCAACATTTTATATGCCTGCCGTATCGACGATGACCATAATATATGTGATATGTATATGGGGAGTTTTGCGATGCATACTGATGTTGATCGGAGTATTTAACGGTAGAACAAAACGTAAGGGTACGATTATGTCTGCTCTTATTTCCGGTATCGCCGGAATAGCATTGTTCTTACTTCGAGACGTCATACTTAACTCCAGTAAGATGATTGGTATTATACTTATCATATTAGGCGCAATATGTATGCTTATAGGTCTTTACCAAAGAGCTGACGCCAAAGGAAAGAAAGAAAAGGAATTGGCTGAAAAAAGGAAAGATACAGAACAAAAAAGAATAGAAGCAACTCAGGAAACGAAAAAAATCGAAAGCGATAATACACCAACAGACGCCGAAGTGACGGAAATCAAAGAAGTCGAAAACAACGATTAGTTTTTAGGTTGACATTAAATCAAATAATATAAAGACGCACATTGTAGCCATTTTACCTATAGTGTGCGTCTTTTGTCATATTTACGACATTTATGGTAATTGGTCAAATATAAGTAATGAGGATTTCAGCAATGAATACAGCACAAGCGGAAAAAAGCGCTACCTTAAGCAATCCTCTACCCTTGAAAGATAATAAGAGACCGACAATAAGTCCTATTAATGCAGATATCACACTACCGGTCGAATACAGTATAGCGGGAAACGTCATAGCTGCAAGCACAGCATAAGGCGTATAGTATAAAAACGAGCTGATAAATCTGTTATGGATTTTTTTATGCATTAACGTCAAAGGCAGCATTCGCGGTATATATGTAACCACAGCCATAATAAAAATGCATATTAAGATTCTTTCTATCGACATAATATCATAACTCCCTAAGCCTTCTCAACGGGGAAAAGAACGGCCCCTACACTCGACGCTACCATCGTGCAAATAATAATGCTCCAACCTGAAGATAGTCCTTTAAGAACTGGCACGTAAAAAAACAAACTGCTTAGAATAACAGATATCAATATAACAATCAGTACGGAGCGCTCCTGTTTTGCTGGGGGAATTATTATAGCAAGAAACATTCCGTATATAGATATTCCGAGAGCGCTTATTATTATAGGTGGCAAAATATTGGCGGCAACGGCGCCCAAAAGAGTACCGAGCGCCCAGCCGAAATACGGAGCAATTATCAGCCCTGCAAAGAAATACCCGGACACTTGCCCCTTGCGCTGTGAAGCAACGGCAAATATTTCATCCGTTATTCCGAAAGAAAGAATTGCTCGCGTTGCAAACGGCATATTTTCATCTACCTTCTGAGACAACGAAAGAGACATTAACATATATCTTAAATTTATAACAAAGGTCGTTACGGCTATCTCAATGTAAAGAGCGCCGTTTAATATAAGCTCGGTTCCTGCAAACTGTCCCGCCGACGTAAGGTTTGTCATAGATATCAACACAGCTATCCATGCAGACAGCCCCCCTTGCCTTGCCATCATACCAAATGCAAATGATACCGGTATATATCCCAGACATATCGGGATACTCAGTTTTATACCGTCCAAAAGCTCATTTTTATTATCCTTTTGTATCATATCCTAATTTCCCACCATCGTTATTTTAAAACGGCTTCCTTGGCAGTATACGATATATCGCGCTTATTTAAAAGAACGGCAAGAAATTAGGCGAGTGTCCATAAGGATACTTTGTGAACCGCCTAAAAATGCGGGGTATAAGGCGGACAGTTTCGGCTGTCCGCCTTTTGCTATGCCTTAAATTGCGGCTGGCAGCTCATCATCAAACATCATTTCATCATCTACTCCGTAGAATTCTTCCATAGATGGAATGTCAAATTCCTCTTTGACATCGTTCAGCATTCCAATATCACGGTAGTAAATCCAAATATCCTGCGGAGCAGTGCGAGAGTATTTTTCGGCCTTTTCGCCTACCACAACTTTGGCAATAAACATGCGGAGCAGTTCCGGAGTCAGCTCGGTAAGGTCGGTATACTTTTTCGCCTTTTCAATAAACCTGTCCACGTTGGTAAGGGAGTTTTTGAGCTTATCCATTCTCACTTCAGCCTTTGGTATGCGTTCCCTCAGGGATTTTTGTTCTGCGGTATATTCATCAGACAGGGTTCGGTAATGTTCATCAGGTATACGCCCCAGCACATTGTCCTCATAGAGCCGTTTGAAAAGTGCGGTAAGCTCCAAATCCCTTTTTCGCATAGTCTCCAGTTCCTTTTGCAGCGCAGTGATTTCTTTTCTCGTATCAGCCGTGTTTTTGCGGTTGATGCACTCTGCAAACAGCACTTCGTCCTGCCTTGCAAAGTGAGTGACACGCTTCAGGTCATCCAAAATCACCGCCGCAAGCTGGCTTTCCCGGATGTAATGGGCGGAGCAGGTTTCCTTGCCATACTTCTTATAGGTGGAGCAGGCGAAATTGTTTTTGCTCTCGTCCATGGTGTGAGCACGATGCAGAACCAAAGGCTTTCCACAATCGGCGCAGAATACAAGTCCCGAGTAAGGGTTAGGGTTCTCCATGTTTTTTCTCGGACGCTTTTTGTGCATTCGCACCTCATGGGCGATGTCCCAAATTTCTTGATCAACAATGC
>CAZTZO010000006.1:0-72961 GCA_964618075.1 uncultured Lachnospiraceae bacterium
TTGAGCTCGGAATACCCATATTGGGTATACGCTACGGTCAACAGCTTATGGCGTATCTTCTCGGAGGAAAGGTCGTCAGTCCCACGATAAGAGAATACGGAAAAACAGAAACTACGGTAGATACGCGATGTGAACTGTTTACTTCTCTTAATGAAAGCTTTATTACATGGATGAGTCACACTGATTATATAGAAACGCTTCCCGAAGGCTTTGAATCAACTGCGAGTACAAAATCGACACCGAGCGCTTCTATATGTAATAAACAGGCTAAGCTTTACGGATTACAGTTTCACCCGGAAGTCAACCATACGCAAAACGGCACTCAAATAATCAAAAACTTTCTCGTAAATATATGCGGCGCCAAATGCGACTGGACTATGAAGAGCTACGCAAAAACTGCGATAGAACAGATCAAACAAAAAGTGGGAGACGGCAAGGTATTATTGGGACTGTCAGGAGGCGTTGACAGCTCTGTTTGCGCAAAGCTTATTTCAAAAGCCGTAGGCAGCCAGCTTACCTGTATTTTTGTTGATCACGGACTGATGAGAAAGAATGAGGGAGACGAGGTCGAAGCGGCATTTAAAGATGAAAATATAAACTTTGTACGAGTAAACGCACAGGACAGATTTTTAAATAAGCTTTCCGGAGTGAGTGACCCTGAAAAAAAGCGCAAAATTATCGGTGAAGAATTTATACGAGTATTTGAGGATGAAGCGAAAAAAATAGGCAGGGTTGATTTTCTTGCTCAAGGCACCATTTATCCTGACATAATCGAAAGCGGTACGGGAGATGCTGCCGTAATAAAAAGTCACCACAATGTCGGAGGACTGCCGGAGCATGTCGATTTCAAGGAGATTATAGAGCCTTTAAGACTTTTGTTTAAGGATGAAGTAAGGGCACTCGGAAGAGAGCTTGAGCTGCCCGAATATCTCGTAACCAGACAGCCGTTCCCCGGCCCGGGGCTTGCTGTACGAGTAATAGGAGATATAACAAAAGAAAAGCTCGATACTCTTCGTGATGCTGATTATATTTTCAGAGATGAGATACGTGTTGCGGGAATATCTCAGGATATAAATCAATATTTTGCTGTGCTTACCAATATGAAGAGCGTCGGAGTCATGGGAGACGAAAGAACTTACGACTACACCGTTGCTCTAAGAGCCGTAACCACTACGGACTTTATGACCGCAGAGTGGGCTAAAATACCATACGACGTGCTTGAAAAAACAAGCGTGAGAATAGTCAATGAAGTAAGAAACGTAAATAGAATCGTGTACGATATTACGACAAAGCCGCCCGCAACGATTGAGTGGGAATGAGAAACACTATCCCGGAAACCCGCTGAATGACAGGGTTTCCGGGATTTTATTTTGCCTTTTGATAACAATTTGATAACAGACGTTTTGGAGCATTTATTGCAGAGTACCTGTGGTTTGCAGGTGCAAATTATCTAAATATATTCTAAAAGGCATTACTGACTTGAAAAAGTCGGTAATGCCTTTTTTTGCTGTTGAATTGTAATAAGCAGAGCTACTAATACAAGGCTTACAAGCCATTAGGTTCAACGCAAATTATCGTAAGGTATTTTTATTTACTTTTATTTCGTACAGCTTATCGTCAGCTTCTTTGATGATTCTCTTGCACTCTTCGATGCTCTTGGGTATTCCGTAACTAAAGCCGCTGCTGCACGTAATAACAGACGGCACATTTTTTATCTCTATCGACTGCACCGTTTGAGCCCATTTTGACGTTTTTTTCTTGCATTCCTCCTTGGAGCAATCACAAAGAATGATAAGGAACTCATCTCCACCATAACGATATGCTCCGTCATCGGGGAACATTTTTGTTATGCTGGCAGCCACAGAGCTCAATACCTCGTCGCCGACCAGATGCCCGTATGTGTCGTTATACTTCTTGAAATCATCAATGTCGACCATATTGATGCATATCGGTTTGCCTATGTACTCTTTCATCTCTCTGTTTAAAGCGTTTCTGTTCTTGAGCTTCGTTAAGTCGTCTATTGTGGCTTCCCTTTGCAATACCTCGTTTAGCTCAAGGACTTCCATTTTATTTTTAACGGATTCATGCTGCATTGTATATTTTATAGCGTTTCCGAGTATAGCTATTAGCACAAAAATGATGAAGTTTTGAGGCTGCATTTTTACGGCTCCGTCTATTGTACATAGTTTTACAAAAAAGAAAGTAAACGACGACAAAATAAGAATACTGCCTATTCTCGGCTTCATAACGATAAAACACAGTATGCAGAACTGCACGATATAAAATGTGATCATCTGTTCACCGTTTTGGTAATGCGCCGCATCTACTATTGTTCCCCATACAGACAATAAAAGATAAAAAGCAGATACCATTATTGTTGATAAAGTATCAGAGATCGCGCCTGTATTTTTGTACTCCTTAATTATAATCTTCGATAACACTGCCGCAAAAACGCAGGCAACAACACAAAAAGCCACATTTATAAATGTGTGCATGAAGTTAGGAGCATTTCGGTTTGTGAATACATATAAAAGCAGTGAAATTGTTTCCAATATAACCACTATAATTGAAAATCTGTGCAAATTATTTATAGTTTCTATGTTTATCTCGTCAACGATCTGCGGATCGCTCGATTTTTTAAACCATTTCATAAAGCTGTTCTTCATCGTTTGACCTCATAAACACTATGTAATTCGATATCTGTATTTTAAACAATAACGACACTTCGTAAAGCTCATTAAATCGCTTTTGCGTTGATTTCTTTATCTATTTTATCACCTTACGTATCTGTTTTTATATGGTTTCATGCAGAATTTCAGTGTGTTCAGCATTTTTTACGTCCCGAAATACTTGCATTTTTTGATATATTTAATAATTACATGCTTTTATTTTTGTGTCGATTTATATTATTTGTTATCGGTTTTAAAAAAAAGAAGCCTTTACATTCTATCATCTATCGCCTCAATAAAGCTTAAAATCAATAGCCGTATTTAAAATAATGCAGCATTTTTACAATATTATAGAATTTTTAATTGCACTGCATATCTCATTATAGTATAATATTATTTAACAAATGCTGTAGAAATTTTCTTACCTACAGCCGACAATTATTTAATAATATCCAATGCTCGTAAACTACATCAGAATGGAGAAAAATATGACAATTTTAAACGCAGCAGAAGAAAAACCAAAAAAATCCAAGTATGCGATGTGCAACCCAGTTATAAGAAAAATGGCAAAAAAAACGCGCACAATGACAAATACGGGCGAAGCCGCTTCCTACAAAGGAATAGCTTCAAAAACCGTTTATTTCTTAGCATTATGTATAGTAGGAATTGTTGTCTTTTTCCTTTTGCACAATGTATTCATGAACAGCGCCGCAAGCTACGGCGGAACGATAACCATTGATAACCTTGAAGGACTGGAGGGAATTATTTCGATAAATACCTGCGCAATTGAAGGAATAGTATTTTTAGTTGCAGGCGTTATAGTATTATTCGCTCCTCTTTTAGCGTGGCTTATAAGACCGATAATCCCAGTTGTCGGCACGTTGTACGCATTATGCGAAGGCTATTTTGTGGGTATGCTTACTGCCAATCTTGGTACGCAATATAAATGGATACCGTTTGTAGCGTTTATTTTGACAGCGGCAATAGTCTCTTCGATGTTGATACTGTATGTAAAAAGGATAATAAAGGTTACCGAAAAATTTAAGAAAATAATTCTTACGCTGTTTATCACCATAATATCGGGAGGCATTTTAATGGTTTTACTCAGCTTTGTGCCTTTTCTTAACCCTATCATAAGCGGTATTATGACGTTTATGAATAACCCCATTGTAAGCATTGTCTGCTCCGTAATTTTTATAGTGATAGCTTCACTGTTCCTTTTATATGACTTTGACGCTATAGAAATGTGCGTTAAAAACAATATGCCTAAGAAAATGGAGTGGATGGCAGCCTTCGGTCTTGTGTATACAGTTATCTATATTTATTTTAAAATAATTAATCTCTTGATTAGGATAGCTGCCCAGTCTAAGAAATAATATTTCAATCCGAAAAGGATGTTAAAGCTTTTAACATCCTTTTTTTATTCTTAAAATATACGACCCGGCTTTTTTATCCTCTTATATCTTGAAAAGAACAAAAACGACAAGCTTGCACCGAGCGTATTAAGAATTATATCGTCGATATCGCATGAGCCTGTCATAAATACGAACTGCATAAATTCTATAAGCATCGTTATAGCCAAAACCGCAAGGATAAAATTCTTATATACTTTAAGCGGCTTTATCAACAGAGGCAGAAAGAAACCAAACGGCATAAACGCTATTATGTTTCCGAATATATTTACGGCAAATACACTGAAGCTGATATCTGAATTGATAAGCGCTCTGAAGTACAACAGAATTGTAGCAAAAGGAACAAAGTTAAAGGATTCCTCAAGGTAGTCGATGAGGAGTTCTTTGTTCCAGGGAAATGACGCTATGCCGCTTCTGCCGAAAAATTCATCGAAAAGCGTGAGAGTGAGCAGCAGCATGACATATAAAACAAACAGTCCCGTAAAATTAAAACGCATCACCTTATCTGCCTTTTGTCTATCGCAAAGCGAAGAATGAAGTCTGCCTGCATTGTACCAGCTTACGCAGATGACTAAAATAAGCGCCATTCTTGTATATATGCTCATAACGGTATTTATTTTGAGCTCCATAACAAAATATACGCTCAAGGTCATAACGGCAATAAAATATAATAGAACGCTGAGCGTCTTTTTAGTGTTTCTGTTCATTACGCACCGATTTTCATGCAAATTTTTCGTATGCAAGCCTCACGGTATCACAAACGATCTGCATAAGCTTTTCGTTTTGCATGTAATTCACTCCGAGCTCTGTTGCTCCGCCCTTTGTCGAAACATCCTTTACCGTCTGGGCATAGTTTCCCATTTCTATGGCGTTTTTAAAGGTCTGAGACGTAATATTTTCGCATGTTTCTTCGTCAAAACCCATTTTTATTCCCGCCTGTTTATACGCCTCCAACAGATATGCCGCAAATCCGAGACCGCAGGAGGAATAAGCTGTTACTTTTTCTATGTCTTCCTCTTCTATCGAAAACGCGTAACCAAGACAATCGAACACCGAAACAAGAAATTTGTCGTTTGTAGGCGTATATCCTATTATCGCATTGTTGTTTTTCATGGCAAGCGTAGGCATACCGCGCACTATCTCTCCTTGTCCTAAGGTAGCGTTCTTTATATCTTCAATTTTCATACCCGCCATAAAGCTTATCTGTGTAGAATCCTTTATAAGCTTTTTATCTATATTTTTTGCAAGCTCATAAAACACATGCCCTTTTACTGCCCACAGCACGATGTTTGCATTTGCCAATGCCTCATTGATTTCACACGTTGCATTGATGTCAAACTCACTCTTTGCATATTCGCAAGCTTGAAGGTTCATATCGCACGCCGTGATATCCTCCTTTGCGAAAACGCCCTTTTTCAACACTCCGCTTGTAAAAGCCTTCCCGATATTTCCAAAGCCTATTATAGCTATCTTCATCTTACTCTCCCATTGATGTATATTCTTAGTATTATATCAAATCATCTCTTATAATGATATGCCGACAAGTAAAGAAAACATTAAAAGGCAGTTGATAAAGTATCATATTCTCATAATATTAAAAGCAGGTCGATATTAAAGAAAAGTGATATAATTATAAAAGCTTATATCTTATTTATTATAAACTATATATCCAATATTTACCGATAACTCATGAATGTTAAAATATAAAGGGGAATTAAATGCAAAACTCAAACAAAACACGTCTTATCCTGTCTATATGCGTAAATATAATTGTTATTGCCTTGGAAATAATCGGCTTATATACATATCTGTCAACAAACAGACTATTCATTCTGTTGATGTATACAGAGGACAGCAATATTTTCATGCTCCTATCTTGTATATTGAGTGCAAGTTTTTCAGTAAACTGCCTTATTAAAAACAAAATCGCACCGCCTAAATGGGTGAAAACCTTTAAATACATAGCCGTATGCATGGTGAGCCTTACCTTTTTAGTGGTAATTTTTGTGCTTGCGCCTATGATTGGTGGTATTGAGGGATACAAAATGATGATGCTTAAAGGCGATATGTTATATATGCACACGTTATGCCCAATCATCTCAATTATAGGGTTTCTTATGTTTGAAAACGAACCCGCACTTGAGAAGAAGCATATGCTCTACGCGCTTGTACCCACGTTTTTATATGCAGCGATTACTATAGTTTTAAATATAACACATACGATAATCGGGCCGTATCCGTTTCTTATGGTATACAGACAACCGATATATATGTCCGTTATATGGTGTATTGTTATTCTCCTAGCAGCTTTTTTTGTGGCATTTGTTATCAAGCTTTTAAATAACAAAATTCTTAACAAACAAAAATTGCCGTTATAAAGAGTAACAAAACATGAATAAAGACCGGGGGAATATTAATGAGTAAGGAAACAATAGGTATAATCGGCACGGGAATGATAGCAACCAGTCTTAGCGTACTGACAACGGGACACGGTTATAAAACGCTTGTATTTTCACGAAGCGCTTCTTCTGCTCAAAGGTGCAGGGAGAACTGGAAAAACTATTTTGATGATATGCGTGAATATGGCTTGATAACAAAAGAGCAAATAAACGTATGCTCAAAATATTTATCTGTGGTGTTCGATTACAACGATTTAAAAGAATGCGATGTCATATTTGAATGCATAGCGGAGGATTTGTCGAAAAAGCAGCAGGTATACTCGCTTATAGAAGAAAACTGCCCGTCTGTAAAAGCTATATGCTCGGTAAGCTCTTCGATAGAAGCAAACGAATTAATAAAAAAAGCTGATATATATAAAGACAGAATAATAGTGACTCACCCTTTTAATCCTGTACATATGGTACCTTATTTTGAGATAGCCATCTCAGACGAAACGTCTGTTCAAACAGCCCCATACATAAAAGAGCTTTTGGAAAAGCTCGATAGAAAGCCTGTTATTTTAAAGAAAAGCTCACCCGGTTTTATAGGCAACAGACTTCAGTTCGCGCTGTGGCGTGAAGCGCTTTATATAGCAGCAGAAGGTATCGCGGATATCAAGGATATCGAAACATGCATGAAATACAGCTTTTGCCCCCGATACACAAGCATCGGCATATTTGAGCACTTCGACAACGGAGGCCTTGAGCTTAACGCCGCCGTATCAAACTCTTTATTCCCCACCCTTTCAAATGCAACTGAGATCCCGCAGTTTATGAAAGATATGATCGAAAAGGGATATCTCGGGCAAAAAAGCTCAAAGGGCTTTCACGACTGGAAGGATGTGGACATTAAAGAGTACACAAAATCGGTAAATGCGCCGTATATAGAATTCTGTTCGTGGGACTATCCTTTGGAATAGTAATATTTGAGCTTTGCTTCCTTTTGAAAAGACCGCTTGGAAAAAAAACGGTCTTTTTTATATTGTCGTAAACGGTTATATTTGCAATTACAATAACCATATTCGCTTATAAGGCTTGTGAATAAGGGCAGCGTTATTTAAATTTGATAATTTCACTCAAAAATAGTAATCTTAATAAAGAAATAATAATTCAAATGAAGGAGACTTTTTATGACAAGTATCACTGTATCCACACTAGCTATTTTAGTTGCAATTGCCCTATTTATTATCTTGAGCATGCGCGGAATAGGTCCGTTAATAAGCGCAGTTATTGCCGCAGCTCTTGTATCCTTGACTTCTGTAAACGGCTTTGCAACATCATTCTTTACCGACTTCCTCGGAGGAGTGACTTCGATGGTCGGCAATATGTTCTTTCTACTTGTAATAGGAAGCATATTCGGAGGAGTATTATCCGCCACAGGCGCAAGCGAAAGGATCGGCAAAACCTTCGTTAAGGTAATGGGACCGACGAACTTCATGTTTGCACTTATTTTAACGAATATGTTATTGGCTGCTACCGGCGCTGTCCCGTATGTGCTTATGGCATTTTTATCTTTCGGCGTTTTAAAAGAAGCAAATCTTCCCAGATATATTGCAATGACGGCGGTATGCGGCACAATGGTCATATCCCAATCAGTTTTGCCAGGTACTACAACTCTCGGAAACCTTATCCCGTCGGCAATGCTCGGTGTTAACTTATATTCGGCACCCTTACTTGGTATTTCAACAGGCATAGTCGGCGTTATACTGAACATAATATTTATACTTTACCTTATAAAAGACGCCCGTAAAAAAGGAATTGGCTATGAACCCATGCCTAATGAATCTCAGTATGAAAACCGCAAGGAAGAAGAACTTCCCGGATTCTGGGCTGCATTTGCACCTGTTATATTTCTGCTTGCATTCTGCTTTATTACGATAATCGGATTTAAACTCAATGCCACACAGGCTGTAGTTTATGCAACTGTGCTTGCTACGGCGCTGTTGTATCTGTTTTGCAGAAAGAACTACAGAGGACCGGGGCTTTGGAAAACAATCGAAAGTAATGCAACTTTCATAATCCCTAATCTACTTGCAGCAAGCTGCGTATTCGGTTTTGCATCGGTAGTAAGAAATACTTCAGCATTTACGGCACTCGTAGGTGTTATAGGAAAGAGCAACATGAACCCATACGTTCTTGTATTCATCGGCGTCATTCTCTTGACCGCTATGACTGCAAGCGGTCTTAGTGGGTTAAACTCATTTGTCGGTGTCCTAGGTAATTCAATGGTTGCACAAGGAGTCAGCGCAGAAGTAATACATCGTCTTGGTAATATCGTTTCCAGTACATGGGATTCTCTTCCGCACAATTCTTATATATGCCTGATTTTACCGGTGTTCGGTTATACACATAAACAAGGTTATAAATATCTGTTTATAAGTAACGTGGTAATACCGATGATTTATTCTGTATTTGCTTTAGGAGTAGCACTAATATTCTATTAAATATTTAAAAGAGAGGATAAATTAATATTATGAATAAATATCCTTTATCAAATGACCTTGCAGGATTGCCAACAATAACAGCCGAGCCATGGCTCCAAATCGGACAGGGCGAAACATTTCCTACTATGGAAGGTGCAGATTTTGACCGTGACGGAAATTTATTGGTCTGTCATAGGACAAAACCATGGACGGATATCGTTAAAATTTACCCTGATAAAAACTACGAAACATTTTACCACAATGACAATGCCGTACTTATAGGTGTTGCAGTGCATAAGGACGGTCGTGTCTTTGCTGTTGATATTGATGTTGAAGGAGGCAGACTGCTTGAATTATCTGAAAGCGGAGAATATAAACGCGAATTATTCTCGGTTATCGGAAAACGCATTAAGCCAAATGATTTAGCGTTTGACAAAAAAGGAAACATATATATTTCCGATTTTATCGGAGACAGGAACAACCCGTCAGGCGGTATTTACCGAATTAATGCAGATAGCGATTATTGCACAATGGATATGATAGCAGGAGGTCTTGCAAGCCCGAACGGAGTTGCCTTCTCCCCTGATTTTAAATGGATATGGACAGGAGAAACAACAAGAAACTGTGTAACAAAAATCATGTTGGACGATGAAGGGAATTTAAGCAAGCATTTTCTGGCAGAGACCGCGACATATCAATGTATAGGTTATGAAGTTGCGGATTCGACAAAGACAGATTCTTTAGGTAACGTTTATCAGGCAATTATGTACGGAGGCAGGATTCTTATACTAAATAATTCCGGAATACCGATTGCCAATGTTCTGCTCTCTGATAGAGAAGAAGGAAATTGTATGTATTCTCCGAATCTGGCAATACATCCCACCAAAAATGAAGGTTATATTGTAACATCGGGGACAAAAGGTGCATGGATCTATAAATTCAACACATTTGCACCTTCAATGCCCCTATATTCGCATATGTAAATCAACAAAAAGAAAGGCGGTCTTAACATGCAATACACAGTATTAAGCCCTTGGGCGGAAACCGACAACTCAAACGCCTGCGCCCTTAACCCGAGGCTTACAACTCTCGACGGCAAAACAATAGGTATGTTTTCGCACTTCAAAGGACATTCGCCGTATATACTCAGAGAGATCGAAAAAGAATTAATAAAAAAATATCCGAATGCGAAATTTTCATATCTGCAATATCCTAAGGATACTCAGGAAATAATAAACGATAAAGAATTTCAGCCTGTATTTAAAAAATGGCTGAGCGAAGTGGACGGCGTCATCGGGGCATACGGCGACGCAGGCTCGTGCGCAATGTATCACGCCTTCAATAACGCATATGTTGAGCAGTGCGGGAAACCGACAGTAATGCTTACAAAGCATGATATACTTATGTCGGCTCAGTGCGGAGCCAGCGCAAGACACGTGCCTCACCTCAGATTCGTGTGCTGTTCGCTTCAGGATTTGTCGTTTGAAAAGGCACTCGACGATCCTCTTATAAACAATGTTATTCGTCCTGCTGTGCTTCCTTGTATCCAGGGACTCATTGACGGTTTGACAAAGCCGCTTACAAAACAAGAGGCTCTTCTTCCCACAGATGAGGCAAGCAAATACTCAAAAGAAACCTACACAGGCACTTTAGATGAAATCAACGCAAAATTCTATCAAATGGGATATACGAACGGTCAACCGATAATACCTCCCACAAAGGAAGCGGTGGATGAAATGCTTACTGGCACTGACCTTGACAGAAATACCGTTATTGCCGAATTACCTCCAATGCTGGGAAAAGCTACGGTTGAAAAGATAGCCATAAATGCCGTCATGGCAGGCTGTCTGCCGACATACTTACCTGTTTTGATAGCAGCTGTAAAAGCAATGGACGATCCCAAAATACACCTTGTGGGCTGGACGTGCAGCGTTGCCGGATTTGCTCCGCTTTTAATGGTAAACGGTCCGATAAGAAAACAAATCGGTCTTAACTGCAACAACAACTTTATGACACCGTATTTCAAAGCGAACACAGCTATTGCCACAGCATTTGCTTATATCGTTATGAATATTTCGGGAGTAAGACCGACTCATGAGGACAATGCGTATACGGGGCATGAGGGACGATTTGGAACGTGCTTCGGTGAGGACGAGGAAAACAGTCCGTGGGAAGCGTATCAAACAGAGCATGGTATAAACGCAAACGATTCCGCATTGACCTTGTGCTATTCTCACCACCGTCAGTATGTCGGAGGGGGAAAGGACTCTGCTGACGAGCTTAATAAAATGCTTCAGCTTGACGATATCGGAGCCTTCGATCCCGGATGCACATACGTCATATCGGCACAATGGGCAAAAATACTCAACGATTCGGGCATGAAAAGAAAAGACGTTGCCGTATATATCAGTGAATATGCGCGCAAGCTATTTGGTAATTCTCCCGTGCGCTGGATGACGGACAATAATCATATGCCGAAGTATGTGCCTCTGCCAAACAAAGATCCTTCGGTATATTGCCGTAAATTCTGGTCTACCGATCATCTTCAGATATTTGTCGCAGGCGCATCGGAAAGCGCAAGGTGCCTGGCTTTGGCAGGCGGCGGAGATCATGGTGGGCCCGCATGCGTAAAAATAGATTTACCGAAAAACTGGGACGCGCTTATAAAAAAATACTCGCCGCAGGCAAAACTCCCCGACTATATAGATTATTAAGTTATTAAGAAAATTAAATTTGCAAATAAAGGCAACGGTCAATGTTCTCGTTTGAAGATTGACCGTTGTCTTTTGTTTTTTTCATTATGTGGCTATTCATAGCAAACTTTGTCACATTATTGCTTTATCCTGATAAATGAATCGAATTACTTATTGACTTTTTATGCGTTGTTTCGTATAATCTTTAATTGTAGCTTTGTGCAATAAACGCTAAAAAAGGCTATCTTTCGGTTTGATAATTCTTAAGCCGTTATTTTTATAAATTTAAGGAGACCGCTGTTTTATGTATTCATTTGACGAAGTAAAGTCCTTCGATCCCGATGTAGCCAAAGCTATGTCTAAAGAAATAGATAGGCAGAAAGCACAGGTTGAACTAATCGCCTCGGAAAATCTTGTCAGCAAAGCCGTAATGGCTGCTATGGGAAGTCCTCTGACAAACAAATACGCAGAGGGTTATCCGTCAAAGAGATATTACGGGGGATGCGAATACGTGGATATTGTTGAAAATCTTGCAATAGACAGAGCAAAAAAGGTTTTCGGCTGCGAATATGCAAACGTTCAGCCGCATTCCGGCGTACAAGCGAACATGGCAGCATTTTTTGCGGTGTTAAAGCCCGGCGACGGTATCGTCGGAATGAGCCTTGCCAACGGCGGACATCTCAGTCACGGAAGCCCCGTAAATATGTCGGGCAAATACTTCAAGGTCGATTCATACGGGGTAAACGAACAGGGCGTAATTGATTATAATCAACTCGAGGATATAGTCACAAGGACAAAACCGAAAATGCTTATTGCCGGAGCAAGCGCATATCCGAGAAAAATAGATTTTAAAAATTTTCGTGTTATAGCTGATAAGGTAGGCGCAATCCTTATGGTGGATATCGCTCATATAGCGGGACTTGTTGCCGCAGGCTGTCATGAAAGCCCCATTCCCTACGCTCATGTTACCACTACCACCACTCACAAGACCTTAAGAGGTCCGAGAGGCGGAATGATACTCTCCAGCGATGAATTCAACGACAAAGTCAATTTTAATAAGGCAATTTTTCCCGGCATTCAGGGTGGCCCGCTTATGCATGTTATCGCCGCAAAAGCTGTTTGTCTGAAAGAAGCGATGCAGCCTGAATTTAAGGTTTATCAGCAGCAGGTAGTCAAGAACGCAAGTGCTTTAGCCGACGCTGTAATGAAAAGAGGTTTTAACGTGGTTTCCAACGGCACGGACAACCATTTAGTGCTTATAGACCTGAAGAATAAAGATATAACAGGTAAGCAAGCGGAAAAGATACTCGGTCTTGCAAATATAACCTGCAATAAAAATGCGGTTCCGAACGACCAGCAGCCCGCGAATATCACTGGAGGAATAAGGCTCGGCACACCCTGCGTTACCTCAAGAGGCATGGTTGAGTCCGATATGGATATAATAGCCGAGGGTATATCGCTGATGATAGAGGATCCTCAGAAAAACGAACAGAAAGTTAAGGGTATGATAAAGGAGCTTACAGATAAGTATCCCTTAAATTATTGATTGATATTAATAAGGGCACAGTGTTTTGTTCTAAAGCGCTGTGCCCTTATCTTTTTATATTATTATTCGTTTGCCTTCATGGATTCCACCATGTCTATTTTTTTGATTTTCTTAAGCATTATTATATCCACTACAGCCGTTGTAAACGCTGTCACCCCCGCAGCGTATATATAGCTTTGGAAATATATCGATCTGCCGAACATAAGAGCGTCTACTTCTGCTGTTCTTACTACAAAGGAATGCAGCCATATACCTAAGACGAAGCCGAATAATATCCCTATTGCGCTTAGAATATTTATCTCTCTGTAGATATATGAAGCGACCTCCCTGTTATGGAAGCCGAGAACTTTTATCGTCGCAAGCTCCTTTGAACGCTCGCAAATATTGATATTCGTCAGGTTGTAAAGTACGATTACCGCAAGAGCTATGGCGGAAAATATCAGTACAAGCACAATATAGTCGATATTTTTCACAGTATTTGAAAAGCTCTCCTTTATAGACTGAGAGAATTGTAAAAGAAGGATATTGTCACTTTTAAGAAGCTCAGCAGAAACCTCGTTTCTGACTTCTTCACTCTCGTCGTTAAGGGTGGCTAGCACAAGAGTATAATCCGGCTCTTTTTGAAATACTTCCTCGTAGGTTGTCTGACTTATAAACACATACGCCGTAACGTAGTTCTCCATAATATCAGTCACACATAATTCATACGTTTTCCCATCGGAGTCCTTTATTGTGACGCTATCGCCTACCTTAACGCCCAATGTTTCGCACATTTTTTCTGTCATTACCACGCTGTTGTCATTAAAGGAGATCTCCTTCTTTGTCTTACGCACGCGCATATTTATCATTTCGTTCATTTCCTGCGTATTCTTTGGCGTATAGAGTGTTGCGGAAATGCTGTCGCGCTCATTCTCCACGCTTACGGATTCATAATGAACGGGTGCGTAATTAATAATATACTGTGAATCGTTCAGATACGAATTGATAAGCTCATCGCTCTCATATGCTGCGTCCTCCTTTAGGTAAACAGACATATTATAATTATAAATATCATTAAATTGTATATTAACTATATCCCCAATGGAATCTCTGAGTCCAAAGCCCGTAAGCAGCAGTCCGCAGCAGCCGGCTATACCGAATACCGTCATGTAGAAACGCTTTTTATAGCGGAAAATATTTCTGGCGGTAACCTTCGCCGTAAAGCTAAGCTTCTTCCATATGAAGCCTATCTTCTCAAGGAATATTCTCTTACCTGCCTTAGGTGCTTTCGGAAGCATAAGAGTAGAGGGCTTCTCCTTTAACTGACTTAAACAAGCAAGCAAGGTCGCTACCGTAGTACAGGCTATTGCTATTACGGAAATTATAATCGCATAATCCCAGCGAAACAACGTGATCGTTTTCGGCAAGGAATACGTCATCGTATAAGCGTTGGCAATTATTGCGGGTAGGGTTTTAAAGCCCAGCGTTATACCTATTACTGAGCCCAATATACTTGCAAGGGCGCTGTAACCGATGTAGTACAACAATATCAAGTTATCCGAATAGCCCAAAGCCTTCAGTGTGCCAATCTGAACGCGCTCCTCTTCCACCATACGCGTCATAGTCGTAAGAGCAACGAGTGCTGCAACAAAGAAAAAGAATATCGGGAATACCTTTGCTATGGCTCCAACCTTTTCGGAATTGCTCTTGTAGCTGGTGAAGCTCACTGTATCCGAACGATCAAAGAAATACCATTCAGGCGTTTTAATCTCATCTATTTCTTTTTGTGCCTCATCTATCTTTACCTTGGCGTCTGCAAGGGTGTTGTAGGCTTGTTCTTTTCCTGATTCGTACTCGTTCTGTGCCTGCGACAGAGTTGAAGAATAGCTTGCCGCCTGAGCTTCTCCCGAAGCAAGAGAAACCCACCCCGACTGAATACTCTGTCTCTGTGTATTTATGCCTGCTACAGCAGCAGCCTCCTGAGCGGCTATAGCTGCAAGCTGTGTGTTGTATTGGTCTTGGCTTAAAAGTCCTGCGCTGTATGCCGCAAGCGCGTCCGAACGTGCCTGAGCAATCTTATCCTTAATATCGGTTTCGTAAGCGGACAACGATTCTTCCGCTTGAATCAAAGCTGCACGATTGGATTCGATCTGTGCATACGCTTCATTGAGTTGTGAATATCCGCTGTCAATTTCGCTCTTTGCTTCCGAGAGCTCTGCGTTAGTATCTGATAGCGCCGTATTATACTCGTTTCGCGCTTTATCCAGCTCTGCCGTCGCTTTATCGACTATTTCCTGTCTTCTTTGTATACAGCGGGTAATTGAGAAGTCGTTCATGTTGTCAGATGCGCTGTCGACTAAGCTTTTATATTCGTCACTAAAGGTGTCTAAATCTGACGAACCGTTTAAGGTAACGTATGCGTCGGTATAAACTTCAAGATTGTAACACTCCGGCAATACGTACATAATAAGTGAAACACGCCCTGTTCCAACGGTACTCGGTTCGCTTTCTATCGACATATAATAAGGAGTTCTGGCTATTCCGACAACGGTCAGCTCGTTAAAATTATATGTTTCTGAGAGCTTGTCGTAATCCTTATTTTCCGGTGAAAGAACGAAAACATCACCGAGACTATATGATTTCGTATATTCATTCGGACATATCAAAACACATTCGCTTGTGTTTTGAGCAAGCCTTCCCTCAGTGAGTACAAAGCCATTGAGCAAACCGTCTGTTCCGTTCTTATCAAGTGGAACTCCGTAAATTCTGGTAACATAGCTGCCGTCACCGCGCATCATTTCAATATCGGTGCAATAACAGCCCATGACCTTATCGACCGATTCGAGATTAGATAGGGCATTAATGTCGTTTTCGGTGATCCCGTATGAGCCTTTGATATCGAGATCGAACATATTATTGTCGTCATAATACTTATCCGCTGTGTATTGCATATCAGGCGTCGTAGCAAGCAATCCCGCCAAAAAACCCGTTCCTACAGCGACAATAGCCAATATGGAGATAAACCTTGCCATTGTTGAGCGCACACCGCGCCACAGCATTTTTGAATAGGTCTTGTTCATATATTCACCATTCTATTTCCGATACGTCAATAGGATTTTCGTTTATTTCAACACTGTTTACTTTACCGTTTTTCACACGTATAACCCTGTCCGCCATCTGTGTTATGGCACTATTGTGCGTTATAACGATGACAGTTTTTTGCGTGTTTTTGCAAATATCCCACAATAGCTTGAGAATCGTTTTACCCGTATTATAATCCAAAGCGCCTGTAGGCTCGTCACACAATAGTATTTTCGGGTTTTTTGCAATGGCACGCGCTATGGATACTCTCTGCTGCTCTCCTCCGGATAGCTGAGCGGGAAAATTATCGCGCCTTTCAGATAATTCGACCTGTTTAAGAGTTTCTTCTGCATCCAAAGGTTCCTTGCATATTTCCGATGCCAGTTCGACATTTTCGAGGGCGGTCAGATTCTGTACAAGGTTATAAAACTGAAACACGAATCCGACGTCATAGCGCCTGTAATCGGTAAGCTGACGTGCGTTAAAGGAGCTGATCTTTTTATTATCAAGGTATATCTCACCCTCATCGCAGGTGTCCATTCCACCCAGTATATTAAGCAGCGTCGTTTTGCCTGCTCCGCTGGGACCGACGACTACGCAAAACTCACCTTTTTTTACGGAAAATGAAAGATGGTCTACTGCCGCGATAGTATGCTCGCCCATATGATAATATTTACATACGTCATTGAAAACAATGTATTCCATTGTATTCTCCTCCTTTTTCGTTATAACGTCATTATATCGACTTGAGTATTTATTATTTAACAAATCAACTATACTAAAATCTAATTATATAATACAATAAAAATACGCAATTTCATAGATAGAACAAGACTTTTATATACTCTTACGAGATATTTTAAGTCTCACTCATCAGAAGCGAGAATTCCGAGCTCATCTTATTATACAATAAAGACGCCTCATTGTCGTGTGCTTTGACGACCTTCATGATATCATCAAAATCATCATTGAGCATATCACATATTTCAACAGACAATTCACCATTATCCTTCATAGCATTGATTATACTCAAGGTTTTTGTTTTGTCGTACTCTCCCTTATACGAGCGCTTGTTGATAAGCGCGCTTGCAATATCCGCAACCGCAGCTATTTTTTCACAAGCTGTCATTTCATCCCCTTTTAGACCGTTCGGATAACCCTTGCCGTTTATTTTTTCATGATGATTGGAGGCAATAAGACAAACGTGCTTATCCGCTAAAGGTGAAAGTATCTCGCGAGTATATGTGACGTGCTTTTTCATCAGCTCCATTTCCTCATATGTAAGCGAGCCCTGCTTCTCGATAAGCGTATAGGGTATGGCTATTTTACCTATATCATGAAGAAAACATGCAAGATACAGCTTATCTGTTTCTTCTTTGTCGATATTCATTCGTTTGGCTATTTCAGACGCTATAACCGAAACGTCTATCGTATGGGTAAGAGTAAAAACGCTGCGAAATTCAATGGAATATACTAACATTTTGAGATACAGCATAGCGTCGTCTGCACTTATATCTATCGTTTCGAGCTTCTTTTCAATATCCGATTTATATGCTTTTGTGCGAATAGATTTGGAGGTATTAAATAAGCTCTGAGCTTTTTTTGAGATCGTCAATCATTTTTATCGAAAACCTTGCCGGCGCCTGAGAATAAAGCATTTTAAAGGGTATTTCGTCATGATTGGTCAATAGTATGTCCGCCTTGTCCGCAAGGTGTATCAAACGGGCATATTCCTTGTAGTCCGACGTGACTAAATTTAACTCTTCATCGTCTGTATGGTGGTATAAAATCGCCTGCGCTTTTTGTTTGAGCGGTGTTGTGTTTTTTAAAAAAACATAGCCGTAAGCGGCATGCTTCATTACGTCCTTTGTCTCAAATACGACCATATTGTCTATTTCTTCGGTCTTGTATGCACCTATATCATGAAGAAGACTCAAAATGAAAATATCGTCATTATTTATCTTACTATAATGCTCGGGCGAGGCGGCAATAATATCCTGAACAATAAAAGCTACGCGCTCTCCGTGGTCGATCAAACGGGGGTCTATATAGCTTAAAGCTCTGCTTACGATGTTGAGTATTTCGTTTTTTTGAGTAAGATGTATGTCATTTTCATTTATCATAACAATTCTCCGTTAATGAATATCGGTGAATATATGTCTTTTTTTAATTATACATATATTTCAACTTCTTATGAACAAATATGTCAAAAATTAGTATTAAGAGGTATGTCTATTGACAAATATACCGATATTAACATATAATTTTGTATGTGATGGTATGCCTTGTTTTAATAAGTTGCGTTTTTCTTCACGCCACAGCTAAAATAAGCATATACTCACAAAAAAAACGTCTTGTATCATTTTTATGAACGAGAACGGAGGATAAAATGAATAACAAAAAAATCTTGTTTTTGGTGCAGTTCGCACTTCTTCTCGCCATTGAAGCAATCGTATGCTTCACTCCGCTTGGCTCTTTACCTGCCTTTGGGCCGATTGTGGCCACTCTGATGATGGTTCCGGTAATTCTTACATCAATACTTCTAGGCACAGGCGCAGGCACGGCTATGGGCTTTTTTGCGGGATTGTTCAGCTTCATTATATGGACATTTATGCCGCCGGCACAAAGCGTAATGCTCGCTTTTGTGTTCACTCCCTTTTACACGCTCGGACAGTTTTCGGGAAATGTACTTAGCCTTGTAATATGCTTTGTGCCCAGAATACTATCAGGCACAGTGACGGGGCTTTTATACAACCGCTTCAAAAAAATATTTGCTAATAAGCCTAACGATATAATAACCTTTGGCGTAAGCGGCTTTATAGGAAGCCTTGTAAATACCTTCGGCGTTCTTGCAGGGATATATTTCTTCTTCGGAAGAACATATGCCTCGGTTATCGGAGTAGGCTTTGAAGCTCTTATCGGACTGATCGGACTGACAATACTCACCAGCGGCATACCCGAAGCCATTATATGCGCGGTCGTTGGCTACGGAGTAGGCAAGCCGCTTAAAAAATATATTCTTAAAAAATATTAGGAGAATGCTATGCTTATAGTCGTTGACGCGGGCAATACCACAACCGAGCTTGGCTTATACAAAGAGGACAAGCTTATCGCCCGCTACCGTTTTATGACAAAACAGGAGCGCACCTCTGATGAAACGGCTGTCCTGTTGAAAAATTTTCTGGAAATGGAAAACCTTTCGTTTAAGGACATCAGGCACTGTATCATATCGAGCGTCGTTCCCGATATAAATTACACACTGACAAGCACGTTCGTCAGGTTTATGAAAGTCACTCCTATCATGGTAGGCCCCGGAATAAAGACAGGCATAAGGATACAGACCGAGAACCCGAAAGAAGTCGGAGCAGACAGGATAGCCGACGCATTGTCCGCCTATACTCAATACGGCGGCCCCGTTATAATAGTCAATTTCGGTACTGCCACGCGCTACGACTATGTGACTGAAAACGGCGTATTCTGCGCTGCGGTAACCTCTCCGGGCATAAGAATATCCGCTGACGCACTTTGGTCAAAGGCTGCCCAGCTGCCTAAGATAGAGATAGAAAAGCCGTCAAGTATACTTGCCACAAACACAATAACAAGTATGCAGGCCGGACTTGTATACGGTTATATTGGTCAAACAGAATATATAATCCGCAAGATGAAAGAGGAAACGGGACAAAAGGATATTAAAACAGTCGCTTGCGGAGGCTACGCTAACGTAATACTGCCTCATACAGACAGTATAGATATACACGACCCTCTTTTAACGATAAAGGGACTGAAACTACTTTATGACAAAAACAAAGCAAACTGATTATTTTACATCGCACTTAGCGACAAATGACCTGCTCCTTGCGCCCTTAGCAGGCGTAACCGATAGAGCCTTCAGAGAAATATGTTTATCTCAAGGCGCCGATATGATGTATACGGAGATGGTAAGCGCTAAGGGTATGGTTTACAGCGACAAAGCCACAAAAGAGCTGTTGGAATTAAGTCCAAACGAAAAAAATACAGGCGTGCAGATATTCGGTTGTGAAGAATACTTCCTTTCAGAGGCGGTAAAGCGATATCTCAACGATACGGATTTTTCGTTTATTGATATAAACATGGGGTGTCCCGTCAAAAAGATAACCTCAAACGGCGAAGGCAGCGCACTTTTGTCAGACACGAAAAAGCTTTACAGCGTAGCTAGAAGTGTTGTTGAGTCCAGCGATAAGCCGGTGAGTGCGAAAATACGTTTGGGGATAAACTCAGAAAAGCTCAATTATATTGACAACAGCAAGGCGCTTCAGGACGCAGGAGTACAGATGATAGCGCTTCATGCACGCACAAAGGATCAAATGTATTCGGGAAAAGCAGATTGGGAAGCAATAGCTCGCTTAAAACAGAGCGTTTCTGTTCCTGTTGTCGGAAACGGGGATGTGTTCTGCGCTGAAGATTATAAAAATATGAAAAGCCTGACCGGTTGCGACGGAGTTATGATAGCAAGAGGAGCTCTCGGTAATCCGTTTATATTTTCTCAGATAAACGCACTGAATCGAAATGAGCAATATGAATACCCGAGTCTGTCTCGAAAGCTCAGCCTTGCTCTTGTGCATTTTGAAACAATTCTTAAGTATAAAAGTGAACGTATAGCCTGTCTTGAATTCAGAAAGCATTTGTGCTGGTATACAAAGGGCACTGTGGGCGGCGCTATTGTAAGGCGCGATGTAAATAAACTTGGCAGTGTGCCTCTTATAAAGGAATACATCCTTGAGCTTATTAATAACTGCTAAAAAAACAAAGACCTTTAGGTTTTCATACTAAAGGTCTTTGTTCATATTATGCTTTCATCTTTTCCGCTCTGTCGTTCGTGATAAGAGCATCTATAAGCTCATTTAAGTCGCCGTCAAGCACCTCGTTGAGCCTGTACAAGGTAAGATTTATCCTATGGTCGGTCACCCTTCCCTGAGGGAAATTGTATGTCCTTATGCGTTCGCTTCTGTCTCCCGAACCGACCTGAGATTTTCTGTTTTCGGCTATGCTGTCCTGCTGTTTTTTCGTTTCTGCTTCCAAAAGGCGAGATTTGAGTATCTTTAGCGCCTTATCCTTGTTTTTAAGCTGTGATTTTTCGTCCTGACACGTTACGACAAGTCCTGAAGGAAGATGCGTTATCCTGACTGCCGAATCCGTTGTATTAACGCACTGACCGCCGTTTCCCGTTGCTCTGTAAACGTCGATTCGTAAATCGTTTGGGTCTATCTGTACCTCTATATCCTCTGCTTCGGGCAGCACTGCAACGGTAGCCGCTGAGGTATGTATTCTTCCTCCGGACTCCGTTTCGGGCACTCTTTGTACTCGGTGCGTGCCGCTCTCATATTTAAGCTTTGAATAAGCACCCTTGCCGCTGAGCAGAACAACGACCTCCTTGTAGCCTCCGATACCGATTTCGGCGCTACTTAATATCTCCGTTTTGTAGCGGCTGCGTTCGGCATATCTCATGTACATACGAAGAAGATCTCCTGCAAATAAAGCCGCTTCATCTCCGCCTACTCCTGCACGTATTTCCAAAAGCACATTTTTATCATCGTTCGGGTCTTTTGGCAAAAGCAGAACCTTTAACTCCTCCTCCACCAATGTGATTTGTTTATGAAGAGAAGATATATCCTCGTTGAGCATCCCTCTGAAGTCCTCGTCCGGATTATCCTCAAGCATAGCCTTGTTGTCGTTTAGCTGATTGTTTAAACCGACATATTCGTCATACTTTATAACGATTGGCTCTAATGCCGAATGCTCCTTCGTAAGCTTTTTATATTCCTGTTGATCCGATATGATTTCGGGACGTATTATATCAGATTCAAGCTGAAGGTATTTATCTTTTATACCAGCAAGTTTTTCTAACATTAACTTACCTCCGAAGTTGTATTATAGCGTAAAGCGGAGGCAATTTCAATCGTTTTGTGAGCTTAAGTAAATACGTCCAGTACAAGCATAAAGCAAATCCCGAATATTGCGCAGCTTGCCGCCAGCTCGCGGGCTATCCACTTGTATGCTTGACTAAGCATCTCGCACAGTGCAGTATATATCATAACCCCTGCGTTAAAAGCAAAAACCGCACCCATTATCTTTTCACTCATGAACGGTTGCAACACAAGAAAAGTGCATAATGCTCCAAGAGGCTGAGCGCTTGCAGAAAAAAGAGTAAACCTAAATGCTTTTTTCTTGTTATTAGTTGACGCATACACAGGCAAAGCAATCGTCATACCCTCAGGAATGTTATGAAACGCTAAAGCTATTAAAACGCTCAGCCCTTTTTCAAATCCGCTATATCCTGCCATAAATCCGACCATGCCTTCTGAAAAATTATGTATAGCCATAGCCAGCATAGATACTAAACCTACTCTGTAAAGGTTATTTTTTTCGCTTCGCACTTCATTTCTTGCGAATATGACCTTTTGTGTTATTGAAATTAATGCTACGCCTATAAACACAAAAATAACCGATATTAATATTGCTTTCAATGAAGAAAACTCAAAGCAAAGATATTCGAATGCAGAAGGCAATAAATCCGTAAATGAGACACATAACATAACACCGGCAGCGAAGCTTAAACAAAGGGCCATAAAAGCATCATCATTTTTCCTCGGTAAATATATCACGAAATATCCGATCATAGTGGTTGCACCACTTAGCATACTCAATACAAGAGCTGTAAATACATTAGGCTCCATATATGCCTCCATTAACAAAACTGCTATCTAATAGGTATTTATACACTTTGACAAATATGCGTTATTCAGTAAATTAAAAAAGGATATCAACGTATGATATCCTTTTGTTTTCCGTACTATCTTTTATGCTACTTTATATCCTCGCGCAGGAAATGCTTTTCTTCAACAGGCGTGTCAAGCCCGAGAGTACCGCCGGGGTTCATGATGTTATAGGGATCGAAGTAATTTTTAAGAGCGCGTATAACACCGTATTCGTTTCGTCCCAGAGAGCCCTCCAGCCACGGGCCGAACATTTTACCTATACCGTGGTGATGACTCATCGCAGCACCCGACTTTTGAATAGCGTCTAAAATGCCGCTGTGATAGGCTTTAAATTCCTCGGGATCGCTCATCTTTACGATAAATATAAAGTAAAGATTTGCCCCCTGCGGGTACACATGCGACATATGCGTCATGCATATTGTGTTCGGTCTGCTCTTGCAATACGCTCTGACATCGGCGTGTACCTGAGACATATTGCTCCAGTTGACACTGCACTCCATAGTGTCCGTGACTATGGCAAAATCCTGCATGGTATCGCGCATATACGGGTCGTTGAATCTGCCCTTTTCCCATGCCTTAGTCACCTCACCGGTCAAGCTCATCGCACCGTATCTTTTGGCTATACGAGAAGCGTTTGAAGCACAATTTGTGCTAAAGCCCTTCTCTCCGTTTGTAAATCCGAGAAACAAACACATTTCTCCGTCAATAAAATTTCGCGCTTTGAAAAGCTTGCTTAAGGGGCTGTCGGATACGCCGTAAAGCTTCATCATTATCTGAGTTTCCTCAGGATCCGACAGTCTGAATACCGAAGGATAACCTGCCTCTGACTGCATTATCTCTCTTGCCGCATTCTGAGCCGTTTCCCAATCGTGAAACATAAATGAAAAACGTTTGATCGTTTCCGGCATATATCTGAACACCTTAAGCGTAACGTGGGTAAGGATTCCGAAGGTACCCTCAGAGCCCATCATTATCTGTCCGAGGTCTGGCCCCGTTGCCTTGCGCGGATATCTGTCGGTTTTTATCTGTCCTATAGGCGTTACATATTCCTGGCTTAGCACAATATCGGATATACAGCCGTAGTAGGTGGAATTCTGTCCTGCGCCTCTCGTTACAGTCCAGCCGCCTACAGAGGAATACTCGAAGCTTTGCGGGAAATGCCCGCATGTATAAGCTCTCTTTGCATTAAAGTTCTTTACGGCATTATTTAAGGTCTCTTCGAGTTTTGGCCCACTCATGCCCGCCTGTACGGTTATAGTCTGATCTGTTTCATTAAAGTCAATGACCTTGTTGAATCTCAGACGCATATCGAGCGAAATACTGCCTTTTTTTATACATTCCACTCCTCTTGTGACAGAGGAACCGCCGCCGTAAACATAGACAGGTATTTTTTTCTCTACGCAGTACGCAACGATTTTTTCTATTTGCTCCTTACTATCCGGATATAATACGAGATCGGGAACGTTTTGTATTACCTTGTTCCTGATTCTCATTATGTCGTACATCGTCTTGCCGTATGCCACGCTAAGCCTTGAGTAATCATCGTATTTCACGAATTCCTCGCCGACGATATCTTTAAAAGCCTTTATGTCGTCTTCTGTCAAGCTAAGAGGAATATCAAATTTCACTTTATCAAAGCCGAGATCTTCTTTATAATCCTTAAAATAATCGTCGTCTAAACCAAATGTTTCCTTTAGCATTTTGTAAAGATTCTCTCTGGGGGCCTTGATTTCCAAAGGATCTCCCCATTTAAATACCGACCTGTAAGATTCCTTGGGGAATTCTCCCTCTACCCAATTAGGTTCAAAGTCCTTATACGGATGTGCCATTTAAAACCTCCTTTTAATTGATTTCCGCCAATAAAGAGGACGTCGCTATTAAATTTACGTTTGTCCCCATAAAGTCCTTTATCACAACATCTCCCACTCTGTACGGCTTGTCAATAACCGTTATCGCAAGCTTCTTCATTGCCTCTGATATCATACCCTTTGGTATTTCTCCGTCCGTTCGTACAGGAAGCACGCCCCTTAAGGGCTCTTTTGTTTTTAATGTGCTTGTCAATGAACGCGTCGGATTTGTCACCTCGACAATCGCAAATTTTTCACCGCGCTTACACGTATTGCCGCTGACTGTTATTTGCGAGTTCTCCTCGCTTACCCGAAGAGTACAGCCGTTCGGACACACTATACAAACAAATTCCTTCATTATTCGTTATCCTCCAATGAAAAAACTATATCGCTGTTTTCATTTATCTCATACTCATTAAATGCTACTTCAATTCTTTGCATTTCTGGCGGACGCAAAACAGAATACTTCTTTTTTAAGATCACTTCGCCGTTTAGCTTTATCTTTAAAAGCATATCCTTCATATCCTTCGTAACTCTGAAAAATACGGGAACACTTCCGTTTAAGTTGTCCGTTTGAAGCCTCTGAGGTACGGTATACGCTAAATTGCCCTCTGTTCTGATATTTGCGTATTGCCTTTCACAGGGATTAAACAGCGCGGCCGCCTTACCTGCAAGCTCGCCGCTTTCGGATACATAATCCACCAGATCGTTAACATGCAATTCATTTCCGCATATGAAAACGCCCTGCTTGTCGCTCATAAAGTTTTGATCCGTTACGGGCCCTTTTGTCCTGTTATCGATAGTAAGACCAAGAGATGAAGCCAGCTCGTTTTCCGGTATTAAGCCAACTGACAATATAAGAGCGTCACATTCGATTATTTCCTGTGTTGCTTCAACAGGCTGCATATTTTCGTCAACATCGCTTATCTCTACCGCACACAGTCTGTCGGTGCCGAAAACTCTTGTGACCGTTTTTGACGTATAAAGCGGTATATTAAAATCGTTTAAGCACTGAGCTATATTTCGCATAAGACCACTCGGAGTTTTCTTCGCTTCATATACGCCTAAAACCTGTGCGCCCTCAAGAGTAAGCCTTCTTGCCATGATAAGCCCAATATCTCCCGAACCGAGTATAACGCATTTCTTGGTGGGAAGCTTACCCAATATGTTCGTATAATACTGCGCGCTGCCGGCGGTAAACACGCCTGAGGGACGCGTACCGTGGATCATTACCTGCTTTGCCGTTCTCTCGCGACACCCGCAAGCTAAAACAAGAGCTTTGCTGGATAAATATTCCACGCCGTCCTTTGATGTAAGAGTAAGAATATATGTGTCGTTTTCAAAGACGATATTCGTACAAAAAGTCTGTGTTTTTATTTTAATATTCTTCTTTTCGGCTTCGTCAATGAAAATCTGAGCATATTCGCATCCGGCAAGCTTTTTTGAAAAACGAATCAGCCCGAAGCCGTCGTGAATACACTGCTTTAATATGCCTCCCACACGAGCTTCTCTTTCGACTATTACAACACTGGCTTTGTTGTCGTGAGCCGATATTGCGGCAGCAAGACCCGCAGGGCCAGCACCTATAACAATTACATCATATTTTTCCGCTCTCATTTCAACCCCGCCTTTGTATCAGACAAAAGTATTTCACTGCCTAAGGTGTTTTTCAATACCTTTTCCAAATCAATACCCTTCTCCTTAGCTATTATTTCAGCCACAAGAGGCCCGCAAAAGCCTCCCTGACATCTGCCCATTCCCGCACGCACGCGTCTTTTTACTCCGTCTACGCTATCACAAGGAAGGCTGCGGTGAAGAGCCTGTATTATTTCTCCCTTGCTTATCTGCTCGCAGCGACATATTATAATACCGTAATCAGGGTTTTCTTTTATAAACGCGTCCCTGTCTTCATCGCTCATATTGTTAACGCACGGTATCCTTTTTCTTATCGGATTGAAGCTCTCGTTCACCTCCGGCTTAAAATCTTTAGAAATTATATCAACTGCCATTTCTGCAACGTCTACCGCTATAGCCGGTGCGGCAGTCAAGCCGGGAGATTGTATACCGGCAGCATGAACGATATTCTTTGTAAACTTACCCTTCGTAATGACGAAATCCTCTTCAAAGGTCGCTGCTCTTACTCCCGCAAAGTATGTAATTATATCGCCTTCGTTTATTGAAGGAACGCTTGATTGATGCTTCTTCATCGATGATACTACGCTTTGTCTTGTGGTGGCGTAATTCTCTCTTTCGCACGTTTCTATAGCGTCGGGGCCGATAAGCAGATTGCCGTCTATTGTCGTAACAATGCCGCCACCCTTTGAATGCGCTTTTTTTACAGACGACGAACCAAACGATGAAACTATTATATTTACCTTTTTTGTTGCCTTCTTATCTAAAATACTGTTTGTTCCCTTACGAGGGTGAATGGAAAAAAACCTGTCGTTTGCCATTTTCGCCAGCTCGTCGCTGAATACCCCCGCCGCGTTTACAACGACACCCGGGTAAAGTTTCCCACGGTTTGTCTTGACAGCCGTTATCCTGTTATCATCAAGCTCAATATCGGTTACGGCAGTATCCAAAAATATCTTTGCTCCGTTATCTATGGCATTTTCCGCATAAGCTATACTCAGGGCATACGGCGATACCATACCGGCAGTCGGGAAGAATAAAGCACAGCGTATATCGGGGCTGAGATTATCCTGAGACGCTCTGAGTTCATTTTCACTGACATATTTTACCGGCACCCCATTATTCCTCCAGTATGGAAGAATAAGCTTTAAAACAGGTATCATAAGCTTTGAAGTAAAGCACAGATATTGACCGTCCTTGCGAAAATCCACATCAAGCTCATTACATATCTCATCGTACATTTTATTTCCGCGAAGATTATATTTTTGTTTGAGCTGTCCTTTTTTTAAATCAATACCGGGATGTATCATTCCGTCGTTGCGGCATGAAGCTTGCATGGCTACGTCGTGCTCCTTATCCACTACAACTACCTTTAATTTGTATCTGGTCAATTCCCTTGCAATGGCGCAGCCCACTATTCCTGCGCCGACTACAAGCACGTCGCACTCCTCATTATCCAGAATATTATCGTTAACATCAGGCAGCTTCATCGCTTCAATGGTTCCGCCGGTATACTCAATATCGTTCACAACGCCGAGATATCGTTTTTTATCTACGGCAGCCTGGCAAGCATGAACAACGTCCTCCCATTTGTCAAGTTTTCCGCAAATTCTAACATAGCCGCGCTCTTCTATGGCAGAAACACGCCCCTCGTAGAGCTTACTTAGTTTTTTGTTTAACTTACCGATACCGCTCATTGCCGCACCTATACATACTCTCTTTTTATATTTTCATCTATCGCACATATAACGTCAGTAGGAACCGTTTTAAGGTACTCTGCACACTGCATGACGTGATATGAATCCTTCAAAATATATACGCTTTGACCGACATGAACGCTTTCGTCCACCTCAACGAATAAAACCGACATACATATGTTAGCGACTATTTTATACGCCTTATCGTTGATGTATACGCTTCTGCCCGTATTGTGTCTTATTATTCCGTTTGCATAACCTATCGGAAGAATGGCAATATATGTGTCGTTTCTTTCAGCCTTAAAAATTGCATCGTAGCCTATTGTTTCACCGCACATGAGCTTTTTTATCCTCATGACCCTTGATTTAAGAGCAAAGGTGGATTTAAAGCCGAGCGTTTCGTCTTTTGTAAGGTCGTAAAGCAAATCCCCGACGCGCATACCGTTGGCATAATCGAGCTTGTCGTAATAGATAAGCGCTTCGCTGTTGTATACATGAACGATAGGTATATTTATATCTCCTGCTTCATCAAGAAATTCTTTGAAAAGCTCTGTCTGGTGTTTCGTTACGATTTTATCGGCAGCCATATACAAGTGAGTATAGGCTCCCTCGAGAATACCGTATTCATTACATAAGCGCACTGCTTTTTTAAATTCATTTTTATCCTTAAAGCCGAAGCGGTTCATGCCCGTATCAACCTTAAGGTGTACCTTTATGCTTTTTTCCTTAAGCAAGCTTAGCGTTTCTGTCGAATCCACGCTTGCGGTTATATTATACTTTTCATAAAGGTCGATGTTACGCTCGTCAAGAGGAAAAAATGTCAGTATTCCTATATCGGGATATTCTTTTCGTACTCTTAACGCTTCAGAAAGGGAAGAAACCGCAAGATAATTGCATCCGCCGTCTATAACGGACTGTATCGCCCTAAGCGAATGTCCGTATGCCTCTGCCTTTACCACAGCGAAACGAACATCGTATCCGGGGCATCGCCTGATTATATTCTGTGTGTTCTTTTTAATGTTTGTAAGGCTTATTTCTACAGTATTGTCGTCGCAATATTGATGCATATCTCACCTATATCTCTATTTTATCAAATTAATCGTTAAGAATGTGTTTAAGCCTATGTGTTCTTTTTAATGTTTGTAAGGCTTATTTCTACAGTATTGTCATCGCAATATTGATGCATATCTCACTTACATCTCTATTTTATCAAATTCATCTTTAAGAATGTCTTTAAGCCTGTCAAGATATTTCATCTTACCGTCTGTGTGCATGATGTAATACTGATAGTTCGTATAACAGGGGTACTCGTTTACCTCTATAATAACCGGCCCTTTTTCTGATATTGCGATATCCCAACCTATCAGACGCACGTCAGGGGTTAGCAGAGAAGCCTCCTTTGCAAGCTGTATGGCTTCTTTCATCATCGGTACTTTAATATTCTTAAAATCAAAGCCCGTAACAGGGTGCTTTTCATAAACATTGAGTTCATCGTCCACCACGGGGCCGACGCTTCGTCCGTCCTCATCAATAAGCGTTTCAAGATCCGTACAGCTTATAAGGTCGCTCGAGCCGTCGTCTAAGCGAAGAACCATTTCGTATATATACACCTTGCAGTCCTTTAATACCGTAATTATCCTGACGTTGCTCACGGCACCCGAATTGATCGCATTTAAATCAGGGTGCTGCTTTATCGCTTCTTCTATCAGATAATACCTGTCAGACATCAGTTGATCGTACAAAACGCCATAGTCACTTACCTCTGAAACAGTTATCTTTTTTACGCCCTTTCCACCGTAGCTGTCGGGAACCTTAGCGAAAACATAATCCTTGGAAGCGCAAAATTCCTTAAAGCCATCTGCTCCCGCAACGCGCATGTCGAGATATTCACGTTTAAGATAATCTCTGAAAATATGATTCGCCATTATTTTGTCGTCGCAGCACACTCTGTAGGTTCTGTTGTTAAGATAACCGAGTATACTGAAATAATTCTGTGTGGTAAGCATACTCTTCTTGTCGTCCTTTGAAAGGTTGATATAATCGCCCTTCATATAATCAATATATCCGATACGGTATTTAAAAGCATTCATAACGAAATCGACCTTAACGGCAAATCTGCTCTTGCCGTTTGTGTCCGCTATTCTATTAAGAACTCTGTGCATATTTTTATAATTGATTCCCGCTATTTTGCTTTTGATAAATTCAAGCTTATTCATGTCGTAAAACCCCCTTTTGCAAGTAAGCTTATTATAACACTTTTATTTTTCTCTGACAATATATCCTTGATGCAAGACAATCGCAACAAAAATATCTTCACTTACTTGTCTTGAAACAAAAAATACTTTATACTTTTTGTTAAGAACAGAGGCATTTGATGAAACAGAAGATTTTGTCTATTGAAGAACAACACAACAGAATGATGAATACGCCGATACCGAAGCTAGTACTGTCGCTTGCACTGCCGACTACGATAAGTCAGCTTATAACGGTGATATACAATACGGCGGATACATATTTCGTATCGCATATAGGCACAAGCGCCGCCGCAGCAACCGGAGTTGTGTTTTCGCTTATGTCAATTATTCAGGCGTTGGGCTTCGGCGTGGCGACGGGAGCGAACAGTATAATAAGCAGAAAGCTCGGAGCAAAGGAAAACGACAAGGCAAACATATGTGCAGCAAGCGCATTTTCCATAGCTGTTATCATCGGCTTGATAATTATGATAATCGGACTTTTGACTATTAAAAAGCTTATGCTTTTATTGGGAGCAACCGAAACGATACTGCCCTATGCCTGTGATTATGCAAAATATATTCTTATTTCCGCACCGATAATGTGTGCCTCGTTTGTGCTCAACAACCTTTTGAGGGCGCAGGGCGAAGCAGTGTTGTCTATGTGGGGACTGTGTACGGGCGGCATACTCAATATGATCCTCGACCCTTTATTGATTTTCGGCTTGAATATGGGAATTGCGGGCGCCGCTATAGCCACTGCGCTAAGCCAATGCGTAAGCTTTGTAATACTTCTCAGTCCGTTTTTAAAGGGGAAAAGCATTGTCAAGCTGGATTTACGCCTTTCAAGCAGAAAACCAAAAATGTATTATATCATTATAAAAAACGGCTTTCCCACAATATGCCGTCAGGGAATGGCAAGCGTGGCAAGCGCTATGATGAATATTTATGCAGGAGCATATGGCGACGCAGTTCTTGCCGCAATCACAATATCCAACAAAGTATATCTTCTCATGCGAAATATGGTTATCGGGATAGGTCAAGGTATGCAGCCTGTTGTCGGCTACAACTACGGAGCAGGCAACAAGACGAGAGTAAAAAAAGCCTTTGTATTTACCTGTATCATCGGTACGCTCGTATGCACGATAGGTACCGTTATTATTGCAATCGGCGCTCAGGATATTATGGCTTGGTTCAGAGACGATCCTCAGGTCATAGAGATAGGCACGAAAATGCTGCATTATGGCTGTATCGTTATGCCTGTATTAGCTTTTTCCACATACGTCAATCAGATGTTTCAATTCCTCGGCTTCAGTACGCAGGCAATATTCTTAGCTCTTTGCAGACAAGGAATATTCTTTATACCGCTATTGATGATACTCCCCCCAATATTGGGAATAGTGGGAATTGAGATAACGCAGGCTGCCGCTGACTTAATAACCTTTGTAATATCTATACCATTTATAATAATATTCTTTAAAAAACAGCTGAGCGAGAAAAAGCAATCCGTCGATATTTTCGACAATGCAAAATCTTAGATGTTATGTTTAGTATTATTAAAATAAATAATAACGATATTTGTAATAATTCGATTATTTATGCATTTAGTTTGTCTATATCATGTTATCATGGATTATCTTAACAGAACAGGAATTAAAAAATTAATATGGAAAGCACATCAAAAAACGATAAGGGACGCCGCGACGCATACAGGATAAAGGACATCGATCCGTTTCATTCGATAGTACCGTATGTAATGCCTAAAAGGACAGAGGCGGAGGTATTTTCTCACGAAACAATAGACATCACCAACCTTTTAAAGCTGATTAAGGAGAAAAACGAACAATCCGGCTCAGAATTAAAACTGTTTCATGCAATTTGTACGGCAACGGCAAAAACGCTCTATCTTCGACCGCTTTTAAATTCGTTTGTATCCGGAAAAAGATTTTGGCAACGCCGTGACATCGTTTTATCGTTTGTGGCAAAAAAGAAGTTTGAAGATTATTCCGAGGAAGGTCTTATGACGCTTTGTATAGACGGGAATAATAATATAAACGATATATCCCAAAAAATAATCGGAGACGTAAGCAAGGTTCGCAAAGACGGCTCGAACGACCTTGACGGTCTTATGGGTTTTGTCGGAAGACTGCCGCGCTTTATTCTTAACATTCTTTTCTTTTTCATAAGGATGTTCGAATACTACGGAGTCATGCCCAAGGCTCTTACAGAAGGCGACCCGAACTACACCAGCGTGCTTATTGCAAACCTCGGCAGCATCAAATGCAGCGCTCCGTATCATCATCTGAGCAATTACGGCACGAACTCCATAATGATAACGATAGGAGTAGTTAAAAAGAAGCCTGTTTACGACGATAACGGCTCAATGGATATGAGAGATATTGTCGATTTGGGAATAACGCTGGACGAACGTATCGCCGACGGTTTTTATTTCGCAAGATCAATCAAATTGCTTAAATACATGCTGGAGAATCCCGAAATACTTTTCGAAGCTATCAACAGCCCTGTAAAAGAAGCAAACGCCTTTCTTTAAAAGAAAGGCATAATAATAAAATGAAATAATGGTTTTAAACAAATAAAGCGCCTTACCCTTTAAAAGGAGTAAAGCGCTTATTTTTTATTATGCTTTATTCAGCCATTTGCTTATATTTTTCGTATCTCTCTTTTGCGTCCTGTTCGGTTTTCTTGAACAAGTCCTCCGCAATATCGGGGAAGGTCACCGAAAGTGCGGTATAACGGTTTTCACTGTTTAAGAATTCTCTGAACGAAGCACTTGGCTGCTTGCTGTCGAGAATGAACGGGTTTTTACCCTCCTTGGTAAGCTCGGGGTTATATCTGTAAAGGTGCCAATATCCTGCGTCTACCGCATTCTTCATCTGCTGCATTGCATTACCCATGCCGACCTTAATACCGTGGTTGATGCAGGGTGCATAAGCGATGACAAGAGAAGGTCCGTGATAGCTTTCAGCTTCCTTAAGCGCTTTTATGAGCTGGTTGGGATCGGAACCCATAGCCACCTGAGCCACGTAGACATAACCGTACGAGACAGCCATCATGCCCAGATCCTTCTTCTTTATCCTCTTGCCCTGAGCGGCGAATTTCGCAACCGCTGCCGTAGGTGTGGATTTTGAGGATTGACCGCCCGTGTTTGAGTAAACCTCTGTATCAAATACAAGAACATTTACATCCTCGTCCGAAGCAAGCACGTGATCAAGTCCGCCGTAGCCGATGTCGTATGCCCAGCCGTCGCCGCCGAATATCCACATGGATTTTTTGACGAGCTGGTTCTTGTTTTCAAGAATGTATTTCTTTGTGTCCTCAAGCGCTTTGTCTTGTGTCTTAAGGCTTTCAAAAACAGATATAAGCTTTTCGGAGGCCTCGATAGATCCATTTGCGTCGTTCATGTTTGATATCCATGAGTTTGCCGCTGCCTTTATGTTTTCGTCAACACCTGTGAGGCATATGTTCTCAAGCTTTTCCTTTATTGAATTTCTTAAGCTTCTCACGCCAAGATACATTCCGAAGCCGTACTCGGCATTGTCTTCAAACAGCGAATTTGCCCATGCGGGGCCTCGTCCGTCATCGTTCTTTGTGTAAGGTATGCTCGGCGCGCTCGCTCCCCATATCGAAGAGCAGCCCGTTGCATTTGAGATGTACATTCTGTCTCCGAACAGCTGGGTAACAAGCTTTGCATACGGTGTTTCTCCGCAGCCCGCACATGCACCGGAAAATTCAAGCAAGGGCTTGACAAACTGACTTCCCTTTACGGAGAATATATTGTTTTCATCGGGCTCCTTCTGCTTCAATGAGACCATGTAATCCCAGTTTACAGATTCCTTCATCATCTCTTCGAGAGGCTTCATAACAAGAGCCTTTTGCTTTGCGGGACATACATTCATGCAGGAAGTGCAGCCCGTGCAGTCGCAGGGTGATACCTGTATTCTGAAATTGAGATTTTCCGTTCCCTTTCCTATGGGCTTTATCGTTTCAAAGCCTTTGGGAGCAACCTCAGATTGTTCGTTTGTAATAAGAACGGGGCGAATAGCGCCGTGTGGGCATACGAACGAGCAACGGTTACACTGTATGCAGTTTTCACTCACCCATTCGGGCACATCTATAGCTATGCATCTTTTTTCGTATGCTGCGCTTCCCGAAGGGAATGTTCCGTCTTCTATGCCTTTAAATGCGGAGACCTTCAAGGAATCCCCTTCTTGAGCATTTATCGGTCTTAATATTTTTTCTATGAATTCCGGAGCGGGGGAAGCTTTTATTTCTTCATCCTTAGCATCTTTCCACGAGGATGGAATGTCAACTTTCATAAGGCTGTCGACTGCACCGTCAATAGCTTTATTGTTCATATCGACTATATTCTGACCTTTTTTACCGTAGCTCTTAACAACTTCCTTTTTGAGCAGCTCCTCGGCAAGCTTATAGTCGATGACGTTTGCAAGCTTAAAGAAAGCCGCCTGCATTATCATATTCGTTCTTCTGCCAAGTCCTATTTCTGAAGCAACGCGCGTTGCGTTGATTATGTAAAACTTAACGTCGTTATTTGCCAGAGTCCTTTTCATATTGGCGGGAAGCTCTTTTTCAAGCTCCTGAGTAGTCCATGTGGTATTAAGAAGGAAGGTGCCTCCCTTTTTAACATCCTTAACCATGTCGTACTGTCTTACATAAGTCTGAGTGGAGCAGGACACAAAGTCCGCCGCGTCGATAAGGTATGTGGAGGTTATCGGGGATTTTCCGAACCGTAGATGCGATATCGTAACGCCGCCCGACTTCTTTGAGTCGTAAGCAAAATAACCCTGAGCGTACATATCCGTATTGTCGCCTATTATTTTTATAGCGCTCTTGTTTGCGCCGACTGTTCCGTCAGAGCCCAAGCCCCAGAACTTACAGCTTACCGTGCCCTCAGGAAGAGTGTTGATGGATTGCTTTATTTCAAGCGAACGATGCGTCACATCGTCGTTTATACCGATAGTAAATCTGTCAAGCGGAGCTTTATCCTTGAGGTTATCGTAAACTGGCTTCAAATGCGTCGGTGTTGTGTCCTTTGAACCGAGACCGAATATCCCTCCGTACACCTCGGGGGCGTCTTTTACAGAGTAAAGAACGCTCTTTACATCAAGATAAAGCGGTTCTCCAGCCGAACCGGGCTCCTTCGTTCTGTCTAATACCGCGATTTTTTTAACGCTCTTCGGAAGAACATTCAGGAAATATTTAGCGCTGAAAGGTCTGTAAAGGTGTACCTTGATAAGACCGACCTTTTCACCGTTTGAATTAAGATAATCCACGGTTTCCTCAAGAGCTTCGCATACGGAGCCCATAGCGATGACTATTCTGTCTGCATCGGGTGCGCCGTAATAATTGAAGGGCTTGTATTCCCTTCCCGTCTCTTCGGAAATCTTTACCATATAATCGTTTACGATATCGGGAAGCTCGTCATAGAAAGAGTTTGCCGCTTCCTTTGCCTGGAAGAAAATGTCCGGATTCTGCGCAGTACCTCTCGTGCAAGGATTTTCGGGATTAAGCGCATTCTTTCTGAATTCTGCTATTGCCTCCCAGTCCACGAGCTTTTTAAATACTTCGTAGTCCATAACTTCAACTTTTTGTATCTCATGAGATGTTCTGAAGCCGTCAAAGAAATGAAGGAAAGGAACTCTGGATTTTATTGCGGCAAGATGAGCAACTCCTCCTAAATCCATTACCTCCTGCACGCTGTTTGTTGCCAGCATGGCAAAGCCAGTCTGCCTTGTCGCCATGACGTCGGAATGGTCTCCGAAAATAGAAAGTGCGTGTCCTGCTAAAGCTCTTGCGGTTACGTGGAACACTGCGGGCAGAAGCTCACCTGCAATCTTGTACATATTCGGGATCATAAGCAATAAACCCTGTGAAGCCGTAAATGTCGTTGTGAGAGAACCGGCAGCAAGAGAACCGTGCAGCGCTCCTGCTGCTCCGCCCTCGGATTGCATCTCGGTAACGCTCACCTGTCTGTCAAAAATGTTTTTAAGACCGTTTGCCGACCATTCGTCCACATATTCCGCCATCGGTGAAGAAGGCGTTATAGGGAAAATAGAAGCGACTTCCGTAAACGCGTACGCTACGTGAGCGGCAGCTGTGTTGCCGTCCATGGTTTTCATTTTTTTGGTCAATTTGATACCCCCTCCGATACTGTAAAAAAATTATTTAAGCCCTGTTAGATACGTTAGCGCATAAGCAAGCTCATAAGCCGAGTTCTGTTTTAATGACCATCTATCTGTGACAGCCGTCGCCGGCTGCATCAAGCGACTTACCACGGGTTCGACGGGCCGCCGATTTTTATACCCTATTTAGTCTTGCTCCGAATGGGGTTTACACATCCGTACGGTTACCCGTACGCCGGTGAGCTCTTACCTCGCCCTTTCATCCTTGCTTACGCTAAAAGCAATAAGCGGTTTCCTTTCTGTTGCACTTTCCCTGGAGTTGCCTCCGCCTGACGTTATCAGGCATTCCGCCCTGTGGAGCTCGGACTTTCCTCCCCCTTTAAAAAATTAAATGGAGCGGTCAACCGGCTTGCTTATACCTATTTATTCTATCAAATTGTATTTAAGCGTTCAAGCCAAAAGCGTACCCCTTCATACATAATATTCAAAATCACACGCTTCAGACTGTGTTATTTCTATCTGTGGAACTTCTCTTTGAAGAATACCCTTCATCAACTTGATAAAACACTTTTCGCTTTCAAAATGCGTGACTGACAATAATGCGATATCTTTTTCATATGCGTTAATATAATTCGAATTTTTGCAGTCGGCGGTTATCAAAACATCGGCGCCAAGTGCTTTTGCTTCATTTATGTAATCAGCGCCTGCTCCGCTGCACAATGCAGCTCTTGAAACTATTCTTTCTTTGTCAAAGTTAGATATCTTGACGTTTTGGGAAGCGAATAATTTCTTCACTTCTTCGGCAAGCTTAAGCACACTTATACTTTCCTTTATATCTCCGCATACGCCTATTCCATAGCCCTTAAGAGCGCTTTTTTCCAAAAATGAATCTGTCTTTATGTTTAGCTTTCTTGCGCAGTAAGCGTTCATGCCGTAGGGTGAAGCATCGAAGCTTGTGTGTGAGGAATAAACGCTTATATCTCTCCTTATAAGTTTTTTTATACACTCACTTCTGCGGTCGTTCGTAATATTTTTAAGAGGGTGAAACAAAAGCGGATGATGCGATATTATCAGCTGAGCGCCTGATTTTATTGCCTCGTTGACAACATAATCTGTCACGTCCACGCATATCAACGCTTTTGTTACCTGAGTATTTATATCACCAAGCTGCAAGCCCGTATTATCCCACTCACAGGCTATGCTTTCAGGTGCGTATTTATTTATAACCGATATTATCTCACACAGCTTCATATTCCGACAGCCTCTCTTTTATTTTATTTATTCTCAACAGATTCTTTTCCGGCAATACCGCACAGGAGGATTCAGTAATATTTTGAAGTATCTTTTCTTCCACGCCTAACTTAAAAAGGAGGTATTCATACATCGTATTATCTTTTTTCTGAGTCAAATATGTGCTGAACTCCAAATCCGACAAATCATAGCTGTTATAAATACTCTTGCCCTCGTTACACAATTTAAAACAGCGGTAGAACAAGTGCTTTTGTCTTACCATTGCCTCGTCGGTAATACAAAAACCGCTTTGCATAAGGAATTTGATCAAATGTGCTAAACCGCTTTGCGGTTGAAGTACAAAGGACTTAGTATTTTTTAAAATATCGGCATTTTCTTTTATCATCCTCATCATAAGCTCTCCGCCCATACCGCATATCATAACGCTGTCGATTTCTCTATTCTTTAACGGAGTTAATCCGTCTCCTCTTAAAAACTCGCACCTGTCAGCTACATTATAGCTAAATGCAGTTTTTTTACTGTTTGAAAGAGGCCCCGCATTAATATCTGTTATCACGGCTCTTTTAACCTTGCCTTTTTTTAATAAATATATCGGAAGATAAGCATGATCCGAGCCGATATCGGCAATAGTATCGCATTCATCGACGAAAGAAGCTATCATAGACAGCCTTTCATCCAAGACGGGAATATCGGGATTTTTATGCATTCGCCTACATCCCTTGATCTGTCTTTATATCCGTATATGTTCCTTCAACAAACCCTTTTTGAGCCAATAGCTCTATTGTTCCTTCCTTGCTGTCCGGCGTCTGCCCTCCGGCGGAGCACAAAACGACGTCCACTACCTTTCCCTTTGGGAGCAATTCAAGTATAGAATTGAATGCACAAGCAGGATAGCCCGCCCATACCGGCGAGAATACTATAAACTTGTCGTAAAGTGAAAAGTCTATATTGAGCGGTTCTATTTTTACAGTTTTTCTGTTTAAGGATAAGGGACAGCCGAATAATAACGCAGTGAACGTATTACGCTTAATCCTCTCTTTTACTTCAAAAATATCCGCCGAAAGCTCCTTTGCCTTTTGTTGAGCAAGCTTACGTGTGCTTCCCTTAAAGGAATAGTAAATAATCGCAGTTTTCATAAAACACCTCTTTGTTATTATCCTTTTATTTTTATATATCGCTTTATATACTCTTACTTACGACTTTAAGCAGTCCTTAAACACCCTCATTGCATTTTTATGTGTTATTTTGTCTGTATTTGACTGTCCGAACTCATGAAAAAAAGCGTCCCGAAGCTCATTCATTCCCGAATAGTCCCTAAACTCAAGGTCGTTGTCTATGCCGTCGAAATCCGAGCCTAAAGCTACACTGTCGAATCCTGCCTTGTCGGCTATATACTTTGCATGTTTGATTATATCAGATATCCTGCTCTTCAAACTGCCGAAGCAAAGAAAATCGCTGCAATAATTCAGTCCGCACACGCCTCCGCTGTCGGCAAGCTTTTTTAACATATCGTCAGTTAGATTTCTTGATACGGCGCATACCTCTCGGGCGTTGGAATGAGAAGCTATAAATGGCTTTTTTGCATTTTCATACACGCTGTAAAACCCTCCGTCGGAAAGGTGGGATACGTCTACTATCATACCGATGTCATTCATATGCTCTACCGCTTCAATTCCGAAATCCTTCAAGGGCTTATCGCAGGATATAAAAGGAGGATCGTTCGCATAGCCCATACAGTTTTCATGGTTCCATGTCAGACTCATCAGGCGAACGCCCTTATCGTACAATTCGTCGATTCTCTCATGTTTTCCGTCAATTAGCATTGCGTCCTCTACACTAAGCATAGACGACATTAAGCCTGCTCGCTCGTTTTCGGCAATGTCCTTAAAGGAAAGCATCGGTGCTATAGACTCGCTGTTTTTTTCTATCTGATCTATGTAGCAGGAATAAAGCTCTTTGAAATACTCATACGGCGACAATCCGTTTTGGCAAACGCCCGAAACGCTTTCTATATACAGTGCGAAGCATTCTAAAAGACAGCCTCCCTGTTTAAGCTTGTTTATGTCTATGTGCAGATCGTTTTTTTTGAGCTCTTTATTTTTATTAAATATTCCCATTACTATTGTGTCGCAGTGCAAATCAATAATATCCACAGACAATATCTCCGTATCCTAATACAAAAGCCGTTCGCTCGCCGAAAAAAAGTCGACGGACGAACAGCTTTTTATTTAAATTAATTCACGATCAGTCCTCGCTCGTGTTATCGTCCTCTTCGTCCTCGTCGTCGTATCCTTCGATGACGGTATATTCCTTTCGGCTTAAAGCTGACGAAGGCTTTTCAAGATTCATTCTGAAATCGTCCATCATCGTGCAGCATGTCATTATATCCACGATATATTCATCGCTGACAGTGCTGATATATATCCTTCCGTTCTTTCTCATGAAGAATACATTTATCGAATCCTTGTCGGGTCTTGCCATTGAAGTAAAGCCGAAGGAGGTCATGTCCCATACGTTGATGAATACATCCTCGTAATCATACGGTTCACTGTATACTATCTCGCCGAGTGAAGCGTCAAGCGCATTCGTTACCGTTCGCACGTCTATATCCTCACGTGTTATCTTAACGTAGTTCATGATACCGTCATAGGTTTCATCGGCGTCATATATTGCAAGAGCCAAGGCCTTTACCACGGCGTCCGTTATACCCTGCTCGAATAATACGCCCTGTTTTTCAAACTCATCGCGCAGAGCATTTTCGTCTACGTCAAAATCTATACGCAGGGGCTCGCATGCTTCGTCGTCAATATCGTCCTCATCGCAGCATTCATCGTCCTCTTCATGGTGATGAGCGCAGCAAGAACACTCCTCTTCTTTTTCAGTTTCATCTTTTGTCTTATCAGGTTCATTTGGTTTTTCTTCCCGAGATACTTTATTCTCTTCATCTTGCTCAGCGGGGCTTTCTTTTACAGGCTCATCACCGAAATACAATGAATAAGGCTTATTATCGTTTTCCGCTTCGTTATTTGTCTCATTTTGTGTATCAGACAAATCCTGATTAAGTGTGCTTTTCTGTATGTCGTCACTATCTTGCTTTTTTTCCATCTTTTCTATTACATTCTCTTTAAGTTCATCGTCGGAGGTATTTTCGTTTGTTTTCTTATCCTCGTATATACCGAATATCGCCGGATCGTATGTGAACTTTTCTATCTTCATTTCGCCGCTGTTATTTGCTGAGGCTTCCTTTTCATCTTCACTTTCGGCTTCTAGGAGCCTTTCGCCTTCGCTGTTTTGCTCATCTTTATCGTACATATGTATGCTGTAGCCCATTGAATGCGCTTCTTGCTTTTCTTCTTCCTGCTTTTCTTCCTCCTGCTTTTCTTCTTCGTCCTCCTGCATGAGAGCCTTTCGAATGGTATCGGCATAAACATCGCATCCAGCTATGAGCGAATCGTTTTGCTTTGCGGGGTTGTTTCTTACGTTTCTTTCATACATGGCAGTTTCCACGTGCGACACTATATCCTGTGCGGGCTCTTCCTTTTTACTATCCAGCGGTTGGTTGTTGTATTCTTCAACGTCGCTAAGCTGTATGCGTCCGTCTATTCCCTTGCCTTCAAGCTTTGATAAGTCTATACCAAGCTCCCTTGCAAGTCGTCTTGCTGCCGGTGAAGCTTTGATTTTATCATCCTCATAACCGTTCATAATTAATTCTCCTTGTCCGTTATTTTCATTACGGTATTAAATACTTCATTAGCGTCAGGTAGGACAGATTCAGAAAGTCTCTTTGCATAACCTACAGGCATATCCTCGGCACACACTCTCATTATAGGAGCCTCCAGATAATCAAACGCTGCGCTTTCGCTTATAGCAGCGGAAATCTCTGCGCCCAAGCCTGCTGTTTTGTATGCCTCGTGAACAATAACCGCCTTGCCCGTTTTCTTAACTGAACGCACTATCATGGAGATATCCATCGGATAAAGCGTTCTTAAGTCAATTAGATCACATGTAACATTTTTTTCATTAAGCATTTCCAGTGCTTCTTTGCATATACTCACGCTTTCACCATAGCTTATCAGGCTTACATCGCTTCCGCGAAAGATCGTTTCCGCTTTACCTATCGGCTGCGTTAGCTCAAAAGCCTCGGGAATATCGCTTATCTCTTCGTAAAGATTGCGCCCCTCTAAAAACAGAACAGGCCCGTTATAGCGTATGGCGCTTTTAAAAAGAGCCTTTGCGTCCTGAGCGCATGAGGGATAGAGCACCACCAGCCCCGGTATACCCACGAAGGCTGCTTCCTTCAAGCTGTTCATCTGCGCTCCGGCACTTCTATTTGTGCCCACGTCAGCACATATAACAAGAGAAGAATTATATTGTGAATTGTACATGTAGTCGTTTATTGCTATCTGATTTGCCACAACATCAAGACATCGAAGCAAATAGTTACCGTCTATTCGAACAACAGGCTTTGCTCCCGTCATAGCCATGCCCAATGCGGCTTCGATACATGCTTCATCACTTGGAGGCATATCCAAAACTCTGTTAAATGTGAAGCGACCCGAAAGTCCCGCCGTGATATTGTGCGCTCCTCCGCTCGATAGAGCATGACCCATAAGGATAACAGAAGGATCCTTTGCCATCTCCTCCGAAAGAGCTTCGTTTATTGCCCGTGCGTAGGTTATCTGTTTCATTATAGGGTATCATCCTCCTTTTCGGCTTCGTTTTGAGGTAATTCGGGCTTTTCTTTTAATAGCTCATTTGATGCGGAGTCTATCTCCTGTTGTATTTTTTCTCTCATCATCATAAGATCTTCCGTATTACCCAAAGAATTTTCCTTCATATATGCCGTAAGATTCTCTATTGGGTCATATTCCGTCCAGTCCATGACCTCCTGCTGGTTTCTGTAGTATTGCTCCTCAGCGTATGTATGACCGGCTATGCGGTAAGTTTTCGATTCTATTATTACCGGAGATGAATTTGTTTTGGCATACTCCAAGGCTTTTATCATAGCGGTATACACGTCTATGGCGTTATTCCCGTCTGTAATAATGCCGGGTATATCAAAGCCCTGAGCCCTTGTAGCTATATCAAGAACGTTGTGAACCTTGTCGACTCGCGTGTCCTTTGCGTAACAGTTGTTTTCTATAAAAAAGATAACAGGTGTCTTATATAACGATGCCATATTTACGGCTTCGTAAAAGCTTCCCATGCTTGCGGCTCCGTCTCCGGCAAAGCATACCACAACGCCTGTTTTCTCCTGTAACTTTAAGGATATCGCCGCTCCGACAGCACTAATAAAGTTGCCGGCGCATAATGAGCTTGTAGCATACAGATTGATGTTGTTGTCCGCTATACAGCTTCCCGAGCTTCTGCCGGCACACAAGCCCTCCTCCATGCCAAGGTATTCCGCCAAAAGAGAGGTTATATCCGTATCCGCCCCTATGGCTATCGCATTCGCTCTGTGGGAGGCAAATATGATATCCTCTTTATCAAGAGCGCAGAGCGCCGCCGCAGTGGCCTCCTGACCGAGCGAAAGGTACAAATTATCCTCTATAAGTCCTTCCTCCTTGAGCATAACGAGCTTTTCCTCAAAAAGTCTTGTTTTAAGCATTTTGTAAAATATTTGAACCACTGTTTTACTGTCGACCAATTTCAGGCACCTCCGTATCCTTTCTAAGTTGTAATATTGCCTTTGCTAATATTAAATCCTCGGGAGTAGTAAGCTTTATATTAAACCTGCTTCCCTTGCTTAAACATATCGTCGCTCCCTGCATTTTTGCAAGCGCTGTATCGTCTGTCGCTTCACACCCATTTTTTTTCGCCCTTTTATGAGCCTCCATGATAAGCTTATAGGAGAAACCCTGCGGCGTCTGGATTGCATATGTGTGTTGCCTGTCGTAGTAGCGCTGTAATAAAAAACCGTTTTTATCCTCGCCGGAATACAAAAGAGTATCCGTTGCCAAAAGCGCTGCCGAAGCGGCTTCGTTTTCTATGGTATCTTTCATAACATTTGTTATGATATCCGTACTTACCAGACATCTTGCCGCATCGTGGATAAGCACGTATTCGTAATTGTCCTCTTCGATTGTTAAAAGTGCGTTATATACCGAGCATTGTCTGCTTACTCCACCTATCACAAGCTTTACGTCGTTTAGCGACATATTAGTTTGCTTTAGAGATTCTTCAACATATTTTTGTTCGCCGTCTCTGCATGTTATGACGATACCGTCTGATACATCCGCCTTAACAAAAGCTCCGAGAGTATGAGCAAGCACACTTTTACCTTCGAGCATTATAAAATTTTTGTTTATCGGACTGCTCATTCGGGTGCTCAGACCCGCCGCCGTGATTATTACGCAAACTCTGCCGTTATTTTTCATAATACTACCCGATTTGATTATTATAACATAAAATGAATGCTTTTTTATGTAAAGTTGAATATTTATAAACCTATGGCTTTATTTTTACTGTATGCAAATATTTTTCATACGCGCTTTTCAGCTCTGCCGCCTTTTGCTCGGGCAGCGTCGGATTACAGTGAGCCCAACACCCCGTTTCGCTTGAAGCGTTATACTTCTGAGAATCTTGACTGCGAAGAGGAGGAAAATATTCTATATAAAAATGCCACATATCTCTTATTTTCTTCGGTCTTGGCGGAGCGTTGAACATACACATCATATAAGGAAAGTCCATATCAAACAAGTTGTCGTACATGCCGGATACGTTTTTTATAGTTTTGCCCAATGATAAAAGCATACCTTCGTCCATTTCATCAAGCGAAGCGATATGCTCGTTTGCAACAACATTTACTCCGTAAGGATAGCGCGAAGCGTACGGTACATATACGCTAAAATACTTATCACTGAACAATATCCTTCTTGCGTCCTTCTTTTCCTCTTTAAGCACATCACAGATAAGACAAGCGCCGTTTTTCTCTTGGTACGAATCAAGAGAATTTGTTATTCTTGATATTTTCAATGGATTAAAGCCGTAGCCGTATACCTGTCCGTGAGGATGTATCATGGTGACACCGACCTCTTTACCTCTGTTCTCGAAGAAAAAGGTATACTTTATAGCCTCATCAAGACAGTACTCCTCATATATACTTTTCCATACTTTTGCAAGCTCAAGCATTTTTTCGTCCGAAAGCTCCCTTAGCTTTGCGTCATGCTTATCACTGTATAATATGACCTCGCATCGTCCATAAGCGGCTTTGGCTTTATGAACGCTATTAACTGACATTTCCAAAGGAGCAAAAGCGTTAGTACTCATGCTCGGAAAATCGTTTGGATAACGCAGTATGCCGTATCCTCCTTCAGGAACCTTGCCGCTACCGGGGCAAAATGCACAGAGCGAAGAATTTGTATCAGGTCTTTTTTGTCTTTTATCCGCTATTATGACCCAGTCGTCCAAAAGAGGGTCGTATCTTAATTCGGACATATATTTTTTCCTTTACTCTTATTTTATTCTGCCGCTTCCGAAGGGAACGACGCTAAGCTTATATGCGCTGTCATCTCCGAAGGCTTTGTCCATTTCTTCAATATACGCCTTTGTCATATCCTTAAGAACGAAAGCTAAAATTGTTCCGCCAAAGCCACCGCCGTGTACCCTCACGCTTCCTTTATCCTTTAAAAAACGCCGACTTAAGCATAATGCCAACGATAGCTGTCTATTGTGCTCATCGCTACAGGAATATACGTTCTGAAGATACGCTTCCGAGCTTAAACCGCTTTGGGCGACAAGCTTTAGAAAGCTTTTAATATCTCCCCTATCAAGAGCCTCTTTAGCTTCCTTAACCCTTTTGGTTTCATCGAAAAAGTGGATCGCCCGAAGAACCGCCCTGTCCGAATAAGCTTCTCTTAATTGATTTATATCAGTAAAAAAACTCTCCTCGTTGACGTAAGCCAAGCTGCTTTTGTTGTAATAGGAAGCTATTAGCTCCATTTCCTCTCTGATGGAGGCATATTGAGCGTTTTGCCCCTCATGAGATGCGTGAACGTTTGTTATTACAAGAGAATATCCGAATGAAGCAAAATCCGTATCAATATTAATGCAAACAGGGTCGTCTGCATCGTAAAAATCCATATATGTCGTGCTTCCCAAACGACAGGCAAGCATATCCATAAGTCCGCACGGTTTAACGAAATATGTGTTTTCGGCGTCTTGTGCAATTTTTGCCGCCTCTGTAGCATCAAGCTTTCCCGAGTTGAAAAGCCCGTCAAAAATCGAGACGATAAGCATTTCAAATGCAGCTGATGAAGAAAGTCCGCTGCCCGGCTTTATATCCGACATAATAAATGCGTCAAAACCGCCGATATTATATCCTCTTTTAATAAAACCGTTTGCTATCCCTCTTATTATGGACTCTGAAGTCCCATTTTCATTTTGTATAGGCTTGGTAAAAGACAAATCGACTTCAAAGCTGCCGAAGCCGCGCGATACTGCTTTGATAACATTATCGCGCCGCGCACGAACTGCACCTATCGTTATCATATTGACAGCGCACACAATAGACCGACCGTTTTGATGATCCGTATGGTTTCCTATCAACTCACTTCTGCCGGGAGAAATATAATACTCCTCGGGCTTTGAATCAAACAAAGAAACAAAGCTGTCTGTCAATTCACAGATTTTGTCTTCGTATTCGTGTATATAAGCACTGATATCCTTTGATGTGTTATCCTCACAGCCGACTAAATGCACTTTATCCGATACCGCCTGAATAATATTTTCTTTATTATTAATAATTGTAACACATTCATTTTACTTTTTGTACAAATCACAAGTTATTTTGCGTGTTTGTGCCGCTTAATAAAAAAACAGACCACTTGATTTTTCGTGGTTTAAAAGAATGATAATAAAGAATAATAGCATTAAAAATAAAAAAAGCCTTATGTAAGGCAGTTTGTTTTAGTTATGGAGCCTTCTATCAGATTCGAACTGATGACCCCCACCTTACCACGGTGGTGCTCTACCTGCTGAGCTAAGAAGGCACTTCGCTGATTATATTAACATATAGCACTTTTCAAGTCAATGAGGCAATGACAGCTTATTTTAATAAATTTAAACATTCATGGTTATGTAAATTGATTATACTGATATATAATAATATGTAATTAACTTCGGAGAATCCTAAGTGAAGAAAAAAGGAAAAAACTATCTGGCCGGCGCGATTATTCTTTCAGCCGGCGCTTTAATATCAAAACTGTTGGGTATGTTTTTTAAGATCCCCCTCAACGATATCATCGGTGACTACGGTATGGGTCTTTATTCATATGCATATCCGATATACAGCACTTTTCTTATGATTTCTATATCCGGTCTTCCGCTTGCAGTTTCAAAGCTTGTTTCCGAAAGCGTATCTCTCGGCAACTATAAACAGGCGTACAGGATATTTTACGTTTCGTTTGTACTTCTTGCAGTGGTCGGCGGGGCTTGCTCTATAGCAATGTTTTCGGGAGCAAAGCTCTTTATACGGGCATTCTCGTGGGAGGACGACGTCTATTACTGCATAGTGGCGCTTTCTATAGCCCCCTTCTTCGTATCGCTTATATCCGTTGTAAGAGGCTTTTTCCAGGGAATGCAGATGATGACTTTTTCCGCTATATCGGAAATAATAGAGCAAATCGGGCGCGTATTTATAGGTCTTGCGTTGGCGTACCTGTTAACCTCGTCAAACGGCATTTCTCTCGGTGCGGCAGGAGCGACCTTCGGAGCTGTTGCAGGCGCTATACTGGCGTTTTTATTCCTTTATATTTGCTTTTTAAGAGTTCGCTCCAAGAACACGACTTTAATAAACGAACAGCCTGAAATGCACATTGACAGGACAAAAACCATTTTAAAGCACATAATGATAATTGCCATACCCGTCACGTTCAGCGCCGTGGTAACCACTATCATGGACTTGATAAACAGCGCGACCATATCGGGCTGTCTTCAAACGGCAGGCTATACAATAAAGGAGGCTACGACTCTTTACGGACAGCTCTCCACAAAAGGAAGCACGCTTGTAAATGTGCCACTCGTTCTAGGCACATCGCTTGCTACAAGTCTTGTTCCTTCAGTCAGCGAATCCTTAGTAAAGGGCGACAACGAAGCTATACGCTCAAAGGCGACTCTTTCTATAAGGATGGCTTTTCTCGTTTCAATACCCGCAGCAGTGGGGTTAAGTATCTTATCAGAGCCTATTGTAAAGCTGTTATGGACAAAGAATCCTGAAGGTTGGGAAATGCTTGCGGGTCTTTCATACGTTGTTATATGCACTATCGGCGCGAGTACAATGCAGGGCATGTTACAGGGTATCGGCAGGTATTACGTTCCTCTTAAAAATCTGCTCGTCGGAGCGCTTGTAAAATATGTCATGAACATACTTTTGGTATCCAACTCCGATTATGGCATATACGGAGCTATATTCTCCTCTGTCTTTGCTTCATTTGTAATTTTTATTTTGAATTTCTATTCCGTGAAAAAGTATATAGGAATTGACAATATTGCGGGCTCGATATTCAAAACAACGATAGCCGCTATATTAATGGGAGTTTCGTGTAAGTTTTCATATGATTTCCTTTGTACGATAATATCCTTTAAAATAGCTCTGCTCATTTCTATCGTAGTAGCCGTGGCTGTATATGCGTTGGTCATACTTTTGACAAAGACATTTACGATGAAAGATTTTAAAAACGCAAGGAGTTAACTCTTTTGAGAAGCCTGACAAGCCCGTCATATATAAAAGAATACATGGAAAAAAGCGACTTCTTCTTTAAAAAGAAGCTTGGTCAGAATTTTTTGAAGGATGAAAACATAGCCCGCGCGATAACAGACAGCCTTGAGATAAAACCTGAGGATTGTGTAATGGAAATTGGGCCAGGCTTCGGTTCTCTTACGCAGTTTCTTGTAGAAGACGCTTATTGTGTAAAGGCTGTGGAAATCGACCCGTTTGCCGTAAAGGTCTTATGCGAGGTCTTTAACGACTGCCCTAACATAGAAATAATACAGGGCGATATACTAAAGTATGACCTTTCGGTATTATTAAAGGACGCATTTGACGAAAATCGCAGTATAAAAGCAATATCAAACCTCCCATACTATATAACTTCATCTGTTATACTTAAGCTGTTACGCAGTGAAATAAAATTTGACAGCGTAGTTGTGATGCTGCAAAAAGAAGTTTCTATAAGACTGAATTCGCCTGCAGGAAGCAAGGATTATTCCGCATATACTGTTTTGGTAAATTATTACGCGGATATCAACAAGCTTTTTGATGTAAGCCATAACGCATTTATACCCGCTCCGAAGGTCGATTCCTCCGTTATAAAAATTACTCCCCTTAAACAACCGCGAGTAAAGGTGATGAACGAAGAAATATTTTTCAAGACGGTCAAGGCGGGCTTTGCTATGAGAAGAAAGACTCTTTTAAACAACATCTCCGCTGCCTTTGAAATAAGTAAAGAAAAAGCTGTAAAGTATATTCAGAGTGTGGGTTTGTCCCCCGAGGTGAGAGCAGAAAAGCTTACGATCGAACAATTCGCATCATTGGCTGACGCCCTTTTTAAAGAGAACTATTAAGCTGCTACGCGAAGTACTATAGCTGCTATAAATACTATAAGTAGTATCAGGAGCCATATTTTAGCTCCTCTTTTTCTATTTGGCAATAAAAGAGTAACCACCGTAGCAAGAATGATAATAGGCCACATATAGCGAATTGCATAAAGTAAATAATCCGATGTTATATAAGCAAACGAGCCAATCGTGATTATCCTGGACAAGCTTATATATAATATGATCGAGCCGAATACTATTTTGAGTATACGAGAGCCGCCTTTTTTAGTTGCCACATCGGATATACCGTTGATGATAAAAAACAGACCCAAAGAAAGCAGCACATAGTTTATCATTTCGTTTAGTGCAATATCATAGCCGAAAACATATCTTGCAATAACAATACCTATGCCGGTACATATCATCAGAACGCCGAACAAGATTATTGCAAAGCTGCTCTGAGGCTTTGTTTGCTCTTCGTTATTTTCATCTGAAGTAAAAGTATCTTGTTTTTGCTTAACCGGCTCCTTATGGTCTTTATAAGTATATTTGTTTTCTGTCGGTCTTGTATACGTTTTTTTATACCTTGCTTCACTAAAGGAATCAGGTTGTTTTGCATTATCCTTACTGTTTAGCTCATCGTCTACTTTATCATTTGAAGAAGTATCGGGATGCGCACTTTTGTATTTTTCAAGTACAGGCCCTTTTCCAATGGGCAATAATGCTATAAGCACAAGATATACGACTGTCATAAAGGGCTGAAAAACGCACAGCAAAAATACTATTATACGTATAAGTGTGACGTCGGTTTCGAACGATTCCGCCAAGCCTATGCATATCCCGCCGAGTATTTTCGAATCTGCGGATCTGTGCAATCTGTATTTCACCTTCAGCCTCTTTTCTTCATTTATCTTTTTCGTTATTATATGTATACAAAATTAAAGAGTTATTAGCTCTTTGTTATGCTATAATTATAAATAAAGACAGCATAGTTTTAGCTTTATTGCGCCATTAAAAAATGATTAATTAAAAGGAGTATTAAGATGATTTGTATTGTTAACGCTTCCTCACGAAAAAACGGCTTCTGTAAAAAGGGAACTGATATGATAATAGACTGCTTTAAGAAGGAAAACCCCTTGATTGACGTTAAAGTGTTCGACACTATTAATATGGATATAAAATACTGCACTGCTTGCGCATATTGCGAAAAGAACAAGGGCGAATGCATAATACAAGACGACATGAAAAAGCTTTTATGCGCTCTTAAGGAATGCACTCAGCTTTTGATAGTAACTCCTGTATACTTCAGCAGCGTTCCCGCATCTCTTAAGGCAGCAATAGATCGCTGTCAATGTATGTACGCATATAACGAAAGCTATATTAAGAAAAAAGCATATATATTAGCCTTTGGTGGTTCAAAGCTGTACAATAATCAATTCGAAGGAATATTTGCCTCTTTTACTCATGTTTTTAAGGATCTGAATGCGTCCCTGACGGATTCTTTATGCATACCGGATACGGATTCCATGAATGAAACAATAGATAATATATTATCGCAGGAAATCGAAGACTTTGCGAAAAATATTTACAATAATCTTTAATAATGATATTATTAAAAAAATATCAGCGAGGGGAAAATGGCTAAATCATATAAAGAAATAAACGAGAAAATAGCGTCAGGCAAAGCAGTCGTCGTCGACGCAGATGAAATAATAGACATTGTCAAGGACGAGGGTCTTTCTAAAGCCGCGCAGCATATCGACGTGGTTACTACAGCGACCTTCGGCCCGATGTGTTCGTCGGGAGCATTTTTGAATTTCGGACATGCGTCTCCGCCCATAAGAATGGCTGAAATTTATTTAAACAATGTCGAATGCTACGGAGGGCTTGCGGCTGTCGATACATACATAGGCGCAACTCAGCCAAGCAAGGATAAAGATATAGAGTACGGCGGAGCGCACGTTATTTGTGATTTAATAGACAAAAAGAGTGTGTATCTCGAAGCATATTCGCAAGGGACAGACTGCTATCCCAGGAAAGAAATTAAAACATACATTACTATAGATGATATAAACGAGGCTTATATGTACAACCCCCGCAACTGTTACCAGAATTACGGTGCGGCGACAAATACATCTTCGAAGCGTTTATATACATATATGGGCATATTACAGCCGAATATGGGCAATGTGACTTACTCTACGGCAGGTCAGCTCAGCCCTCTTTTAAATGATCCTTACCTAAGAACAATAGGTATGGGTACAAAAATATTCTTTGCAGGAGCGCAGGGCTATGTAAGCTGGTACGGCACGCAGTTTAATACAGCGATGAGCCGCAGTAAAAACGGAGTTCCCGAGGGCGGCGCGGCAACGCTTGCTCTTGTCGGGAATATGCGCGAGATGAGTACCGAATTTATCAAGCCCGCCGTATACGAGAAATACGGCACAAGCATGTTTGTCGGAGTAGGCATACCTATCCCTGTGCTTGATGAAGATATGCTTAAATGCCTCATCGTAGAGGATAAGGATATTTACACCTCCGTAAGCGATTATTCTATAAGAGGAGCGGATTCAAAGCCCATAGCAAAGGTAAGCTACGAGCAGCTCAAGAGCGGATTTATAAAAATCGAAGGTAAAACGGTAAGGACTTCTCCGATGACAAGTATGCACAAATCAAAGGAAATAGCCTCTATATTAAAAGAAATGATACAAAACGGCAGCTTTACCTTAAACGAGCCGGTTGTGAATTTCCCTTCAAACAACAAGCTGAACTCACTTTCTATAAAAGGCAAAAAGAACAGGTGATGATTATGACTGATACGATAAAAGCAAAAATACTACTCTTGTTTCCTAAAACGCTTACGGCAGAGCCGATAACCTACAACCTTGTGAAGCAGTACGACCTAAAGCCGAATATCCTTAAGGCTCAGATAAACTACAATATTGAAGGCAGGCTCTTAATGGAGCTTGAGGGCACCGAAAAAAATATCAAAGCTGCAATAGCCTACCTTAAGAGTCTTGATATAAAAGTAAAGCGCGACGGAACCTCCACAATAATAGACTTTGACAAGTGCGTCGGCTGCGGAAGCTGTATTGCCGCATGCGAGGTAGACGCATTATCCTTGGGAGAAGACGGAAAAATTATCTTTGACGGAAGCAAATGTCTTGAATGTATGCTCTGCGCAAAGGCGTGCCCGCAAAGGATAATAAGAAATGCGTTCGAATAAAATTAAAGTGCGTTTAATTAAATAAACGCACTTTTTTTAATACCTACTCTCATTATATGTTTGATACTATTAATACAAACACTATTAAATAATATTCGAAAAGCTGACGGTCTCCCTTTTTACGATATTATCTATATAAAAGCAGAACTGATACAAACTGTATATTACGTCTGAGGAAGTCTTTGTTTTGCTGTAGCCTATACAGGCGTTCATAGCACAGAGCGCTTTTTCAGTTTCGGACTGGTTTATTATAAAGTCCCATATTATGAACTCTTTGTTTACATCGTTCGAAAGCTTATCTAATCTTTCGGTTACATCGTCTGTTATTTCATCGTCTTCGCTTAATATTCTGAGTATCGCCTCCGCCTGAGAAGTTAATACTCCGGCACTTTTCTGTACGTAAATATATAAATAAACGCTCATAAAAACCAAGCAGGCAAGTATTAATACCGCAACCCTATAGGATTTCATTTTTTTCTTTTGTTTCCTTTCTGATTATCGTAAGCTTTCCTGATGCACAAAACGCCCAGAATACATCCTCAAGTTTTTCAAAGCCGTTTGTTTTTAATTCCTTTAAAAGCTCTTTTTCATTGTAAGTTCTCTCGGAAAGGTTGCACTTTACGAGCTTGCCGTTTTCTATCAATGTGACTATCATACCCATTTCGCCGTCCTTGATGATGTTTGCGTCCCCGTTTGTTTCCAATACGGCACATTCGATACTTTCAAGCGGAGGACTGTCGTTTGAGCGAAGAATGCCAATAAGGTCGTCTACCGATAGCATCATATCCTTCAACTTATTTTGTTTTATTTTCCCGTTTTCGATAATCGTCGCGGGTGTTCCGCACAAAAACCTTCTGAGTTTTCGGTATTTCATGGTAACAAGCGAAATCGTACCCTGCATTACAACAAGAGCAACTATGGGAATTATACCGTTTAAAAGAGGCATATTCACATCGGATAAGGGCTGCGCGGCAAGATCGGCTATGAGTATCGCAACAGCCAGCTCAAAGGGCTGAAACTCGCTTATCTGCCTTTTGCCCATAAGGCGAAGCATTACGATAACCGCCAGATAAACAAAAAATATACGCACGAACAAAATAAACATTTAATACCCCTTTACTACGCTTTAATGTTATAATGTATTATTCTAACCGAATATTTTATTTATTATCCTTACTTGAGTTGCACACGAAAAATGACACAGTATATAAAGAAGTTTTTAAACCTAAACAAAGACTATAACAACGGGCTTTACGCCGTAAAAACGGCACTTGTCAAATACATGGCAGACAAGGGCGTTTATTTTGATGTGCTTTCTTCTATAAACGAAATATTCGATGATTTTACATTTGACAATATCATTTCGCTCTGGGCAAAAAGGGACATCCACATACTAAACGAAGAGAAATGCTATCTAAATGATGACGAACGCTATGATATTTATACCCTTATAATCGACGATGCGTTTTCATTTGAAAACGAGAACAGCTCATGCATTGGGCGCATATATGAGCAAAGCCTGAATGAAGAAGTCAAAAAGAATAAAGGCGTCACCTACACACCCGAGGATCTGTGCGAATATATGATATCCTTAGTGCGTAAGGATATTAAAAAGGATGATAAATTACTCGATCCTGCCTGCGGCTGCGGTATATTCTTGGAGGGCTTTTATAACGCTCTGATGAGTGCTTCATGCGAAAAAACTTCAGAGGAAGTCATATTTGAAGCGCACAAGCGAATATTAAACGAATCGATTTACGGCTGTGATACTTCTCAAATATCGTGCGCCGTATCAAAAATTATACTCTCTCTGAAATACCCCATATGCGTTATTTCACAGCACATTTATTGCTGCGACAGTCTTTTGGACATAAAAAAGAATACAGGCGCAACTAAATTCGACTGGGTGATAACCAACCCCCCATATATCGGGCACAAGAAGATCGAAGCCTCCTACAGACATAAACTCGCAAAAAAATATGACAGAGTATACTACGACAAGGCAGACATATCGTATTGCTTTTTTATGCTGGGATATGAGGTGTTGAAAAAAAACGGCAGACTTTTGTATTTAACGAGCCGTTACTTCGCCGAAAGCAAGTTCGCCGAAGGCTTAAGAGATTTCATTTTAGAAAAATTCTCTTTTTTGAAAATCGTTGATTTCTACGGTGTGCGCCCCTTTAAGACAGCGGGGATCGACCCTATGATAATATATCTTAAAAAATCAGAGCAAAAGGCGGAAAGCTTCCCTGTAGTGAAATACTCCTCTTTAAATAAAGATATGCTTGTCGCCTTTGAACCGTCATGCTTTAATGTGTCTATAAGGGATTTATCTCTGGCAGGCTTTAATTTTCTCACAGAGGCACAAAGAAAAATTGTTGATGCTATCGAAGGGAGATGCGAATATACCTTGGAGGATATAGTTGATTTTTTTCAGGGTATGATAACAGGCTGCGACAAGGCTTTTGTAATATCCTCCGATTCGCTTATTTACTCAGCGTGTATAGATGAATGCGGCAAAAAATGGCTTAAAGGAAAGGATTTAAAGGATAATATATGCTTTAGGGATAAATACGTGCTTTATACAAACGGTATTAAGGACATATCTAGAATAATGAACACGATAAAACGGCTAAAAATGTATAAAGACGTTCTTTCGAAGCGCAGAGAATGCGTAAACTCTACGAGAAAATTCTACGAGCTGCAATGGGGACGAAATAGTGAGCTTTTCGATAATGACAAGGTTATATTCGCTTATAAAGGAGAGAAAAACAACTTTCTTTTTGATGACAATTCTTATTATTTCAGCGCCGATATATATGCTTTTAAGCTAAAGGATGAAGTAAAAAATAAGTTGGATACAAAAAAACTCATAATGCTTCTAAACAGCGCTCCCTACGACAGATACTTTAAAACGTACGCAAAGAAGCTGGGCGGAAAGCTGTATGAGTACTACCCCAACACCGTATGTAAAATGAAAATACCTTCTTTTAATGTTATAAATTCCTTTACTTCACAAGAGGATATATATAACTATTTTCATCTGAGTAAGGAGGACGTTTATCCCTTGTAGGTCTTTAATATCTTATCGCATACCGCTCTTCTCGATTGTCTTGAGTTCATGGATTCCTTCTCAATATATCTATGAGCCTCATCCTCGCTCATTGAACAATACTCAATAAGCGTCCATTTTGCCTTGTTTACAATTCGTATTTCGTCTATTTTCTTTTCAAGCTTCTCGTTTTCCTTGTTTATCCGTTGCAATTTTTCGTATGCCGCCATGGTAATGTTGTAGCACATATACAGTAAGTGCGCATTTAATGGCTTTGGCAATACTGCAATACCGTACGGCTCCAGCTCATAAGCCGTTTGCTCGTATATCTCATTTTTTACGATGAAAATTATTCCCGATATTTCGTTTTCACTGATATATAAGGCAAGCTCGTTGCCAAATTCATCGCAAAGCGGCGCATTTATTACAACTGAATCAAAGCTCTTTTTCAATAACTCCCTGCGGGCATGCGAACCACTCTGTGCATTGGTGATATTGTTGGAAAGCTTGTCGCCTAAAAATTCATTTATATATTTTTTAGCGTTCTCATTGCTCGAAACGACAAGAATGCTGCGAGCGTCATCGTTTGAATGCATTAAGATTTCTCCGTTTCAAACTTTGAGATTCTTTTGTCTGTCGTCTATGGCGTTAAGTATTTCCCGGGGCATACACTCTAAAAGGAATGCGGAATTTTTGGCTCTGTCCATTGCCTCGCGAAAGCTTAAGGGCAAAGTTTTCATTTCTTTCATATCGTCATTCTTATTGTTTTCGTCAAATCGAACCTCGTGGGGAAGAAGCATTTTATTTTTTATTCCGTCTATCCCTGCGTTGATAATCGCCGTAAATGCAAGGTAGGGATTTGAAATATTATCCGGGCTTGATAATGCGAAGCATATATTTTTATTTTCGTCCTTTGACACCCTTACGAGCTGTAAAGCGTTTAAGCTTGTCCATGATATATATTTTAACAAAGGATAAGCCGCTATCCTCTCGTATGACTGCTCGGTTGGATTGGTTATTACAGTGATATCGCCAATATGCTCAAGCACTCCAGCTATAAAGCTTTCTACTTCGCACTCGTTTATTGATGCCGCATTTTTATTTTTAAGCTTAATAATGATATTAAAACCATTTCCGACATTGTCAATGAGGGGCTTTGGCATAAACGAAGCGCACAACCCGTTTTTATCGGCGACCGTGTTTACCACAGAACGGAAGGTTACAGTATTGTCCGCGCTGCAAAGGGGGGAATCTGCCTTAAAGTCAACTTCGTTCTGCCCTGGGCCTGCTTCATGGTGAGAGCTTTGCGGAATGATACCCATTTGCTCTATTGTCAGACAAATTTCTCTTCGTATGTTCTCACAGCGGTCATCGGGAGCAACACAAAGGTAATCACCGTTATCGACAGGTTTTAGGGTGGATTTCCCGTTTTCGTCCGCTTCAAATAAATAAAATTCGCTTTCAAGGGCAATCTCACAGCAATAACCTTCTTGATTTAGTCGCTTTTCCGTATTTTTAAGAAGCTGCCTGGTATCCAGCTCAAAATTTGTACCATCGGGACGCTTTATGTTGCAGAAGAACCTTGCGACTCTGCCATGCGAAGGTCTCCATGGAAGAAGCGCAAAGGTTGTAAGGTCCGGGAACAGGTACAGTTTTGAAGCGCACACCTTCGAAAAGCCCTCGATATTATTAGCATTGAAGGCTATCCCCTTTTCTATAGCGTGCGGCAGCATTGAAGGCTGTATCGCAATGTTACGCTGTACTCCCGATATATCCGAAAACGCAAGACGAATAAATTTTATATCGTTGTCCTCGATAAATTCCACGACCTCATCTTTTGAAGTAAACACTTTTAATACCCTCCGACATTACTTGGTATGATTATACACTACTTAGTTAGATACATAAAGCTGTTTATAAGGACTTTTTGTATTTGGAGTGAGAACATAAAATTGATCCTTGAGTATGTCGTTTGCTTTATAGCCGAATTTTTCGCTAAAGTCATTTATATAAGCTTCTATAAGCTTCATATCCTCACTTGTTGCCTTTTTAACGCATACTTTGTCCGATATATCCTTTGGCTTTTGAGTGCATCGGATATATATTCTGCCTCCGTACATACCGACTCCGCAGAACGCTCCGACAGGAAATTCTCCCTCTGAATCAAGCCCCAGTACAACTATATATCCGCCCGCCTGATATTCTCCGAGAAAGCTTCCGCATTTATTTCCCACGATTATCACGGGAATTTTGTCATCGTATGCCTTCATATGGATACCCGTTCTGTATCCGACGCTGCCCTTAATATAAATTTTTCCGCCTCGCATAGCATAACCTGTTCCGTCGCCGGCATTCCCGTGGATCGTTATGGAGCCGTCATTCATGGTGTCCCCCGTCGCCTCCTGAGCGTTGCCGTAAAGCACTATATCGGCTCCGTCAAGATATGCGCCCAAAGCGTTGCCGGGCGTTCCCTCAAGGGTGATCGATCCGTCTTGTGCGCCGCATCCTATATATCGTTTTCCCAGGCAATTTTTATTTTGCATGACATTCTCCTTTTTAAAAACCTCTGTTTATAAGCATTGCGCGCTCTTTTCTTTCAAACGCCATAAGCTGAGGCTTTTCTTCTATCAATGTGAAATCTATTTCGGACAAACGTTTTTTGTCCCTTATCAAGGAAGTATATATTCCCGCTCGCGCTACGTCCCCTATGAGTATAAAACCCTTTAACATATCGTCCTTATAATACAGAGCCTTATATGTATTCTCCGTCTTTTTTTCGTAGCATTCACCGATATAGCTTCCGGCTGTGATCATATGCATACCCAAAAGCCCTGTTGCGTTCATGGGAAAGGCATCGCAAAATATTTTATCCTCACCTGCCATATTATTTCCGGCGCATTCACCCTGACGATATGCGTTTGGCATTATTGCAATAATTTTTGTGTTTTGTGAGGTTATATCAAAGGAAAGCGATACGTCTCCTGCCGAATATATGTCTTTTATACTTGTTTCGCACCTGTCGTTTATTACCACTCCCCTCTCGCAGGCACAGCCTGCTTCAATTAAAAGCTCTTTATTTGGTATAACGCCGGCTGCGCTCACTAAAATGTCAAAATCAACTGTGCTTTCATCGGACAGATAAGCTTTGTTCGTATCATATCTGTCGACCTTCACTCCGGTAATTATTTTAATCCCCTTCTTTTCAAGGTGATTTCTCATCATAAGCGACGCTTTATCGTTAAGCACGTTTGCAAGTATTTTATCGGCCAAGTCCACAACGGTTATGCTTTTGCATTTTTCGTATATTCCCTCGGCACATTTAAGACCAATCAAGCCGGCTCCTATCACCAGCACATTTTTGTCTTTTGATAATGCTGAATTCAGCGCCTTTGCGTCGTCTATCGTCATAAACGTAAATTTATCCTTGACATTTTCGTACCCCTCTGTAACGGGAACAAATGCTCGCGAGCCTGTAGCCACAAGAAGCTTGTCATAATCAATCACGGTCTTGTCGTTTAGCTCTACCCTTTTATTTTGACTGTCTATTTTTTCTACTCTGCATCCCAGATATGTTTTGCAGGCGTTGTCCTTATAGAAGCTGTCGGCTCTGTATTTCATTTTTTGCTCGTTTGTTTTTGAGCAAAGGAGGTAGGATATAAGCGGTCTGGAATATACGTGATGATTCTCATCGGATATAACGCATATATCTCCTTTTTTATCGTACTGTCTTATCCCCTCTATGGCGCCGATAGCCGCCGCTGAATTTCCTATAATAACGTATTTCATTTATCAGCCTCCTTTAAAACTATAGCGTTGTTCGGACAACCCTCGACGCAGGCGGGAGAATTTTTACTGTTATCAGTACAAAGTTCGCATTTTTGCATGGCACCGTCCTCAGAGGGCATTATTGCACCATAGGGACAGACCAGAACGCACGTATAGCAACCGACGCATTTATTTTTATCGATTACGACGACGCCGTCTTTTTTACTTAAGGCTCCGCTTATACAGCTTTTCACACACAGTGCGTCCTTACAGTGACGACAGGCTACGGCAAAGCTGACTGCCTTATTTTCCTCTATTCTGATTCTCGGATTGATTCTGACGCCCTTGAGCGCTTTTATCATGTCATCCTTTCCGGAGTTGACAAAAGCGCAGTAATATTCGCACAGATGACACCCGAGACACCACTTTTCATCAACGTATATCTTTTTCATTTTTATTCTCCCGCGTGTTTTATTCCGAGTATTTCCAGTTCTTTTTCATTTAAGCCTATGCCCCTTAGCATAAGTCTGTTTCCTCTGAGAGCTTCTATGGAATTAATTCCCATTCCGCCCATCATTTCCTTTATCTCATTGTTCCACGCCGTAACCATGTTCACCAGCCTTTGAGAGCCTAAGTCAGGGTTGAGCCTTCTGACAAGCTCTTCTCTTTGCGTGGCTATGCCCCAGTTGCACCTGCCGCTGTGACAGCTTCTGCACAAATGACAGCCCAAAGCTATCAACGCACTTGTTGCTATGTAAACAGCGTCCGCACCCAACGCAATAGCCTTCAATACGTCGGCACTGCTCCTTATACTGCCTCCGACGACCAGCGAAACATTGTTTCTTATGCCCTCTCTTCTTAACCGTTCATCAACGCTGGCTAAGGCAAGCTCTATTGGAATACCTACATTGTCGCGTATTCTTGTGGGCGCTGCTCCGGTGCCTCCTCGAAAACCGTCTATGGCTATAATATCGGCTCCGCTTCGCGCTATGCCTGATGCGATGGCAGAAACATTATGCACTGCGGCAATCTTTACTATTACCGGCTTTTTATAGTCTGTTGTTTCCTTTAGCATATATACGAGCTGACGCAAATCCTCTATGGAATAAATATCGTGATGAGGCGCAGGTGATATGGCATCGCTCCCCTCGGGTATCATTCTCGTTTTTGCGATGTCTCCGATGATCTTTGTTCCCGGCAAATGCCCGCCGATACCAGGCTTGGCTCCCTGTCCCATTTTGATCTCTATTGCGCTGCCCGCATTAAGGTAGTCCTTATACACTCCGAAACGTCCCGATGCGACCTGTACTATCGTATTGGCGCCGTATTTATAAAAGTCGCTGTGAAGACCGCCCTCGCCTGTATTGTAGTATGTACCAAGCTGTTGTGCTGCACGAGCCAGGGATTCATGAGCGTTATAGCTTATGGAGCCGTACGACATAGCCGAAAACATTATAGGAACCTCCAGCTTGAGCTGACGTGAAAGATTGTTTATGAGCTTTCCGTTTTTATCTCTTGTTATCTGTGCGTCTTTTTTTCCTAAAAATGTCTTTGTTTCCATCGGCTCACGCAGCGGATCTATCGAAGGATTCGTTACCTGTGAAGCATTTATAAGCATCTTGTCCCAATAAATGGGAAGATTAGTCGGATTACCCATTGACGAAAGCAAAACTCCGCCGCTTTGCGCCTGCCTGTAGATATCAGTTATAGCAGCCTTTGACCAGTTTCCGTTTTCTCTGAAATCGTGTTCTGTTTTCCTTATCCTCAGCGCTCTTGTGGGACAAAGAGAAACACAGCGATGACAGTTGACGCACTTGGTTTCGTCGGAATGCATCATATCGGTCTCTTCGTCATAATAATGTACTTCATTTGCGCATTGTCGCTCGCAAACGCGGCATGATATGCATCTTGTCATATCTCTCAATACTTCATATTCGGGATATAAATAGTTTACAGCCATTTTTGTTGTCCCTCCTCGTTAAGCTTGTAAATAACGGGCTGACCTCCGTCGGGAGAAAATACTTTATCGGGATTCGCTTCGATTATCCTTATAGCGGATTCTTCACTCGCAATATACACTGCATTATCCTTTTGCATAACGACCATGCTTCTTAATTTCAATCTGTCGTTTAACGCCATAACTCCGCCTGTAAAGCCCTGAATTATCGAAAACGGTCCAGTCATAAGAAGCGAAGAGAACATCGTTCTAAGGAATGTTATTCTCATTGCCTCGTCCTTTCCCAGCTTGTCAATCTCAGACCAGAAGGGGGCGGCTATAACACAGGCTATTTCCTCAAGCGTAAGCTTTTTTCTTCTCTGAAGATAATCTATAATATATGCTATGACCTCGGTATCCGTAAGAAGCGTGCATTTATAACCGAACATCTCTATAAAGCGCCTGTTTGCGTCATAGGATGATATTTCTCCGTTATGCACTACGCTCGAATCAAGCAAGCCAAAGGGGTGCGCTCCTCCCCACCAGCCCGGTGTATTTGTGGGATATCTGCCGTGCGCCGTCCATAAATATCCGCTGTAAGACTCTAAATCATAAAACTTTCCTACATCCTCGGGATAACCGACAGCCTTAAATATACCCATATTTTTTCCACTGGAAAACACATATGCTCCGTTTACGCACGTGTTAATATGAATTACGCCACGCACCACGAATTCGTCCTCGTCGACCTGAGAGGTCGCAAGCTTTGTTGTAAGAGGAAGGGCGAAATATCTCCATATCAACGGTTCGTTTTTGATTTGAGGAATTTTCCTTGTGGGTATCTTCGACATATCCACAACGTCGTAGTTCTTAAACAGATAATCCTCACATTCCTTCTTCGCATTCTCATTGTCATAAAAAACATGGAAAGCATAATAATCCTTATATTCGGGATATATCCCATACCCTGCAAAGCCGCCTCCAAGACCGTTTGAGCGCTCGTGCATGAGTCCTATTGATTTAATAATATTCTCCCCGCTCACTCTTTTGCCGTCTCTTTGGAATATGGCGCTTATTGCGCAGCCTGACGGAATCCTGTAGCCGTTTTCACCTTCTCTTAACATAACCATTACCTCATTAATGTTATATGTAAAAATAAAAAACGCCCGATAAATATCTTAATATAATATAAAGATACTGTTACCGAACGTCATTGTTCATACATATTCAAATTTATTATATTATACACTTTAGCTTTGATATGTCACTACCTTTTTGACAAAAAATGAAAAAATTATTGACAATATGTTTCCAAAGGTTATAATATGCACATATACAGCAAAGGCGCTGTGGATAATTTTTGTTATCCGCAGCGCCTTTTATTTTTGGAGGTTATCAATTATGAAAAACATACCCGAACTATTTGCAAAGATGGTGTTCAATGACGATGTTATGAGAGAAAAACTGCCAAAGGATATCTACAAGTCCCTGCAAAACACAATAAGAAACGGTGGAGATCTCGATATCACTGTGGCAAATGCAGTCGCAACGGCTATGAAGGACTGGGCGATAGAAAAAGGAGCTACACACTTTACACACTGGTTCCAGCCGATGACGGGAATTACTGCAGAAAAGCACGATAGCTTCATTTCCCCCACAGAGAACGGAAAAGTCATCATGGAGTTTTCAGGCAAGGAGCTTATCAAGGGAGAACCGGACGCCTCCAGCTTTCCTTCCGGAGGCTTAAGAGCAACATTTGAGGCAAGAGGCTACACGGCATGGGACCCGACTTCATATGCCTTTATAAAGGACGATTCTCTTTGTATACCGACGGCATTCTGTTCATACGGAGGAGAAGTCCTTGACAAGAAAACACCCTTGCTTCGTTCAATGGAGCTTGTCAGTGAACAGGCAATAAGAGTGTTGAAGCTCTTCGGGATAAACGACGTAACCAAGGTTTCCGCAACGGTGGGACCTGAACAGGAATACTTTCTTATAGATAAAGAATTGTATCTTAAAAGAAAGGATTTGATCTTTACCGGCCGAACGCTGTTCGGTGCAAAATCTCCTAAGGGACAGGAAATGGAAGACCATTATTTCGGAGTTATCAAGCCGAGAGTCATGGAATTTATGGAAGACCTCAACGAAGAATTGTGGAAGCTCGGCATATACGCAAAGACCGAACACAATGAAGTCGCACCCGCACAACACGAGCTTGCTCCTATATTTACCACTGCTAATATAGCGACAGATCACAATCAGCTGACAATGGAGATGATGAAAAAAGTAGCCGACAAGCACTCATTAGCCTGTCTCTTGCACGAAAAACCGTTTGAAGGCGTAAACGGAAGCGGTAAACATAATAACTGGTCGCTTTCAACAAATACAGGCTTGAATCTGCTTGAGCCGGGCAAATCACCCGAAACGAACACTATGTTCCAGCTCTTTGTATGCGCCGTTATAGAAGCGATAGACGAGCATCAGGATCTTTTGAGAATAGCCGTTGCTGGAGCGGGAAACGACCACAGGCTTGGAGCTAACGAAGCGCCTCCTGCAATAGTATCTATGTTCCTAGGAGAAGAGCTAAGTGCCGTTCTTTCTTCGGTAAGAAAACAAACCGAATACAGTAAAACAAAAGTTGATGATATGAAAACGGACGTTCATGTGCTTCCTGACTTTAAACGTGATACGACTGACAGAAACAGAACCTCACCTTTCGCTTTCACGGGCAATAAGTTTGAGTTCAGAATGCTCGGTTCAACAGCCTCTATAGCAAACCCCAACATCGTTCTCAATACGATAGTGGCTGACGTTCTTGAAAAGTATGCAAATATCCTTGAGGGCGCAGATAACTTTGATAAGGCTTTAAGCGAATTAATGCTAAATACTCTTAAACAGCACGATAGAATTATATTTAACGGTAATAACTACTCGCAGGAATGGCTCGTTGAAGCTGAGAAAAGAGGCTTACTCAACCTGCGAACAACTCCCGATGCATTAAAATACTTTATAAGCAAAAAGAATATAGACTTGTTCGAAAAGCACAAGATATTCACGGAAGCCGAAATCAGATCACGATATGAGATACTTATGGAAAGTTATTCAAAGACAGTGATAATTGAAGCTTCGACAATGACAGATATGGCAAGAAAACAAATTTTGCCCTCAACGTTAGCTTTCATTAAGGACACCGCAAAAACAGCGCTGATGAAAAAGGAGCTTGAAATTGAAATGAAGGACGATTGCACATATAAATTGGTAAAGCTTGTCACAGACTGTGCCAATGAGATATACGATAACACCGAAAAGCTTCAAGACGTCATTAACAAGGCTTCAGAGATAAACGATCCTACTTCACTTGCCGATTACTGCAAGGACGAGGTAATTTTCGCTATGGCAAGCTTAAGAGAAGCTTCTGATAAAGCAGAAACGCTCGTCGGTGAAAAATACTGGGCTTATCCGACGTATGGAGAATTATTATTCAGCGTAAATTAAACTTAACTCTTTGATAATGTGGTGAAAACAGACAACGGCACGTAATAAGTATGCCGTTGTCTGTTTGTGTATTTACATTATTTAATTTTATTAAAGAAATCCTCTATATTATCAAGGTAGTGATTTTTTTTGCAATACTCCTTAGGTGCGCTGTCAATAAGATAGTATTTTTCGCATTTGTTCTTTTCGTTGCATTTTTCGGAAAACAACAGTCCGCTTGATGAATCCACAACGACCTTAACAACCCTGCGAGAGCTAAAAGCGGCTTCGTCTGATAATCGAATTAGAATATCACACACGTCATTATCCGTTATATCGCTCTTTATGTTTATTTCGGGCTTGAGAACGGTTATCGTCTCAACCTCCTCGCTATAGTCGCTTGGCGCTGCCAAAAACGCATACACACCCTCTGAAATACTTTGCGACGTAAAATCCGAAAATGCATGCATCGGCCACGAGGTCGTAAGCCCGTCTACGAGAAGCGCGTCTACATTACCCGCCCACAAAACTCCGATGACATCTCCGCACCCTCCGACAAACCATACATCTCTGTTGTCGTCAGTTGTGCCTGTTTTGCCGAATAACTCATAACCGTTTTGCGCACTCATGCCGGTGCCTCTGTTTACAACGCTTTCAAGACAACTCTTCATTTTATTTGCCGTTTCAGTCGAAAATACCTTCTTTGCTTCACTGTACTCTTTAAATATCACCTTACCGCTTTCGTCGATAATAGAGGTTATGTATACAGGCTCTCTTATGTTTCCCGCGTTTGCTATAGATGAATAAGCAACTGCCATATCGGTCGGTTTTATACCGTTATACAGTCCACCCAAAGCCACTGAATAACCGCTGTCCTCCTTTGATAGAGTAGTTATACCAAGCTTACTGATGAAAGAGGACAACTCGTTTTGCCTGCCCATCATATATAAGCGCAAACAAGCGGCATTCAGCGAATTTGTCAAAGCTTCTCTCAAAGTAACATAGCCCATGTAAATATCGCCGTAATTGTTCGGAGAATAACCGTTTATCTCAATAGGCGCGTCCAATACGACGCTGTTTACGTCAGCTATGCCGTTTTCAATAAGATACAGCATATAAAGAGGTTTTATCGTGCTTCCGCACTGACGCGCAGTATCCGCCATATCTATATATGTATCGCTGTCGGCTCCGTAATAACACAAAATGTTGCCGCTGCTTGCCGACATACAAACACAGGCGCATGATACGTTCGGGGCATTTTCCTCAATCCTGTATTCAATCGCTTCAAGCATATTTTCCTGCATTTCGTAATTCAACGTAGCATTTACAGTTAAATTCTGAGAATAAAGCAGACTTTCCGCCTGCTCATAGGAATCCTTGACCTTATAACCCAACTCATTTTGATAATATGCTGCAATACATTTCAGGGCTTCCTCGTATACTTTGTTAAGATAAGCTCTGTAGCCGTTTTTACCCTCTCCGAAATCAAAGCCTTCGCTTTTATTTGCGCTGTTTATTACAACCTGCTCTTCTGTTGCCGCATCAGCCTCATTTTGCGTTATATAACCGTTTTCAAGCATAAGAGCTACGACCTTGTCCTTACGCATACAAGCATAAACATACCCCTGTGAGTCCAAGGGGCAATAAGCACTCGGAGCTTGAATGATTCCTGCAAGCATGGCAGCCTGAGCTATATCAAGCTCACACGGAGGAATTGAAAAATATGTCATGCTTGCGTCGTAAAGCCCGTTTGCACCGCCGCCGAAATATATTTCATTTAGGTAAATCGTCAGTATTTCATCCTTCGTGTATTTACGTTCAAGCTTAAGCGCACAGATAGCTTCCCTAAGCTTTCTTAAATAGCTTTGCTCTGATGTAAAAAAGAGTATTTTTGCCACCTGCTGAGTAAGAGTGCTCGCACCCTCAACAATTTCGCCCTCTTTTATATTATTAAACACCGCGCGTACTATCCCGAAAACATCTATGCCGTGATGCTTAAAAAATCTTTTGTCCTCGATAGAAACAAGTGCATTTACAACAATGTCCGGTATTTCCTCCCTTGTAATATACGTAGCGTTCTTTGATGCTATTTCGCCAATTTTATACCCGTCCGAAGTGTATATTACGCTTGATGTATGCTTGCGGTACTCATAAGCGCTTATATTCGGTACGCCGGAATATACGTAAATACCCGCTGCCGTCAATAACAAAACGACGATAATTAACAGCGTTTTAATTAGTCTTTTTTTTGATTTTCGTTTAAGTCTTTTTTTCTTTCTTTTTTGTTTCGCCATATTATTCGCTTTTTTAATATTAGAATCAAGCTGATTATGAGGTACAACGATGAAAAAATATGTCGCTTTTATATTTATACCGATATTATTATCGAAAATACTCTTTTTACCCTCAAGCGTATATGCACAGGATACTCAAACTCCGATAATGGGGCACGGAAAGCTCTCCAGCGAAGAAATGTCGGAGTATCTTTTTTCCAATAATGATCAATCCGGCATAAATCCCATAAGCAAGGAATACGCAGATAATTTTGCAATTCTTACTATAAAGTATTCCTCTGAGGAGGGAGTAGATCATGATGTTGCCTTTGCTCTAATGATGCACGAAACGGGATATCTCAACTTCGGAGGCGATGTGCTTCCCTCTCAAAATAATTTCGGAGGTCTGGGAGCTGTAGGCGGCGGAGCAAACGGAGCGTCTTTTGCCACAGTAGACGATGGCATACTTGCTGTAGTTCAGCATCTGAAATGCTATGCTTCAAACGAACCTCTTAACCTGCCCTGCGTAGATCCGCGGTTCAATGAACAGTTGCGTAAAAAGGCGGTATATGTAGAAGAGCTGGGATATGAGGATAATCCGAACGGCACAGGCTGGGCTTATCCCGGCAGCGGTTACGGAAAGAGCATCACATCTTTAATTTCAATTATACCCACGTCTGTTAAAGCAACTGCTCCCACAACAGCGACTAGTCAAACAAACGAACAGAATACACCGCAGAGCACACAAAACAAAAATGATATATTTGCCATTTCAAATGCGAATGTTTCGGATATTAGCGTAGTAGTCTTAACGCTCGTATTAATTATACTGATTAAGCTGTTTGTGTCAAATCCGAAGGGGAAAAATTCTCGTATAAAGCAAATCAAAAAACAAAAAAAGAACAACAGCATATAACTCATCTGTTGTCCCCTTTATTTAAAAACTTCAATTATTATTTTCGCATTCTATACTGTCATTGTTATCTATTAAAGCCATTGCATTATCATAATCCTCGGGCTTTACGTAAATATTCACGCCTAAATTCGTATTTCCTATAACAACTTTAATGCTTCCGCCTATGCCATCATAGTCCATATACGAAAATATATTATAGGAATCCAGTAATGAAGCAATAACGCAAGCCTCCGTATCACTATCAACATATTTAAGCAGCTTCATATTATCAATATTACGTTTTTTTCCAAACATTTTCATACTCCTTTGGGTAATATACTTCCTTCAAATACAGTCCACATGGCGCTAAGGTCGGAGCTGTCATATTTGTCCTCTTGCAGGAAAGCAGCACGCTTTTTATATCCTCATTGCTCATTTTGCCGTTACCCGCATACATTAGTGTACCTGCAAGTATGCGAACCATGTTGTACAAAAAACCGTTTGCACCGGCAGTGATAGTGATTATATCACCTGACTTTTCAACCTTTAGCTCATACAGATTTCTTTTTGTCGTCTTCACGGAGCTGCCGCTTGCCATAAATGCCGAAAAATCATGTTCGCCCATTAAAATATTGCACGCCTCGTTCATTTTGTCAACATTTAGTCTTTGTTTATAGTGATATGCCCTGTTTATATAAAACGGCGAAAAAATTTGAGCATTGTATATCAGGTACTGATATGTTTTACCTATTGCACAAAACCTTGCGTTAAAATCTTCGGGCACCTCGGCGGCTTCATTTATGCGAATATCAAACGGTAAATACGCATTTATTGCACATACAAGCTTTTTTGCGCTTTCATTAAAATCGCATCTGAAGTTTGCCACCTGCGCTAATGCGTGGACTCCGCTGTCAGTTCTGCCGCTCGCATTAACATTTACGATTTGTCCTGTTATTTGTTTTATTGCATTGGTTATTTCCTGCTGGATACTGTTGCCGTTATTTTGTATCTGCCAGCCGCAGTAATTTGTTCCGTCATAGGAAATTTTTATGGCATAATTTTTCATACGGGTATATAGCGCGTAAGGAATATACAGCTCATTGCTATTACGACAATAATATATGCGATGATGTCGCGCTTTTCATATTTTAATTCCTTTAATCTTGTGCGTCCTTCTCCGCCTCTGTAGCATCGAGCCTCCATGGCCATAGCAAGCTCGTTTGCTCTTTGAAATGCACTGACAAACAGCGGAACAAGCACCGGGATAAGACCCTTCGCACGAGCTATTATATTGCCGCTTTCAAAATCTGCACCGCGAGATTTTTGGGCTTTTATTATTCTGTCGGTTTCCTCTGTAAGAGTAGGGATAAATCTTAAAGCTATACTCATCATCATACTCAATTCGTGGGCAACCTTATTAAGAAGAGGCACTCTCTTGATAAGAGCCTCCATTCCGTCAGTCAGCGATATCGCAGAAGTACACAGCGTCATTATAGACGTTCCAGAAATGAGTAATATCAGCCTGAATGCCATGTTTACGGAAAGCTTCAAGCCCTCCTCGGTGATTTTCAAAAACTTCCACTGCCATAAGATGTTCCCCGGAGTCCATAAGGCATTTATTATTACGGTCAAAATGATTATGAATATAACCGCCTTTAAGCCTCTGAGCACATATGATACAGGGATTTTAGATAATATAATGACCGCAACAAGAAATAAAAACGCGGCAAGATAACCCCATATACTGTCGGCAACGAACAAAAATATAATATACAAAAATGTTGACAATATTTTTGTTCTGGGGTCAAGCTTGTGTATTATTGAGTTTGTCGGATAATACTGTCCTATAGTGATATCTTTAATCATTTTTTGAACCTGTTGAGTATCTGCGAAGCTGCGTCGCGCGTTGTGAACGGCGTCGTATCTATATCAATACCACGCGCTTTAAGCATTTCAAGCACCTGCTTACCCTGAGGCACATCAAGACTCATGTCGCGTAAAAATTTCGAATCCTTAAAGACCTCTTTAGGAGGAGCATACATAACAAGCTTTCCTTTGGAAAATACCATTACCTTATCTGCGTATTGAGCAACATCATCCATATTGTGAGAAACAAGAAGAATACATATCCCGACTTCCTTGTTCATCACTTTTATGCTGTTGAAGATTTCCTCTCTGCCCATAGGATCAAGACCGCTTGCCGGCTCGTCAAGGATAAGTATTTGCGGCTTCATAGCAAGAACTCCGGCTATGGCAACGCGTCTTTTTTGACCTCCGGACAATTCAAACGGAGATTTATCCTTTACCTCGTCATAATTGAGCCCGACAAGCTCTATACTCTGTTTGACAAGCAGATTCATTTTATTTTCGTCGTAACCGATATTTTTCGGACCGAAGCATACGTCTTTATAAACAGTGTCCTCAAAAAGCTGATATTCGGGATATTGAAAAACTATACCGACTCTTTTACATATTTCCTTCATCGATACATTCTTCTTGTCGCTTATATCTATACCGTTTACGATAACAGTCCCTTTTGTAGGTGTCAATAGCCTGTTAAGGTGCTGTATCATGGTTGATTTTCCGCTGCCTGTATGCCCTATTATGCCTATAAAATCGTGAGGCCCGACATCAAAGGATACGTCCTGTATAGCTGTGGCTTCAAAGATTGTATTTTGCGAATAAATGTGAGATAAATTCTTTACTTCAATTGACATAACGCATCCACCAATTCTTCCGCCGATAAAATATCGTCCGGCAAATTTAATCCGCCGTTTCTGAGAATATCCGCTATTTCAACTATTTCGGGAGCGTCAAGACGCAGCTGTCTGAGCTTGGGAATCTCTCTGAAGACCTCGCTCGGAGTACCCGACATTTCTATTTTACCATCATTTAATATCACTACTCTGTCAGCAGTGATAGTTTCTTCCATATTGTGTGTAATGAGGATTATAGTTACTCCCTCATCGTTTAATTTTTCTATTATTTCGAGAACGTCTTCTCTGCCGGCAGGGTCAAGCATTGCAGTTGACTCGTCAAATATTATGCATTGAGGATTCATCGCCAGAACGCCCGCTATGGCAATTCTTTGCTTTTGCCCTCCCGAAAGCTGATGAGGTTTTTTATCTTTATAGGCAAGCATACCGACGGCATCAAGGCTTTCATCTATTCTTTTACGTATTTCCTCAGCGGGAATACCAAGATTTTCAACGCCAAATGCTACGTCCTCTTCAACTAAGGTAGCCACCATCTGGTTGTCGGGATTTTGAAAAACCATACCTGTACTGCGACGTATTTCGTTTAAAGAGTCCTCGTCCTTCGTATTAAGCCCGTTAACTAAGACATCTCCGTTTGTAGGCAAAATAAGCCCATTTAAAAGCTTTGCAAAGGTAGATTTACCGCTGCCGTTGTGCCCGAGCACTGCTATATATTCTCCGGACGCAATGGAAATATTTATATTATCCAGAGCTTTTTTGTCGGGATAATTCTCAATGTCGTAGTAATAATCTACGTTTTTAAGTGTTATAAAATTTTTCTGTGCCATAGCGTACTTTCTCATATAAGGCTAAAGGGCTCGTATAAGCGCGGAAATTTCCACTCCAAATACAAAAGCCCCATAAGCACATAACTCTTATAATATTGCAGGTTTAAATCTTTATTTTTCGTCTTCAACAAGCTCGAGTATTGCGGTTTCGGCTCCGTCACCGCGTCTTGTACCCAACCTGAGAACTCTCGTATAGCCACCGTTTCTTTCTTTAAAAGCAGGCGCTACTTCTTCAAATAATTTATGCACTACATCAGGCTCGTAAATGTATGACAGAGCAAGTCTTCTCGCGTGAAGGTCTCCTCTTTTGCCGAGGGTTATCATCTTCTCCACGATTCTTCTGGCTTCCTTAGCTCTGAAAACGGTCGTTGTAACCTTGCCGTATTTTATCGTATCAGTTACAATACCGCGAAGAAGCGCTCTTCTTTGGTCTGATGTTTTTCCGAGTTTTCTGTAACCGGCCATGTTTTTCCTCCTGGATTTTGCAGTTATATACTGCCGACCTTACTCAGTCGTCGTTCTGATTTAGAGAAAGACCAATCTCCGTAAGGCGTTTCTTGATTTCATTGAGTGATTTTTTGCCAAGATTTCTGACCTTAGCCATTTCATCTTCGCTTTTATTTATAAGCTGTTCAACGGTGTGTATATCCGCTCTTCTCAAGCAGTTGTTGCTTCTGACCGAAAGCTCAAGCTCCTCGATAGACATTTCGAGTACCTTTTCCTTGACGCTTTCCTCACGTTCAACCATAAGCGACATATTTTGCAGGCTGTCGTTAAGGTCGATAAAGAGCTGAAAATGATCGTTAAGTATTTTTGATGCAAGCGAAATGGATTCCTCAGGTGATAAGGTTCCGTTTGTCCACACCTCTATTGTAAGCTTGTCGAGATCCGTAATGTTACCGACTCTCGTATTTTCAACAGCAAAGTTTACCTTGCGTACCGGTGAGAAAATCGAATCTATAGGAATTGTACCCAAAGGCATATCTTCCTTCTTATTCTTCTCTGCGGAATTGTAGCCTCTGCCGCTCTCAACGACCATGCTCATATTAAGCACAGCGTTTTTCATAAGAGAAGCTATATGGATGTCGCCGTTTAATACTTCAACGTCCGAATCGCATATTATATCCGCTCCGGTGACTTCCTTCTCGCCTGACGCTTCTATTCTTACTGTTTTAGGCCCGTCGTCGTACATTTTGAATACGACCTTTTTAAGGTTGAGTATAAGCTCCACCACATCCTCGGAGACGCCCTCGACAGTTGTGAATTCATGAAGCACACCGTCTATTTTTATACTTGTTATGGCGCATCCGGGCAACGAAGAAAGCATGATCCTTCGAAGCGAATTCCCGATAGTCGTGGCATATCCTCTTTCAAGGGGTTCAACCACAAACTTTCCGTATGTCTTGTCGGGACTGACATCGGTTATCTCAATATTCGGTTTTTGGA
>CAZTZO010000007.1:0-65023 GCA_964618075.1 uncultured Lachnospiraceae bacterium
CCCCCGACACTTCGGGTATGAACCGAATGCTCTAGCCAACTGAGCTACCCCGCCATATAAAGTTGCTTGATTATTTTATACTACACAGCAAATAAAGTCAAGCAATAAAAGGAAGAAAATACAGCGCTTGTTTGGTGATTGGGATTTTTAAAAAATAAGAATAATAATTTAACTCGGAATGAAAATATTAAGTATAAACATTATGTTGATAATAGTATTATCCTTACTAATGCAATACAATACTTAACTTAGCACTTTATTCGGTCAAGTAGTTTTCTGCTTATAGTGTGACATGGTTTTTCAATAATAACACATGAAAGTATCGCCAATAAAGCTGTTAGGACAGCAGTAATCAATGTATAAACGGAAGAATTGATTGGAATAGCAAAATGTTGAGCTAACCACACACATACTTCTTGCACAAAAAAACCATATAAATACAAACCGTAAGATATCTCATATTTTCTACCGATGCGCCCAAGAAAGTCGCTACTGGTAAATGCCAATTAAAGAATGAAATATGGCAAAATAAAATACAACAAAATGTGCATAACGATATAGTTAAATGAAAAACAACTAAGTAGAAAACCTAATACCACTGAAACAGGCAGACTAAGATAATTTTCTATTTTAATCATTGCTAACGAGCTACCAATGAAATAAAAAGGAACAATGTGTAGCGCTTGTATCCAATCTGTACCATAAAAAACCAGTCTATTCAATGGATATAATTGGGTCATAACGATATCTCCTACACAGACTAAAACAGTAATTGCAATAAATACCCCCACTGATTTTTTAGAACGACTTCTTATACGACAGATGTTTATTAATATAGGTAATAAAATATACATCAACACCTCAACTGGCAATGTCCACAATGATCCATTGATGACATTCGGATAGGGTGTGCTTGCAAAGCATCCCGGGAGTTGGTACCTAACGTACAACACGAGATTTTCTAAATATTTCAATGCACCCGAAGAGAAATACTCTTTGAAAGAAAGCTGCGTGATAAGTGGTCCCACTATAAATGTTGCCAAAATAACAAATACTGCCAATGGAGGCCATATACGAAAGAAACGTTTAATAGCATAACGGTATGGATTGGAATCTAACAACCAACTCTGAGTAATCAAATAACCGCCCAGAATAAAAAATATATATACTCCAATTGCTTGAATACCATGCTCCCATAACTTTGGTGCGGTAGTACCTGCAATATATGACATATGACCTGCTATAACCATAAAAGCAGCTACCAAACGAATAGAAGAAATATTATTGTTTCTGTTTGTAGAATTGCTTAATTCCTTAACATTAATCTCATTCATTTAGAAAACCATCTATAAATTGTTCTGCAGATAATATAGAGAAATGAATGGTTCTGTAATGTACGCTTAAAAATCTCTATTAACATATCCCGTCGTCCAAAATAACTCAAGTTCACTTCTTTTTCGATACAATCGGTGTGAGTAGCATATATTTGTAATTTATCTTTTTCAAGTAATATTGGGACGTCTACAAATTTATCAGTAATGATCTCATAATTTGCTCTCCATTCTGCTTGGCTATGTACTGTTAAAGACGATTCAGCGTTAATCCATAAACGATAAATGCATGTCCCAATGGTAATATCTTCAACTCCGCACATAAATGCTACTCGCATAAGATAGTCCCAGTCTTCCGTGGTAGTTAATTTTTCATCAAATAAGAATCCGTACTTAATAAAAGCTTCTGACGGAAACGCTAAACCAATAAGAGGACATTTATTTAAGGATAATTGAGATGCAATATCAAATGGAGCGCAGAACAAGTCTTCAGGGCGTTCCTCGGCACGTAATGCTGTTTCATTAGTATGAGGATTAATTATTTGACTCCATTTTTGTGAAAATGCAAATGCGTGCAATACTTTACCCATTGAATCATGTGCTTTGTTTCTAAAAGCTTCTATCCAATTCCCAAAAACGAGATCATCATCATCCAATATTATTACATATTTACCACGTGCATGTGCAAAACCAAAATTCAGCGGCGTAGTTCGCGTTCCGTGGTCTAATAAATAAAAACGAATTTTAGAACGAAAATCATTCGGTTGTTCATCTATTATTTGATCTACTAATTTCTTTTGTTCCGATTGTAGTATATGACCAATCAATATTACTTCAAAATCTTGGCATGTCTGAGCGTAAAGGCATAACAACGTTTCACGTAATGATTCCGGGCGACGCCCTTGTGTACGTGTTATTATTGTGGCAAACGGTCGTTTGTCTGTAGATAGTTCCTCTTCTACAATGGGTTGATATTCCATTTTTAAAGGATTTTTTTGATTTGATTCCAATGTATTCGCAAGCCAAAGTAAATACTTACCAGAACATGTATTTCTATTTAAATAATTTGACAATGTATGTAATTCTGTTATAGCTGAAACCATTGACTGATCTTTCATGTTTATGCTCCTATCATCCTTCTTATAAAACAAAACGATTTTCTGTGTAATAATTACCCACAAATCTAGCAACCTTATGTGTAGGATCTATCGGTTCTGGTAATATTCCCTCATATTTACGACGAATGAATTCTTGCGCAGCTCGTCTTTCGTATGCGATAGATTTGTCGCTTTTATAGCAGTTGAGGAGCATATTGACACGTTCTGGATTCGACCACTTATATGCCAACATCAAACTAGCTAAAGCAGAATAGTATATCTCTGACTCACTTGGTTGCCATGAGCCATCCACTCCCAATGTTTTATCATGGAAAACCGGTGCAAACGGCTGATAAAATATTTTATAACCTAACAATCTCATCCGCCATGAAAAATCAAGATCATCACAATAAAGGAAAAACGTTTGTGCATCAAAACCATTAAGTCGATTAAATATATCTCTCCTGATAACTGCGCATGCAGTTGTAGCCCATTCTGTTTCAAAAGATTTTTTATCATATTCTTTTTGATGTTCGATGGGTGTTTGACGTGCCTCTACCATTCCAATCAGTTTATTCATTTTAAATGGTAATAATGCATAATAAAAATAGTGTGGTGAAAGTATGATATCCGGATTTAAAATTAACATATAGGGGAAATCTGTTTCGTTTGCAATTAAATTATTACCTTTTGCCGAACCGGTATTCGTATTAAAATAATGATATTTTAACTCTATACGCTCGTGCAGTTTCCCACGAAGCTCTGCCAATTCAACCTCACTGAAAGTTGCTTTTTTGCTTGCATCGCCGTAGACGACAACCAAACGAAGAAACTGTCCATATTCATTTTCTGCAACCCGTACTGCATTTGATATCGATTCAAGTGAACGTACCAAGCTACTTTTCTCATTATTAAAAATGACTGACTGTATTTGTATATTCACATCATAACTTTTTCTTTCTTGTTCCATAAAACCTTTTCCTTTTGCATATTTTTTTATTTTATATATTTAAAACGACATTTTTATATATGCTGATCAGACAGCTTATTTTCAAGTTTCGTTATATAGGCATGTGCTTCGCTGCGTTCTCTTTCAAGCTTTTCTATATAGGCATGTGCTTCACTGCGTTCTTTTTCAAGCTTTTCTATATAGGCATGTGCTTCGCTGCGTTCTCTTTCAAGCTTTACTATATAGGATTGTGCTACATTATTATTTTTTTCTAAATTATGTATATATTTATCAACAGATTGCAGATATATGTCGCTAGAAGAAGCTCGTTTATCTTTCCTCTTGGATTGTATTTGACGTGCAGTAAACACAAACTGATATATTTCCCCTCGCTTGCGCTGTTGTAAGTATTGCAATACGTATGAAGGAATCTGGTGAGTATTTGGATTCTGTTCAGTCTCACCCGTTTTAAAAAATATTTCTTCCTCATTAAAGACTTCATATCCGGCATTTTTAATCGTTGCTATGATATTGTTCCATGCAAAAAAATGTAAATGTGTATCATCCAGCAAACCTAGCTGTGTATATCGCCAATCATCTGATATAAGATTTATTATGACATCATTATGAGCTACATTTGGAACAACAATAAATAACAAACCGTCTTGTTTAAGATGTGTTCGAATACGTATGAGAGTTTCTAAAGGGTTTCTGATATGTTCTAGAACATTAGCCACTAACACGCAATCAAACTGTTTCCCCCTATAATAATTGCACCATTCGTCTGTTTCTATATCACAGCATATTCCATCATTTGCATATGGTATTGCATACTCATAAGCTTCACGATCAATCTCAATAACAGATACAGAACATTCATTGTACTCTTTTAGAGCACGAGTCATATAACCTGTTGCACATCCAAATTCAAGCACTGATGCTCCATGTGGTATACGCCTAAGAATAATGCCATTGCATGAATTATCATCTGGCTTTATGTCGCTAAAATCGTATTTCATTCTTACTTTCTCCGCTTTATAGCAAATTCTATACTTCATCTCAATCGTTTATCAATTAGTATTAATTAGCCTACTCAATTAATAAAGTCAATTATTTACTACAAATAAAACAGCATAACTTTTAAATCGCCACCAAATTTTGTGATAAGATAATTATATTTCCATCACTCCAATATTGGCTATTGAAAACACACCACAATTATTGTTTCAATATTGCCTAAAGCTATTTTCCTTATGTGGATTTTATATTTTCTATCAATTTATCATTTTGTTGCTCAATCCATTCTCCCATTAGACTAATTATATTAGTATTATCTCCCCAAACTTCCGTCGAGTCGTATGCTCTGTCCGGATAAGCGCCGTAATTAAGCTTTATATTTAAACCATGCTCTTTTATAAACGACTCAACCTGTTCAGAAAGAGAAACGGGTCTTCCTGAGCATATGTTGATTATGCCGGTTATTTTTTGTTGGCTTGAGATGACAACTATCTGTCTTGCAAGCTCTTGAACCGTAATGAAATCATATTTTTTATTTCTGCCTGTAAAGGGAAATTCGCTCTGTCCCTCCTCTGCCGCACGAAGGATCTTCGAAAATATTGAATTGGCATATGCGTCATCACCGTATATATAGTAAGCTCTCAGCCAATAAAGATTAAAGTTAAGCTCATTCGACAACAAAAGCATCGATTCTCTAAGTGCATTTTTTGATATTCCATACAGGGATAACGGATCACAGGGAGTATTCTCGTCAATCGCGCCTTCCCAATATCCGACCTCATGCATTGTCCCCATCACAGCAATATTTTTACATCCGCCGACTGCCATGTCACACAGGAACTCATAATGCTTTGAAAGATACAGCATATGTTCACTGGAATTATGGATGAATCCATTTTTCCACTCCAAATGAATCAGCAAATCGGGAGAGCCGAATTCAAAAAAAGTATTTTTATCGCCATTAAATATATCCTCGTTAATAAAATAAGCACGTTTGTCAACGCCGTTGTTTTTCAAATCAACCGCTATAACCTCATGACCATTGTTCAATAATTCCGTTACTACATATCTTCCTATATATCCCGAAGCTCCCGTTACAAGCACTTTCATTGTTTATTCCCTTATCCTGTCTTATTTCTCTTTAAAATATTGTCTTAATGTTTAGCTCAACTACACCGCATTGCCTGCTGCGGTATTTATAAGCCATATGCTTTGCTCTTTTTTTATGGTGTTTAATAAAAATACCAAGCTTTAATTGCCCCAAAAAAATAGCGGCTGCTAAAAGTCAATATTGCGCTCACTGCTGCTATAAGCTCTGCGCGTCATTTTATTTTTGTGCGGAATCTTTTTCTAAAGATCTCACGCCTGCAATAATAATATTACGTATCATTTCGGACCTGTTTTGGTCATAAAATATTTCTTTCTTTAATCTAGTCAATGTTTCTTCGATTTCCTTTGTGACCGTGAAAGTTATCTTAGTTAAGTTTTCAGCCATTTTTTTTACATCCTTTTATAATTTATATAGTATGAACTTCTGTTTTTATGAACTATTATTGTTTATTATAGTTCATAATGTATGAACCTGTCAATACATTTAAAAAAAGTCTTGACTTTGTCTGAACTTATACATAATATGAACTAAAGGAGGCAAATAAATGCCCACACAAAAACCCCGTTATACAGTTATTGTTGATGAGCAGCTGCTTAAAGAAATTGATGATTTTCGTTTTGAAAACCGTTATCCGAGCCGTTCAGCTGCAACGTTGGATTTGATCAAGCTCGGTATGAAACAGCTTGAAGAAGAGAAGAAAATAAATAATAGGTCATCTAAGAAAAACAAATAACGTATATAAGCTTTTGTTTGCATATCTTGCTTCAATTATTAGATGTTTTGCACTAAACAAGGCTGTTTTATCATGCGCTTCGTTATGCTTTTCTTTATAAAAAAACATAACTCTAATTTGCTTTATGATTACATCAGGCTTTTTAAAAAACAAAATACTTAATTGTTTACGTTTGTAATCAATGTAAAAAAGGCTGTTATTAGAGAAAAATATGCAGAAATAAAAAAAGACCGCGCTTATAAATTTGCTTAAACACGGTCGTTTGTTTTGTTGATTTGAATTTCAAATTAAAGACAAAAGTGCCTTAATATCCATAAAAATGATTTTTTATACTTTTTTATAAGATGGTTTTCCAAAGACCGTGAAGGTTGCAGTAAGCATACACGGCTATGGGTTTATCGTCGATAAAAACAAATTGTGCATGAGGCTTATCCGTTGGCTTTAAAGCCTTTCTCTGTCCTCCGTGTTCTGTTTCTACGAATATCCACATAATAAAATGCTCATCACTCATCGGATGCTCGATGCTTCCGATATCAACAGTTAGCTTATCGCCGTCATAGCTTATAACAGGCAAATGCTTTTCTTTACTTGCGTCGGTAGTATTGGCTACCAGCGCCTTCATTTTTTCGCCGCAGCAAACCAAAGGTACTCCCGAAGAAGCCACCATTCCTACAAGATTCTTGCAATGCTCACAAAGATAAAACTTCTCGCTCATATTTTCCTCCGTATACATTTATTACCTTGCTTTTTAATTAAGTGTATTTACAATAAAAAAACAAAGCATCGCAAACGCTTTGTTCTTTTTAAGCAGTAATAATACATACCTTACTTATACGCAGTCAAAATTACACTACAAAGCGCCGTTTAATTCATTTTACATCATTCAGATAAGACATTCCACTTATTTTTGAAAATAATTAATTAAAAACAGTTATCATGCTCTCTGCTTGTATTTGCGTATGTAAGAATAGCTAAGAATATTACGCTTTATTTAACCCTGCAAGAAATCTGCGAGCTTCATCTATTTGTTTTTTGACGCTTTCAGGCGCAGGCCCACCCTCAACGTTTCTTCTTTTAACACAGTTGAGTATATCAATGGCTTCATACACGTCGTCTTCAAATTTCTCGTTGAATTTTTTGTATTCACCAATCGACAGAGAAGATAAGCTCTTTTTGTTTTTTACGCAGTAGGACACCAGCTCGCCGACAGTCCTGTAAGCGTCACGAAAGGCTTCTCCCTTTTCTACAAGATAATCCGCGCAATCCGTAGCGTTCACAAAGCCGCTGTGAGTTGCATATTCCATATTCTCTTTATTGTAGCTTGCAGACTTTATCATAGGTATAAAAGCCGAAAGACACTTTTTTGCTGTTTCCAGAGAATCAAATATTGCTTCCTTGTCCTCCTGCATATCCTTGTTGTACGCAAGAGGCAAACCTTTCATAACCGTAAGCAAGCCCATAAGGTTGCCGTATACCCTGCCCGTTTTGGCACGTATCAGCTCAGATGCGTCGGGATTTTTCTTCTGCGGCATTATCGAAGAACCAGTACTGAAATCATCGCTCAGGGTTATAAAAGAAAACTCGCTTGATGACCACCACACTATTTCCTCGCAGAAGCGTGAGAGATGCTCCATTATCAGGGATAAATCAAAAGCAAGCTCCAATACAAAATCTCTGTCGCTCACTGCGTCCATGCTGTTCATGCTTATTTCGTTAAAGCCCAGTTCATCACACACGAAATGTCTGTCTATCGGATATGTCGTCGCAGCAAGCGCTCCCGAACCGAGAGGAAGCACCATGGTACGCTCACGGCACTGTGCAATTCTGTTTATATCTCGCATGAACATCTGCGCATAGGCCATAAAATAATGCGCCAATGTGACCGGCTGAGCCCTTTGCAGGTGAGTGTAGCCCGGCATGACCGTATGTAAATGCTCCTGCGACATATCGCAAAGCACGCTTACAAGAGATACCAGCTTCTCAGTAAGAAGAGTTTCTTCTTCGGACAAATACATTCGTATATCAAGGCACACCTGATCGTTTCTGCTGCGCGCGGTATGCAGTCTTTTACCCGCCTTACCTATCCTTTCGGTCAGTTTGGCTTCTATAAAGGAGTGTATATCCTCCGCATTATCGTCTATGGTTAAAGCTCCGCTTTTTATTTGCTCGGAAATATTCTCAAGCTCATTTACGATAGCAAGACCATCCGAAGATGATATCACACCGGTTTTCGCCAGCATTTTTGCATGAGCGATGCTTCCTTTTATATCGCAAAACACCATTTTTTTGTCGTACGCTATTGAAGAATTTATTTCGCTGAGACGCTCGTTCGTATTGCCTGAAAGGCGTCCTGAATATATCTTCATTTAAAACAGCCTCTTATTCGTTATTTTTATTATTCTCATTCATCATTATAGCATGAATTCTGTTCGGCAGACCATATAACGTGATAAAGCCCTGCGAATCCATCTGGTCATATACGCAGTCCTTGCCAAAGGTCGCATATTCCTCGCTGTAAAGTGAGTATTTGCTCGTCATTCCTGCTCCTATAATATTACCCTTATAAAGCACAAGGCTGACATTTCCCGTCATGTTCTTTTGCGTTTCATCAACAAAAGCCGAGAGAGCCTCTCTTAACGGGGTATACCACTGTCCGTTATAAACAAGCTCCGCAAATTCAAGAGCTGCGGTCTGCTTAAACTGGAACGTCGCCTTATCAAGGCATATCTGTTCGAGCATATCATGCGCTTTGTATAAAATCGTTCCGCCCGGAGTTTCGTATACTCCTCTGCTCTTCATTCCCACGAGTCTGTTTTCCACTATATCAACAGTTCCTATGCCGTGCTTTCCGCCGAGAATATTCAGCTTTTCAATAAGCTCAACTCCTGCGAGTTTTTCGCCGTTAAGAGCGACGGGTATACCCTTTTCGAATGAAATAGTCAGCTTTTCCTCCTTATCGGGAGCCTTCTGAGGAGATACGCCCATTTCCAGTATAGAGTCGTATTTGGGCATATTTTGCGTTTCCTCAAGGTCCAGCCCCTCATGAGAAAGATGCCAAAGGTTTTTATCCTTCGAGTAGCTTGTTTCCTTTGTTATTTTAAGAGGTACGTTGTGGCACCTTGCGTATTCAAGCTCTTCGTCACGGCTCTGTATATCCCAAATTCTCCACGGCGCTATGACCGGCATGTTCGGCGCAAAAGCCATTATACCAAGCTCAAAACGAACCTGGTCGTTGCCCTTACCGGTGCATCCGTGAGCTATGGCATCTGCATTCTCTTTTTTAGCAATTTCGACGATTCTCTTCGCTATGAGCGGACGAGCAAAGGACGTGCCCAAAAGATAGTTATTCTCATACCTTGCTCCCGCCTTAAGCGTAGGAAAGATATAGTCGTTTACGAATTCTTCTTTAAGGTCTTCTACATATATTTTGGAAGCGCCCGCATTGATAGCCTTTTGCTCGATACCCTCAAGCTCGCCTTTTCCCTGTCCTACATCGGCGGCAACTGCTATTATCTCACAATCGTGGTTTTCCTTTAGCCACGGAATGATTACCGACGTATCGAGTCCTCCTGAATATGCCAGCACTACTTTTTTATATTTTGTGTTCTTATCGTATTTGTTCATTTTTGACCTCGCAATTATATTTATGCATATTATTGTATATGTTACATCGTAGATTATGGATTGTCAATACATGTATGTATATTTATGCATATTTGAAGACTGATTTATTCTTATATTAATATAATACGTCCTCTTGAAGCAAAAACAATTAATTATATTGCGAAACCTATAAAAATGATATAAAATACATACATCGGATATGCACTTAAAATATAGCATATCATTTATAGCTTACGAAAGGAAAAAGGTGCTATGGTAAAACAAGTGTCGGTATTTTTAGAGAACAGAGCAGGCAGACTCAACCAGATCCTCAAGATACTCTCAGAGGAAGGAATAAATATTTCGTCCCTCTCAATAGCGGATACAGGAGAATACGGTATCGCAAGACTTATAACCGAGGATCATGAAAAGGCGGTAAAGGCGCTTAGCGCAGACGGCATGACCGCAACGGAAACTAACGTCCTTGCCATAGAGCTATCCGATACTCCGGGCGCTCTTTACAACGCAACAAAGACGCTCAGTGACAACGACATAAATGTTGAGTATGCATATTCTGCGATTCCCTCAAAGACAGGAAGGGCTATAATAATAATTCGTGTAGACGATCTTGAAAAAGCAATCGAGGTAGTAAAAAAAGCAGAAGGCATCACACCGCTCGAAAGCTTATAAAACAAACATATTCACGGCAGATAGGCTAAAGAAAGTTAATAATATTAAATATAAAGAACGACCGCATAAGCGGTCGTTCTTTTAAAGTATTGTTAAGTTTTAAGAAACTTATTTGGCTTCTCTTGCGTCTATTTCAGCCTGATATTCCACTATGTTCTTCTTCGTGATGTTGTAACCAACGAGTAAGAGGACAACGCCTATAACAAGGCAGATGCCGGGAACTGTGAATATAGCGTTCGTGATACCGTTAAGGATCTTCGGTGTTACATCTGCTGCCGCCATGCCGGATTTGAATCCAGATGAACCGAGAGCTATTGATATAACTATTGAACGACCCATGACGCCGACTTTAAGAGGAAGGTTCTGCAGACCCATAACCCAACCTGAGGGGTTCTTGCCTGTTTTCCAGTAAGCGTATACAACTGCATCTGCGTACAGAGCGGATACGAGTGAGTAAACTGCGCCGTAACCAAACTGTGCTATTGACAGAAGTGTGATTATCGTCCAAACACCTGCTGTTGCGTAGATGAATTTACCGATAAAGAGGCAGATAGCCATAATCGCGTAAACGATTATTGTAGCGTTTCTCGGTGAGAACTTGTTGGCTATGTATCTGCTGCAGTATGCTCCGACAACACCAAGGATGTTGGAAAGGAGCAGGTAAGTTGTCATAGGAGCCATATTCTTGGCTATGTAGGTGAAGTAATATGCTGCCGTTCCGCCTACGACGAATTTGAACAGCCATCTTGCAAGGTCTGCGAAGAGCAGAACTACGAGAGGCAGGTTCTGGAAGAGTGCTTTTACGAGGTCGCCGATCTTTGTCTTTTCGACCTGCTGCTCTTTCGGTTTTGCCAATTCTTCAGCACCGGTCTCTTCATAACCATCAGTTAATTTGAAGTGGATGAAGTAACCTACTGCCATAAGAGCGCCCCATACAAACGCTACGATAGCGTATGCCATTGTCGGTGTCTTGACTGAGAGTGCTGCTACGAATGCTTTTACCGTATAAGCTACGAGCACGGATGCTAAGTTGTTCCAAGTTCCTCTCATGGATGAAAGGGCAACTCTGTCTTCCTGCGTATGTGCTACTACCGGTATGATAGCTACGTTTGCAACATAACCGAAGTTCCAGATTACGTGTGAAAGTATGAATGCTACCGTGATAACTACGGCTGCGAGAGCATCGCTTCCCACTTTGAAATATGAGAAGAACAGAATGAAAGGTACGATCCAAGGCGTTACGATGTACCATGAACGATAACGGCCCCATTTCATAGGCTTAATGCTGTTGATGATAGCACCGTAGAGCCATGATAAGCATGCATCGACAGTACTTGTGATTGTAGAGATAAGACCTGCTGTAACAACATTGAACTGTGCTACGTTTGTGAGGAAGAACATGAAATAATATGTTTCAATGTTCGTCATCGTGTTGAACGCAAAGTCCCCGATACCGAAGAAATACTTCAGGGAAGTTGACAATTCTTTTTTCTGCATTGAAGATAATCCTCCTAAAATATTATTTATATAAACGCCGAAACCTTTTCGGCGCATATATCTGCTGTATGTTTTAGTACACGTCCTTATTTACCGTATCATTATAATAGCATTAATATAAACTGATGTCAATCACAAAAATAAAAAATTGCATTAAAAATAGAAATTACCAAATATCGTAAAAAATCTTGAATATACTGAATTTAGGGCATTGCCAACATTGATGCACTCTCGATTAATGCATTTAGATTGAACTAAGCCCATTATTCGTATCATTATTATTATATATTCCTTAATATCCTCAATAATGCATATTTCGATTGTGCATTGTAAATATTTATTTAAGAAAGCACAAGAGTGTTCAAACAATCGGACACGGTATACAAAAACGACGCAAGGAGGCTCATTTCATCATTTGTAAGCCCTTCGGACAAAAGCTGCGCTATCACTACAGCCGCCACGTTGATTTCCAGTCCGTCAAAAACAAAACCCTCGTTATCCATACTCACCTCTTAATAAACGTACTATGACGTACATACTATATAAATATTCTTAAACGGGGAATTCGGTGATATTAATATTTATGTTTTAAATGTCTTGTTATGTGTTATAATAATACAAATTTACTTAAGCATCGGTCATATGCGGTCTTATACACTATTTAAAGGGAAAACCGCGAAAGGATTAATTGAAGAGATGAAAGTACTCGTTGTCGGTTCAGGCAGCTGTGAACATTCAATAATAGAGAAGCTAAATAAAAGCGAGCTGTGCGAAAAAGTATATTGCGCTCCGGGCAACGCCGGCATTGCTCGGAGCGCAACGTGCGTAAATATACCCTCCGCAAACGTTCAGGCTCTTGCGGATTTTGCCGAAGACAAGCAAATAGCGCTAACCATAACCTGCTCCCATGTTCCGGCTCAGCACAACATATGCGACGTCTTTGCCTCAGAGGGACTAAAAGTATTCTCTCCGAGCGTTGAAGCGGCGGCTTTTTTTACGAAGGAAGACAAAAAGGAAGCGTTTTATAAAAAATACTCCTTTCCCAGAAATACAGGCAAGAAAACTATCAGAAGCATATACATTATAGCTTTATGCGATTCTCATACGCTCGTATGTCTTCCCCCATGCAAATTCTATGAAAAGCTCTACGACAACGGCGAAGGGCCTATGACAAGCGGTATGGGAGCGTACTCTCCTTACCACTACAAGGACAACAAGCTAAAAACAAAAATAATGAGCTTCATTACCGACGACTTTGCCAAAGCCATAAAGCGTGAGGGAATACGCTACAAGGGATTGTTAAGCTTTAAGATACTTATAGGCGAGGACGAATTCTTTATAGGCGATATCTCCTCGCATATCCCCGGCATAGTCATAGCCTCGGCACTGCCCCTTTTGGAAAACGACCTTTTAAAGCTGGTGCTCAGCGCAACCGATGAAACGCTTACTCAAAATATGATAAAGCTTTCTTCGCGTGCATGCGCCTGTGTAATGATTGCCTCAGGAGGATATCCTCACGAGTACAAAAAAGGCTTCCCGATAACCATGCCGCCTCCCAAATACAACGTGGAGCTGCTTCACGGAGGAACTATCCTTAAAAACGGCACATACTATACGGACGCAGGTCATGTGCTGACGGTGCGTGCTACGGGCCCTTCGCTCGAAGCTTCAAGAGAGGCTGCCTATGACAGTATATCCAAGCTCAACTTCAGCGGTATGTATTATCGCAGCGACATAGGGAGAGAATATAAGCAATGAAAATGAAACAATTAAAAGAAATGCTTATACAAAACGACTGTTTGATAAGTGAAAGAATGATAAAGTATTACATTCAAACAGGCCTTATACCTGCGCCCGAATATACCGAAGTCAATCAGGCAAACTATTCGCGTCTTATAGCCGTAAGACTTATAAGGATAAACTCTTACAAGGATGTGGGCATGAGCTTTCCCAAAATAAAGGAGCTGTTTTTAAAGGACGACGAATATATAAAGCAAATTGCCGACAAAAACGGCGTTAACTCTGATGATAAGGCTCTTATTGACGAGATTGCCTCAAAGGAATATATGGAATATATCTCATCGTTAAGCGATAAAACAAAATGCTTTTCACGCGACGAGCTTATGAAGAATTCTCACTGCGACGAGCTTGTATTCAGACTGGCGTGCGACACGGGAGCGCTTGAAGACAAAAAAGAATATTCACATAACGACATGCTGATACTTATGTGTATATCCGAAATATTCAAATCCCACCTTAACGAGGACAAGACCGATACCATAGAAAAGATAAGCGACATTTCAAAGATAAACAACATTTCGGCGCAGCTTGTGAACATATACTTCAAAAACGGCGACAAGGCATGGCTGTACCGCATGCTCTGTGAAAATCTGATCGAGGAAAAATCAAGAATAAATGAAAACAAAACAACAGCTGACTCGTAATTTTTGTATAATTGCGCATATAGACCACGGCAAATCGACTCTCGCTGACAGGCTCATCGAAATGACCGGTCTTATTCCGAAGCGGGAAATGACCGCGCAGATACTTGACAAGATGGATCTTGAAAGAGAACGCGGTATCACGATAAAGCTTCAGGCTGTACGTCTTATATATAAGGCGAAGGATAATTGCGAGTATTATTTAAACCTTATAGACACGCCGGGACACGTTGATTTTACATATGAGGTATCACGCTCTCTTGCTGCCTGCGAGGGCGCCATCCTGATAGTGGACGCAACTCAGGGTATACAGGCGCAAACTCTTGCAAACGTGTATCTTGCCATGGATAACGACCTTGAGATAATTCCCGTAATAAACAAGATAGACCTTCCGAGCGCAGACACGCAGATGGCGATTGAAGAAATAGAGGATTTTATTGGCCTTCCCGCACAGGACGCGGCTCTTATCAGTGCAAAAGAGGGCATTAACATAGACAGGGTTTTGGAGGATATAGTACAAAAGATACCGCCTCCTGCCGACAACAGCCAAAAGCCTTTAAGGGCTCTTGTTTTCGATTCTTATTACGACAGCTACCGAGGCGTAATCATAAGCGTGAGGATCGTTGACGGAAAGGTAGCTTCAGGGGACAAAATACTGTTCATGGCTTCAAACAAAGCCTTTGAGGTCGACGAGGTGGGCGTATTTACGGACGTACTGCTTCCCACAGACGAGCTTTCAAGCGGCGATGTGGGTTACATAACGGCAAATATCAAAACCGTCGGGGACACGAGAGTCGGCGACACCGTTACTCTGTATTCAAACAGGGCAAGCGAGGCTCTGCCGGGTTATAAAAAAATAAACCCCATGGTCTACTGCGGCTTATACCCTGCCGACGGAAGCAAATACGAGGATCTGAAGGAATCCCTCTCCCGATTAAAGCTCAACGACGCTTCGCTTACCTTTGAGGCTGAAACGAGCGCGGCTCTCGGGTTTGGTTTTAGATGCGGTTTTTTGGGACTTTTGCACCTTGAGGTCACATTGGAGCGACTTGACCGTGAATATGATTTAGACTTGATAACCACTGCGCCGAGCGTCGTTTACAGGGTAATAAAGACAGACGGAACATGCTTAGAGGTCGACAACCCCACAAACATGCCCGATGCCGGCGTTATAGATTATATGGAGGAGCCCTTCGTCGAAGCAAGCGTAATGGTACCCTCGGAATATGTGGGAAGCGTAATGAGTCTGTGTCAGAACAGGCGCGGTATTTTTGAAACCATGGAATACACATACGAAAACCGAGTGCTGCTTAAATACGAGCTGCCCTTAAACGAAATCATATACGATTTTTTCGATGCTCTGAAATCAAGAACAAAGGGATATGCCTCTTTAGACTACGAGCTGAAGGATTACCGCAGGAGCAATCTTGTCAAGCTGGATATATACCTAAACGGAGAAATAGTCGACGCTCTGTCGTTTATCGTACACGCTGACAGCGCATATACAAGAGGCAGAAAAATAGCCGAAAAACTCAAGGACGAAATACCGAAGCATATGTTTGAAATACCCGTACAGGCAGCCGTCGGAGGCAAAATAATAGCCCGTGAAACTGTAAGAGCTCTCAGAAAAGACGTTATTGCCAAGTGCTACGGCGGAGATATTTCAAGGAAAAGAAAGCTTTTGGAGAAGCAAAAGGAAGGCAAGAAGCGCATGAGGCAGATCGGCAAGGTGCAGGTTCCTCAGGAGGCGTTTATGGCGGTTTTAAAGCTCGATGAATGACGCACTTAGCATATATATCCATATACCCTACTGTGCTTCAAAATGCAGCTACTGCGATTTTTTTTCGCTTGCAGGTTCAGACGACACTATCCAAAATTATTTTGACGCGCTTAAAAAGGAAATAAAACACAGCTACGCATCCCTTGACAAGCGAGGAATCGACACTATATATATCGGAGGGGGAACTCCCTCGTATGTAAATGAAAAATATATCGCAGATACGCTTGATTGTGTCTGTGACGTTTTTCATTTGAGCGAAAACTGCGAGATATCCATTGAATCAAACCCAAACTCGCTTTCAAAGCAAAAGTGTATCTCCTACAAGCATAGCGGAGTAAACCGAATAAGTCTGGGAGTACAGGCAATAAGGAATTCAACTCTTAAAAGGATAGGAAGGATACATACCTTTGAGGATATACAAAAAGCCGTAAGCAATATTAAGGATACCGGCTTTGATAACTTCAACTTCGATTTGATGGCATCTCTTCCTCTTCAGGGAAAGGACGAATTCACAAAAGCTTTGGAATGGTGTGTATCCTCTAAGCCCTCTCACATAAGCGCCTATTCGCTTACTCTGGAAAAGGGCACTAAAATGTACGACGAGTACGAAAGCGGCAAATACACACAAAACGACGATATCGACAGACAGATGTACGCGCTTACTAATGAGATACTCAGTAAACACGGCTTTTACAGATACGAAATATCAAACTATGCGCTTAAAGGATATGAGTGCCGCCATAATTTAAACTGCTGGAATTTTTCAGACTATATCGGCTTCGGAAGCGCCGCATGCTCCTTTTATAACAACAAACGCATACAAAACGAAAATGATATCATAAGCTATATAAATAGAATAAATAACGGTATTTATCTAACCGATTCCTCCCTTATCGAACAAAGTCCTCCAAACGTGCTTTACTCGGAATACATGATGCTGGGCCTAAGAAAAACCTCCGGTGTAAACATAAAAGATTTCTGTGAACACTTCAATACACCCTTCCCGAAAAAATTTTCCTCTCAGGCAAAGCTCTTTGAGAAAGAGGGGCTGGTTAGCTGTGAAAACGGCAAAATAGCCTTAAGCGACAGGGGTCTGGATTTTGCTAATTATGTAATGAGAGGTTTTTTTGATTAAAACATTATTAATATAGCCATTTATGTATTTTATTTCGCTAAATCACTTGACAATGACCGCGTATAATGATAAATTTATTGCATGTTAGCACTCAATACATCAGAGTGCTAACAAAAAGGGGTTTTGATATGAACAAGGAAGACAGAAAGTTCGATATACTGTATTCAATAATAAAAGACTATATCAAAACAGCAGAACCCGTCGGCTCGCGAACGATAGAGAAGAAGTACAATATAGGAATATCTTCCGCTACTATCCGCAACGAGATGGCTGATTTAGAGGAGATGGGTTATCTTTTGCAGCCGCATACGTCGGCAGGCAGAATACCCTCGGATAAGGCTTACAGGCTTTATGTGGATCAGTTCATGAAGACGATGGATATAGACAGCTATATATCCAAGGACGTCAGAGAGCTTTACAACCATTACTTCGGGGAATTAAACGAAGTACTTAAAAAGACGGCTCAGGTGCTTACGAAGCTGACAAACCTGACTTCTCTTATCACGATGCCGAATATGTCCGGATTAAATATTAAGGATATACGAATAATACCGATAGAAAAAGAGAGAATACTGCTTGTCGTAATAACCAAGCAGGGTATAGTCAGAAACACTGAGCTTCGCTTAAGCTACGAAGCAGCGCAGGAAAGCCTTGACAAGCTTACAAATTTTCTGAACTTGTGCATAAACGACTTGCACGCGGAAATAGCGATTGCAAACTTCACTCAGGCAATAGACCAGCTGACCCCGCCCGAGCAAAAGATACTATCTGAAATAGTCGAAGCAATAAAAGTGATTTTCTCCGAGCAGAAGGAATCAACAGTATATTCCAACGGCATAACGGAGATATTCAGATATCCGGAATTTCGCAACGATATGGATAAGGCGAAGAATTTTTTGGAGGCTCTGCACAGACAGGATTTACTCGCTCACTTATTTACGATAGCCGAAAACGACAGCGTAAATATTAGGATAGGCAACGAAAACGGCTGCGACGAGCTTGCAGACTGCTCTGTGGTGAGCGCAACATACAAGCTCAACGGAAGACCCATAGGCACAGTCGGAATAGTCGGGCCGACAAGGATTGATTACGACTACTGTGTTTCGGTGCTCAACGCAATGACAAAGGAGCTGACGAATCACCTTAACGAATCGATTGGAGGAAAAGACTGAAATTGGATAAAAACGAAGAGAAGATTCTCGACGAGGAGCTTGATAAAATACTTGCCGATGACGAGTGTGAAGAGGTTCAAAGCGAGGAATTCGAATCTCAGCAAGAACAGACAAATAAGGAAAATGACTCAGACAAGCTTAAACAATTGGAAGAAAAGCTCAAGGAAGCCGAGGACAAATACTTAAGGCTTTACGCCGATTTCGAAAACTTTCGTAAACGCTCTTTAAAGGAAAAAACAGACGCTCTTATATATGCTTCATCTCCCATTATGGAAAAGCTTATAAATGTAGTCGATAATTTCGACAGAGCGCTGACAGACAGCGAGGACGACAGCCCGCTTTGCGAAGGAATGAAGATGGTGCAAAAGCAGCTGAATGAAATATTGTCCAGCGAGGGCTTGAAGGAAATAAAAACCACGGGCGAACAATTCGACCCGAATATACACAACGCGGTAATGGTTGAAAACAACGCGGACGTGCCCGACGAGCAGATCGTAAACGAGCTGCAAAAAGGTTACGTCTATAAAGATAAAGTAATAAGACCGTCCATGGTCACGGTCAATAAACACGAATAATCAGGAGGATAAATATCATGGGCAAAGAAAAAATCATAGGCATCGACTTAGGAACGACAAATTCATGCGTAGCGGTAATGGAGGGCGGAGAGGCTGTAGTTATACCAAACTCAGAGGGCGCCAGAACAACTCCCTCCGTGGTAGCCTTTACAAAGGACAATGAAAGATTAGTCGGTCAGGTGGCAAAGCACCAGGCTGTAACAAACCCCGATCGAACTATCAGCTCCATAAAACGTGAAATGGGAAGCTCTTACAAGGTAAATATAGACAATAAAAGCTATACTCCCCAGGAAATAAGCGCAATGGTTCTGCAAAAATTAAAGAAGGACGCGGAAAGCTATATCGGCGAGAGCGTAACAAAAGCCGTCATCACCGTACCTGCATACTTTTCGGATTCACAGCGTCAGGCTACAAAGGACGCAGGCAAAATAGCCGGTCTTGAGGTTCTTCGTATAATAAACGAACCGACGGCGGCGGCACTTGCTTACGGACTTGACAAGGGAGAGAACCAAAAGGTAATGGTCTACGACCTTGGCGGCGGCACATTTGATGTATCTATACTTGAGCTCGGAGACGGCGTATTCGAGGTACTTGCCACAAGCGGCAACAACCGTCTGGGCGGCGACGATTTCGACGAAAGACTTATGAACTATCTTATCGACGAATTCAAGAAATCGACGGGTGTAGATCTCTCAGGCGACAAAATGGCTGTACAAAGACTCAAGGAGGCTGCGGAGAAGGCAAAGATAGAGCTTTCAAGCGCAACGACTACAAACGTCAACCTTCCGTTTATCACAGCCACGGCAGACGGCCCGAAGCATTTGGATATTACTGTAACGAGAGCGAAATTTGAAAGTCTCATCGAAGACCTTATCGAAAAGACGACAGAGCCTGTCAAGAAGGCTATAGCAGACTCAAAGCTTTCAGTAAACGATATAAGTAAGGTAATACTTGTCGGCGGCTCCACGAGAGTTCCCGCAGTACAGGAAGCTGTAAAGAACATAACCCAGAAGGAAGCCTTTAAGGGTATAAACCCCGATGAATGTGTAGCTATAGGCGCCGCAATACAGGGTGGTGTGCTTGCAGGTGATGTAAAGGACGTTCTTCTTCTGGACGTAACTCCCCTTTCGCTCGGAATCGAAACGCTCGGCGGAGTATTTACAAAGCTTATCGACAGAAACACGACTATACCTACAAAGAAGAGCCAGGTATTCTCGACGGCGGCAGACAATCAGACCGCAGTTGACATACATGTCTTGCAGGGCGAAAGAAAAATGGCATCCGACAACAAAACTCTCGGACGCTTCCAGCTGGCAGGTATAGCAATGGCACCCAGAGGTATTCCTCAGATAGAGGTGACCTTCGACATCGACGCAAACGGTATTGTCAGCGTGTCGGCAAAGGATATGGCGACAAACAACGTACAGAACGTCGTGATACAGTCCTCAACCAACATGAACGAAGAGGACATCAACAAGGCTGTTTCCGACGCTGAGAAATTCGCAGATGAGGATACAAAGAAGGAAGAGCTTATAACCGCACGCAACACTGCGGACAGCACAATATATCAGACTGAGAAATCCTTAAAGGACGCAGGCGACAAAGCCACCGAAAGCGAAAAACAGGCTGTTACCGATGCCATAGCCAAGCTTAAGGAAGCAATGAACAACGACGACGCACTTGCTATAAAGGACGCAAGCGAAAAGGTCACGGAGTCCTTCTATCCGATAGCACAGAAGATGTACGCTCAAAACGGCGCACAGCCGAATCAGGAGCAGGGCTCAACTCAGCAGGACTTTTCTCAGGGACAGCAGCAAAACAACGAAAATAACGAAAACAACAATAACGATGACAACGTAGTAGACGCGGATTACGAGGTTGTCGACGACGACAAATAATTAAGGCTGTTAGGAGGATTCTGCCAAGTGTCCAAACGCGATTATTACGAGGTTCTCGGCGTAGATAAAAATGCGTCTGCAGATGAGATAAAAAAAGCATACAGAAAGCTTGCCATGAAATATCACCCGGACAAAAACCCGGGTGATAAGGCGGCAGAAGAAAAATTCAAAGAACTCAACGAAGCATACGAGATTCTCAACAACGAGGATAACCGCGCGCGTTATGACCAGTACGGTCACGCAGGATTTGAACAAAACGGCGGTAATCCTTATTCGGGTTTCTCGGGCTTTTCGGGCTTTTCAGGAGGAGATTACTCGGATATATTCGGAGATATATTTAATATGTTCGGCGGCGGAGGAGGCTTTTCTTCGAACGGCTCATCTCAGAGAAGCGGCCCGAAAAAGGGAAGCGATCTCAGAGTCAATATAAACATTAGCTTCGAGGAGGCTGCTTTCGGCTGTGAAAAGAAAATTAAAATGAGCCGCAAGGAAACCTGCTCGGAATGCTCCGGCTCAGGAGCTAAAAAAGGCACCAGCCCAAAGACGTGCCCTACCTGCGGCGGCAGCGGACAAATTCGTGTAAATCAGAAAAGCATACTCGGAATGATGCAGACTGTGCGTACCTGTGACACATGCGGCGGAAGCGGGACAGTAATAGACTCGCCGTGCCCAAAATGCTCAGGTACAGGAAGCGAAAAGGTAGTAAGACAGATTACCGTAAAGATACCGGCAGGCGTTGATACGGGAAGTGTGCTTCCCTTAAGAGGCGAAGGCAACGCCGGAACAAAGGGAGGAAGAAGCGGCGACGTATATATTGTCATTAACGTAAAGCCGCACGAATACTTTGTCAGAGAGGGTACCGACGTAAGACTCGATATACCCATTTCCTTCGTTGACGCAGCTCTCGGCTGTGAGCTTAAAATACCGACATTAGACGGAACGGTCAAGCTCAAAATACCAGAGGGCACGCAAAATTCTACGGTATTTAAGCTCAAAAACAAGGGCATAACAAATATAAACGGCTACGGCAAGGGCAGCCAGTATGTGACAGTAAACGTCGAAATACCGACAAAACTAAACTCAAAACAAAAAGCCGCGCTTAAGGGCTTTGCCGAAACTAATAACGATGAGACCTTCCAAAGAACGACATCGTTTTGGAGAAATATAAAATAATCTATTACATTAAAGACTGCTACATGCTTAAAAGAAGTATAAGCGGTCTTTTGTTTTTATGTAAAAAGCTGTTATAATTCATTAAACGTTTATATAAGGGAAGTGCAGTAAATGGAAAATACCGACAAGCTTAAGGAAGAGGAAATATCAACAGAGGAAATATTTAAGGGCAGACTTGTGCATCTTTTCAGAGCCACGGTAAAGCTTCCGAACGGCAACACTTCAACGCGCGAATACATGGAGCATCCAGGCGCAGTAGCCGTGATACCCATAGACGACAAAGGTAATATCACGTTTGTCAGACAATACCGCTATCCACTAAAGAGAGTTTCTCTTGAGGTTCCGGCAGGCAAGCTTGAAAAAGGCGAAGAGGTCGAAGCATGCGCTAAACGTGAGCTTTCTGAGGAAACGGGGATAGAAGCAAAGGAAATGAAGTATCTCGGCTGTTTTTTACCGAGCGTTGCGGTTTCTGACGAGCTTATCCACATATATACGGCAACCGGGCTTTCCTACGGCAAAGCGCATACCGACGAGGATGAATTTATAGATCTTGTGAAAATACCTATGCAAAAAGCTCTTGAAATGGTTGAAAACGGCGATATTCTCGATGGCAAGACGCAAATTGCACTGCTTAGAGCTAATAGATGCATATCAAAACAAGGATTATCGTTTTAAATAAAAGATTCACTTCATTATCGAATCCTTAGTAACATAGTTTATATTTGCCTTACGCGCCTAAGTGTGCTGTAGGGCTCTTTTTATCCTGTACATTTTTCCGTCCTTACGAAAGAATGCTCCCGTCTGCTTGAAATGAAAGGATACTCCCGAAGCAATGCACTGATTTCTTAATGAAAGTATCCAGTCGTAATCGCAAACTCGTGCTTTTTCTCCGCTCTCCCCTCCCGCCACGACCTGAGATATATTCTGACTCAAGTATTCGGAAATATCGACCTTTTCCAAAAGGGGCTCGCATACTATGCATTTACGCTTTATAGGAAGTGAAAGATAAATAGGCAGACGGTAATTCGCCATAGCTTGGTTTTCCACGGTGCAGCATATCGTCACGTTATCGTATCCGTCCCCCAGTCCTGCGGAAGGCTTACGTTAAAGCGGTCTATTCTCTTGGTTATCATAAGAAAATCAAGATCGCTCCTCTGTTTTATCATCTGCCACGCTTTTTTTCGCATTTCGTCTGCGTCCTTATGAAAAAAATCCGACGAAAAGCACGTATATACCACATCGGGAGCTTTTATTTTATAGTTACCGAAGCGATCCCTTCTTATGGGCATATCGAACGAAAGCGTTTTTGTAAGAATCGAAGCGTCACGCTCATACCTTGCGTCCATGCGGTAAACATAGCAGTTTTCACAGCCCGGGCTTATCTTTGTGCAGCCGTGCCATGGATTCCAGTTGCTCATTTAGAAATCCTCGATTATTTCTTTGGAAAGCTCGCTTATGATAGCCTTTGCAAGGCTTACTGCGTTAAGGTAATCCTCATAGTTCGCTATGCATGAAGGGCTGTGCGTATATCTTACGGGTATGCCTATGACTATCGTGGGAATACCGTTTTTTTCCGTGTGTATGCTTAAAGCGTCTGTCATACTCCCTGTGCGTACGGCGGTCTGTACGGGTATATCGTATTTATCAGCAACACTTAGAGCAAAGCGCATAAAGGCGGGATTTGTTATCATTCCTCCGTCTATATACCTGAGCATAGGGCCAAATCCCATTTTTGTCTGTTGTGCGTAATCCTGCGCTATGGTATCGTCGGCGGGACAGCCCTCAAAGCATATTGCTATATCGGGAAGTATCCTTCTTACAGACGCCTTCGCTCCTCTGGCTCCCACCTCCTCCTGAGAAGACAATACTCCCTTTACATTTACTTTGAGATTTTCGCCTTCAAGCCTGTTTATCGTTTCTATAAGCGCCGCGCATCCCAAGCGGCAATCAAACGCTTTGCCTATGAGCGTACCTGTCTGTTCGTTTATCTTGCATATAGTCGAAAAACCGGCCGGCTCGCCCATTTGGACATGATATGTTTCTTTAGTCTGAGAAGCACTTATTGAGCCGATATCTATACATAGCTCTGTGTCTTTTATAAAGGAAGCGTTTTTATCATAGTGAGGTGATACTGTGGAAATGACCGCACTTAAGTATTCACCCTGAGTATTTCTTACAACAAGCTCGCTTGAAGCAAGGCATTCCTTGGAAATAGGCCCGAGAGTAACAAATCCGAGAGTTCCGTCCGGTTTGACAGAATGTATCATAAAGCCCACCTCGTCACTGTGAGCATCAAGCATGACTGTAGGGTATGTTTCGTTTTGTTCATAAGGAAAGATATAAAAGTTTTTCATTTTGTCGGTGAAGGTATCGTAAAATGTTACATACTGTCTCGCCGCTTTTATAACCTCATCTTCAAAACCGCTTGGCCCGAATGCGTCACAAAGGTGCGCTATCATTTCATAGTTTTGCTTATCTGTATTTTTCATAACAACATGCCTCTTTATTTTATTGATTAATCGGATTATAACATAAAGTGTAATCATTTTCCCTTGACACGAGTACGATTTACATATAAAATTCAAGTATATACGGAAATTTTCGACAAGCGACTTTTCAGATGAGCGAAAATTATCTTTAAGTGAGGTTTGCATTGGAAAAAAAATCAGTTAAATCCAACCTGCCCATTTTGTTTTTAGGCGCAACATGGGTATTATACGCTATTATATTCCCGCTATACAGACTAAGCGATTTTCTTATCGTTCTTGTAGCCTCGCTCGCGGTGTTTTTCGTTACCGGCAAGCTTATCCCCAACACGTATGTGATGGTCGAAAAGGCTCCGATAAAAGCCTCGACAGGCAATGAAAAGCTCGATACTCTCATCAATGAAGCAAACGGCTACATAAGCAATATTCGTAAAGCAAATGACCGTATAGCAGACGAGGGCGTATCGCAAAAAATTACTCAGATAGAAAATATCACCACAAAGATATTCGAGTACGTGGCGAAGAACCCCGACACTCTGCCGAACGTAAGAAGATTTATTTCCTACTACCTTCCCACCACATTAAAGCTGCTCGACGCATACGCTGAGCTTGCCTCTCAGGGCGTACAGACGGCAAATATAACGACTATAATGAAAAAGATAGACGATTCACTTTCAACGGTAAAGGAAGCGTTCGAAAAACAGTATGACAGCTTATACGACTACAAGGCAATGGATATCTCAAGCGAAATATCCGTGTTTGAGGATATACTCTCAAGCGAAGGTCTTATAAAGAATAAGTCTGACGGAAGCGGTATTACGCTTACTCTTGAGGGAATCAATAATGACGCCGAAGCTATAAAGGTACCCGAAGAAACGATAAAATAAAACGAATACTCACAAATAATATAAATTCGAAAGGAAATTTAACTTTAATGGAAGAGAAATCATTGGAATTGCAGGTAGCGCAGGACGTACCCGAGAAGGACGGAGTACCCGTACTCACTCTTGACGACGTACCCGCAGCAAAAATCGAAACGGTCATACAGCAGGCAAACGAGCTTAGCGTACAGGATACTCCTGTTGCATCGCAAGTACAACAAGAGAGCGTATTGACGGAAAAAGAGAAAAAGGTTGTTGACGAGTTTTCAAAGAAAATTGATATAACCAACGCAACTCTTGTTCTGCAGTACGGCACAGGCGCTCAGAAGCACATTGCCAACTTCTCTGAGGGTGCGCTTGCAAACGTGAGAAATAAGGATATGGGAAGCGTAGGCGATATGCTCACAAATCTCGTCGTAGAATTAAAGGGCTTTAACGGCGCTGAGAAAAAGGGACTTGCCGGACTCTTCCAGAAGCCTGCCAAGGCTATAGCCAAAATGAAGGCTCAATACACAAAGGTAGAGGGCAATATTGACGACATAGTTGAAAAGCTTGAACATCATCAGGTCACATTGCTTAAGGACATAGCTCTGTTCGGAAAAATGTACGAGATGAACACAGACTATTTCAAAGAACTTACTATGTATATCGAAGCGGGCAAGCTCAGAATAAAGCAAGCCGAGCAGGAGCTTGAGGAAATGAAGAAAAAGGCTTCTGATAGCGGAAAAACAGAAGACGCACAAGCCGTCAACGATTATTCCAACCTTATCACACGCTTCGAAAAGAGACTTTACGACCTTGAGCTTACAAGAACTATCTCACTGCAAATGGGCCCGCAGATAAGACTTTTGCAGAACAACGACTCTCTTATGGCGGAAAAGATAAACTCTTCCATAGTCAATACAATTCCTTTGTGGAAAAGCCAGATGGTGCTTGCGCTCGGTCTTGAGAACTCTCGTCAGGCGATAGAGGCTCAAAAGGCTGTCACGGAGATGACGAATCAGCTGCTTAAGGAAAATTCCGAAATGCTCAAAATGGGCACGATCGAAGCGGCGAAAGAGGGCGAGAGAGGCATCGTTGAAATAGAAACTCTTCAGAAAACGAATGAGGATCTTATCTCTACAATAGAAAGCGTGCTGCAAATACAAAAAGACGGCAAAGCAAAACGCGCGGCGGCAGAAACGCAGCTCGGACAGATTGAAAACGAACTCAAACAGAAGCTTTTACAGGTAGCTCAAAACAGCTGAATAATTTATCTAAAGCGGACAATGATATGAAAAATATAAAAAAACCTACGGCTATAATACTGTGCGTTCTTATGATAGCGCTCTCGATATTTTTCGGGGGAAGAATGTCGCTGAACAAAATAAGGAATCAGGCTCTTTCACTGTTTTATGAGGGAAACCCAGACGATCAGTTTGACCTCGGGATTGAATACGACCTTGAGCGAAGGATAGCCTTTGCGGGCAATCTCGTAACTGTGGCAAAGAGATACACCGATTCGAATAACGCGCTCATAACAGCCGTACAAAGCGCATGTGACTCATTAAACAATGCAAGCGATCCGAGCGATAAATACAAATATAATCAGGCTCTTACGACTGCCTGTAACAACCTTTCCGCTTTCCTTGATACACAGTCATTAAGCGTTAATGACGCTAAGTACAATACATCCATAAAAGCGGATATGGAATCGGCAAATCAGATCATAGGGCATTCGGACTACAACACAAAGGCGGCTGAGTTTAACCAGATACTCAGAAAATTCCCCACGAATATATTGTGCAAAATTACCTTTGTGGAGCCGCTCAAGCAGTTTGCATACTGATGAAACAAGGTGAAGATAATGAAAAAAACTAAATACTTATTTGCAGCTGCTCTTTTAGTGGTATCTGTAGTTATGTCCTTTAATGCGGTCTTTGCCGCTTCTACCCTTGAAGCGCCTTCGAATGTTTACGTTGCCGACTACGCAAACGTGCTTGACGCGGATTGCGAGAATTACATTCTTTCCATGGGAGGAGAGCTTGACAATAAAACGGGTGCGCAGGTCGTTGTCGTAACAATAAACTTTCTTGAGGGAAAGGACATTGAAGACTATTGTCTTGCCATATTCAACGAATGGGGCATAGGAGCAAAGGATAAAAATAACGGCGTACTGCTGCTTCTTGCCATAGGCGATGAAAACTACTACTGCATGACAGGCTCAGGGCTTGAAACGACTCTTTCATCAGGTACTCTTAAAAATATGCTCAATACATATTTAGAGGACGATTTCGCAAAGGGCGATTATTCCGCAGGAACAAAGAAAGTATATGGAGCGCTTATCAAGAACCTTGCTTCTCACTACAACGTGTCGGTAACCGGCACCTCTCAGGCGACTACGCCCACGACTACGACGCCTTCTTTTGGCGGCGGCAGCTCAAGTAAGGCAACCGATAACTCCACGGGAAACCGTTCATCAAGCACCGGTATATTCTGGCTGATACTTATTGTCGTCGTTGTTATTATAATCATCAGCTCTAACAGAGCATCAAGAAGACACAGAAGAATATACGGCGGAGGCGTTCCGTTTATAGGCGCACCAAGAAGAAGAAACTATAACGATCATGACCACGATGATAGAGACCATAACGACCACAATGACGGAGGCTGGTTCGGCGGTGGCGGTGGTGGCAGCTCAAGTGGCGGCGGCTTCGGTGGAGGCGGCTCTCGCGGCGGCGGCGCAGGACGCTCCGGTGGCGGCGGCGGTGGCTTTAGTTCAGGCGGCGGCTTCGGTGGAGGCTTCGGCGGAGGCGGAGGTTTTGGCGGAGGCGGCTCACGCGGAGGCGGCGCAGGACGCGGCTGATACAAAAACAATAAAAAATAAAGAGTGCGGTAAAAATGATTAACCCGTTTGTTATGGGATTAAGATATACTGCGCTCTTTTTATTTACTTTTTTTTTAATCGTTATGATAAATAATATATTTACATTACAACGTCCAATATCAGCTTTTTCTTTTCGGGCTTCTCAGTAGAAAAATCGAAAGCTTTTTTTATGCACATTGCTCCTTCATTTAAAAGTGTCTCGCTTGAAGAATATAAAGTAGCTGTTTTTTCACCCTTTTCAACTCTGTTGCCTACCTTTTTATTTAACACGATACCGGCTCCATAGTCTTCTTTAAGCGTAGGATCATTAAGCATATGAAAAACCAAGCCTATCAAAGCGCAGTCGATTTTGTTTACATAGCCGTTTATATCGGAGTATATTTCCTTTGAAAATTTGCTTTGAGGTAAACGCGACGTATCCTCTATCATTTCACGTTTACCGCCCTGCGCCTCTATAAAGTCGGCAAATTTTTTATACGCCTTACCGCTGTCAATCGAATCGTTTAATATTGCGTCCGCCTTCTCTTTATTTACAACAAGCCCCGAAATATTAAGCAGTGCGCGTCCGAGAGATACACACAGCTCTCTTACAAGAGTATCTTTCCCACCCTTTAGTATTTCAACGGCTTCTTTAACCTCCAAAGCGTTACCAACGGCATAACCGAGAGGCTCGTCCATATTTGTTATAAGTGCGCAGACATTTATCTTTGCTTCTTTGCCTATTTTCACCATAACCTCGGCAAGCTTTTTAGCTTCGTTTAATTCTGAGACAAAAGCACCGGTGCCGCACTTGACGTCAAGCACGAGATTGTGCGCACCAGAAGCCAGCTTTTTACTCATTATTGAAGAAGCGATAAGGGGTATGCTGTCTACTGTGTTCGTTAAATCTCTTAGAGCGTACAGCTTCTTATCGGCAGGAACAAAATTTTCTGTCTGAGACATTATGCTTATGCCGTTTTCTTTTACAAGGCGCTTGAATTCGTCTGTCGAAATATCCGTTTTAAAGCCGCTGATACTCTCAAGCTTGTCTATAGTCCCGCCGGTATATCCGAGACTCCTTCCCGACATTTTTGCCACCTTCAAGCCGCAGCACGCAAGCATCGGAGCAAGTATCAGGCTTGTTTTGTCCCCCACTCCGCCCGTAGAATGCTTGTCTGCGCTTATATTCTTTATATCCGACATATCAAGTCTTTTGCCCGATTCCAGCATACTATACGTCAGGTTCGCCGTTTCTGCGAGCGTCAGATTTTTAAAATATATTGCCATTAAAAGTGCGCTGGCCTGACAGGCGGGTATTTCACCGCTTACAAAACCGCGCACAAAATAACTCAGCTCTTCTTTTGAAAGAGCCTGTCCTTCTTTTTTCTTTTGAATGATATCATACATTTGCATAAGCTTTTTTCCCTTTATATTATAAGCTAAAATATATGATATCACATTTTCTAATATTTTTTAATATTTACTTACCTTCAAAGCCGACAAGTATCCCGCCTCTTTCGGCATAGTAGCTGCAAAGGCCTCTCATCGGGTAGAGTTTGATAATACTGTCCGGGTGATATTTAAGTATGGTATTTTTAAGCAGATTCGCCCCGTTTTCATTCTCAACATGGCCTATATATGCTTTTTTGCCATTAAATCCTCGAAGTATCATTTCCTTTACCAAAGCAATGATAGTTTTGTTTTCGCCCTTATACTTTGAGAGCAATTCAAGCATACCCTCGTCGCTGGCTTTGCCTATTATGCGTATGCCCAGCGTACCCGCTGCCATTGCGACAAGCTTATTGACGCGCCCGTTTTGTATGAAGTTATGGTAAGAGCACAGAGCAAAGAGCAAATGTGTATGCTTAATGTATTCGGTTATATTTTCGCAAATATCTTCATATTCATTGCCCTGATCAATCATCTGAGCAAGCTTGTCTATAATCATTGCCATTTCAGGCCCTGCTGAAAGCGTATCTATAACGAATACCCTTGCGTTCGCATGTGTATTTTCGTATTCGCGCGCCGCTGCATTCGCCGTATTATAGCTTCCGGAAAGTCCGCTTGTAATAGTTACAGCAAATATACGATCAGCTCCTTCAAATGCGGCTTGCCAGTCATCCGTATTCGGACACGAGGTATATGAGCGTCCCTTGTAAACGCTCAGCTCGTCAAGCATAATGGAAATGTCTGCTTCTTCGGTGTCTATATACTCTTTTTCAGCCGTAAATACCTTCATCGGTACTTTTTTGAGTTCTGCGCCTTCCGTGAAGGATATATCGCAGCTTGAATCCGATACTATTCTATACTTCATTTTATACTCCTTGAAATAGGATATCCGATTAAAGGGTATCAATAAACCGATAATCGGCTAAATTATAACACCATGTTTCAATAAAGCAACGCTTTTGAAAAACTTTTAATCCAATCTTCATAACTCAATTGACGATTTATAAAAACCGATATATAATAACAACATGAAAAAAGAACTTCAGGAAAAAATAGCAACAGGTATCAAGGACTTTCAATTACCCTCCTACGACAAGCTTCCCGACGTGGGACTTTATCTTGAGCAGACGGTAAAGCTCATTAATTCTTATTTATCGGCATTCGATTCCATGCAACTGACTACATCCATGGTCAGCAATTATGTAAAGAAAAAAATGATAGACACCCCGATAAAAAAACAGTATTACCAGCAGCATATATCAAGACTTATATTTATTGCGATGATGAAATCCGTGCTTTCTTTAGATGATATCGGCAAGCTTATCACATTACAAAAAGAATGCTACGAAACGTCTATTGCTTATGATTATCTGTGTGATGAATTCAAAAACGTGCTTTTATTTACCTTCGGGCTGAGCGACAACGTAAAAAAACTCGGCAAAACTGATACGGACGCAAAGGATCTGTTTACAACGGCAATAACGACTGTCGCAAACAAAATATACCTTGACGCATACATAAGATCCTTTCGAGAAGAAAGAATGAAAGAAGAAGAGTAATAGTATTTACTCTACTTAGTTTTGTCAAGCTGCTTTTGTGCCAGCTCGACGTAAAGAGATGCGGTTTGCAAAGTAGAGAGCGTCTCTTCATTTGTCAACTGCCTTATTGTTTTTGCAGGATTGGAATACGATAAAGTATTCTTCTTAAAAATTTTACCCTTCGTGACCAAAGAGCCTGCGCCGAGGATACAGCCGTCTTCTATAATTGCATCGTTAAGCACAACAGCACCTGTACCTATAAGACATCCGTCGCCTATTGTACAGCCGTTTAAAACGACATTGTGACCGATAACGCAGTTTTTCCCGACTTTGACGTTGCCGTGTATTACGCAGTTATCCTCGATAGCGGTGCCCTCTCCTATATATACCGGTCCTACGTCAGCTCTGATAACCGCGTTATACCAGATGTTGGCGTCTTTTTCTATTACAACGTCTCCTATTATGCAGCTGTTAAACGCGCAGTATGCTCCGCTCTTTACTATCGGTTTTTTATCCTCAAAATCTTTTATATACATTTGTTTTCCTCTTTTGCCGCTATTGTATCATAATACCTTCTGTATTCATAAATCTGATAAAATCATCGCCCTTCATCGGCATAGCGTAAAAATAGCCCTGTATATTATCCGCCTTACTTTGAATAACAAAATCCGCTTCACTGTCGTTTTCCACTCCCTCAACGACTGTGCCCATTCCAAGCTGAGTGAACATACTGACGGTTTTTTCGAAAATTATCCTGTTCTGCGGATTCATCATAGCGGCAGTAAGCATACTTTTATCGAGCTTTATTGTGGAAAAAGGCAGGCTCATAAGAATAGAGATATTCGAATACCCCGTTCCGTAGTCGTCCAGAACAAACTTAAAGCCGTATTTGCTGAGATGCTCTATGTTAGTATGCAGCGAGTCAAATTCGCTCACAGCGGTCGATTCGGTTATCTCAAAGAGTATGTACGAAGGGTCGACCCCATTATCACTGACAGTCTGCATAACCCTTTCGGAAAGCTCGTTATTTATAAACTCCGCAGGCGATAAATTCAGCTCGAAATGCTTTATGCCAAGCTTGCCGGCAGGATCGTAGGTTTTGATAAATTCGCAGACTTTTTTTAAGACTATCGAATCTATTTCGGCTACAACACCCTGTTTTTCCGCTATCGGAATAAATTCAGACGGAGCGATACTTCCGACATTGTCGGGAGAAAAGCGCACCAGTGCTTCCACGGACGAAAACGACTTCGATTTAATGGAATATATTGGCTGATAATACACCTCGAAGCTTTCGGTTGCTATAGCCTTCATAAGCTCCGTTTCCACCATATTGCGCCTCTTCATATCGCGCATCATATCCACGCTGATAATGCTTGCCGTTCCGCGTTTTGCTTCGGAAATGACAGTTTCTATCATATTACAGGCGTCGTTTGCATTTTTTATATCGTTGGTATTTTCTATTGCGCATATAGTCGTATACGGCTTTATTTCCACTCCCTGTACAACGCATGTTTCAAGAAGCGACTTTCTTATTTTGTTATATGCTTCCAAGCCGTCGTCCTCGTCTATTGTTATCAGGACAAAGACATTTCCGAGAAATCTAAACACCCACCCTTCATTGGAAACGGAATTGATCTGCTCTGAGAGCTTCGCAAGCAATTCGTCGCCGAAGGACATCCCGAAGATACGGTTTATTCTCCTTAAGTTATGCAGCTCGACAGTCGTCATTTTGTATACCTTTGAGCTCTCGGACAAATCGGATATGAGCATAAACATCGCCTCTCGGTTAAAGACGTTTGTCATGCTGTCAAGCATATCCTCGGGTTTTTGCATAATGAGATACATCATCGTTATTGCAATAGCCATTCCTGCACTCGTTAAAAGAAGATATGGCATCATATATTGCAAACCAACAGCAATAACAATTATTATCAGCGCGCTCAGCATAGTATTAAACTGCTTGTTTGTTAGATTTTTTTTATAATTGAAAAGCGTGATAAACGAAAGCACAATATAAAAAACAAGTACGATATAACATAAGACAAAAGGTGCGCAGTGTATGTAATCACCTGCTGAGTTTACATAAAACATGACATGCGTGAAGGGATTAATAAGAAACAACAATATCACGACTAAGGCAGGGAACAAGAATACAGCGACTGATTTAATATTTTTAGCAAGCTTTTTTGCGTTTATTATAACGTATATGTATATGAGGGCGGAAAATCCCACTTGCAGAAGATAAAACGTAGTGTTTACAGTATAAACGAACCACTCGGCTAGCAGAGCGCAGTTTTCATATATAATTGAGCTTGCGATATCAAGCAATACGTCGATTACGGAACAAATCAATATTATCGAAAAGGCTTTGTTTCGTCTGTCGGGGAACTGTCTTTTTGAAAAATACATTATAACGATGATGATAAGAAACACCGCTGACATGATGGCATAGTCGTATATATACTTCATTTATGTTCTCTCCTTAGCTGCTTATATACGGATGCGACTTTTATAACATATTAATCATACAATATTTTCTATGATAATGCAAATCCAAAAATATGTGCCTATAACAAAAAAGCAAGTTTTTTTGATTTCAGTCAAAATTCTTGCTTTTGTTTTTGCTTATATTCTATTTCGTGACTGAAATGTGACTGAATATAGTATATTTCAGTCGCATACAAGTATTCCCTCGAGTATCTTCACAGCTTTATCTATATCCTGCCTTGACACTATAAGAGGAGGAAGAAGTCTTAGCTTTGTTTTGGCAGTCAGGCATAAAAGTCCTTGTTCCATTGCCGCCTTTAATACGTCTTTTGCATTTATACCGTCCTCAAAACAAATACCGAGCATTAGCCCCATTCCGTCAACGCTTTTTACCTTTGGCAGCGAAGTAAGCTTTTTCTTAAGATATAAACCGTTTTCTTCTATTTGTGAGAGCATTTTCTCATCTAAACGCGAAAGCACAACATTTGCTCCCGCACATACAACGGGATTGCCCCCAAATGTGCTTCCGTGATCTCCCGGCTGAAACACGTCCTTTGTTTTTTCGTTGAACAAAACGGCTCCTATCGGCAAGCCGCCGCCCAAGCCCTTTGCAAGCGTAACGATATCTGCTTTAACGGAATAATGCTCTAAAGCAAGCAGCTTGCCGGTACGACCTATACCTGTCTGAACCTCGTCTGAAATCATTATCAAATCGTTTTCATCACAAAGCGCGCGTACGCCCTTGACGAAATCCTCATCAAGAGGGATAACACCGCCTTCTCCTTGAACAGGCTCGATTATTATTGCGCAGGTTCGTTTATTAATTGTTTTTTTAAGCTGTTCAATGTCGTTTGCATCAGAATATACTATCCCCGGCGCCAAAGGCCCGAAGTTGTTGTGGAACACCTCCTGCCCGTTTACGGTAAGCGTAAAAACGGTACGTCCATGAAAGCTGTTGTTCAGACTGATAATTTCATAGCGAGCGCTTTCTTCAGAATATTTGTCCAAAGAATATTTTCTTGCCGCCTTGAGTGCGCCCTCGTTGGCTTCTGCTCCGCTGTTTGCAAAGAAAACGCTCTTGTAGCCTGTTCTGTTGCAGAGAGTCTCGGCTAATTTTGCGTCAGGCTGAATGAAAAAAAGATTGCTGGTATGCTGAAGCGTTTTTGCCTGAGTGGACACCGCCTCGACCCACTCATTATCGCAGTAGCCCAAGCTGTTTACGCCTATTCCACTCGTAAAATCCAGATATTCTTTCTTATTACTGTCATATGCGTACATACCCTTGCCGCGTACAAGCTCAAGCTCATTGCGTGCATAGGAATGCACTATGTATTTATCATAAAGTGATATCGTATTATCCTTTTCCATTCATCTGCCTCCTGAGTTTTTTATAAAAGAGTGTTCCGCAGCCTTTATCGGAAAATATTTCCATAAACAGTGAATGCGGTTTTCTTCCGTCTATTATCACAGCCTCTGCAACTCCCGCTTCGACGCATTCCACACATCCCTTTATTTTTGGTATCATACCGCCCTGTATAACGCCGCTTTTTATAAAATTATCGACCTGAGCTATTTCGACCTCGTCGATGAGTGTGGATTCATCGTCCTTATCAGACAATAGCCCCGCAACGTCCGTCATGCTGATTATCTTTTCAGCTCCCAGCGCTATGGCTATTTTGCACGCTGCCGTATCTGCGTTTATGTTGTAAGCGATACCCGATTTGTCCATGCCGACTGTCGCTATTACCGGGATAAAGCTGTTTTCCAAAAGGTATTTGATAAGCTTGACGTTGACACTTACTATCTCGCCCACATGACCGAGATCCGTCTCGGTTTTCTTTTTTTCGCAAAGGAGCATTTCGCCGTCCATGCCGCACAGCCCAACACCATAGCCCTCAAGCATAGCGACAAGATTTTTATTGACCTTGCCTGCCAATACCTGCTGGACTGCCTCCATTGTCTCATCGTCTGTCTTTCGTAAGCCTCCGACGAACTCCGGCTCCTTGCCCATAAGCTCAAGCTGTTTATTTATATCCGGCCCTCCGCCATGTACAAGCACGACCTTTATGCCTATCATATTTAAAGTGATAAGATCCTTCATGACGGCGCGTTTTAATTCGTCGCTTACCATAGCGTTTCCGCCGTATTTAACGACCATGACCTTGGAGCGGTACTTCTCTATATATGGCTGTGCTTCACTTAAGAGCCCCACGAACATATCGGTATTTCGGTTTGTTTCCATTAGTTACCTTCCTTGCTTATGAACGGTAATCTCCGTTTATCTTTACGTAATCATATGTAAGGTCACAGCCCCACGCACCGGCTGAATATGTGCCGTTGTGCATATCCACAAGCACGGTTATCTCGTTTTCACTTAATATTTTCTTTGCCTTATCTTCGTCGAATGCCAGCGCACCGGAATTCTTGCATACGGCAATTTCTCCCGCCTTGCTCTTTAAAGCAATATCTATATTATCTATCGAAAAATCCCCTTCAGCATAACCAATGGCGCATATGGCTCTTCCCCAGTTTGCGTCGGAGCCGAATATGGCGGCTTTGAATAAGCTTGAGGATATAACGCTTTTGGAGATTTTACGTGCCGTTATTTTTGTGGGCGCATTGTTAACTTCGCAGGTTATAAGCTTCGTTGCACCTTCGCCGTCAAAGGCTATCATGCGCGACATATATAAAGTTACTTTATTCAGAGCCGCACAAAACACCTTGTAGCCGTCATCGTCTTCACTCTTCAATTCGTCATTTCCCGCTTCACCGTTTGCCAAAATCACTACGGAATCGTTCGTGGAGGTATCTCCGTCAACACTGATTTGATTGAAGGTGTCTAAGATATCGTTTGAAAGAGACTTTTGAAGCAGCTTCGGGCTTATAGAAACGTCTGTGGTTATGAATATGAGCATTGTAGCCATATTCGGGTTTATCATGCCGCTTCCCTTTCCGATAGAACCGATTCGGCAAGTCTTGCCTCCAAGCTCAAATTCCAGAGCTATTTCCTTTAAGACCGTATCGGTCGTCATGATAGCATGAGCCGCCTTGTCGCTTCCGTCCTTTGATAGCTTCTCAACTACAAGAGGAATACCAACCTTAAACGGCTCTATCGACAGCTCCGAGCCGATAACGCCGGTAGAAGCCACAACGATGTCCTCATTAGATAAGCCAAGATGCTCTGATAGTAAAGCGCATGTTTCTTCGGCAATATCCAGCCCGTTTGCATTGCAGGTATTTGCGTTGCCGCTGTTGCATATTATGGCTTGGGCATATCCATTTTCTATGTGCTTTTTTGTTATGTATATAGGCGCGCCCTTGACCTTGTTTTGTGTATACACTGCCGCTGCCGAACAGCTTTTATCGCTTAATATCAAAGCAAGATCCTCTTTTGAAGCGTTCTTTCTTATACCGCAGTGAACCCCCGAAGCTTTAAATCCCTTTGGTGCGCTAACGCCTCCGTTTATCTGTTTCATTTTAATTTACTCCGTATATTAAATTTATTTAGACCTGTATTTATATAACAAGTCCCTTTGTTTCTTCAATTCCCAGCATTATATTTGCGCACTGCAGCGCCGCTCCCGAGCTTCCCTTGCCAAGGTTATCGAAAAGTGAGGTGATTAGAACCATATCTGCTTTTGAGTACACGCTTAAAGACATACAGTCCCTTCCCGCAAACGTGTTTGCCGCCATAAAGCCGTCCTCGGGCAAGGTGTTCATGGGATTAACATTTATAAGCGATTCATCCTTATAGTACTCTAAAAGGTATTCCCGAACTTGTTCGGCGCAAGATACATTTTTTAAAAGAGGCAGAAACAGAGGCACGCTCACAAGCATTCCGCAGTAATAGTCGTCAACTACCGGAGTGAATAATACGCTGTTTTCAAGCTCGCAAATCTTCTGCATTTCGTTTAAGTGCTTGTGGGAAAGAGTAAGCCCATACATTCTCGGAGAAAACATTTTTTTCGTTTTCTCGTTTTCGTACTGCTGTATCATAGTCTTTCCGCCGCCCGAATATCCCGTAAGCGAGTTGACGCTTAAAAAGGCGTCCTTCGGGATTATACCGCCCTGCACGAGAGGAGCGACTATCGAGATAAACCCGCTGGCATGACAGCCGGGGATACTCACTCTTGATGAATTTCTTATATCTTCTCTTTTCTTTATTTCGGGAAAACCGTATACCCAAGCCTCGTTTGTGCGGTGCGCCGTGGAGGTATCGCATATTTTTGCACCCTCAGGCGCAAGCGCTGCTATCTCCTTTGATGCTATATCCGGCAGACAAAGAATTGAAAGATCCGCTTTTGCCACCATATCCAAACGAGCGCTTATATCCTTACGATTCTCGTCCGAAAGAGAAAGAAGACTCATATCGTTGCGCTTTTTTATCCTTTCAAATATCCTAAGCCCCGTTGTTCCCGAGGCTCCGTCGACAAATATATTGAAGCTCATGTTTCCGGCTTCCTTTCTTTTATTATGCATGTATAAATATACATCTCTTATGCAGCTTGGATACGTCTCACAGTTTAGTCTTGTAAAGCAATAAATGGCTTTTTTACGAGATTTATCACTTTATGTATGTCTTATACATATTAATGCATTTATATAAAGAAGTCAACAATTGTATAAATATTAATACGAAATTAACCAACATTAGGCTATTATGCCCTTTAAAACATGCTCATTTCTATTTTGTTTGTCTTTAAAAAAAAGTTATTTGCTTTATTATCAGGCAGTCATATAACTGTATTCACTTAAATCTTAATATATTATTAATTGTAATAAGCAGGTATTTCTGCTATAATGAAAAAAATATCGAAATGGTAGAAAAAATGGCGAAATCACGCAAAAAAATAAAACTGAAAAGTCCTAAAAAGCTGTTCGGCTTTTTTATTGTTTTACTTATTATAATAGCATTGATTTTCGGAGGCGTTAAGCTTTTTAACGTCCTGTTTGTAGACTCCGTTATAAAGGATATCCAGACTCTTGAGAACCAGAAAGTCACGCTTATCGACAAGCAAATAAAACAGTATATGGGAGAGAACGAAACAAACGCAACTACGCTTTCTGCCGAAAACATCGTCACCTACAGGGTCATTTACAGATACCAGCTGCAAAACGGCACCATTAAAAACTACCCGGTCGACACGGGGCTCACCATAGAAGTCAGCGATACGGCGTATGCGACTGTCGTAAAGAACACCATAGTCATTCCGACCGGCATATCTCAGAAGCAGGAGCTTAAGGTTACCGTCAAATACAAAAAAATAGACGACGTTGTCTACACTTATACAGTAGAGCCTATGACTGCGCCGGCAGCATCTTAGTAAAAAAATAAAAGCGCCTTGTAAGAAAAAAGGCGCTTTTTATGTACTTATTTTTTAAACTGTTCCTTTGCTTCATTGATGGCGTTTCCGGCAATATCCTTTAAGCCTGCCGCTTTGTCTGAAATGTTTTCAGCCGTCTGCTGTGCTTCGCTCTTTACGTCCGCAAACTTATCGGCTGCCGCTTCATACGTTTTTTCAACGCTCTCCCTTGCTTCGGCAAGCTTTTCACTCGCTATATCCTTTGTTCTGTCAAAGGTTTCGGTTGCGTCTTCCTTGCCCTTATTTACCTTGTCCTCAAGCTTGTCGTATGTCTCGCTGATCTTGTCGCACGCATCGTCAAACACGTCGGATGCCTTTTCCTTGATGTTGTCTACGGCATCGGAAGCCTTATCAATAAAATCTCCCACTTTGTCTTTCAATTCTTCTTTATCCATCATAGCTCCTTTTAAAGAAATTATATTTGTCTTTGCTTAAAGTATACCATAAATTAAATGCTTTTTTTAAATTTTCATATTATTATTTGATTAATCACACCTACTCTTAATACATGATAAGCTCTATAAGCTCGTCGTTTGTTAAATTCGCTATATAATCCCCTGCGTTTATATTTAAAAGGCGCTCTTTTATGTCCTTTTGATTAAACGGCACGTTTGAGAGGATACCTTCAAGCTGACGGATACTATCGTTTTCAAAGAAATCTCCGCAAAAGGAAATACCTTCTATTCTGTTATTTTTTACATTAAAGCCTGCTTCTATAATGCCCGCAGTAAACTTCTTTCTTTTAACGACACCAAACGGGGCTTTTTGCGACAGGTTATACTCGTTTGTGGAAAACTTTTCTTTCACCATTGTGTTAATATTGTCAGTGTCTTTTTTATCAAGAGTATATTCACCGTACTCTTTGCCTCTAAAATAAGTTTTTATCAATTCGTCACGTAAGGCGAACGTATCAAAACCCGAAGGCAGCAAGCTTTTCAAATTCAACACCCTTGAACGAACCGAGTCTATGGCTTTAGACGATATTTTCATTTCGCTTACATTAAGGACATTGAGCATTGCCGTAACATCAACATCCACCATAAGCGTGCCGTGATGCAAAAGCTTGTTTTTATATGCCGTTTGTGCATTGCCGCTTATCTTTTTGTTGTCAACCAAAATGTCGTTACGTCCGGAAAGCTCGCTTTTTACTCCAAGCCGTAAAAGAGTTGTAATGATAGGAGCGGTATATGGGGCAAAATCTATTTTCATGCCGGCGCCGTTTTCTTTATTTAAAACAAAGGAATAATTAAGGTTTCCCTTATCGTGATATACAGCTCCTCCGCCTGATAATCTTCTTGCGATATAAATATTATTCTCACGCGCATACTTCATGTTTACCTCGGAATATGCGTTCTGATGAGAGCCAATTATTACGCTGGGAGAGTTTATGTAAAAGAAACAATAATCGTCCTTGAATTCATCGTTTTTCAGAAGGTATTCCTCAAGCGCCATATTGTAAAACGGAATGTCATAGTTTGTTTTGATATATTTCATGCGTTGAATTGTATATGAAAAAGACCTCTTCGTCAAATAAAATATATAAGAAGTATATAAAAAGCAGTTTGTCTTTTTTATTAAAAAATAATATTTGTTTTATTCCTTTGAGACGAAATCGGTTTTTTCATTTTTGAGCTTGTCAGTCCATTCCTCAGGCGTTATAGCCTTTGAGAACAGATATCCCTGATAGTGTGTGCAGCCGACCTCACTGAGCATTTTCACCTGCTCTTCGTTTTCTACATATTCGGCAACTACCATTACGCCAAAAGTATCAGACAGCTGCGTAATGGTTTTGATGATATCGTAGCTCCTCGGATTGTCCGTCATAGTCGTAATAAGCTCTCCGTCCAGCTTGACCTGACCGAAATGATTGTCCTTAAGGTACGTCAAAGAGGTGTGCCCCATTGAAAAGTCGTCTATTGCAAGTGAATAACCCATATCTCTTATCTTTTGCAAGATGTCAAAGGTATCGGAATTGATCTGTATGGCGGTTTGCTCGGTCACCTCCAGACAAAACTCATTTTTCCCTACTTCATTGTTTTCGCTCAATTCCTTCAACAGCTCTAAATATTGCGGCGTCTGAAGGGTCAAAGCGGAGATGTTTACGCTTATCTCTGCGTTAAAGCCCGTTTTATTTCGAATTGTCTTTACGTCGTTTACAGCGTGCTTTAAAATATACGACTCAAGCTCTGTTAATATATTTGTCTCGCGGGCAAGCTGTATCACAAGCGGAGGATAAAGCATTCCGAAAATAGGATGCTCCCAGCGAAGCAGCGCTTCCGCACCGAAGCATTTATAATTACTGTCATACTGCGGCTGATAATACAATACTATACTGTTTTCAGAAAGCGCGTATTTTAAGTCCGATGCAAGAGAACGTGCCAGAGCGCCCAATCGAGAGTTAAGCTCTGTTAAGCAGATGGGCTCAAGCGTCATTTCGCTTTCTGTTTTAAGGCGTACCAGCTCGTCTATTTGCTTTTTGTTTTCCTCATCGCAGCGTCTGTCATACATCTTTATAAATGGGCGATAAATAAGGCATCCTATGACAATGTTAAATAGCTGCAGTGCGCTTCCCGCAAGAGAGCCTGTAGCCATATATCCGCTTAGAAGCACGGGAGCCGTCCAGTTGACAAGCGCACAGGTATACGGAACTAACCCAAGGCGCATTGAAAAATATGTCGTTAAAAAACATACCAAAGGCGTAATAAGAAAAGGTATTATCAGCGCATAGTTGAAAATTACGGGATAACCGAATATCATCAGCTCATTTATGTTAAAGAGCATCGGTAAGGCTGCCAGCTTTGAAATTCGCCTGTTACGCTTTCTTTTACTGAAGAGTATGACAGAAAGAAGCAGGCAGATAGCCGTTCCGCAGCCGCCCATAAGCACGAATACATCAAAAAATTGCTTCGTAAAAATTTCCGTCGGACTTTTGCCTGCTGCGATGAGCCCGATATTTATATTGATAGCCGGTGTAAAAATCTTTACCATTACTGACTCAAGCACATCGCTGCCGTGTATACCGAAAAACCACAACAGGCTCGAAACAAAAACCATCAAAATACCAGAAACGAACGATCGTCCCAATGGGATAAACATGGCGTTTGCAGCGTCTACAAACAATTCGAACACGCTGTTTTCGCCGAATATTGTTAAAATAACGCTGTCCGCAAGCGCAAACACAGCCACTACCACAGCGCAGGGTATAATCATAGATACCGTTTGGTTAAACTCAACATCGGCGCCGTCCATATAACCGTGCTTTTTATGTTGTGTAAACGCGGAAATTTTAATAAGCATTTTAGTGGCGATAAGCGATGAAATGATTGCAAGGAAAACTCCCTTTACCCCTAACGCGTCCCACGTCACATTGTCAATGCGAACGCCGCTTAATATAGAAAAGCATATAAGAGATGTAATAGGAGATATAAGCGATGAGCGATTATTGTTTTCCCCTCTGGAATAACAAAAGCTGATTGCTACAGTCAGGTATACAGCCATCATACCGAATGTGGCGTTGTAAATTACCGTAAAGAAGGATAACAGCTTACCCGATAATGCCGTTGTTATAAACTGCTGATACTGCGTAATAGGGAAATACAGAAATACAAGCGCAACAGAGCCAATAAGAAGTACCGGAATAATCATTATAAGACCGCTTTTAATAGCATTGACAGAGGGGGCGTTTTCGATTTTTTCCATTATCTGTCCCGATTTTTTCATGTTGATTCCTTACCTGACGCTTAAAATGAAAACTGCGATTTATTTTTATATAAAATAATACTTAAAACAATTATTTACTAAAAGTTAAGTATACCAAAAAAATCATAAAAATACAAGTTTATGCCATCGTAGTAAAAGAAAGCATGAAATAAACCACACGCAAATGTTTAAATACGGATTATTATTCGTGGGAGTACTGTAGTAACGCTACAAAACAGTTACTGACAATGTGCATATTTCTATAGAAGCAGACCGCTATATACTTACACATAATACATGTAATATGAATTAATATTTACATTTTCAAATAATGTATGATATATTAGTATTATTAAATATACTACTCTGTTATCAACAAAAACAACTGTAGACAAAACCAAATTATCAGGAGGCACTTTTTATGGGATTGATGGACAAGGTCAATGATTTTGCAGACAAGGCTAAAACGGAATCATCGTACTCAGCAGCATCGGGAGGCTCGCTTCAATACGTTGTACTACAGGTCACATTAAAGGAAAAATTTTTAGGAACAGGCTCCGGAAATTTAACGGAATTAGAGACAGTTATCAATAATCAGGCCGCCAAGGGCTACAGGCTTCATACGATATCCACCGCGAACGGTGCAAGCAAGGGCTTAGCCGGAGGAGATCGTATTCAGGCAACACTGATATTTGAAAAGATATAAATATGAAGACAATAATACATAAAGACAGAACCGATTTAAAACAAAAGCGGTTTTATCTTTATGTAAGTAAATATTTTTTATTTCGGCGTAAGGGAATGGGTTAATATTAACTATTTCCAAACACGCCCTTTAAGAAGCAATAATTGAGTTTGACTTAAATTCTCCTAAAGAGTATAATCAAATTATTAGATTGATCGTAAAATTATTCAGATATTTTTATCTGAAATTATAATCAAAATAAGCATTTTAAATATATATAATTAAGAATAAAACAAAAACGAGCTTAAAAATCAGTCAGGAGCTTTTTCAGGAGGCAGAATAATGAAAAAAGTCATTTCGGTAATTTTGGTTTCTGCGGTTATATTTTATACATCTTCTGCTTGCTTTGCAGACGATACACAAACAAAAAGCGAAGAGGCAACAATACTTTTAAGCTCAGAAGAATCGGAGTATGTCAATAGCCATAAGGACCACCCACTTACTGTCGCTATCTCCGAGGACATGGCGCCCGTGGAATACCTTGATGAAAAGACAGGGGAATACACAGGTTTTATCGTTGAATTGTATGAGCTGATTGCCCAAAAGACCGGACTAAGCTTTACATATATTTCGCGCGGCAATTCCGAAACGACCAGAAATCAAATTGCCAACGGCGAAGTACAGTTTGTCAGCTCCCTATCAAACCGAAAGGTGGTTACTGATGAACTAAATGTGACTGCAAGTACCCCTATTTACTCCAACACAGTATCGCTTGTCAGCAAAAATACATGGACAGGCGAAGGCAATCCGGACTCTGTTGTGGCAGTTAAAGCCGGATATCCCGTTTTTGCGGAAATTGCCAAAAGCCTCGGATATACATCAATAGTTGAATACGATACCTTTGAGGATTGCGTACAAGCTGTCAATAACGACAAAGCGGACATTACACTTATATCCACTACTGGTGAAAACGTCCTGCTTGGTCACGCTTACTATGCAAATCTTACCTCAATACTCTTAACTCAGACCTCGGGAGATTATTCTATCGGGGTAGCAAATAATGAGGACTGCGAAATACTTCTTTCCATTATCAATAAAGCTTTGGCAGACATTTCACCGGATTGGATCAGCCAAATGCGCCTGCAATAGGTTCTTAAGGTACAGCCGAAAAAAACCTTAAAGGATACAATTTATGAAAACGGAAAATTTCTTTTTTCAGTGCTTGCCTTTGCCGTAATACTCATAATTGCAACGCTTCTGCTTCGCTCAAGGCAAAAACGTCGCATAAATCTTGAACTTCAAAAAAACAATGAGAGCTTACAGGCGGCGCTTAAGGAAAAGGATAACGCGCTTAAAACAGCAGCCAAAGCCAATGCGGCAAAAAGTGAATTCCTCTCAAATATGAGTCATGATATCCGCACCCCGATGACCGCGATATTGAATCTTACCGAGCTTGCCATGGACGAACTTAATGAGCCGGATATGTTAAAAGATGACCTAAGTAAAATAAAATTGTCCGGTAATTATCTTATGGGTCTTATAAACGATGTATTGGATATGAGCCGTATCGAAAGCGGAAAAATGACGCTTAATCCCTCAGTATATACACATGCGGATTTTATCAGCTACATGGACAGTATTACGCTGCCCCTTTGCGAAAAGCAGGGCGTCAGCTTTCAATGGGATAAAGGAAGCACAAGCTATGACGTTTATGTCGATATTATACGCTTCAACCAAATATTCTACAATCTTCTTTCCAATGCGATCAAATACACGCCGCCGGGAGGAAGCGTTTTCCTTGAGGTGAAAAACAACCATGTAAAGGACAATGTGTTGTACTGTGATTTCATTATAAGAGATACGGGTATCGGTATGAGTGAAGAATTTATCAAAAAGCTATTCACACCCTTTGAAAGAGCGGAAAACGTCAATGCATACACCGGTACGGGACTGGGGCTGAGCATTACAAAACAGATACTCGATATGATGCACGGCTCCATTAATATTGAAAGCGAGCTGAAAAAAGGCACCACTGTCACCTTCCAAATCCCAATGCCGATTGCTACGAAGGAGCAGATTTCATCTTTAACGGATAAAAACGCCGACACAAATTCACTTCAATCCTTACATAATAACAGTAAAGAAACAATTCGTCTCTTGCTTGCCGAGGATCACCCGCTGAATCAGGAAATCATAACGCGAATTTTACAGAAAAGAAACTATGAGGTTCATTGTGTATCTGACGGTTCTCAAGCCCTATCTCAATTTGCAAGCAGCGAGATCGGTTATTTCAGTGCGATTATTATGGATATCCGTATGCCTGTAATGGACGGCTATGAAGCGACAAAGGCAATTCGCGCACTGGACAGAGAGGACGCAAAGAGTGTTGTGATAATCGCTATGAGTGCCAACGCATATGACGAGGACGTTAAAAAGAGCATGGCAGCCGGAATGAACGCACATCTTGCAAAGCCTGTAGAGGCTCAAAAAATGTACGAAACATTAGAGGAAATGATCAAAGACAATACTAAACAGACTTGTTAGTTAAAAAAATAAAGAATAAAACTCACAATGAAAGGATTTAAGCATGGCGAAAGCAAAAGAAAAGGATATTTTCACTGTAATAAAAGAGGACGATCTTGAAGGGCTAAAAATGATGATATCAGCTGACCCAACTCTTGTTAACGCAGTCGCACCCAAAAAACCTGTGGACACAAAGGGAATGTCACCGCTTCAGGTAAGCCTTACGACTAATTGGCATCGTGATATTGCAGACTTTTTGCTTGACAGCGGAGCAAACGTCAATTATATGGAGCCGGACGAGCTGCATATACCTCAGGCACATCCGGTATTACACGATGCTGTAAGCGTAGCGATATGGAATTCCAGAAGATACGCGTGCGTTGACGCAGACGACAAGGATAACAACGACTTTGAATGGAAGCACACAAAAGATGATTCCGACCGCGCCTACGCTCTATTAAAAAGAATGATAGACATGGGAGCGGATGTAAATGCGGTGAACAATTACAACGACAATGCGCTTTCGGAAGCTATACAGCAGGCAAGCTATCTCTGCCCCCAAAAGGATCCTCTGAGCGGCAAGCTTTATCCGGGGTTAAAAAAGACGCCGGAAATGATAGAAGACTTTCAGCGAATATTTCGCCTTTTGATAAAGTCCGGTGCTGATACTTTAAGCCGCAACAGCTATAACAAAAAGACCATACAGGAGTTTTACGAAGAAAACGATCAGGTTTGGCCGATATACGAGCCGGTTGTCTTGGAGTTTCAAAAATAATAATTTTACCAACTCTTTATGAGTCGTTTAAAAAGGCGAAAGCATCGTTTTTATTAACACAACCATAAGCCTTAAATTAACGGTAAAAATCTTACCCCCCTAAAATAACGGAGGCTATTATGCACCAGGCTAACGCAAACCTGCCGTCGTCCGATACCTTTTTTTTACACCCCGAGCAAGTACCGATAAAACCGCCTGAGGATTTTCTTAAATTTGCCAAGGTCGTCAACGGTATATTTTATATCGACGATAAGCACGCGGACAAGATAAGACCGTTTGCCGATAATAAAGCAGTGGTGGATTATATCTGCGACATGATAGACAGCTTTGAGTATCCGGCAAGCGAGGTTACACAGTCAATGGCGTATTCCATGCTCTTGCTGGCTTATTCGGGTAATGACAGAGCGCTCGGAATACTAAAAAAGCTGTGCGCTCAGGCTATCACTGAGGACTATTTCGGTATGTGCCTGAATCTATCGTTTGCTTTGAGATTGGCAAATACAGAAAAAACAGCATCGCTTTATAGTGAGATATGTCAATTTCTGAGTTGTGATTTCCAAAAAGCTTATAATAAAAGTCAGTATTTTAAGCTCGCAGATGAAATAGGTCTTGACGTTTCGGTAATTGCCGAGCGTATGAACAGCGGCGATTACGAGATAAGCAGCTCTTACAGCTTCGATCTTTCCACGCTGGAGGGCGTACGCTTCGAAATGCACGCCGAAAATGAGGATAAGAAACGCTGGTATGTGCTGTGCGTACGTATCAACGGCCCCGGTGCATACCATGACCTTGATATAGAAATTTTGAGCAATCACAAAGACCCACGCTCATACTCTGTACTTTGGAATTCGCCGTATGAGCCGTATTCTTACAGTAAGCGCGAATACATTGAGTTTAATCTTGACGGAAAGCTAATAGAGATTCCAAATGGCTGCGAGTTGACTCACCTAAAGGACACAATAGCGCACATTGAACGATTGATGGGCGTGAAATTCATAAGAAAGCCGGTATTGACCCGCTTCAGCCAAGGCATCAAAAACCGAAAAAAACTTACAGAGTGGCTAATGAAGGAATGATTGATAGCGTAAAAAACGCGTCAATTCACGCTTATTATTTAGATAAATGAATCCCTCAAAGCTCATTTTGGGCTGTTTTCTAAAGTTTGCTATAGGAAAATATTTTTTTATAATTTATTTTTGAAAGGATACTGCCGGGTGAACATCATTATTCGTAAATATAATGAAAATGACTTAAAGGAAATGATTGATTTATGGAATGAAGTAGTTGAGGCGGGAATCGCTTTTCCGCAGGAGGAGCTGCTTTCCTATGCAACCGGCAAGGAATTCTTTTTAACCCAAACATACTGCGCCGTTGCCATGGACAGCGAAAATGGGAAAATATACGGTCTGTACATCTTACATCCAAACAACATCGGCAGGTGCAAGCATATCTGTAACGCCAGTTACGCCGTAAAAAAGGAAGCAAGAGGCTTATATATCGGAGATGAGCTAGTGAAGGACTCTTTAACAAAAGGCAGGCAATATGGATTCGGCATATTACAGTTTAATGCTGTCGTAGAATCGAATATACACGCAAGGCATTTATATGAAAGACTGGGCTTTACTCCTCTTGGAGTAATACCAAAGGGGTTTCGTTTGAAGAACGGGATATACGAAAATATCTGTTTATATTACCACGAGCTGTAAAGAGAATTAAGTATAGTGAGATTTATAAAATAATAAGATATTTAAGTGGATTAATTGTATTTGACGAGGTATAGGTGGAATTAAGCGAAACGAAAAGAAAATAGGTTAAAGGGATATGATTATTCCTCGTGCGGTACATATTTCGTGACGATATACGTAAAAGACCGGCACGAATTATTAGGTGAAATAATTGTAGGGGACGACACAATCAATTTCACAATTAATAAAATCATTTAAAACATTGGTTACCAAAGAAATTGGATTTTCAATCCGGCAACGGTCATACGACAACCACATCATCAGAAATGAGCAGGAATATCAAAGAATATGGCAATATATTGATGAAAACCCGTTAAAATGGGGAAATGACTGCTTCTTTGTAAAATGATTATACCCCACATCACTTCAATCATCATCGCAACATAAAATATCAACTAATTCATTCATAAGCGTACCTAAAGCGGTGCGCTTTTTTCATTTAAAAAACACTCAACCTATCTAATCATCAGCTTTAACTTAAACGCTCTGCCAAGCGTAAACATAGACTAATCATAGAAAAAAAGTCCAATCTCAGCTAAGCAATTGGAAATGTTCTTACAAAAGGGCAGCAAAAAAAGTTGCAAACCATTTTAAAGCAAGCTCAAAGCCGATTTGACCTTTAAAAGTATATAAATAGATAAGTATACTTACTTAATTTATTTTATTTTCGTTTATGATCTCTTTTGAGAGTGTTTCATACAGCTTTTGCGGCACTATGGGCTTGGCAAGATGTGCATTCATGCCGGTATCAAGACTAATCTTGATATCTTCCGCAAAGGCATTAGCACTCATTGCTATGATTGGAATGGTTTTTCCGTCTGTCCTATCCAGCGAGCGTATGGCTTTTGTCGCTTCCAGCCCGTCCATTTCCGGCATACGGATATCCATTAATATTGCCGAATAATACCCCGGTTTGTTGTTTATAAACTTATCTAATCCGATCTTGCCGTTTTCGGCAGTTTCCACAATGCAGCCGCTCTTCTCAAGCAGTTTTGAAGTAATCATTATGTTTAGTATGTTGTCCTCACATAGAAGGATTCTCTCGCCGTGAAAGGAAATCACCTTTTTCTCGGGTTCCTTTGGCAGCTCGCTAAGGGAGCAGCACACCGGCAGGCGCAGAATGATACAAAACTCCGTACCTTTTCCCACCTCGCTTTTGACAGTAATTGTACCGCCCATCAGCTCAACTATTTTTTTCACGATGGACAGTCCAAGCCCTGTACCCATGGTCTGGTCAGTGTTCACCCGATTTTCCTGTGCAAACGGCTCGAACATGTGCTTTTGAAATTCCTCACTCATACCGCAGCCGGAATCCCGAACGATAAAACGGTCAATCACATGGTCGTCTGTTTCTTCAAGGCACTCCATGATCCAGTCAATGCTGCCGCCATTCGGTGTAAATTTAATGGCGTTGCCGAACAGGTTGAGAAACACCTGCTGCAATCTTGGCACGTCCAACATCATCTGCTTCCAGTCGATCCCTATAAAGGATGTATTGAGCTTAATATCCTTTTTATCAAGACTCGGCTGTATAGTGGCAAAGATCGTATCGAACAGCGTCTTTTCATTACAGATTTCGGGATTGAGCTCAATTCTGCCGCTTTCGATCCGGCTCATATCCAATGTGTCATTTACCAGATTGAGCAGAAGCTCACCGGAGTTACCGATTGTTTCGATGTCTTTTTTCAATTCAACAGGGTCGTCCTTTTCCATTGCGAGATAAACTGTGCCGAGAATCCCGTTTAAGGGTGTGCGCATATCATGGCTGATTCGTGAAAGAAAATCGCTTTTTGCGCGACTGGCTTCTTCTAACTTGTGCTTTTGAGCCTGTTCTTCCTCGTACAGGTCGGTAATATCCCGTTGAGCAATGATGATATCTTCTTTCATATCGTCCAGATAAAAGGCGCGCACCTTCTTGCGGTGCAGCTTGCCGATTTTATTATGCCTGCGGTAGGTTATCGTTATAGTGTCCGACTCGTCCAGCTTAAGCATAATAGCGGATTTGTCCATCAATAGCTTAACTGACGCCCTATCCTCCGCACACACGCTCTCAAGGCGCACATAATGAGCCAAGTTGTTGTATGACATATCACAAAACGGTTGAATTATCTCTCTATCCTCCATGTAATGCTCTCTGACCCATACTATCATACACCTATCAGTTAGAGTGCTTACCAAAAGGACAAAATCCGTTTCCTCATCTATAACGCTGTTAGTGGCAACACTACATTTTCTTTCTTTGTCAATATCCTTCAGATAGGTGTAGGAGATCAGGTCATTTGTCTCAGGGTCAATCTCAACATTACTGATTGCTTTGATCCAATGCAGCAGCCCGTCCTTTTGACGGCAGCGATATTCCTCGCTATTCATAACTACGCCCTTTATAAGCGCTTGTCTGGCCTTTTGCGGGTCAAAAAACAATTCGCTTTTATGGCGGTCGTTTGCGTCCGGTACTCTTTTTAACAAATCGTTTAACACTTCTGCAGCGCTCAAGCCCGGGGTATGCGAGTAAAACCGCTCGTCTATCGTCTGACAGGATATCAGTTTATCCTTCGTGATATTGAACTTTACGATCACAGCGCTGTCCTTTTCCAGAGCAGTTCGCTGCGCCATTTCTTGAACATATTTATTTTGCAGTGCCGCATGTGCCTTTTCCAGCTGAATATGCGACTTCTCGGTTTCCTCATAGTCTGTATATGTGCAATAAGCGATAATTTTGTCCGTCTCACGGCTTATCACTGTACCGTCGAGTCTGAAATAACGATAGACGTTGTCCGCGCAGAGAACACGGTGGAGCAGACTGAATTCGTCCTGCCCTTTTTTAATGGCTTTTGCTGAATTAGTTATGATATGTACATCCTCAGGATGAATGAGCGATAAGAACCCTTCCTTCTGCTGTTTTCTGCGAGTCGCTCTGTCGGCCTTGATCAGCCGGTAGTAGCCGTCGTTCATATAAATCTGATGTATTTCACCACCCGAAAGCTCATAAATGCCGATTCCGGCGGGAACACGGTTTAAAAGCTCCTCCTGCATATTCCGCTCCTGGCATTCGGCGGTCACGTCCGCAGCGTATTCCACAAGAGCGGTTCGCCCCAGCCAGTTTATTATGTTGCTTCGTACCTTGACGTCGATACCGATATCCGAAAGATGACGTATCACCTCGCACGATGTACCTGGCGTTTTATCTTTGATTACGCACTCCTCGCAGGGAAAGCTTCTATCAAAAATATATTCATAGCATTTTCTGCCGACATAAGCCTCTTCACCCGATCGCCGCATGAGCTCACTTCCTGCCTTGTTGAGGTAAAAAATCTCATGAGTCTCCACATCGGTTACCATTATCCCCACGCTTGCCCCTTCCGCGATACCCCGAAAGAGCATCGCCTGTCTGCTGGGTTCGGTAAAAACGCAGTAATACACAGGGAAGCCGTCGTCCTCCCGAAGCTTGTTTGCGCTCAAATGGATCCACTTCACCTCGCCGCCCTTACTCAGGAAGCGAAATGTCGTGTTGATTGGTTCATCGGCAGTTTTGCGGGCATTTGCTTCATTGAGAACATACTGCTTATCCGCAGGGTAGATAATATACTCTAAACTCCCTTCATTATCAAGAAGGGCTTCCAGCTCCTGCCTTGACCTATCGGACAGAAAGGCAAAGCCGTCGTTGAAATACTGGCACTCTATTGTATTGGCAAAGCGTATGATTGCCACGCCGCCCGGCATCACGTTTAGCAGGCTTTCCTTTATCAAATCATTCTCAAGCTCATCGCTGATATCCAGATAGCTGTTATAGAGCATCATGGCGCCGTCTTCTTCTTTGATGAACGAGTTTACTCGCACCCATACCCAGCCGTTTTTTCCCTTTCGCAGACGATATGTGGCAGTTATGTTTTCTCCGGGGCGAAAGTCCTTCATCTGTGCTTGCACGCCGGCAAGATCGTCAGGGTGAACCCCTGCGCAGGTGTCGTTTTCGTACAACATCATCATTTCATCACGGGACATATCGGTAATCTTCAGGAAGGTTTCGTTCACCAGCAAGGGGCGGGTGCTTTTATCCTTATCCATTCGCACCTTCACCAGCCCACAGGGCATGTTGTCTATGACAGAATGAAAAGTTTCGCGCTCTGCCATTCTTTGCAATTCTGCATTCTTTCGTTCAGTCACGTCGGTCACGATAGAGGTTACAAGGTAGGTGTCCTCTTCTTCGCGTTTTATTGCCGCAAGTCGGCGATGCATCCACCTGGGCGGCTCGCCGGGGCGTAAATATCTGTATTCAATATCCTGCGGTTCGCCTGTTTTAGCCGATGTATAAACGGCTTCAAGCGTTGCGGGGCGATCGTCCTGCGCCACAAATGTCATAAAATACCTAAGAGTGTCCTCACAGTAATGATCGCGCTCAACGCCGACAAACTTGAAAAAGGTGTCGTTGGCATACAGAAGCGACAGCTTTCCTTCCTTAAGCAGTAGTACTGAAATACTGCTTCCGATAGTTTCGGCGACCAGATTGAGTCTCTCAAGGCTGTCATTTTCGTTTGCGGTTTCAAAGATTTTTTTTATCTCCTCGAAACCGTATTCTTCGTGATTGTTCATCGGCTTTTACCTCTATATTCAGCAATTAAAGCTGCCGTAGTCTCTCTTTTTTTAAGAAGTGTATCACAAAGAACCAACAGATACGCATAATCAGGATTACCGTTACGAAGCGGTTCTACAATTTGTTCAATCAGTCGAAACATTGGCGTAATGCCACAGTTAGACATAACGCCCTTTAACGAATGAGCAGCTTCAAAGGCGGAGGCAGTATCCTTTCTATTTAAGGCTTCTGTCAACCTATCAAAGGCAGCTTCATTTAAGGACAGTATAACGACCTCCAAATAAAAGTCAATGTTGTCCGAGAACCTCTCCTTTGTATCTTGGATATCTTTACAGCCAAGCTTTCGTAGTAGTTCATCCATTTCTTATATTTCCTCCAAACTATCTTGTGCATTATAAATAAATCGCCCAATCGTATTAAACAGCTTTTGCGGTTCCACAGGCTTTGCCAAATGAGCGTTCATGCCGGACTTCTTTGAGGCTTGCGCATCCTCATCGAACGCATTTGCGCTGAGCGCTATGATTGGTATGGTTTTAGCGTCGGGCTTGTGGGATTGTCGGATCGTTTTAGCAGCAGTTAGACCGTCCATTTCCGGCATACGAACATCCATAAGTATCAAGTCGTAATGCCCGTCCGGTTGGGACAAATAACGCTCCACAGCTTCCAGACCGTTCTTTGCGGTATCAGTTTCGCAGTTTTTTGATTCCAGCAGCCTTTTTGCCACCTCCACGTTGATATGCTTGTCGTCTACTATAAGAACGCACTTTCCCGTAAAGTCATATATTTCCGATTTACCGGCCGCTCTAAGCGTTTCCTTTTTTCCGTATGCGGCTTCAAATGCCGATATAAGGGTTGTTTGTAATACAGGCTTGGTTATAAGCAGATTGACCCCTGCTTTTTTTGCCTCATCTTCAATGGAAGCCCAATCATAGGCAGTGATAATAATAATTGTTACGTCAGGGCCTACAATCTGACGTATTCTGCGGCTTGTTTCGATGCCGTCCATCTGAGGCATTTTCCAGTCTATTAGGATAATGTCGTAGGTTTTGTTGTCTTGCTTCCTTTTAATTACGTTATCCACCGCCTTTTGACCTGAATCGACGAATTCGGATTTCAATCCCATTTTTTCCAATGTTGCCTTAGTCTGCTCGCAGACGGTAATATCGTCGTCCACCACCAATATCCAGAAATTGCTCGCATCCAGTCTATGTATACAGGCTGAAGCATTCGGTTGATTGTTGCTCACATTAAGAGGTACTCTTACAGTAAATTTACTGCCTGAGCCCTTTATACTTTTAACGCTTATTTCCCCGTTCATAAGCGTTACAAGATTTTTGCATATGGCAAGTCCAAGCCCTGTACCGCCGTATACAGAGGTTCTCCCGCTCTCTTCCTGTTCAAAAGCATCAAAAATATGGCTAAGAAACTCCTCGGATATACCAATGCCCGTATCACTTACGGTAAAGCTTAAATATTCCACGTCGTTTTTCGCTTGCTGCGTATTTACTTCAAAGCGGATTTTCCCTCCGGGATGTGTGAATTTCACAGCATTGCCTATAAGGTTGATCATCACCTGCTGGAGCTTCATTTCGTCCCCGATATAATTTGCCTGTGCAAGGCCGTCCACTACACATTCATAGTCTATCCCTCGTTCATGCGCCTGTTCATAGCCGATAGTGTTTATATTGCGTATAAAACGCTCAAATGAGAACTCGTCCTTTCGAATCACCACTTTCCCGCTTTCGATACGGCTCATATCCAAAATATCGTTGATAAGAGAGAGCAAAAACTGCGAGGCGGTATTTATCTTTGAAATGCAGTCTAATATCTGAAGCGAATTGTCGGCAGCCTGCTGTGCTAATGCAGCCATGCCGATTATAGCGTTCATAGGGGTGCGTATCTCGTGGCTCATGCGAGAAAGGAACTCCGTTTTCGCCGCATTGGCAATCTCCGCCTGCTCCAAGGCGCTTTTTAGCACAGCGCGCTGCTGCTCCTGCTCTATGATAATATCCGTCACATCGCTTCGGATCGCAACGAGTGTATCCTTTGCCTCGTCCAGATAACCAAAGAGCCATTTTTTTCTCTGATGCGCTACGTTGATACCAATCGTTCTTACCACAAAGCTGTAGGTCTGTTTATTTGTTAGCTCATCGCAAATATTGGCAACTGCAAATTTGCGGGTGGTTTCCTCCCGTTTTGCTTCCGAAATTTCCTGCATTGCGATAGTATTCACCGCTTCGCTGTATGTAAACAACGTTCTTTCTGGCAGATTCTTTATATCGCTTTGATTCGCGAAAATCATTGCCTGATCGGTAGATAAATGGATCACTCCAAGCAATTCATAATCTATCTCGGAGAGTTTATCAATAACTTGCTCAATTGTCTTCTGATAATCTATATTATAAACGCTGATAAAGACCTCGATATCCTGCGTCATCGGGTTTTTCACAAGCTGCGCGTCGGCTCGAATCCATGTCTCCTTCGCACCCTCAAGGCACCATTTATAATCAAGCGTTACTGTATTTTTATTCTGTTTAAAAAGAGAAAGCAAATTTTCACGCGAAAAGATTTTTCTAAAACTCTTCTCATGCTCAGGGCTTAAAAAATGCTCGTATGCCTTTTGAAAGAAGCTGTCTACGTCCTTTTCACTACCCATTGATGCGATGGATGCAATCTTACTGTCCAGTTTTTCGCATACATTTTTTGTCAGATTGAGCCATATAAACGCTATTGAGTTTTTACCCGTCACCTTACGCTCGTCGAGAAGCTTGGAATATTCCGCTTCACGCCGGATATTTTCTGATACATCATGTATTGACTCAATGGCATAAACGGGATTTGCGTTATCATCAAATATGAGATCATAATCCACATGATACCAGCGTTCCTGCCCTGAAATACCGCTTGCGTGGATCGTATACGAGCCGGAGGGTACGCCGTTGTGGATATCCTGATACATACTTTTAAGCACGTCTTTTGTATCCTCACAAAAGACAGATAACTCATACAATGATTCCGGACAATTCTCCATATGTGCCGGCATTCCGAGTTCATCTATGATTTCGCCGTAGCGGTCGGTCGTTGCTCTCTTGATATCATAGCGTATAGTACTCTTACCGCTCTGACGGATTACTATTTCGTTTTCTGTGTTTATTTGCGCCAGTTGATCTCGCTCCGCCTGTAAAAGATTTTGATTTTTCCTGTTTGTAATAACGACATACAACAATAACAGCACCGACACAAGCAGCATGGAGATAGTTATCATAAAGCCGACCCGTACTGAGCTAAATACAGACTGTTCCACCACATCACTTGGGATAATATTGAATAACATCCAATCATTCACACCGCTTGGCATGTACACAGCGTATCGTTTCTCACCGTTTACATCATAAGTCGTTTCACCTGATTTTCCCATAGCGATGTCAGAGGCAAGAAGCTCTGCTGTTTGAGTACTGTCAACAGTTTCCAGAATGTTATTTCCCTTAATTGCTGCCTGCTCATGATTTGTCCCGACAACAATGTTGCCTTGCGAATCACATATATAAGAGTATGCCTGTCTGCTGTATGCCTCACTAACTACAAGATTTTTAAAACTGTCTATGTCTATGCTGCCGCCCAGAACACCAACGATTACGCCGTCCTTAATAATTGGTACGGAAAGAGTGAAAACAGGCACTCCGGTCGCACGGCCCTTCTCTATTTGCTGGATTGCGCGTTTCCCGCTCATGCTCTGAATGAAGTAATCCCTATCCGATACGTCAAAGGCGTCAGCAGCCGCAGAATGAGCGGTTCCGTCCGGCTCAATAAGAAGCACATTTAAGAACAGAGTATTATCACGCACTGCCGCCAACTCCCGCATAATGATATCGTTATAGAAGATATCTGCGCCGCTTGCAACAAGCACGTTTGCATATGCCTCCAAAGTTGTAAAGCGACCGTCCAAAGACGCCTTAAGTGTTGCAATTTGCTCCTCGGCGGAATCCGTCGCCACCTGATAGGCACGCGTCTCCGCTCTTTTCACCGCCTCCCGCAAGTAGAACAGGCAAGAGAGTAAGGCAGCCAGAACCAAAAATAAACGGAATAATAATGCGAGTAAGCTCACTAAGTTTCTTTTGTCCGGTCTTTTCCTTTTTATTGTTGTTCATATGGGATCCTCATCTCGTGAACAGATTTTTTAACATAGCACAGAATATTTATAGATCGTATTTGTTATATAAAGCTGTTTATTTCCAGACAAGCGTGATGCGCCCGTCATCGGCAGGAACGATTGTTTCGTCTTTTTTCATCTTTTCGCTCATCAAGTCTACCCAGCTTTCTTTGAAGGTTTCCGTTACCTCTGTGATATACTTATCGAAAATAGTGCCGCTCCAAAAAGCCACGCTATACTGTTTTTCAGGGTCGATTGCCGTACCGTCTGAAAGTGTCACAGAAAGCATACGTTCGCCTTGGTTCCTCCATGGCGCAACCTCACATTTGAGTCCCGAAAAAGCGTATACGCAGTCCCCTGTTTTGTTATCTGCTCCCACAGGGTCATTCAAAGCGTCCAGCAGCTGTCGGCCTGTCATGGTAGCTTTCACAAGAGTTGAATTATTTGCAAAGGAACGCGGTAAAAGTGTCTCAACATTATCCGTATTCACTTCCCCTGCAAAAATGCGCATAAGGTTGCCTCTGTAAGCGATGTTATTGGCAATCAGTCCGATGTCGGCTCCTGCTGCCTGTCTGTACATATCCGCTATATAAAAGGAGGTTTCAAGGATTGTAAAATCCTTTTTTGCTGTAGCAACGCTTGTCGCTTTTGCAATATTCGTTCCTTGTATATTATCGGATGGTTTCGCGTTCATGGCTTCAATGCATTCGTCCACTGTCGTTTTATTAGTACTCATAAGCTTTGCGTCGGTAGTAAGCTGGTAACGTATGGTGCAATTATCTGAGGAAAAGCTAAGCAGCTGAAACTGGTGTCCCTCGTTAATTGCGGGCTGCAACGCACAAAGAGCGCTGTTTTCCGGAGGATTCACGTTTTTAACGTTACTTATTTGCAGACTATCCGAAATAAAGACCCGCTGCCCTTCCTCGGAGCTGAAATAGCTAAGGTATCGTTCGATAGCGTCCTGCACAGCCTGAGTGCGTTTCACATTCGGCACGCCGAGTACGGCGTTATAGTATTTGCACACATATCCCATATTACCCGTTGTAGAGGGGAAGGGCATAAGAGAAAATTCAAAAGTATCGGAAGCGATATCGGAAGCTTTGAAATTAATCATGGCGATCTTTCCTGCCTTAAATTCGTTCATGCGTGTGGTAGCACTGTAGGAGAAATGCTCCTCGCGAAGTATTTTATGATCGATCAACGTCTGGACAGCATCGTACATGGGTTTTAGATGCTCAGCCGAACCGCCTGTCGCGTTCATCACCGAATCGTACCATTTGCGGTTATCCACACCGGCAAACAGCTCATCATAGAGAAAACCCTGCATAACTATCGAAAATTCGTTAGAGTATTTGGCATTGGGGTTCCACGGTTCCACTGCACCGTTAGTATCCGCCGTGATTTGTTCGCACAAGGCGACAAACTGATCAAAAGTTGAGGGTACCTGCCAGCCATACTTATCAAAGAGCGTTTTATTATAGAGCATACACTCTACCTCAGAGGGACAGGGCAAGCAGTATATATTCCCATTTATTGCGACATTGTTAAGCGCTTCGGACTGGTAGTTGTCAACTACCGAGTCGGTGGACAGATTGACGAAATTTTTACTTATAAATTCGTCCGAAACAAGACCGCCCTGCCAGAACATGATGTCCGGCGCCAGATCGTTTTGAATCCAGTCAGCCGCAGGGTTGACGCTCTTGTTTCCACCCGTAATATCAAGACAAACGACTTGAATATCAGGGTTGAGCTGTTCGAACTGTGCTGAAAAATGTTCAATGTCAATGTTGCCGGTACGGCTTACCACAAGTGTGGTTTTTTGCGCATCAAGCTTCTTATATGTCAAAATCTCGTTGTTTGCCTGTCCGACAGACGCAGATTTTGCGCTGCAGCCAGACAATAGGCTTGTTAGAAGAATTATGCAAAATAGGATACTACACGCTTTCTTCATTTGTTAGACCCTCGTTATTTAGTATTGTATTTGTCGTTTCTATAAGCTCGTTTACAAGTATCGGCTTGCCCAGATGTCCGTTCATTCCCGCTGAGCGTGCTCGCTCCACATCCTCGGCGAATATATTTGCGGTCATTGCTATTATGGGAACTGTCTTTGCCTGAGGGTGAGTACTGTTTCTTATCTCTAAAGTGGCATCATAGCCGTCCATCACAGGCATCTGAACGTCCATATAAATCACGTCGTAATACCCATATGAAGAGTCTTTGAACTTTTCAAAGCCTTCTTTCCCATTGCTGGCGCTTTCTACACTGAAGCCCAAACGCTCTAAGAGCTTTGCCGCAATCAAAAGATTGATATTATTATCCTCACATATCAGACATCTCCTGCCTGCAAATGGCGTGTCCCCTACGCCGGATATTTTCACAGGTGCATGAGAATCCAACTGTGTAATCGTGAAGGAAAGCTCCACTGTAAATATGCTTCCCTTTTCTTGCTCGCTTTCGCAGGTGATCGTACCACCCATGGCATTTATGTAGCTTCGGCATATGGACAGTCCGAGTCCCGTGCCTTCTATTTTGTTGACCTGTGCATTTTCCACACGGGAAAACGCTTCAAAGATATTCTTCAAATCCTTTTCTGAAATTCCTATGCCGGAATCCTCGACCTTAAAGCGTATACTTACTGCGTCTTTTCGCAAAGCAGGTAGATCATTTACCTTAAAGCGCACTACACCGCCGCTTTGCGTAAATTTGCTGGCGTTTGAAAGCAAATTCATCAGTATTTGCGAGAGCTTCACCGGATCACCCATAACGGCGTAGCTGTGAAGCTCACTGAAATCTACGATAAAGGTCTGTTCTTTCTTTTCACAAAGCGTTCGTACAATATCTGCAATACGATTAAGCTCGATTAAGAGATTAAACGGCTCAGAGGCTATTATCAGTCGTCCGCTCTCAATACGGCTCATATCAAGAACATCGTTTATAAGCTGCAATAGATGATTCGATGACTCCCGAAGCGTATTCAGATAATCACGCTGTTTTTCCGGCTCTCCGATGCTTTCAAGAGCAAAGTCTGCCATATTCACAATGGCATTCATTGGCGTGCGAATATCATGTGACATATTGGAGAGGAAGTGTGTTTTAGCCTGATTTGCCTGTTCAGCCATGGCAAGCGCCTCACTCACTATGGCCTGTCGCTCATAAAGAGGTGTTGCGTCCTGCACTATGACAATGAATACTTCCTTTTTTTCACTGTTTTCCGCCGGAAATATCTGGAGCTCAAAGTAAACCGGAGTTGCTGCGGCATTGTTACGCAAAAATGTGCTTCGAAATTCGTGCTTCCCGTCCCAACCGATAAGCTGAGAATTGATCTCCTTAAGCGTCTGGGATTGCGCACCCGATACGTTCCTAAAGCGGTATCCGGAGTCGGCTCTTTCAAGATTGGAACATACCACGCCTGTGATCCTTTCGCCGTTGCCCGCACGAAAGCGAGGTTCACTTTGACCGATTTCATGCAGCGCGAAGGCTGAATTTGAGTTTTGCACCAATAGCTCCAGCATATGCTCCCGTAGGCTGATATCCTTATCAAAGCGTTTTTTGCGAGCATTGTACAGTTGCAGGAATACCACAACGGCACCCGCGACAAATACGAGAATAACAACAATGCTCAGTGTAATAATGTAGCCAGAAAAGCGCTTTGTGGTCTGATTGACTATATTCTCCGGCACAAAATAAAATAAACGCATTTCATCATAGCCCGTTTGTATCGGAGATGAAACAACGTATTGGTCGCCTGCGTCTGTTTCACGCAAGAAAACTACGCTATCCTTTGATGTGAGCAGATCGTTTGTATTGTACGCATTGTCCGACAGTGGACGAATCACACTATTCTCCAGCAGCGCAAAAAGGTTATATACGCTATCAGAGCCAGGACGTGTCAGCTTGCTAATGAGCGCACCGTTATTATTTGTCAAATACACCAAACCCGTTCCGTCAAAGGCGCTGATTCCCATGTTGTCTAAGAAAGAACTGAGATCCTGTTCGACTGATACCGCAACGATTTCAGAGCCGTGATACAGCGTATTTGTATTGACCGCAACAGTATAAACGACTGTTGATTCTTTGATAGACAGAGATTCTTTGCCATCGTTGATATTGGAAACCATCTCAGATGCAATATCGTTTGCTAAAACTTTCCCATTTACATTGACCGCATAGCCGCTGCGGGTGAATAAAGTGATGTCAGAAATGTCGTAAATGTCTCGTTGAGTCGCAAGGTAATCAAGCATGGCATCATCGCTGATGTTGGCAACACAAAGGCTGTCGGCAATGCTGTGCGCTGCGTTCCAATATTCGTTTATTTTGGTTTCAACATACAGGCGCAGCTCACGGTTGATTTCCGTCAAATGCGATGCGCTTTCCGTAGATGTATTGCTGCGGTAGCTGCTAATCAGTCCGATAAACATTATGCTCACAACGATAATGCATCCTATCAATGACAGAATTGTAATCACAACCATTTTGTCTTGCTTTTTTTGGGGGCTTATCGGGTCGATAGCGTCAGGATTTTCTTTTGCTTTCTTTTTAAAGATCATACTATGTACATCCTTACACCGACATAAACCGGTAAATTGTTTACTAAGGACTTGCTACTTAAATAAAAGAGTGAAGAAGCAATCATATTTAAATATCCTAGAGTCTATATTTCGTATGGCACGCCATACGTCACATAAGCTTTAAAAAAGATGACCGCTTATTCTTTAGCGGCCGTTATTTTTTTACTACAACCGACAACCAATTTCACTTGCCATACCCTATGGCTTTATGTTATGCAAAAATAATATCGAAGTAATTTTGTTCGGCTTTATTCAGTCTGATACATTTTCAACGCTTTTTTAATAAAGTCATCAATTTGTCGCTGAGCATCGTCAGGTTCGTTGCAGTATACCTTTTTTACTGCGATATCGGCAAGAAAATTGAAGTATGTAGAGGAAAGGTAGTTTACCTCCGTATCTATATCGCTCATCAATACGATGCTGCCGTCCTTTTTACCTGCATCAATAATCTTATATAATATCGGTCTCGGGCAGGTGTTAAGTGCCAATTTGTGGTAGATGTCGCCTCGATTTGTGCTGTTGCGATAGAGGTATACGTCGACCTCGCGTTTGAATGCGAATCTAAGCGGCTCTCTTAAAAAATATGTTCGAAGCCCCAATAAGTACGCCTCAAGCATCTCGATACCGGTCTTATTCTTTTTTTGAATATACTCCTGAGCAAGTGCGCAATTGGCAGACATTTCCTGCGCAAGCTGATCTATGGCATGAATAATTAAATCGTCTTTTCCTGCAAAAAAACGGTTAATGCTGCGAAGCGACAATCCGGTTTCCTTGGAAAGCAGGTTTTGCGATACATTTTCTATGCCGTATTTCATAAAACAACGCAAGGCAGCATCAATTGTTTTTTTCTTGTTCTCCAATCGGATTTCTTCGTTCTTCATGCTTAACCCCAGATATAAAGTGCCATTCATTTGTTCAATTATTTATTTGTTCAATAATTCATAATTATTTTATCTTATTATTCGACATATTACAACCTGTTTTGGCGCAAAAATAAGCTTCCACGCTAAGAAAAAAATGATTATAAAGCGAGCTTTTATATACTTAAACAAATCATGAAATAAACTATGCTTATTTGACGGTAAAGAGCCTATATTGTATAATGAATTTCATTAAGTTAAATGAAGCAAGCGGATATTTATATGACAGGATAAGGAGAAATAATGAAAAATAGCAATTTAAACATAGTATGGTGTATATCCCTTTTGATTATCGGTATAGCAACAATTATATTAGCCGGAACAAATATCATCGACATAGAGTTATCAGATACGTTTACAAGAGTTATCGGAATTATTGAGATTATAGCCTTACCGGTATTAGTATTTACATCTATAAAGAAAATCAAAAGATAAGCTTTGATTGCCGGTCGAAATAACATTTATCATTACTTCATAAGTGTTGCGTTTATTAAAGCCTATTTACAGTGCAGGTTGATATTACGAAAACTTTATATGGCGGCAAAATACATGAGCGTAGCGCTTGATAGTGCGAAGCGAAGAACCTTATTAAGTAAGAATCTTTAAATATTATATTTTGACGATATAAAAAAACGCCCTTGCCTCTCAGGCCTTAAGCTTTGCTTATAAAAACATGACGGTACCATTTAAGAAAGCGCGCGGCGTATAGCATCGCGCGCATACATATTACAAAGGGTTACAGATAAAAATGCAAAGTGAAACGGCGCATTTTTATCGTCATAAGGGGAATGTGTCCCCTGTGAATTTTTATTTGTGCCTCGCACAAATAAAAATGGTCGGAGTGAAGAACATAAAACGCTCTACCATTCGCAATACTTCGTATTGCGAATGAAAAAGCTCCAAATCGTAATCGAATGGGGTTTTCTCGGCAGAAGCTTCCAATTTTTACGCTCCGAAACACACTTTGCAAAATAAGAAATGCAAAGGATGAGTAATATCATACTTTAAGCTTGCTTAAAAAGAATGATATTACGAAGAGTTTATATGGCGACAAAATACATGAGCGTAGCGCTTTTAAGTGCGAAGCGAAAAACCTTATAAAAAGATTCTTTAAATACATATTTTAACGAAATAAAAAACGCATGGATTTTCATCTTATGCGCTTAACTTTAGTAAATAAAACTTAACCAAGGGAGGAGTTAACTGAGTCTCTGAATTTTTTAGAAATTCAGCAAGACGAAGTTATGCGTAGACCATAATATTTTTTTAAAAATATTATGGTCGGAGTGCATACAACGGACATTGTTAAAACACGTATGAATAAAGGCTTTTTTAAGCAGTCAGATGTTTGTTTTCAAGAAAAAAGCGGGTAAATAAATACGAATGAACAAAGAACGCTGACAAAACGGCGTTCTTTTTCAGATACACAAAGGTTGTCATTTGACAGCCTTTTTTCATTACAAAATTAAATATAAGGAGGAAAAGAAATGGCAAAAGTGATTGCAATAGCAAATCAGAAAGGAGGAGTGGGAAAGACAACGACCACCGCAAACTTAGGTTATGGGCTTGCACGAAACGGCTATAAGGTACTTTTAATTGACTGCGACCCGCAAGCAAGTTTAACAATCTCTCTTGGTATTAATGAACCTGATACTCTCGAAGCAGGACTCCCTGAAGTGTTGGATAGGATTATTGATGATAAACCTTTTTCCGATATTGACTGTATCTTTACTCATGAAGAAGGCGTGGATCTGTTGCCGTCTCATATCGGATTGTCCCCCATAGAACTAAAGCTAACATCGATTATGAGCAGAGAAAAAGTCTTGTCCGTCTGCGTCAATGAATTAAAGTCAAATTACGACTATGTGCTAATCGACTGCATGCCTTCTCTTGGTATGCTTACCCTTAATGCACTTACCGCTTCGGACAGTGTCATCATCCCCTGCCAGCCACACTATCTTTCGGCAAAGGGTTTACAACAGCTTGCAGATACAATCAACAAAGTTAGACGTTTTACAAATCCAAACCTTACTATTGACGGAATCCTTCTCACAATGGTAGACACAAGAGCTAAATTCACAAGGGAGATAATCGGGTTGCTTCGTGAATCCTATGA
>CAZTZO010000008.1:0-64908 GCA_964618075.1 uncultured Lachnospiraceae bacterium
GTAAGGCAAGTGCTCTCCCAGCTGAGCTATGCGACCAACTCAAAGCTGCGGGTTTTATTATATGAAAATATGGTATCAATGTCAAGATAACATTATTATTTTTTTTGCTTTAGAAAAAACACTCTGTATTTTATCTGATTTGTACGTTGCCGGCAGAAATGATAATGCCTCGTAATAACCGTTTATATCCAGCCCGCTTTGTTTTGAGGCATGTATAATTTGCTCTTTTGAATAAAGGTATTGTTTATGTACCTCTTTAGTTATGTTTTTACCTTTTTTTATGGTTATATCGCTTAAAAGCATATTATCATTAATATTTCTGATAATCTTCAAATATCCGTCATCGGTTTGTAAATATTCCTTCTTGTCTATGTTGCGGTTATATTCAGATATCATATCAAAGGTAAATACTGCGTTATCCTTGAGCATTTCGCATACGTTTGAAAACATGCGAAAAAGTGCATTTTCATCAAGATAGTTTATACAGTCGCAAGAGCTGAAAATAAAATCGAATTCTTCACTTGTTTTGAAATCGGAAATGTCGGTATTTATAAGAGAGCATTGTTTTTTCTTCTCATAAAAGCGCTCGTCACAAATGCAAAGCATTTCCTTAGACGCATCGACTCCCCATACGTTTGCTCCCGACAAAGCAAATTTAACGCTTAATATTCCCGTACCGCAGCCAAGATCAAGAACCCTTTTCCCTGTAAAATCCTTAACAGAGCTTATGCTTACCAAATAATCAAACCATGCGTCATAGTCAACATTACGAGCATATCTGTCGTAATATGCACTGAAATATTTATATTCATTCATCTTTGGTTTTTCTCACAAATTCGATTAAAAGCTTTGCCTTTTCAACCATGTATTCATAATTATCTCTGTTATGCGGGATATTGCAGCCACTGCAATCCTTTATGCCATTATCGGTAAATACAAAATGTCCGCCGCATTTTTCTTTAAGCGCATATAATGGACAGTAACAAAACATACAGTTGAATTTTTCTTTATCTATCCCCTTATGGCAGGGATAATATTTACAGTCTTTATTCTGAAAAAAATCATAACTCATAATAATGATTTTACTTTAATTAAGATGCCTTTTCAATCGTTACCGTCCGAAATATGCGCTTAAAACAGCTTTACATGCCAAAGCTTATCGTTATAGCGTCGTTTACAAGACCCATTGTGTCTTCATCGATATGCCCAATCTTCTCCTTGAGTCTCTGCTTGTCTATTGTTCTTATTTGTTCGAGTAAAGCCACAGATTCCCTTGAAAGTCCGGAATTCTGCTGTAAAGGGATATGTGTGGGAAGCTGAGTTTTGTTCGTTTTTGAGGTGATTGCGGATACTATGACCGTCGGACTGTATTTATTGCCCATATCGTTCTGCACGATAAGCACCGGTCGTACTCCGCCTTGCTCGCTGCCGACAATAGGACTTAAGTCGGCATAGTAAACATCTCCCCTTTTTATCATAATACTGCCACTCTCCGTTGATTATGAAGTAACAAACTTGCAGTGCGCGGCTGTACTCGTTATATTCTATTGGATTTCTCGCGCAAATGTTCGTTTTATATTAAATATAATTCCCGTTTAGACGCATATTTATACTTTTGTTTTACATCAAAAACAGTCACATTTTTTAAAAGTCCTTTGTTATGTTTCCAACTATGATATAATCAAATGTCGGAGGATATCATGCAATATTACGGACTTAACGAACTCAGAGAAATGTTTTTGAATTATTTTGAGAAAGAGAATGCTCATTTGCGATTGAACAGCTTTTCTCTTATACCTCATAACGATAAAAGCCTGCTGCTTATAAATTCGGGAATGGCTCCTTTAAAGCCGTATTTTACGGGTCAGGAGACTCCTCCGAGAAAAAGGGTTACGACATGCCAGAAATGTATCAGAACGCCGGATATCGAAAATGTGGGCAAAACGGCAAGACACGGAACCTTTTTTGAAATGCTCGGAAACTTTTCCTTTGGCGATTACTTCAAGACCGAGGCTATTCATTGGGCGTGGAGATTTCTAACGGAAATAGTCGGAATAGACAAAGAGCTTCTGTATGTCAGCGTGTACGAAAACGACGATGAAGCGTACGAAATATGGAATAAAGAAATAGGACTTAACGAAAACAGAATAGTGCGTCTGGGTAAGGACGACAACTTTTGGGAGATCGGTCTCGGACCATGCGGTCCATGCTCGGAGATATATGTCGACAGAGGAGAGAAATACGGCTGCGGCAAACCGACCTGCGGCGTTGGATGCGAATGCGACAGATTCGTGGAAGTATGGAACCTTGTGTTTACGCAGTTTGACAAGGACGAGAAGGGCAATTACAACAAGCTAACTCATCCGAATATTGATACTGGAATGGGGCTTGAACGTCTTGCTGTAGTTTGTCAGGACGCAGACAATCTTTTTGAAGTAGATACAATAAAATATATTCTCGATTATATATGCTCAATATCTAATAAAACCTACGGTGAAAACCACAAGGACGACGTATCAATAAGGGTAATTACAGATCATATAAGAAGCGTTGTGTTTATGCTTTCAGACGGAGTTATTCCTTCTAATGAAGGAAGAGGCTATGTGCTCAGAAGGCTTTTCAGACGCGCAGTAAGACACGCAAAGCTTCTCGGTATTGATAAACACTTTATGTCAAACACCGCCCTTAAGGTAATCGAAACGTCAAAGAATGCGTATCCTTCGCTTGAGGAAAACAAAGATAATATATTAAAAATGATTGATGTTGAGGAGACGCGCTTCAACGAAACCATTTCTCAGGGCAGCGCTCTTCTTAAAACCCTTATAAACGAATTAAAGAGCAAGAATGAAACGACCTTAGACGGAAATGACGTATTTAAACTCTATGACACCTTCGGATTCCCTATTGAACTGACAGAAGAGATAGCTCAGGAGGAAGGTCTCGGAATTGATGTTGACGCCTTTAATAAGGCTATGGATAGACAGAAGGCTATATCGGCGGACGCTCACAACAAGCAGGGTATTCAAAGCTGGAAGGACGAGCTCACTCAGATTGTAGCAGGTCTGCCTGCAACGGTGTTTAGCGGTTACGAAGAGCTTAATTCGACCGGCAAGGTCATTTGTCTGGTGCAAAATTCTTTAAGCGCACAAAAAACTGTGGGCGAAGGTGAATGCGTCGTCATTACCGACAAAACATGTTTTTACGCTACCAGCGGTGGACAGTTAGGTGATATAGGCAAAATGGATACAGACGACTTTCAGGCTGAAGTTATCTCCACGATAAAAAGCGGGGACAAATTTGCCCATATTATCGACATAAAGGAAGGCTCATTGTCAGTCGGTGAAAATGTAAGCCTTCATGTAAACGCAAACAACAGAATGAATTCTCAAAGAAACCATACATGCACTCACCTTTTGCATAAGGCTCTCAAAACGGTACTCGGCCCTCATGTAAATCAGGCAGGCAGCGAAGTGACTGCGGAGCATTTGAGATTTGACTTCTCTCATTTCAGCAAGATGTCGGACGACGAGTTAAAGAGAACGGAAGAAATAGTCAATGAAAAAATATTAAAATGCTTAAGTATCGAGTGGTTCACAAAACCTATACAGGAAGCAAAAAAACTCGGTGCAACTGCCCTATTCGGTGAAAAGTACTCAGATAATGTGCGTGTAGTTAAAATGGGCGACTATTCAATGGAATTTTGCGCAGGATGCCACCTAAGCAATACTGGATACGCAGGTATGTTTAAGATATTATCTGAAACAGGAGTTGCCGCCGGAGTACGAAGAATTGAAGCCATAACAGGTGAAAAAGCATACAAATACGTTAATTCTCTTCAGGATACAATAGCAAAAGCAGCAATTCAGGCAAAAACCACACCCGATAATCTTGTTTTGAAAATATCCGAAATCAACGACAATACGGCTAAGCTGCAAAAAGAACTTACCGATTATATGAACAGCACAAATAAAGATCAGGCAAAACAGCTCTATAACAACAGGCTTACAATAAACAAAACGGATTTTATAGCTTCGAAAATCCCCAACGCGGATATAAATGCATTAAGAGATTTAAGCGACAAGCTTAAGGATACTCTTGACACTGCTGTGATACTGCTTGTCGGAAACAGTGATGATAAAGCGTTTATCTTATGCTCGGCAACCAAAAATGCCGTATCAAACGGATTTAACTGCGGAAGCTTTATAAAACAGCTCGCACAAAGCGTCGCAAGCAACGGCGGAGGTCGCCCCGATATGGCGCAGGCTGGTTTTAAAGACATTTCCAAAATTGATTTTTGTGTCGAAAAATCAATAGAATTGTTTAAAAATACGTTAACAGAATAAAATGTTATGCTTCTTTCTTTAAATTAATGCTTGTTATTCTGCCGATAATATAGTACACTTATTAATAAAGTATACACAGTATACGAATTTAACATTGGAATAAGAATTATGGAAGATAACAATACAACAGAAAAAACGCCTGATGAGACGTTAAAATTTAATATTGAATCAGAAAGAAGCATCCTTGTGAAGAACGCTATGCTCAGTATCAAGGCTGCTCTTAAAGAAAAGGGTTATAATCCCGTCAATCAAATAGTCGGGTATATTATGAGCGGAGATCCTACATATATAACTTCATATAAGGACGCCCGTACAAACATCAGAAAAATAGACAGAGACGAGCTGTTAGAAGAAATTGTAACATTCTATCTTGATAAAATAGAGTGATTATATAAGAAAAAAATATAGAAATATATGGCACGTCAAACCGTGCCAATGTTTTATTATGCATACCATATGCATCGGAGGTTCTCTTGCTTGATGGTAGAATAATGTGCCTTGATATGGGTGAAGCCCGTATCGGAGTCGCTGTGAGTGATCTTTTGGGATTTACCGCACAGGGCGCCGGAGTAATTAGTAATACAAATTTTGACAAAGTTATTGATGAAATCAATAAAATAATAAGTGAAAAACAGGTCAACCTGCTTTTAGTGGGTTACCCTTTGAATTTGGACGGCTCACAAGGCAAAAAAGCCGAAAGTGTGAGAGAACAATATCAAATAATAAAAGAGAAAATTCCGTGTGATGCTATATTGTGGGACGAACGACTTTCCACAAAACAGGCGGAAAGGGCGCTTGACGAGGCCGGTTACAACTGGAAAAAAAAGCGTAAATGCATTGATGAAATGGCTGCGCAGATAATCTTGCAAAGCTATCTGGATACAAATATTAATAAATAAGGAGAAATATATGGAAGATACTATGCTTCTGATCAATGAAGAAGGCAAAGAGGTCGAATTTATTGTTGACGCAGAATTTGACTTTGAGGACAATACTTATATCGTACTGTGTGAAAATGAGGACAGTGACGATGCATTGCTTTTCAAGATTGTGGTGGATGAAAACAACGAGGTATTAATAGCCGAAGTTGAGGACGATGACGAGTTTAAGAGAGTGAGTGATTATTATCTTGAAATCTAATAATGAAATTAATCCCACCATTACTGCAAGCGGCAGGAAATCCCCCGCCCCTAACACACGTTCACGCAAATCTACCAATAAGCCCAAAGAGAACACTCCGTGCTTTCGTGTAATCCCGTTAGGCGGATTAGGCGAAATAGGAAAGAATTTTACTGTATTCGAATGTGAGGACGATATTATCATCGTTGACTGCGGGATAAAGTTCCCCGATGAGGATATGTACGGTATTGATTTTGTAATACCCGATTTTTCTTATCTCGACGATAAAAAAGACAGAATACGCGGGCTTTTCCTTACTCACGGACATGAGGATCATATAGGAGCCATATCGTATTTCATCAAAAGATTCGGTAGTATTCCTATTTACGGTACAAAGCTTACTATTGGTCTTTTGGGAAATAAGCTTGTAGAGCATAACCTCGATAAGAAAGCAAATTTAAATGTAGTGCATTATCGTTCCACTATAACCGTTAAGGGCTTTACTGTGGAATTCGTCGTAACAAACCACTCGATACCTGACAGCGCCGCTCTTTTTATTAAGTGTAAGGGCGGAAACATATTCCATACGGGAGACTTTAAAATAGATTTAACTCCTGTTGACAATCAAAAAATCGATCTTGCCAGAATGGGCGCAATCGGTACAGAAGGCGTAGACCTTTTGATAGCCGACTCGACAAACGCCGAAAGAAAGGGTTATACGCCGTCCGAATCGACCGTTGGTGAAACATTTCTGAATTTGTTTGCTCAGGCGGAAAAAAAGAGAATAATCGTCGCTACCTTTGCAACGAACGTCCACCGTTTGCAGCAGGTTTTTGACGCAGCGAAGCACTATAAACGCAAGGTTGTCGTAAGCGGCAGAAGTATGATCAATGTACTCAATGTAGCTAAGGAGTTAAAATACCTTAAATTCAAGGACAGCATATTGCTTGATATAAACAGCGTAAATTCCGTACCGCCCGAACAAATGGTAGTGCTCACAACAGGCTCCCAGGGCGAACCGATGAGCGCTCTTTCGCGTATGGCTTCCGGAGAGCACAGGCAGCTTAAAATATCAAAGGATGACTTTGTAATCATTTCAGCCTCACCTATCCCGGGAAATGAAAAAACCGTTGCATATGTTATTAGCAATCTGATAAAGCTCGGCGCAGATGTCGTATATCACGGAGCAAGAGATGTACACGTTTCGGGACACGGCTGTCAGGAGGATATTAAAATAATATTCGCTCTTACAAAGCCAAAGTATTTTATGCCCTGCCATGGCGAGTACAAGATGCTCGACGCCAATTCCAAGACAGCCCAAAAGATGGGTGTTGATAAAAAGAATGTTTTCGTAATGCAAAACGGCGATATTCTCCAAGTCAGTCAAAACGGAGCGGAAATAGCAGATCACGTTACTGTCGGACTTACACTTGTCGACGGCTCCGGAATAGGAGATGTCGGAAACATCGTATTAAAGGACAGAAAGAAGCTCAGCGAGGGCGGATTGTTTGTCGTTTCGGCTACGGTTGACAAAAACAGTATTATCTGCGGTCCCGAAATATTATCCAGAGGGTTTATATATATGAGGGAAAGCTCAGGTCTTTTGAACGAAGCCAAGGATATATGCTACGATACGATTTTATCCTGTCTATCGCAGGGCAACGACATCGGAGCGATAAAGCAGGCTATAAAACAAACTCTCGATAATTTCCTTTACGATAAAACTCTCAGACGTCCGATAGTCATGCCGATAATAATGAACGCTAAAAGCAGAGGTAACGAATAATGAACATTTACGATAAATTAAACGAGCTTAACATAGCTATAAAAGAATCAAACGAATATATAGCTTACGAAAATGCTGCAAAAGAGATAGACAAAAACGAGACATACAGCACAATGGTAAAGGATTTTCTAACGGCTCAAATACAGCTTACAACAGTGCAGATGCTCGGTCAAACGCCTTCTCAGGACCAGATAGACAACTTCAATTCAATATATGCAAACATATCAAATATATCGGTCATAAACGATTTCCTTCAAGCGCAGGTGGCGTTTTCGAGGATTATGGACGATGTAACTAAGGAACTGACAAAAACAGCTACGCTTGACGTAAACTTCCTTAATTTCAAACCTGATGATAAGTAATTATAAAAGGAAGAGGGCATTTTGCCTTCTTCCTTTTTTTTTATGCCTGATCAACTTTATTTATTTGAAGTTATCATCGTCGTCATTGTATATGATTTTGTTTAACTCCGCTTCAATATCGTCGTCATCTTCCCAGTCTGAAATAATGCTTCTTCGTTTTTTATCGTGCTTTATTTCTTTTTTTACCGGCTTGATTTCTTTAGGCTCATCCAAATCATCTGCCTGTACATCCTGTTGATTCATATCAGCATTTTTTTGACATTCCTCAAGAATCCTTTTAATGTCATCAATGCTTTCAACGTCGTCCAAATCCTGGGCAACCGCCGCATTGTCGTCATCGGAATCATTCTTATCAGATTTCTTTTTATTGGAGCCTGTACGTTTAAGTCCGCCTTTTTTCTTTCTGCTTCTCTTTTGGTTCAGCTTGGACGCGTTTGAACCGCCTTTTTTCTTTTTCTTTAAGAAAAAGATTACGCCCACCGCTATGAGTGCTGCCAATACTACAGAGCCTGCAATAATTATTATCAGCTTTGTATTATTTTGCTTAATCATATCCTTTGTGTTGACGGTTTTGAACCCGCTTATCTCGAATTCATAATTATCCATATACTTACCCTTGATATATACGGTGACTTTATATGTATAATTTGTTTTCGAGTCAGCTTTTTCATCTATATATTCCGTTTTATTCGCTTCAAGCTCAGCAATCTGCTCATATACGGAAATAACCGGCTTTGAATCATTGTTTATTACATCATCATCGCTGTTGTTATCACTGCTGCTGTCGTCGGTAATCGTCTCTTCTTTTCTTTCAACAACAATTTTGGATATAGTATAGCTGCCTTCGTTATCCGCCTTCATATCACTGACGCCGCTCCATACAAGCTTACCGCCGGGAGCATTTTTGTCCTCCACAAGCGTCAATTCGAAATTAGGCTTTTGAAGCTTATAATAAAAGTTCTGTATTTTTTCTTCGAGCTTTTTTATCATTGTCTCATTTGCGGTGAGATCAATATCGTTAAGCCCTATATCAAGTACATTCAGCTTTAAATCCAAGAGTGATTCGGGCAACACCTTAATATCATTGCCGTAGATAAGCAAAGTAGTCAGATTCGGAATCTTTGATATCGTATCGGGGATTTCTTCAATGGTGTTGCAGGATAAAGCGAGCTGCTGCAGGTTTGTCATATTTTCCAAGCCCTCAGGTACCTTTGTAAGAAGATTCTTGTCGAGGTACAAAACGCTCAAGTTAGTCATAGCCGCAAGATTAGGAACCTCTGTAAGCTTGTTTGAGGTTAAAAACAAAGTAGACAGCTTAGGCAGAGAGAGCAGCGTTGTCGGAAATACCGCCAGAGAATTGCCGGATAAGGATAAGGTTGTCAAACGAGTGCAAAACGATATCTCCGTTATAGTCGTCAAGGCGTTGTTTTCCAGATATAATTCTACGAGTGCGCTGGAATCCGTCGAAGCCTGCTGCATAGCCGTTGAAGCATTGTTGGAGCCGTTTACGCTTGTCAAGTTAGGCAAAGTGAATATCCATGACGGGATCATCTTGACATTATTATAGGAATAATCGAGGTATTCCAGATAAGAAAGGTTTTTCAAAGGATCAAGCGATACAACAGAATTGTGACTCATTGATATCCTTTTTATATTTATGGCATACTCCATACCGTTAAGAGAAGTGATTCCCAAATTGCTTAAATCCAAATTACCGCTTAAACCAAGCATGGACTGAACGGTAACCGTTGAAAGCCCAGTCGCATTCTGAAGAGCTTTATTCAACGCCGAATCCGGAATACTAACGGCTGATTCATACCATGCCTTAAGCACCGCCGGGTCAACCAGATTTAAATCATAGCTTGGGTCGGTCAATATCTGTTTGGGATCTCCCGTCAGCTTAGGCGTCGTAGTCGTTGTAGTTGTTGTGTCAGTTGTAGTCGTGCCGCTACCAGTGCCGGTTTCGGTCTGTGTGTCCTCCTCAGCGTATACCAAGGTATTATTATAAAACAAACAATTCGAATAGACACCGAAGCTAAAAAACAACAGCCCTATGACCATTACCATTGATAAAATTCTGTTCAGCCTTTTATGTGACATTGTTTCCTCCGAATAAACCGCAAATATTTAAACACAATAATTATAGCATATTTAATAATTTATAAAAAGTTTTGTCTGTTATTATCGGTTATTATATCACTATATGCATCTTTTTGCAGGCTGTATTTAAATTTTAATCAAACTAATAAAGTGTCGCGTCCGAAATATCAATCAAACCGCCCAAGCATACAGAATTCTCATATCCCGCTCTGCGCAGCTTTTCGCAAGCTTTTTTCGCCCTTTCACCGCTGTAGCACATGCTGTAAATCATTTTGTAACCGTCAAATTTTCCGTTTGAGATATATTCTTCTATTTTGTTTAGGGGTATGTTTTGCGTATTTTTCATGTGAAATGCTTCATATTCGTTTTTACTTCTCACATCAATGACAATACTCTCGCTATCAGCAAGAAGCTTTTGTAAATTTGACATTTCGCCGCATGGCTAGCAAACGCTTTTTATATATCTGCTTTTCTTTTTATGATTCCTTTTCATATATCTATTGTATGCATACCGTAATAGGGTTGTTAAATGAATATAAATCATATTTTTTATAAACATGAAATTCATGTTATGATATAATAATTTATAGCAAATAATACCAAACGGAGTAAAAATTTGGATACCTTAGAAAAATCAGATATGCTGAACAAATGGCTGGACGAAAAAAGCCTGAATGACATTAAACAAATAGACTTGTTCGGCATAGCCGTAGACATGGACTTCTTTTTAATCGCTACAGCTCTTAATGAAAGGCATGCAAAAAGCACCGCCGATTTTATTAAAGAAAAGTGCGATGAAAACGATATAGCTATATCGGGCGTAGAGGGCACGCAGGAAGGCAAGTGGATATTGATAGATTGCAGCGACGTGGTAGTTCATATTTTCACGAAGGAAGAACGCGAACGATATGCTCTTGAAAAACTTTGGTCTGAGGGTAAAATGCTTACCTTTTCACCGAAGGATAAACAATAATTAATAAGGAAGTCATTTGTTTTTTATACAGGACAAGCAGATAATAGTTATCTGCTTGTCTTATTTTTTTTAAACAAAAGCTAAAGTCGTTTTCCATCTTAAAATAAACAGCTTATATTTCCATAAATTCTCAAGAAAACTTCATATAATATTCACAAACGGGGAATAATATGTAACAAAGTGTTACAAAAGACAACATGCTTCGTCTACCAAGGGTCAATTATGAATAATAAACTTCAATACATAAAAAGAGTAGTAAAAAACGCCACATTTGATAAAATGACTCGTCAGATAGAACAGGCGCATTTACGTTCGGGTAAAAACAAACTATACATTGCTGCCGATATGGTAAAATCTTTTGTTTTTTACGGTGCGGGTTATTATGATTATGTGATATTTGAATTTTGGAATTTATCACACAAACAGAGAAAAACTTATCTGACAAGATTCAAAAGCAAGAAACTGATTACACAGCTCAATGATTGTGAATACTCTCACTATTTTGACAACAAAGATGAATTCAACGAGAAATTCAGAAAGTATATCGGCAGAGATTTTATTTCGGTAAAAAACTCCACATTTGATGAAGTCAAAGAATTCTACTTTAAAAACGATGAAATATTTGCCAAGATGCGTGATTTAAGCTGTGGAATCGGCTGCGAAAAGCTATTTAAAAGCGATTTTACAGATGCGATTTCCTTTTATGATTATATAAAAAGAAAGGGCTTTGCCACACTTGAGGAAGTATTGAAGAATCATCCGGATATAGATAAAATATATCCGTTTTCGGTAAATACGTTAAGGATAATCACAATTGTGGACGCTGAGTGTAAAGCACATTGTATATATGCCGTATTCAAAATGGGAAACAACAACCGTATAGTTGACAATTACGGGCTTCACGGTCCTGTAGATATTAAGACCGGCAGATTTCTTTTTGCCGCCCACTGCGGCGATACCACGGCAAACGAGCATTTTACTTCTCATCCCTACTCAAATACAGAGCTTGTCGGAATGAAGGTGCCTATGGTGAATGAAGCAGTCGAGCTGGCGTTAAAGGCAGCTCTTGTGGTGCCGCAAATGCGTTATATAGGCTGGGATATCGCTATAACGCCTGACGGGCCCGCCATTATAGAGGGCAACAATTACTGCGCTCACGACTTTTGGCAGCTGCCGGGACAAACGCCTGACGGTATAGGGATACTACCCAAAATAAAAGAAATCGTTCCTGAAATAAAATTGTAAGAGGAGCATGTTTTTTATGAAAAAGATTCGTTTTTATATGGCTTTATGGCTTGCCAAGCTATCAAAGCTGCCGCTTATACTGACAAAACACAACGCCAGCAACCTTCCGGGCGTTATTGCTCTTAAAATATGTCCCGATACGCTTAAATATATAGAAAAACCCGAAAAAATAATTGCGGTAACGGGAACCAACGGCAAAACCACAATCATTAACTTAATAATAGATATTTTGAAAAAAAACAATACCGAAACCGTGAATAACAAACTCGGCTCAAATACAATAACAGGTATAACAACGGCACTTATCGAAGGCTGTGATATTTTCGGAAAATGCAAATACGAATATGGGGTTTTGGAGGTGGACGAAAGATCCTCCATAAAAGTATACAGTGATGTTATCCCCGATTATCTTGTAATAACAAACCTTTTCAGAGATTCGATAATGAGAAATGCTCACCCCGAATATATCGCAAATATTCTTTCGTCTTCCATTCCTAAAAAGACAAAGCTCATATTAAACGCCGACGATCTTATATCGTGTAACGTTGCAAGAAACAACGAGCGTAAATATTTCGCTATAGCAAAAATGGATAACGACGTAACAGAATGCAGTAATTTGATAGACGATTTACAGCTGTGCCCCATTTGCCACAGCAAGCTTAAATACGACTATTTAAGATATCATCATATAGGTAAGGCTCATTGCGATAACTGCGGTTTTTCTTCTCCTTTAACGGACTATACGGGAGAAGAAGTTGATATGGAAAATATGAGCTTTTCGGTAAAAGACGTTTCATCAGTCGGAAAATACAAGCTTTTAAACGACAGTATTTTTAACATATACAATCTAATTGCTGTAATTTCTCTATTTAGAGAAATGGGTTATGCTCATAATGAGCTAAATAAGCTTTTAGTTGATATAAAAATTATCGACAGCAGATATCACACACAAAGTATCGGTGATATAACGGTCACGACGCAAATGGCAAAGGACAGAAACGCTTTGGCATGTTCTCGCGTGTTCGACTATATCAAGCACACCTCCGGAGATAAGGAGATAGTTTTGATGATGAACAATCTGCATGACGCAAAACGCTGGAGTGAAAATATCTGTTGGCTTTATGACTGCGACTTTGAGTTTTTAAAGGATCCGAGCATAAAAAATATCGTCGTCACGGGCCCGAGGGCAAAGGATTATCTGGTCAGGCTGCTTATGGCGGGAGTGGATAAAAGCATTATTAAATGCTCTCCTAAGGAAATTGACGCACCGAATTATTTGAAGTATTACAATCGTGAAAACGTATATATATTATTCGGAACAGATTCGATTTCGCTTGCAAAGCGAGTATCTCAAAAAACATTAAACAAAATAAAAGGAAAATTCACTTATGCGCTCAGTTGAGGTGCTCTACCCCGAAATATGCAATCTTTACGGGGATTTGGGCAATATCAGGTATATAAAAAGCTCAGTTCCCGATACAAGAATTATAGAAACTTCATTAAATCAAACGCCCCATTTTTCAAAAAACGAGGCGGATATTATTTATATGGGAGCAATGACCGAAAGCTCTCAGCTTCTTGTTATAAACGCATTGAAACAATATAAAGAGAGAATTTGTGAGTTGATAAAAAAAGGAACTCATTTTTTGATAACAGGAAATGCTCCGGAGATCTTCGGCAAGGGTATTCACGATAAAAACGGAGAATATATTGAAGGATTGGGAATATTTGACTTTTACACCAAGCGAGATATGATGAAAAGAATCAATTCTTTGTATTTGGGGAAATTCGACGATATTGACGTAGTGGGATACAAAAGTCAGTTTAGTACGTCATATTACTGTGATGAAAAAAATACCACTTCGCTGTTTACCACACAAAGAGGTATAGGCTTTAATAAAGACACTATGCTGGAGGGTATAAAAGAGAATAATTTCTGGGCAACATATGTAATAGGGCCTTTGCTAATATTAAACCCGCTTTTAACGCACCGATTGTTAGATGAAGTCGGTATTAATAATCAACCGCTAAGCTATGAAAAGGAGTGCATGGAGGCATATGAGCAGCGTTTAAAAGAATACTCTGATCCGCATACGGGGATTTATTATTAATTAATTTGAAACCTCATATTCAACTTCCCATTCACCGAAATACAGGGCTCCGTAGTCCTGAGATTCTCGAAGCAAAAGGCTGTTGAGATATTCTATCCTCCTGACCGAAATATAAGATTTCGTTTTATACTCACCTATATAATAATGATTTGAAGAAATTTCATGGTCCTGACAGAATGAAGCATATGCAAGAGTAAAGCCGAAATATTTGATTCTATCTTCAAACTCCACGGGATCGGTTTTATTTGAAAAATTAACAAAAAAGGAAAGCTCGTATTCCCTGTCAAAGGAAGTCCCGTCCATAAAGAGCGTTTCAATATGCTTTCTGCTGATTATTTCGCACAGCTCACTATTGTTCGGATATAAAGATGAATACTTTTCCCACTCAGCGTCATTTTCAGTGCTCTCGGTTTGGTTGTATATATTTTCCTTTTTAAGAAACGAATTGTATGCTTCTTTAAACTCATTCGAGAAAGCATTGTCCTCAGGCAGATAAAACAATAAAGTGTATGTATCTTTATCGTTGGGCTTTTCATATCCGGCAAAAACAACTTCATTTTCATGCGCAATTTTTATAATGCGTTTTACATAGTCGTCAAGCGAGTACTCCTGAACCGGTATAAGCTGTATTTCGGATGAAAACAAACGCTCGTAGCCCTTCAAGGGCATGAACAGGTTCACAAAAAGATCTACCCCACAGCATACGTCTTCTCTTTCGTACTTTTCGATATTAAAATAATATACACCCTTTTTATATACCCTGTATGCCCAATAAAGCAATATCACAAAGGATGTCGTTATCAGAAAATAAGTAATAAGATTGTGATAAATGCTCTGTTCAAGAGCTTTATGATAGCTAAGATGTATGAAGTAGACCAGCATAACGTCAGAATATGCTACAAACGCCGGAAAAGCACAAAAGCGAAAACCGAAAATAAGATAAATCGCCGCAAACAAAATTATCAAAACAAACATCAGCTTGTCAAATATGATATCGCCGCGAAAGTAGGATATATTATTATAGATAAGAGACAAAATGCAAAAGATGACTATGGAGAGCACAAAAACTATCCTGAAGACTATCATGATAACGCTCTGATTTGATATAAGAGAAGTATTGTTCTCTAGCCATTCGCTTCTTCCCGCCTTCATATAATAGGCAAACGAATGAACGGCTTCATTATCGTCTTGTTTTATATTGGACTCATTAAACGCCCATGAACGAAATGTCAGAATCGCACACAAAAGTATGCCGACAGTCAATATGACTAAGCCGAATAGAGTGTGACCTTCGGAGAGCAAAACCAAACAACATATTATGTTCAATAATACGCCCGCTAAAAACAATCTGTCAGTTGTGAGTGTTTTCATAATTCCCTCATGACGTTATTCTTTGTTTTGTTTCGCTTTATTTAATTTTATCACACTATTAATGCGTATCTAAACGGCGTTATTTATTTTATATGATTTTTTTAAGTAAATATCCTTCTCTCACGCCGTTTTTATGTATAACCATATCGTTCACCTTTAAAACTTCATTTATGGTTGACAATATCGCCATAGCCGGCATGATCGTCCCTGCTCTTTTATTAACCTTTTTTTTCAAGAAAGCGTCCTTGTGCGGATTTTGAAGTATATTTAAGAGCATATAATCCAGCTCACAAACTTTTATTCTCTTAGCTTTCTTTTCATTATCAGACAGCTTTAATATATTATATGCGCTGCCTCCCATAAGATGTATCTCATTATATTCGAATAATGAAAAATCAATAAGGCAGCCTCTTACATATGCCTTAATGTCGGATATTTCTTGGGCGGTAGGATACTCATTGGATACATATTCTTCTTTTATTCTAAGCGCTCCGATAGGCAGACTCTGCGAATACACAACGCCGTTTTCATCTAATGTAAAAACCTGAGCGCTGCCTCCTCCGAGATCCGCGCCACAGGCTGAACACTTACCTATCTCGTTTTGCAGGCTGAGTATATCACACTCGGTTTCCTCTTCTTTACTTAGGATATCCATTTTTATTCCCGATGATGCTAACACAGCCTTAGCTATTTCTTCATGATTTTGAGAATCTCTGACAGCGGAGGTGGCAAATATAAAGATTTTATCACAATGAAAACTTGACAAAAAAACCATAGACTGCGACACGCAGTCTTTTAAAATATCAATACCGGTTTTGGTGATTATATTGTTTTTTATATGAGAATAAAGCATTGCATGGAAATGACAGGAGTCGATATTTTTAAGCTTGTTTTTATCCCATGCATAAACAAAAGCCTTTATGGTATTTGAACCGATGTCTACTACAGCATATTTCATAATTATGCCCGTCTTGTAACTACTATATCAGCGCCGCTATTTAAAACATTCGATAATACGACGTCTCCGATTTCCACAGGTGCCGTAAGTTTAATATTTCCTATTTCTTCAATAATGTCATTTATCATTTCCTTGGGAATAGATGTGCTTGTTTTTACTGAAGTGACCCTTGTTATTCCGTTTTCGACTCTGACAAGCGCGGTAAGTGTTCTTTTAGGAGCGCTCACCTCCTCTGAAGCATACTTTTCTCCCCTTTTGCAGCTATTGCCATTAACGCTCACAACATTTTTATTATCGTCCAATTCGACAGTAATACTACAGCCCGTCGGGCACACTATACAAGTCAATTCCTTTTTCATCTCTTGCTCCTTTTTGTCGTTGTTGAGTTTGTCACGCATTGTCTATTGTGCAAAATTCAAGTATGCCGGTTTTAGCGTCCAATTTATCCTTTGGAACAGTGATATCTATCATTTCTCCGGGTAAAAACTTGTTTTGCTTTTTATGAGCGATTTCCTCACCGTTTAAAAGTGCAACGACAGTCTTATTTTCAACAACGCTCTTAACCCGCATGTAAAAGCGAATATCCTCATGCATCTGATGCGTATTAACGTACTGAGGCACAGTATATGATATCTCGTCTTTATTTATGACCGTTATATCGTTTTCATCAAATGTTTTACCTTTTATATATAAGGCGGCTGCTTTGCCGGCAGTAAAGCTCTCCTCGGAAACATAATCAACAAGATCATGCACATGAAGCACATTTCCACAGGCGAAAATCCCTTTAACGCTCGTCTGTCTGTATTGATTTACCTGTGCGCCCTTCGTTCTTTTGTCTATCGTTATGCCAGCGCCCATCGTCAGCTCGTTTTCCGGTATAAGCCCGACAGACAACAATAAAGTATCGCACTTTATATATTGCTTTGTTTTCTCTATAGGCAAAAGATTCTCATCAACATCTGCTACAACCACGCCTTCAAGACGTCTGTCGCCGTGGATCTCTGTAACGGTACAGCTCGTTTTAAGGGGTATATTATAATCGTCCAGACACTGTACAATGTTTCTTTTCAGTCCGTTGGAATACGGCATTATTTCAAAAACTCCCTTAACGTGAGCCCCCTCAAGAGTCATTCTTCGCGCCATTATCAAGCCTATATCACCGGAGCCGAGTATAACGACTTCTTTTCCTATCGCATAGCCTCCGATATTTATAAGCTTCTGAGCGCTTCCGGCGGTAAACACTCCCGAGCATCTTCCACCCGGCGTATTCAAAGCGCCTCGAGGTCTCTCACGGCAGCCCATTGCCAAAATAACGGCTTTTGCTTCAATGTCGAAGCAACCGTCCTGTCCGTTCATGCACGAAACGGTTTTATTCTCATTTACAGAGGTCACCATCGTGTTTTTAAGGACAGTAACTGAAGTATCTTTAAGCGCGACAATATCCATATTCGCATATTCCGGTCCTGCAAGCTCCTTAGAAAAACGGTGAAGCCCGAAGCCGTTATGAATGCACTGGTTAAGTATACCGCCGATTTTATCGTCCCTTTCAATGATAACGATGCTCTTAACACCCTCGTTAAATGCAGAAAGTGCCGCTGCCATTCCCGCAGGACCTGCGCCGACTATTGCAATATCAAATTTCTTATTCATAAGCATCACCTGTCACCAAATAAATCACCGGTTACTATATATGAACCGTGAGAATTTTTCGTTATTTCAGACATATCACATCCCAACTGTTTGGATAAAATTTCCATGACTCTCTGCATGCAGAAGCCGCCCTGACAGCGTCCCATGCCTGCCCTTACTCTGCGTTTGACTCCGTCAACATCGTAAGCACCGACACAGCTTTGTATACAGGCGATTATCTCCCCTTCCGTTATCCTTTCACAACGGCATACTATCCGCCCGAATGAAGGGTCTTTTTTTATAAGCTCGTTAAGCTCCTTTGGCGACATGGTATTTGTCTGCGGAATTTTCTTCCTGTACGGATTAAAGGCCTTATTCTGTTTAAGAGGTAAAATAGAATCGAGCGTCTCCGCCGTTTTTTTGGCTATCACATAAGACGTGCTTAAGCCCGGAGAGCATATCCCCGCGACATTGATAAAGCCTTCTATTTCACTTTGTTCTATAATAAAATCTCCGTTTGTGCTCACGGCGCGAATGCCTGCAAACTGAGTAATGACCTTTCCTTTATCCATTGAGGGTATACTCTCTGTGGCCTTTGAAAAGATACTGTTTAATACCTCAGAATGAGTGGATACATCGTCTTTATCATCTGTTTTATCATAGCTTGGCCCAACATATATATTTCCATGCACTGTTGGAGAAACCAATACACCTTTAGAACCACCCGACGGTACCTGAAACAATACGCTGTTTGCCTTATAGCTTTCGTTTTTATCAAACAGCATATATTCCCCTCTTACAGCGGATATAGAAAAATACGGCTTTGCGACCATACTGTAGATGTCGTCTGCATTAACACCGGCAGCATTTATTATGACCTTTGATTTATATTCCGAAGTGTCGGTTTTGACAGTAAATACTTTGTCGTTTTTTACTATTGATTTAACAGCGGCATTTCTGTATAGCTTTACTCCGTTTGACACTGCGTTTTCAATAAGAGCAATAGTATATTCGTAAGGGCTGATTATCCCGGCAGAGGGACAATATAAAGCGCTTTTTACATTTTCGTTGACATATGGCTCCTTTTGAAGGATAAACTCTTTTCCGACAATATGAAGATCGTCAATACCGTTTTTTTTGCCGTTTTCCAAAAGCATTGTATTCTTTTTCTCATCCTGCTCGGATAGCGCCAAAACAAACGAACCGCAGCGATTCAAGGAAAAATCCAGCTGTTCTGAAAGTAACGTAAAGGAACGGTTACCCTCCTTTGATAATTTTCCCTTTAAGCTATCATACGCCGCGTCATACCCTCCGTGGACTATGCCGCTGTTCGCCTTTGATGTGCCGCAGGCAACGTCGTTTTCCTTTTCTAAAATAGCTATCGAAAGAGAATATTTGGATAGCTCCCTTGCTATAGCGCTGCCTACACAGCCAGCTCCTATTATCAAAACGTCATACATATATTATAAGCCTCCGTTAATTAAAAAGCAGCACGTTGAAGCGCTGCTCTTCACGCGTTTTCGCTATTAAAAGATTGATTAAATCGCAGCGTGTTTTAGGTTTGATTGCATGAATTATTCGTTGTCATTATGTATAATGGAATCGAGTATATCGGTTAATGCTTTATTTTTTGTTGTTCCTTCCTCTACGCTTTCACTTTCCAAAAGACCCTGAGAAGCTTGAATATGTTGCTCTAGAACATTTTCATCTTGTTTTGTTTCTTTTTGCTTAAGTCCTTCCTTCAGGGAATCTCTCTTTTCTGAAAATGCCTGTTTGATTTTATCTATCGTATTTTTAAAGCCTTTATTAAACGTATTTATTTTTTCTTCTAATACGACCTTTTTAGCTTCTACAGAATCGGTTTCTATGCTGTTGTCAACATTCTCTACAGCCTGTGAAACCTCCTTTAAAACGGGAATGGTATCCTGAATGTCTATATCAGCGTCGTTTTGTTTTGTCTGAGAGCTAAACGGAAGCTCTGTTTTAACATCATCTTCGTCGCCGTATAATATTTTATCTATAATCTCTCCGGCATTGAAATCATTTGTATTATTGACTTCGCCCTTCATTTTGTCAGTTGCGCACTGAGCCTCAAGCATTTCGTCAAGCTTTTTCATGACTAATTTATTCTGCTCAACGCGTTCGTCCATATTAAAGGAATCGTCATGAATCCTATCGAGTATCGTATCAAGCCTGTAACAAATCAGTTCGTTGTCGTTTGATGAATCTCTGTTATAGTAGCGACTGTCCTTAAACATTTCCTTTATACTGCTAAGCTGCAATGTCGCCGTTTCTGCCGTAACGTCCTCAAGCTCTATCGTCACGAAGCTCTTTAATACCCAAACCAATGTTACGATTATCAAAAGACCTATTATAAGCCATATATAGAAAACAAGGTTGTTGTATTTAGCTCCGATATGAAAATCGTTCATGAAATTCGCCGCGTCAGGCAAAGAAGAAATATGAACGTCGCTTGCCGTAACGCTCACGAGATATATCATACCGTTGGTTATGTGAAAATATATTTTTCCTTCGCCCTTGTATATTTCCTCGCTTGCCAAAGTCGAAGTGTTTATTTTTGTGTCGTACAGGGTATAATCGCATTCCCAGTAGGTGCTGGAGTTTATTTCGACTAAGGATATTTTGTCTATACGCTTAGAGGCAACTATCGACTGAATATGATTTTCGAAATATTCCATCATATACTCAGCGTTGTTGAACGTCGAATCAAACAAGGAAGAACCGTAATAATACTCGCCTCGCGAATGCTCGCTGCGTTCGTCTGAAGACAGGGAGGAATAGTAGTTTTCCGCCTGCACCATAATCATCACCTGGTCTGTATACTGTACCAAGGTCGTATTGCCGACTGATATTTCCGTTATTTTATCTTCATATTCTTTTGGTATGTAAAAATAATAACCAACATCAAAATTATACACCTCTGTTCTGTCGTTTAACGGTACTCTATTCCCGCATGAAGACAGAGGAGCTACAACCAAAAACAAACTAAGCAAAACCAGCATTATTCTCTTCATCAACACTTTAAACCTTATGCTACTAATATAAGCGCCATACCAGCTGTTTAATATAAAAAACAGTTACCGCAATTTAAGTTACATTCAATTATACCCTTTTTATAGTGCCTATGCAATAATAAATCTTGACAATTACATTACTGTTTTGTATAATTTTATAGAATATTTAAGTAAAAACTAAGATTGTGAAGAGTATGTATTGCATATGCAAAACAGAGAAAAGCTTATTTGCTGAAAAAGCTTTTGCATTTTAAAATACAGAAGGTCGCACATGAGTTTTCTGTAAATACAGCGTAATTGGCGCGTTAAGCCTGTGAGTGAATTCACCGCGAATTAAAACGGGTGGTACCGCGGATAATATCCGTCCCGTTAAAGGGGCGGTTTTTTATTTAAAAGCTAACGATTGTCGGAAAGGGCGAAAAGATGAAAGAACTCGAAAAAAACTACAACCCAAGTGAGATTGAATCCGAAATTTATGAAATGTGGGAGAAAAACGGTTACTTCAAGCCCGAAGTAAATCCAAACGGCAAACCGTTTACTATAGTTATGCCTCCCCCCAATATTACAGGGCAGCTTCATATCGGACACGCCTTCAACGGCACTTTGCAGGATATACTCATACGATATAAAAGAATGTGCGGCTACAGCGCACTTTGGGTTCCAGGAGAGGATCATGCAAGCATAGCCACGGAAGTCAAGGTAATTGCGCATATAAAGGAAACCGAAGGCAAAACAAAATATGAAATAGGCAGAGAAGAATTTTTGAAGCGCGCGTGGGAATGGGCTGACTTTTACCGTAATCGTATAACAAAGCAGTTCAGAAAGCTCGGCACCTCCTGCGATTGGTCGCGCGAAAGATTCACTATGGACGAGGGCTGCTGCGAAGCCGTCAATGAAGCTTTTTTATTGCTTTACAACAAGGGCCTTATTTACAGAGCAAACAAAATAATAAACTGGTGTCCCAACTGTAAAACAGCATTAAGTGATGCAGAAGTCGAATATGAAGAGCAAAACGGACATTTGTGGCATATCAAATACCCCATAGAAAACAGCGATTCCTTCGTTACAGTAGCCACAACACGTCCCGAGACCATGCTGGGAGACAGCGCAGTTGCCGTTAATCCAAATGATGAAAGATACAAGGATATTATCGGAAAATTTGCCGTTCTGCCGCTTGTAAATAAAAGAATCCCTATAATCGCCGATGATTACGTAGATATGGAGTTCGGAACAGGTTGCGTCAAAATAACTCCTGCTCATGACCCCAACGATTTTGAGGTCGGACAAAGACACTCTCTAGAACAGATTAAAGTCCTTAATGACGACGCCACAATTAATGAAAACGGCGGAATCTACTGCGGTATGGACAGATATGAAGCGCGAGAAAAAATAATACAGGATTTGGAAAAGCTCGGTCTGCTCGTTAAGACAGAAGAGCATGTACATAACGTAGGAACCTGCTACAGATGCTCCACGACAGTCGAACCGATCACATCGCTGCAGTGGTTCGTGGATATGAAGCCGCTTGCGAAGCCCGCTATAGAATGCGTCGAAAACGATATAACGCAATTCGTGCCGGATCGTTTTAAAAAAATATATTTCAACTGGATGGATAATATCAGAGACTGGTGTATATCGCGCCAGCTATGGTGGGGACACAGAATACCCGCTTATTACTGCGAAAACTGCGGTGAAACTATTGTAGCAAAGTCAATGCCCGAAATATGCCCGAAATGCTCCCACACGCATTTTAAGCAGGAGGAGGACGTGCTCGACACATGGTTTTCTTCAGCGCTCTGGCCTTTTTCTACCCTCGGTTGGCCGAATAAAACAGATGATTTGAAAAAGTATTATCCCAACGATGTACTCGTCACAGCGTTTGATATTATCTTTTTCTGGGTTGCGAGAATGATATTTTCCGGAATTGAATATCTAAAGGAGCCCCCCTTCCACCATGTATATATCAACGGGCTTATCCGTGACGAATACGGAAGAAAGATGAGTAAGTCGCTCGGCAACGGGGTGGATCCTCTGGAGGTAATAGAAAAGTACGGAGCGGACGCAGTAAGGTTCACTCTGATTACAGGCAACGCCGCAGGCAACGACGCCAGATGGCAGCCCGAAAAGATTGAATCCAGCAGAAATTTCGCCAACAAAATAAACAATGCGGCACGTTTCATTTTAATGAACATCGACGACTTTGACAAAAACACCTCCCAAGAGGACTTAGAACTTATCAATCTCGACAAATGGATAATTTCTCGTACAAACGAAATGACAGCGGAAATAAGCACAAATCTCGATAAATATGAAATGGGAATAGCTCTTGAAAAGCTCTACGGCTTTATATGGTCTGAATTTTGCGACTGGTATATAGAGTTTTCAAAGGCGCGTCTTAACGGCGAGGAAATAAAAGCCAAGAAAAGCACTCAATGGACTTTGTACCATACCTTTACGGATATACTAAAGCTTCTGCACCCGTTTATGCCGTTTATAACCGAGCATATATACACGTATTTTGCCACAGACGACAAGCCTTTGATAATAGCGAAATGGCCCGAATATAAAGAAGAGAACAATTATGAAACAGAACAATACGAAGTATCCGAAATAATAGAGGCGATTCGTTCGATAAGAAACGCACGAATAAAGATGAATATTCCGCCTTCTAAAAAAGCACCGGTATATATCACACCCAAACAAGGCTGTGAGAATATTTTCAAAGGAAATGAAATGATATTCATCAAGCTTGCCTCCTGTGATAAGGTAATTATTTCAGATGAACAGATCGACGAAGACAATTCTCTTTCGGTTGTTACAAATACGGCAAGATTCACAGTGCCTTTGGATTCTCTTATAGATAAAAACAAAGAAAGAGAACGCCTGCAAAAGGAAATCGAAAAAATCAACTCCGACATTTCAAGAATCAATTCGAAGCTGTCAAATGAAAGCTTCACATCAAAAGCGCCTGCAAATGTCGTGCAAGCAGAACGCACGAAGCTAAAAAAAGCTACTGAGCTGCTCAGCGAGATAACTTCAAGTCTGAACGCACTTTAAAGTATAATTCAAAATACCACTGAAGAAAAACATGCTTTTTTCTTCAGTGGTATTATTACTTAAGCACAGGAATATATTTTGTTATGATAAATCGCGTGTAGTTTTATCTCTATTCGTCATTTTTTTTATCGTTGATCAAATCCGGTCTGTATTCCCTTGTTATGTCTGTGCTCTGTTCTTTTTTATATTTCTCTATATTGGCGTGATGACCGCTGAGCAATATATCGGGAACGCACAAGCCCTTATAGTCGTATGGGCGTGTATATTGCTTGTATTCGAGAAGTCCATGTTCAAAGCTTTCCTCAAAAGTGCTGCCTTTGTTCCCGAGAACGCCGGGGATATAACGAGATACGCAGTCAATAAAGCACATGGCTCCGATATGACCGCCTGTGACGATATAATCTCCGATAGATACCTCGTCCGTGACACAAAGCTTAACAGCCCTTTCGTCAATACCCTCGAAGTGTCCGCACAATAGTATGAGTTCATCGTTTTTGGCATATTCTTTTGCAAGCTTTGTAGTTAAACGTTTGCCTCTCGGAGTAAAGTAAATCACCGGTATGTCGCGTTCTTTTTTTACAGCTTGAATACAGTCGCATACAGGCTGAGCCATCATTAGCATCCCCGCGCCTCCGCCGTATGGATAGTTGTCTACGCAGCCATGTTTATCGAGAGTGTAATCTCTTATATTATATGAATTGATTTGTATTGCACCGTTTGTTACTCCCCTGCCGATAACGCCCGTTTGGCTGTAGGCGTCTATAAGCTGGGTATAGAGAGTGCATACATCGAAAATCAACTTTTTACTCCCTTTGAAAGGTCTGCAACCATAAAATTATTCTCAATATCCACCTGCTTGACATACTCATTTAAATATGGCATCAGGTACGTTTCACCCGAGAGTGTGTATTCTATAAGATCTACGGCGCCGTTTTGGAGTATGTCCGTTAATACCCCGATGTTATCACTCTTGGTATCTCGTATACTCATGCCCTTTAAGTCCTCTATATAATATTCACCCTCTGAAAGCTCAAGCGCGTCCTTTCTGTCTACCGATATAAAGCTTCCTCTGAGCTTTTCCGCCTGAGTCCTATCAGCCAATTCCTCCGTGAGAATAAGAGCAGCGTTTTTATGTATTCGAACGCTCTTGACGTTATAGCGTTTATCCCCAATAAGAAAATAGCTTAAATCGAAGAATCTGTTAATATCGTCTGTAATCGGAAGAACCTTTAATTCTCCGTTTATGCCGTGTTCGCCTATTATTTTACCTATTACGATGTTGCTATGCATTAATTTATTATCCGATCGATTTATTTTTCCTTCAGACTGCAAACAGTGAAGCCGCCGGTCGGCCCCGATATTATATTTTTCACGCTTGCTCTGGAATACACTCCCGCAAGATGACCTCCGAAGATGTACAGCCCTGTAAGATTGTTGAATTCGTCCTTTATAAGCTGTTCATCATCATCAAAATACATATTTTCGTTTTTATAGGGATTGCAATATTTCTGCAATAAAAAGCCGTTTTTGATTCCGTCCTGCAAAACGCTCTTCCATTGCTCGTCGCTGAATTCAAGCCCCACGCAAACGTCCTTTGCCCCATACATATCCGACGGCTTTATCACCCAGTTATCCTTATTGAGCAGCACGTCGTTATAGTCGTAATTACCGTTTTTCAACGCTGTGGTAAACGGAACGTGCGCTTGTATGAAATCGTTTTCCTCTTTACTGAGAAAGCTCATCGTTTCTGGTCTGAAAAGCACGCTGAATATGATTTTATTGTGCGCGATCTGAGTTTTCGTATGCCCTACAATACACGTTTTAGAGCCTTTAAGAGCCTTAATAAACTCTTCGATCTCGTTGTTCTTTCTCATTATCTCGTCCGTAACGGCTCTTCTGTATATAATGTCTATTTTTTTATCTGCAAAATACAAATATTCCTTTTTAAATGAGAACTGTCTAACGTCCGCGACTATAGCGTTGATACCTCTTTTTTCAAATGCCTGCTTTATAAGCTCAAACTCGGGTATTGTAGCGCTTTCTGTAAAATCTGTAATTGCCACAGTCGGTCTTTTGGCGCTGCCGCCGCTTTGAGCATACACTTCAAGTATTTCGTCTATCAACGCATCTATAACGTCGTATGACTCCAAAGGAACACTACTGATAAATTCCTTATTTACACTCGTTTTCAGGAACGCTTCGCTTACGTCTAAGTTCTCCTTCATGGCGCTTGTACCATCGGTATTTATCTCACAAAACTTAAAATCTCCGCTCGCTTCATCGTAAAAAATATCCGCTCTCATTATCGGTATCGTGTGCATATATGAGCATGGAGATACTATCAATTCTTCAAGCTCGCTCGAAAAAGCAAAAAGCTGTCTGTATGCTTTATCCTTTATATAATGCTCGGTGACCTTGGCTAGTATGTCGTATGTTTTTTCGGCTATAGCTCGAAAGTCCTCTTGTGCTTTTTTCGTTATTATTTTCGGACATAAAAGATATTTTATCTCTTGGTGCGCATAAAGAAGAGCTTCTCTGGCAAAATTATCACGAAGCGGTCTTAATTCTTCACAGAGCGTAGTCCTCTCCTTTTTTATAAGCTGCATATACTGTTTTTCAAGCAAGTTGTCATACATATCGAAAAAGCGCTCCTCTCTCAAAAGTAGCTTATTGTCCACTATTTTTTTGCACGGTTGTATGTACTTTCTGTCCTCACCGGCGTTTTTTCCTACTTCATAAATAAGCTTCTCGGCAAACGAATGGGCGTCTGTGTTAAAGACTTTCGCGTCCCACCCATTTTTCATAAGCTCTGCCTTTGTATCGGCATATTGCGATGCATCGAAATTCTCAAATTTCTTCGAATAGGCAGCAAGAATATCTTTATTATAGAATATGTTTTTTATAAGAGCAATATACCCCATGGCATATTGCTTCGGGACACAGTCAACATATCGTATTTCCAAATAACGCTTTGCCCGTACATTTGGAAAGACCATGCCCAGTGCGTGAACAATTTCGTCCTCGTCCATAAGCTTATCCTTGAAAACCTCGTAAAGCGGTTTGTCTGCAGTATATGAGTATTCCTTGTCCTTCAGTGTATACAAAGAAGGAGAATTATATATATAGCGTGCATACGCTTCATACCCGAAGTCATTACAAAGAGAGCCGTTAATCAGTCCGCAGCGAGAAGAGTCGGTGTCGTCCCATATTCTTGTGCGCATCATACCGGGTGCTTTTTCGCCTTCGAATATCGGTGTATTGTCAAACATGAACGCAAAAAACAAACCGAGTATTTCGGCAAGCTTAAGCTTAACCGAAAAATCCTTTTCATCGGTATAGTCAATCGAAATCTGTACGGAGGCGCTGCCCTTCATCATGTTGTCGCCGAGCTTTCCAGTCTGTTTAAAGTAGCTGTACATATATTCATATCTTTTTTTAGGCACAAGCTGCAATTCATCTATCCTGCTTACCGGATGATAACCTAGGTAAACAGCTTTTAAAGAGTACTTACAAAGGATTTCGTTTAACTCTGAAAATGCCTTTTCGTATTCATCGAGAATCTCTTTTATTTCGCTATAAGGGTCAATACTGAATTCAAGCTGACCTGCGGGTTCAATGGAAACGCTTACGCCCTTCCTCTTTAGTCCGCACAAAGCTTTGTCGACAACGACCCTTTCATCATACAATGGGCTTAATTCTTCGAGTATCGTTTTTATCCCATGCTCATTAAAATAATCTACAGACTCCTCTGTGGCAGACTCTGTGATGATATGTTCATATTCAAGACCAAGCTTTAGCTCGTCATCTTTCTTTTCGCCACTATGTAAATACTGTGCTATTCGCGATATGTTTTCTTTATACGTATCTATATTCATTGCATTTTGATTATACCATATATCAATATGAGATTCATAAATAACTCAAGATTATAAAATTATTATAATCTCTTGCTGTTGCATGAAAACGTGAGATATAGTATCATGTAGTAATTAAAAAAGAAAACGGGGGGTATCTATGAAAGGCGTAAACACTAAACAAGACGTTATGAAAAAAGCCCAAGAGCTCGGAGTGGAATTTATACATATGCAATTCACCGATCTGATGGGCAGCTTTAAAAACGTTTCGATAACAATAGAGCAACTTGAAAAAGCGCTAAACAATGAAATAATGTTCGACGGTTCATCTATAGACGGATTTGTCAGGATAGAAGAATCGGATATGTATTTGTATCCGGATATCTCGACCTTCGAAATATTTCCATGGAAGCCGAGTCCCGGAGTTGAAGCAAGACTGATATGCGATATCTATACGGCTGACGGTAAGCCCTTTGAAGGCTGCCCCCGTTACATATTAAAAAGAGCCTTAAAGGAAGCATCCGACATGGGATATTCTATGTTTGTCGGGCCTGAATGTGAATTTTTCTTATTTAAAACAGACTCAGAAGGCAAACCGACTCTCACGACCCATGACAATGCGGGATATTTTGACGTAGGTCCAGTCGACCTCGGAGAAAGCGCCAGAAGAGATATGGTGCTTACACTTAAGTCAATGGGATTCGAAATTGAAGCCTCACACCATGAGGTCGGAGCAGGACAGCATGAAATAGACTTTAAGTACTCAGAAGCAATAAGCGCGGCTGACGATATCATGACCTTCAAGCACGTGGTAAGAGTTATCGCACAAAAGTACGGTATGCACGCAACGTTCATGCCAAAGCCCGTTTTCGGACTTGCAGGCAGCGGTATGCATCTGAACCAGTCTTTATTTTCAGACGGCAAAAACGCCTTTTATGACGAGAACGGCAAGGATGGTCTGAGCGAAATAGCACATGAATATATCGCAGGTCTGTTGAAGCACGCAAAGGGAATGTGCGCTGTGACTAACCCGAATGTAAACTCATACAAACGTCTTGTCAGCGGCTATGAGGCACCCGTTTACATTGCATGGTCTCATAAAAACAGAAGTCCTCTTATAAGGGTACCCGCTAAAAGAGGAGCGTCTACAAGGATTGAGCTGAGAAATCCGGATCCTTCGGCTAATCCGTATCTTGCTCTTGCTCTTTCTCTTACGGCAGGTCTTGAAGGAATAAAGCAAAACATGCTTGTGCCTGAACCAATCAATTCGAATCTATACAATATGACGGCTGACGAAAAAGCCAAAAGACATATTCAGAATCTGCCGGAGACGTTAAAAGAGGCTCTGATAGATTTGCAAAAAGATAAGCTTTTAACGGATGCACTCGGATCTCACGCAAATAAACAGCTTGTAAGAGCAAAATTGCATGAATGGAACGACTACAAGAGCAGAGTAACCGAATGGGAAGTTGAGCAATATCTTACCAAGCTATAAAATATGCAGTATAATATACGGGATACAAGAAATTTCTTGTATCCCGTTTTAATTAGGATTAAAAGTATATAATTATTTCTATTTACAAAAGCCTTAATCGAGCGCAATGTTTGTTATTCTTTCTTATCCGCCTTATCCATCGCAGCGTCCATTGCAAGCATTATCATAACGCAGTACAGCGCATTTTCTTCATTTTCTATATCGAGCTCATACACATCGTCAATAAGCTTTATTGCGCGCTTATGGGCACTCATGATTTTATTTTTGCCGTCAGTCAGCTTATAGTTCATTTTTATAAGGTCGCCTGTCATTTTCCATTTATTGCAATTCAGAACAAATTTGGGACGCGCTAGGGATATTTCCTTTATCACCTCACCTATTTCATTATCACCGTCATATAATTTATAGTGAGGGGTTAGAGATATCATCTTTTCTGTCACCTTACCCAAATAATTGTCTTGTCCGTCGTATATATTCAGAGTTCGTTTAATTGAGGGCTGCCCTTTGACTTTAAAGATCATATTCCTATCTTCATCAGTGATTTCATACGAGCCAAGCCACGAAAATGCCTTTTCTCTGAACAATAATTTCATAATAAACTCCTTGTATTTAATTTAATTCAGTATAGCATATATATGAGCATGAGTGAATGAGAATTTCTTAAAGAAATACCTCTTTTAGAATTGACATTTTATATTTTTCGTGTATAATTATTTGCATGTTCCTCAGTAGCTCAGTTGGTAGAGCGCGCGGCTGTTAACCGCTAGGTCGTAGGTTCGAGTCCTACCTGGGGAGCCATAAAAACGGTCTTTTCACAACGGTTTTAAGCCGTTGTTTTTTATTATACCGCTCCGGACAAAAATTATATATTCACATAGCAATCGTAGCGGATAGACGAGCCTTTTAAAGAGTATTGCGGCTTTCTGTTATCAAGATATGCTCCGCTAAACGGGCGTTTAACGATTACCTTTCGCGGGTGCGCTTCGATTGCAGCACAAAAAAGCTCCCGCTCTTTTACACACGGCGACTCAAGCATCTGCAAAAGTTGAAATTTCTTTTTTACAAGGGCACTCTTTTTTCTCTGCGGAAACATAGGGTCAAGATAAATGATGTCGGGACTGTTTTGCTGCGAAAGCATTGCGCTTATGCTGTCGTCTTCGATAAGCTCCATTCTGCTTATAATATCTTTTAAATCAGAATTTTTCTTCGCCCGATTAAGCGCGTCATTTAAAAGTGCGGCTATTATCCTGTCATTTTCATACATACGCACATGAAATCCCGCGGCGCTAAGTAACAATGAGTCCTCCCCCAAGCCGGCTGTAGCGTCTATGGCAATCGGGATAGTACCGTTCGTCTTTAATTTTGCCGCTTTTACAAGCAGTTCACGATTAAGGTTCGGTTGTTTTATCCTTTTTATCATTCGCTCAAAATCACCGCGAATAAATGTAGAGCTGCCCACAAGCGAAAGTCCCTGACTGCCCACGCTAAGCAAAAGAAGCTCGCTAAGTCTGTTGGTATCTTCACTGATAAAGCTTAGATTGAGCCTTTCAGAGAGCCTCTTCGCTTCGTTTATATAACTATTATTCTCGGCTACAACAGCAAGCTTAGTATTGTCACAATGAAAAGAATCGACCATTTAAGTGATGACATCCTTACTTAAAATATTATTTAAAGCGCTATTACATCGTGGAAGGGTTATTTATGCTTGGCGAGTGCAAGGTTTCCACAAGCTCCTTTGCCTCATCTTTCGTTATCTCATTTGCATCACTTCCGAAGTAATGCCGACAAGCCTCCTGCACTCCGTAACAATTATCCCCGAAATATACGATATTGCAATACATCTCTAGTATTTCGTCCTTTGTATACAGCTTTTCGATATCAAACGCCGTATAAACCTCGGCTATCTTCCTCGCGAAAATCTTGTCAAACGAATAATACATGTTTTTGGCAAGCTGTTGTGTTATTGTGCTGCCGCCCTCAACAAGAGCGCCTTCTTTAATGTCCGTGTAAGCCGCCCTTGCTATTGCGATTATATCTATGCCAGAGTGCTTATAAAAACGTCTGTCCTCGCTTGTCAGCAGCATTTGCAAAAAGTCGTCGGAGATGTTATCTATCGTTGTATAGTTTGGGGCACTTTTTATTTCCGAGACCTTCTGCTGTATACTCACTTCACTTACCGCCATAGTATACATGCGTTTACCTTGTCTGATTACAGGCACGCTCACCACTATTGCCGCTGCCACTATTATAATTAGAATGAATAAGAATAGTCTTTTAATAAATTTTTTCATATTATTACCTTCGTGTGAGATTATAGCACAGAGCGTTAAAGCTTCTTTATTCCGGCACAATTATTATACAATTAAAGATTTCATCATATCCCAATAAAAAAGAAGGTATTGTAACCTCCTTTAATAATTGATATTAATTTTTCACATCAAAATAAGTAATCTAAATCTACTACCCCGTTATTATTTTAATATTTCCTCAAAGATGTATTATTCCTTTTTGGCATAAACAAAAAAAACTTATCGAGATGCATTGTATAAGCTATTTGCCAAAGAAAAGAGCATTGTTACTATCTCATTATATCCTTTTGCAAAACCGTCTGATTTCTTATATCCGTCGTTAAGAGAGACTTTATCCGCATTTTCAAATTCCATAAAAAAGAACTTTTCCGATGCGTCCAATGCAAAAAATAATGAGGGTATAGCTTTTGCCTTGCGCTTAAACATATCATACTTTAACGCTATATCCCTAATATCGTCTGCATAGCGTTCATCCACCTGTATGTTTTCAAGCGTTACCTCTGTATCCTTAACAAAAAATTCCGCGCTGAAAACAAGCGTCCCACTTTCCTCTCGCTGTAAGGTAAAGCTTTTCTGGCTAGTACGATCCATTGAACCTGTTTCGCCGCAACTTAAATAAACAAGCTTTCCCATATCATCACCTTTTTTGTTTGTTTGGTGCAGGCACAGCAAAAAAGCATGATCGATATAAATAAAAAAATAACTGCTCTTTTCATAAAGACCTCTATGCTTTTTACTCTTTATTAACAACACTCTGTCTGCAAGCTGATAATAGTATTATTTAAGGTTGTCACGTGCCTGCGGGCTGTTTTCGAATACCCATTGAAGCTTGGCGCACTCGTCTATCTTAGTACACCCACCGCATGTATCGACTTTTTTTTCTGACGCACAGCTTCTTATCTCGCACATGTTCTCGCAATATGGAGTTTTCACACCCTCCACACGACAACCCACGCAGTTTATCATATCCTTTGTAATGGGAGCGTTATTCATCTCGCTCCAAAGCTTTGCCGTTTTTTCTCTAAGAGCATCGTCATTGTTTATCGTCGCAATATAAGCGTCGCATTTTTCACAGTCCAATCCGCAATAAGCTATCATTTTTTTTATTTAATCATACTCTTTTCTTTTAAATTTTATTCATTTGCTAAAACTTTGTATTGCCTTTATAATATTGTTTAATATATCATATTTAAGCTTTCTTTGCAAAACTGTTCGTTGAAACGATAAACTAAGGCTTTATCGAAAATTAGAGCCGACCTATTTGGGGCGTATGCCATGATGTATAACAAGGAGTATAAGGATAAGGATAAGAATAAAGAGAATAAGTAAAAACGGCATTAAAGACGTTTCCTTCTTTTAAAAATTTGAGATATGAGCGTTTTATCAGGTAGAAAATACTATCGGGCTATAGAATACAGCTGAGAAGAAGCGAATAAACAGGTAAAAAGCACCGAAAAAATCGGTGTTTTTTTATAGGCAAAATTAAAGGAGGTGGCGGCGTAATGAGTAGTGAAGGAAGAGAAAGATAAAGTTGAAGAAAAAGAGTTACTATGATATGATTAAGAAGAATAGGGAGGCTTAAGAAGATGGATGTTGATCAAAGAAACGAAAAAATCATAGCGCCGCATAAAAAGGAAATATTGAAGTGGTGTAAGCACACTCAAGATGACTGTGATAAACTTAAACGAGAAACAAACCCTGAAAAAGCTGCGAAACTCCAAAAGAAAATTCAAAAAGATAAACAGACGCTTTCGGGAAGCATAGCGGATTTGAAGGAAGCATATGATGATGAACTATTGAAAAGATTTACAGTAGATAGTTTAATGAAGAATTTCGAAGAAGAGGATGAAGAAGTAAAGAAGCTGATCCTTGAACACATACCCGAGGAAAAAATCGGTCAAAAGGGCGAAAAAGCTATTAAATCTGACCGAAAATATGTTTTAACCTGCTGTGCCCTTATTGCGTTTGATATAAAAGATATTGATAAAACAACAAATAATGAGAAAATCGAAAAATTAAATAAGAGGATCAATAGATATAAAAAGGAGATTGAAGAAACCCTTAATAGAATAAAAAGAGTTTATTTTGATGACATAATGCTGCTATTTGAAGAAGAGGATGAAGAAGTAAAGAAGCTGATTCTTGAAAATATGCCGCCGGAAGAAAAGGATGAGTTTTTCATTATATATCCCAAAACCGTTTTAGTCGGAAGCGAATTGTACAAGTTTGTAAAGGATAAAAAGAGTACCATTCATACGTGTATGGATTCAATGATGAAATATGACATATGGAAAGCAGAGCATCCGGAAGGCTCGGCAATAAAAGATTGGTTTGCCGAAGGATCTCCTGAATTTATACATAAAGAGATGAATAAATTAAAACAGGCCGGAATAGATACAGAGCTTGAGCTTGCCGATATGACGCCTATGGCAAAGGGATTTTTGGAAAGAGGGATGCAAACAAAGCTGCATACACCGAGGGGCTATAGGATCGATCGCATTATTAAAAGGTACAACGCTTGTAAGGAAGCACAAAGAAGGGTCGATGAAAACACAGATAAAAACGTGGAGCTGTACTTACAGTATGTGCTGGAAAAAAAGATATGTTCTTTAGGATTATTGTTGGAGCGTAAAGATGAAGTTTTAAATTTTGAAGAAGAAAAGGGCAAGTGGAAGGAGTTTACGCCAGAGGATGACGAATACTTTGAAAAATGTATCAAAACATACCATAAAAAAAACAGAGAACAGGCTGAGACCTTTAGTAAGATAGTACTCGCACCTTTATATTTGACGAAAGAAATTATAACGTTTACACTCGATAGCATTGTGGATGTAGGAGAAAATATGCAGGCGGATTATATATCTGAAACATATGAAAAGTTTATTAAGAAGCATTATCCAAGGGCGTCCCATTCAGAGAGAAAGAATATGGTTGACAAATATATGAGAGATTTGATTGTAACAATGCGCCTTAAATATCCGGCAATTCAATTGGAGAAGAAGAGGCTTCAAAACGAGCAGCTTGCAAAAACCGGAGAAATAGATCCTGCGCTTATAATGCAGCAGCTTATGGCGAAATTTCCGAACTACGATGATGTTATGGCGGTAAACAGACATATTCATAATGCAAGCTTCTATAAGAGACCAGAGCTGATAAAAAAATGGTATAACGTAGAAAGCGAGGAAGGGCTTATAGAAGAGGATATAGAAGCTGAAATGGAGCTTGAGGATGAAAAAAGTGAGGATGATTATATTAACGAGATACGAAAGCTTGCGCAATTAATGGAAGACAAAATGATCACACAAGAAGAGTACGAGCAAAAGAAGAAGATATTGCTCGGGCTATAGAATACAGCTGAGAAGAAGCGAATAAACAGGTAAAAAACACCGTACTTTTCAGCACGGTGTTTTATCTGATTATATTTATTCTTTAGGTATGTTTTTAAGCAATATCTTTATATAATCTCGTCGTGAATATACTGTCCTAATCGACATACGCTTCTTGCCCGTCAACATGATAAAACACAAGATACTTGCAGCTTGGAAGAAAGCGGTAGTTAGTATATACATTCAAAACAGAGCGAACGCTTGCTCACATGTCGGGAAAATCGGAAAGTTTATTGACATCGTCCTGAATTTTACCTACTGTCTTTATCGCAGTCTCACGGCTGTCTGATTCATAAGTAACATACTCCCAGTTTTTGCAGATTGCGAAAATAAAAATAATTTATTTACGTTTGAAAATAATACCCAGCGTATTCGGCCCGCAATGAGTTGCCACTGTGCAGCCTGCCGCAGTTACCTGTATTTCGTCAAAGGAGGCATATTTGTTGATAGCATCTTTCACCATATCGACAGTATCTGAAACACATAGGGTGAGTTATAAATATTCGTTTTAAATCAATATCGTTCCTTCCCTCAAGCTTATCTGCAACATATTTCTCAAGGCATTGCTCGAAGCTGCCGCGATACTTTTTACCGACCTCCATTTTTCCGTCAATTACGTTAATCGAAGGCTTTATCTTTAATAAGTTCGCACCAAACGCTTCCACTCCGGAGCATCTGCCGCCGTGATAAAGGTAATCAATGCTGTCCACAACAAAGCTGACCTCCATTTTCGGTATTGCTTCAAGCGACTTTTCATATATTTCCTTCGCACCGATACCCTCTGATGCCATTATCGCAGCGTCGTATGCTATATAACCGCTTCCCGTAGAGAGATTTGCCGAATTCACGATGTATATATTCTCAAAGCTTTCTGCCGCGATACAAGCGTTTTGGTAGCATGATGAAAATTCTTTGCTGATATTGACATGGATCACACTCTGATATTTATCGAGCATGTTTTCGAATACCTTTTTATATTCGTACACATTTATGGCGGAGGTAGCGCATTTGATCCCTTTCTTGGCATAATCAAAGAGCATGGCGTTGTCTATATCAATTCCGTCGCGATAATCTTTTTCGCCGAGAGTTATTGTAAGAGGAGTAATCAAAATATTGTTCTTTTCGATTATTTCCTTGTTTAAATCACAAGTGCTGTCTGCTGTTATTAACGTTGAATTCATTTAATGTCCTTACCTACTGATGTTATTTTTTTACAGTCGTTTCTATACTGTTGACCTTCATGATGTGTAGAGAATCTAAAAAAAACTTTGCGACAAAAGTAAAAATAGCCGCAAATGAAAAAGAAATAATACCGTTAAATCCCATATTCTTCAAATACCTTTCCTCTTCTTCCCCAACGCCTGTTTTTATATACTAATTCATAAGATAGTCCGAAATCAAGCTTTTTAATATTAAAGAGTCTACTTTTAATACGGCGAGACTAATACTGTTATAAGTTATTTTATTATACCGTAATAAAGCAAAAATTAAGCAGTAAAGGATAATTTATTATAAAGACGCTTATTTTTCGTTAAATGTTTAAATGACGAAATCTGATAACAACAATACTTAAAGAAGCAATATATATGCTAAAATTATAGACAGGCATATTTTGTATTTATACGATACATCATAAAATCGGCACGATTTAAGGAGAATAACAATGAACTACATATTTTGTATATTGATAGGTTATTTATTGGGCAGCATAAGCCCCTCTTACATAATATCCCGTTTAAAGGGCTTTGATATAAGAACAAGAGGCTCCAATAACGCAGGCGCTTCGAATGCTATGATAACAATGGGTTGGAGTATTGCTGCAATAGTCGCTATTGTAGATATAGCAAAAACACTGGCGTCCGTATATATTGCAGGTGCGTTATTTCCGCAATCACCGTATGCCGCGATTGTATCAGGCGTTGCTTGTATATTGGGACACATTTTCCCCTTCTACATGAAATTCAAAGGCGGAAAGGGACTGGCTCCCTATCTCGGTCTTATACTTGCGCTGGACTGGAAATTTTTTATAATAACAATAATAGGAATCGCCCTTATCACAGTTATCACCGACTACATAGTTATCGGAACCTTTACCACCGTTATAGCTTATCCCCTGTATAAATACTTAACACACACCGATATCATAGCTGTAGGAATAATCCTCATTGCCTCGATCGTTGTCATATATAAACATTTTACGAATATAAAAAGAATACTAAAGGGAGAAGAGATCGGTCTGTACAGAAAAGGACAACAAAACAAATAAGCCTTTTTTATGCATTAATCGCACCTTTAGTTAAATTTACTGAATATATACGAAATAATATATACAATGAGATTACATACCACAATGCTCGCACCGGCGGGTATTGCTAAAAGGTATGACGCACTAAGTCCGCATACAAAGCATACCACCGATATAACCGCTGATGACAGCAGAACAGATTTAAAGGTCTTAAACAAACGCATGGACGAAAGCGCCGGAAATATTATAAGTCCGGAAATGAGCAATGATCCCATCATTCGCATTCCCAAAACGATAGTAAGCGCTGTGAGCACGGAAAGCAGCGCATTGAACATATCCGTATGTATACCTGTTGCCTTGGCGTAATTTTCGTCAAACGTAACAGCAAATATTTTGTTGTGTAAAATTATATAAACCGTAAGGACTACAACAGACAGTATCAGGCTTAAAACGACGTCGTTTTTGCTCATGGCAAGAATACTACCGAACATATAGCTGTAAACGTCCGTATTCATACCCGTGGAAAAGGTTATTATAATTGAACCTATGGCAAGCGATGAGGTAGATATAACGGCAACCGCGCTGTCGCCCTTCATTGCGCCGTTATTATTTATACGAAGTATTATAAACGCCGCGACAACGACTATTGGTATAGCCACATACAGAGGAGTTGCGTTTAGCGCCGCCGCTACGGCAAGCGCCCCGAATCCGACGTGTGAAAGACCATCGCCTATCATGGAATATCGCTTCAATACAAGGCTGACACCCAACAGAGAAGCACACAGCGAAATGAGTATTCCGACGACGAGTGCTCTTGTCATAAAAGGATACGATAGCATTTCACTGAGCATTATTCTCGCCTCCCAAATATCTCTTTGCCGCCTCACTCTTGAAATAATCCTCTCTGCTGCCGTAAAACAAAGGCTTATTTTCTACATGTAGAATATGCTTTGCATAGTGCGAAGCCGCAAGCATATCATGCGTCACCATAATAATTGTTATGTCGTTTTCTTTGTTGATATTGTTTATAATGCGATACATTTCCTTTGATGTTACTGGATCAAGACCGCTTGCGGGTTCGTCAAGGAGCAGCACCCTTTTCATTGAGCAAAGCGCTCTTGCAAGCAGGACTCTTTGCTGTTGTCCTCCCGAAAGCTCTCTGTAGGCTTCTTTTTTTAAGTCGGCTATACCTAAAAGGTGCATGTATCCCTCCGACGAAAGCTTGTCGAGCTTGGAATAACGCGTTTTCGAGCTGTGTACATTGAGTCTGCCGGACAATACTATTTCTTCCACAGACGCAGGAAAATCCCTCTGTATCTCTTCGCGTTGAGGCAAATATCCGACCTCATAGGAATTAAGGCCTTCACCGAAGGTTATACTCCCCGATGAAGGCTTTTTAAGTCCCGTTATACCTTTCATTATCGTAGTTTTGCCAGAACCGTTCTCTCCTACTATGCATAAATAATCGTTCGCCTCAATATCAAAGGAAAGTCCGGACACGACTGTTTTGCCGCCGTATACGAATGATACGTTATCAACACTTATCAAGGACATCAGTTGAGGGCCTCCTTAAGCGCCTCCAAATTTTTCTGCATCAATTCGTAATATCCTACACCGTTATCAAAGTCTTCCTTGGAAACATTGTGGCATGAGTGCAAGGTAAGAATCTTCGCACCCGTGCTTTCGGCTATAGATTTCGCAATGTTTTGATTTGAAAATTCTATGGTAAATATTACGGGTATGTTCTCGCTTTTCACTTTATCCGTTAGCGTTGCTATAACGGATGCGCTCGGCTCGCTCTCCTGAGAGCATCCCGGGTATGCTGCAACATATTGCAGTGAATATTCGTCCGCCAGATATTTAAACGGGAAACGATCCGCTACAACTATTGTTTTGCGTGCTGCGCTCTTTACAACGCTTCTATACGTCGTATCAAGTTCAATAAGCTTGTCACAGTAAGCATCGGCGTTCTTCTTAAATGTATCGCTGTTATTTTTGTCGATCTCGCATAATTTATTTTTTATGCCCAGTACGATTTCAATGGCGTTTACCGGAGATGTCCAAACGTGCTGATCATAACCTAAATATTTATTTTTCTTTGTGCTTGTTGTAGAATCAGATGATGTCGTCTGCTTTGTTTCATCGGCGGAGGTATCCTCTTTTAAAAGATCCACACAATCCATCATAGTAAGAGTGCTTGGTGCGTCGCTTCCGAGAGAATCCAAAACCTCTTCCACCCAATAATCCTCTTCTCCACCCGTATAAACGAACAGGTCGCATTCCGATATCTTGATAATATCCTGAGCTGTCGGCTCGTAGGTGTGACTTTCAACGCCCGCCGGCACAAGCATTGTTATCTCGGTGTCGACTCCCTGTGTTACCACTCTTGCGAAATCGTAAGGCGGATATATGGTAGTTACTATTCTAAGAGTACCGTCCTCGCTTTTTTTCTTTTTCACACATCCGCACATTGAAAATGCAAGTATGAGCGCAAGCAGCAAAACGGCTATCCTTTTTATATTCTTGTTCATAATATTTCCCATCTTTTTATTTAATTTCGCAAAATATTGATGCCGCAATATTTGAGATGATTCTAACACAATTTTCTCTTTTAGCAAAGTACTACCAAAGAGCAGTTTTATATTTTAATCATATGGTGTGTTTTCTTTTGTGTATTTATTTAAATGAAAGGCATATTTCTTGCAATATCAAAAACATTGTGTAATAATTGCCGAATACAGCGTTAATAATTGAACCGATAAAAGGATCAAAAATATGAAACCGAAAAAAATCGTATGCGTCTTGTTTTGCGTATTGTCATTACTCACATTTTCCTCCTGCTCGAAAACTTCCAGCATGCCCTTTAGCCTTGAGGATATTAAAAACGCAAATCAAGCGCAAGCAATGAATGATTTATACGATACCGTACATATAACCGACAGTATGGAAAATATCAAAAGCTCTTTGGGACAGGAAAACTCAAATCACGATATTTATGTAAGAAGAAACAACAGCGACGCCACAATGATAGACGTTTATATGAAGGATTCAAACGGAGAAGAAAGCTATATAACGGATTCAAAGGCTTATATCATGCTTGCGGACAAGAAATATCTTACTGTTTTTTATACAAACGGATATTACGAAAATATTGTAATGCCTTCATACAACGTTTTTAAAAAAAGCCTTATTAAGATAGACGATACGGAAACGGTAAAAAAATTCGAAGAAGAAGAAAATTCATACACTCTGACAACAATATTAGATTTTTCAAAGATAACAGACGATGCATATAAGACATACCTGAACTATTATTGGGGGATATCACAGGGTAAAGGAACCAATGTATATACTATTGATAAGGACAGCCTTCTTATAACGTCTCTAAAACAGTATTACAGTAAAAACGGGAAACTGACGCTTTATTACTCTATTGATATTCAAGGGAACGTGAATTTTGAAGTTCCTTCATATGCAAATGAGCTGATTTCATCAGACGAAATGAAAACAATAACGGTAATAACGGACAACGAGCGAAACGAAACATATTATACTGATATAAACTCTCTTGTCGACTTCAATTCCTCAGTCGGTTATAACAAATACACAGACGAGCAATGCACAAAGGCTTTCGACTACTTAAATACTCCGGCAAGTGATTTTACGTTGTATTTTCTTACAGTAGTAAACTAAAATCGTATTATTTTCGTATGTCCTTATAAAGCGAATAATAGTCCGCCTGCATGTCCTCCTGCCTGTTCATATACCACTTTACAGCGTCGTCAAGAGCCCTGTTATATATGACAGCCGCCAGCTCATTTGTGAAAAAATCCGTCAACTGTTCTCTTTGTATTACGCCGATTTCTTCATCACGTTCATTTTTATAAAATGATTCGATTTTTTGTCCTATAAGTATCTTGTCTTCCTTCGTAAGATTAAAATCAACAGCTCCAAACGCCATATTGCTCTCCTTTTTTTTAATAACAGACTTGTGTCGTTTTTCATTCGTCTTTTGTTTACCCACATAAATATAAACCTTTATTCAACGCTCTTATAAGCCTGTATTTTTAATAACGCCCCCGTAAGCCATATACTTAAGGGAGCGTTATTTTTAATTGTAAATTCCATTTTTTAACTAATTAATCTCTATACTCGCCGACCATTTCTCAAACTTTGAAGCAAACGTATCCTTATCCTTTTGTTCACAGCCGAAAACGATAGCCCAGAATGCGTCTTTACCTTTTCTGACCGTCATGTAACAATAAGCGTCAATATTATCAACGGTGCTTTCATAGGTAATATATGGATTGCCTTTGGCGTCAGTCGAAAATGAACCGGTCAGTCCGTTGGCCTGTATCATCAGGCTTTCGTATTCCTCCAACGTATAAGCGTTGGCGTCTACGCCGTAAACCGCAAAATCGTCAAAGGTTTCTTTAATTGCTCCGGCAAAGCAATCGTCGTTTGAATAGAAGCAAGCAAAGCCGTCGACGCTGCTTGATTCAAGCCCGTCGTCCATAGTTATCTTTATACCTGAGTCTGAGGTATATGTCTTCTCTTTTTTGCCGCACGCAGTAATGGAAAATGCTATAATAACAGCGCAGGCTACGATCAGTATTCGCTTAAGTTTAATCATTCTCATATTAAATCCCCTTACATATTATTTTTTATATGTTTATCTTATCATAATCACCTCGGTAATTCATTATTATTTCGCTTATCAAGGCATATTTTAATAAAAGCTGAGGCTTTAGAGCTATTAAAATACATTTTTAAAAGTAAAAAATAAAGACATACGCCGACCAAAACGTATGTCTTTATCATGAAGGAGTGCTCATTTGAATCCGATTTGTCCGTTTGAGCGTATCAACATCTAAAATATACAAGATATTGAATACTTCCGCAAGCCCCCGTGGGGGTCATTTTTTCATTTTACATGAAATAATCTATTACCTTTTGAAGCTCCTCTATTGTTTCATAGTCGCCCTCGTTCATGGCATCGACTATACAGTGCGACATGTGCTCCTTAAGTATAAGCTTGGCTGTGTTGTTCAGAGCCGATTTCACGGCAAGCAGCTGCATTAAGACCTCGCTGCAATCGCGGTCGTCGTCCACCATTCTTTTTACGCTTTCAAGATGCCCTATCGCCTTTGAAAGACGGTTCATCACCTTCTTCTTATGCTCGGGACTGTGCGAATGAGAATGTCTGTGGTGATCCGCAGAGTCGGATTCATGCGTATGGGTGTGCGAATAAACATTCCCGTTTTCATCGGTATGAGTGTGAAGTGTTTCATTCGAGTGTTCATTCGTCATCTGTTTTATCCTCCTACTTAAAACAAACATTCTGTTTTTGCTATTATATCATTATTTACAGGCACAAACAAAAGTATTGTTCAATATCTGTTGTCGTATATCCTGTTTGTCTTTTTTTCGCTTCTCGGCAGATCACCCAGGCTTACGCCCTTTGGCAATATTTTCAAGCCCACTCTGTCCTTGAACGCCTTAGCGACATTGCCTTCAACGTCCTTTTTATTTACTTCGTCATTCATTTCAAAGAACAGAGTCATTATATCTTTTCCGTTAAGGTGATCTATCATTACCTGATATTCGCTGCTCACACCGTCGATATCGCGAAGCACGTCCTCTATCTGTCCCGGGTAAATATTTACACCCTTTACCTTAACCATATCGTCGCTTCTTCCTATTATTCTGTCTATTCTGGGGTATTTCAGCTTACATGAGCATTCGCCCGGCACTATTCTGGAAAGGTCGTGTGTACGGTACCTGATAAGAGGCGCGCCTTCTTTTTTCAGGGTAGTTATTACGATTTCCCCAACCTGTCCGTCAGGAAGCAATTCGCCAGTCTTTGGGTCTATTATTTCAAGATAAATATAGTCGTCCCAATAATGCATAGGCTCGTCTGCCTGGCAGTTTATGCCAATACCGGGACCGTATATTTCGGTAAGACCGTAAATATCGTATAATTCTACTCCCAGCTCCTTTGATATACGCTTACGCATTTTATCTCCCCATCGCTCGGAGCCGATTATTCCCTTTTTAAGCTTTATTTTGTCCTTAACCTTTTTTTTGTCTATCTCCTCTGCAAGCAAAAGCGCATACGACGATGTTGCACAAAGGATAGTGCTTTCAAGGTCTATCATCATCTTTATTTGTTTTTCCGTGTTGCCGGGGCCCATCGGTATAGCCATTGCACCTAGCCTTTCGCATCCAAGCTGAAAGCCTATTCCCGCAGTCCATAAGCCATACCCGGGGGTGATGTGTATCCTGTCTTTTTTCGTTATGCCGGCAAGCTTATAGCATCGCTCGAACATAATAGCCCAGTCCTCTACGTCCTTTTTGGTGTACGGTATAATTATAGGAAGTCCTGTAGTGCCGGAGGACGAATGTATTCTGACGATCTTCTCGTCGTCAACTGCTTTTATTCCAAGCGGATAAGCATCGCGCAGCTCTTCCTTTTCCGTAAACGGCAGCTTTTTAAAAGCCTGAGCAGAGGTTAAATCATCAGCCTCTATTCCCTTGAGCTTGTTTTGATACATGTTGCCGTCAAAAGATTTGACCTTTTTTACTACTTTTCTGAGTAGTTCAAGCTGTTCTTCATTAATGTCCATTTTTTCTCCTTTACTTTCTCGGAGCTTCGGGCATATAAAAAGCCTTCATCCCCATTTTATTAAAAGGGACAAAGGCTTATCCTCTGCGATACCACCCTAATTCGCCGATTATTTTCGACGCTCTCTATGATATGCATGATAGCATATCTGCCATTTTAACGCTTGGCACGCGTCATTCCTACTAAAGTTTGCACTTTTCGGTCAGCCCTCGTAAGCCCATTCTCCGCACCTCGCGTGTATGCTCTCTCACCAAATAAAGCAATTCTCTTAAAACGTTTCTTTGCGGTTACTACCCTTACTCATCGGTTTATGCGGCAAAAATATGCCGCTGTTTTCAGTATATCTTATGATATAAACAGAAAGATAACATAATAAAACAGTCTTGTCAAGAAGGTTTTACGCTTTTTATTCCCATTTCGACAGCGTTTAAATTCATCTGAAAATACTGCGGTTTTGTGGAAGCCTTCATAACATTAATAAGCTGTTGTTCTTTTATTCCTATGGCGTTTAAACCACACGCAGCGCCGAGCAGCACCATATTCATAACCTTTGAAGAGCCGCATTTCTCGGCTATGGCACTTGCGCTTACAACATACAGCTTTATATCCAATTTTTTAAGATATTCTATCATATTTTTAGCATCGTAGTCACCGTTTGAAAGAGCATCGGTTACAGGCTTTACTGGTGCATCGTTGACAATGACCACGCCGTTCTTTTTTAGATACACAATGTTTCTGAGCGCTTCGGCAGGCTCAAAACCTATTATTACGTCGGCACTGCCGTATGGAATTATTGTGCTTATGGCATCCTCCCCGATACGCACATGGCTTACCACGGAACCTCCCCGCTGTGCCATACCTATGGTTTCTGCGCTGTGAGCACTGATCGAATCGGCTATCGCACACGAAGCTATTAGACGGGAAGCAAGTACGCAGCCCTGACCTCCGACACCCGCAAGAATTATATCCGACATTTATTTTCCCTCCTTAAGAATCGCACCGGTAGGACATATCTGAGCGCAGAGAGTACACCCTGTACACTGCGCTTTATCAATAACAACCTTGCCATTTTCTTTTACGATTGCCGGACAACCGAGCTCTTTTATGCATTTTTTGCAAAGAGTACACTTGGTTGAGTCTATGCTGCACGGTCTTTTTTCCTTTAAAAGAGATATGCAGGGATATCTGTAGATTATGGCGGACACTCCTTTTTTTAAGGACGCAACTCGCGCCGCCTCCACTGCCTTCTTGTGCTCCATGGGATTAACGACTTGTATATCCTCAACTCCCAGTCCCTCAAGCACCTTTTCAATGCTTATTTTATAAGCGATCTCGCCCATTGCGTTCTTACCCGTGGAGGGATTCGGCTGCTGTCCTGTCATGGCAGTTGTCGAATTGTCAAGTATAACGGCAGTCATATTCGCTTCGTTATATACGGCATTTGCTATACCTACCATGCCCGTGTGAAAGAAAGTCGAGTCTCCCGTAAAAGAGAAACACTTCATATCCGGCGATACTCTGCCTATCCCCTGAGCCAAGGTTATCCCTGCCCCCATACAAAGGCAGGTATCTGTCATGTCCAGCGGCATGGCATTTCCGAGAGTATAACAGCCGATATCACCGGAAAAAAGCGCTTTTTCACCCTTCATCGCCTGTTTGACCGCATAAAACGACGCTCTGTGAGGACACCCTGCGCACAACACCGGAGGACGCACCGGCAAATCGGCAGGCAGAGAATATACCTCGTTATTGTATTGCTCGCAGCCTAAAAATTCTGCAAGCTTTTCTCTTAAGAGCATTACTGTATTCTCACCGGCTTCGGGCATAGTGAAGTCAAGCTTGCCGTGAATATGCGTTTTAATGTCATACTTTGCGCAAAGGTAAATAAGCTCTCTTTCTATATACGGGTCAAGCTCCTCAGATACGAGAATTTCTTTTGTTCCCTTTAAAAATTCAGCTGCAAGCTTTTCGGGGAAAGGGAAAGAAGTTGTTATTGTAAGAATGCGTGGGCTTTTTTTCATATCCTTCAGGGCTTCTTTTACATACGATACGCTCACGCCGGAACATACGATCCCGTATTCGCCGCTGCCTGAAACCGTATTATATATACTTTTGTCGAACTCGGAAGCGATTTCACAAGTCCTTTTTTCAACTTTAAGATGTGATAAATACGCTAGGCGTGGGAATATTACCCATTTGCTGTCCTTTATAAAGCCCTCACAAGGAGTTTTTTTCATAATACCCTTTGGCTTGTATGAAGCGCATGCGTGACATATTCTGGTTGTCGGGCGAACTATAACGGGAGTGAGATATTTCTCGGAGATTTCATAGGCATACTGCATTATTTCGTACGCCTCCTCCGCAGATGAAGGATCGAGCACGGGAATCTTGGAATAAATCCCGAAGGTTCTGGTATCCTGCTCTGTCTGTGATGAAATCGGGCCCGGGTCGTCGGCGACCACTATCACCATGCCTCCCTTTATGCCTATATATGACAAGGTCATTAAAGGATCGCTTGCAACGTTCAAACCTACCTGTTTCATCGTGACAAGAGAGCGTGCGCCCGCATATGACGCTCCTGCGGCTGTCTCTACGGCGGCCTTCTCATTGACAGACCATTCAACGTAAATACTACCGTCGTTATATTTTGCCATTGTTTCTATTATTTCGGTAGAGGGAGTCCCCGGATATCCGGAAACGTATCTTACACCTGCGTCTGCCGCGCCCATAGCTATAAGCTCATTACCCATATACAATTTGGTTTGCATAACTTCTCCTTAAACTTTTGCGGTAATTATCAAAATTTCATATTAAAATCACAGGTTAGATGTTTTATTCCCTGCTTTTGATTTATTCGATGGAAGCTGCGCAAGTATAACAGCTATAAAAATCAAAGCGCATCCCAAAAGCTCCTTTTTGGAAAGTGACTCATTTAACAACACCCACCCGCTTAACGCTGCAAACATCGACTCCATGCTGAGTATCAGTGACGCTACGGTTGGTTGCGTGTGCTTCTGAGCGATTATCTGAAGTGTATAAGCTACACCGCTGGAAAATATTCCTGCATATCCTATCGGCAGCCAGCACATAAGGATATTCGACATAACAGGATGCTCGAAAATAAGCATAAATATTATGCTCAGCAAAGCGCAGATGAAAAATTGTATACATGACATTTTTACCCCGTCTACACGAGGCGAAAAGTGGTCGATGCAAAGTATATGCACCGAATAAAAGAAAGCGCAGAGCATTATCAGAGCGTCTGCTCCGTTTATTTTAAATTCTGTATTTATACATAGCAAATAAAGTCCCGATACTGCCAAGACAACTCCCAGCCAAGCCGTCAGGGGCACCTTCTTTTTGAAAAACAAGCCTAAAATCGGCACCAATACTATATAAAGCGCCGTGATAAAGCCTGCTTTACCTACTGTAGTATATTTAATACCGATTTGCTGAGCAGTTGAGGCAAGAAAAAGCGCACTACCGCAGCATATCCCGCCTATCAAGACATAGCGAGAGGATTTTTTATCGCTTTTTTCTTCATTATTTTTGTTTGTTCTTTTCAATATGGCGATACAGGGCAAAAGAAAAAGTCCTGCCAGAATATTACGTACAGCGTTAAAGGTGAAGGGCTCGACATAATCCATACCGACGCTTTGCGCAACAAAAGCAACTCCCCATATCATGGCGGTAAGTAAAAGCAAAAGATTGTATTTTATATCGGAAAATTTCATTCTTATATTAAAGTCCTTTAAGATAAAACAATATGCAATGAAGTATATCACATTCTTTAAAAAGTAGCACTCTATTTGCAAAAATAATGACAAGACGGGTATTTCTTACTTGACATCAATGCTCAATGAATGTAATATTAAAAAGAATTGGCAGGAATGCTGAAACTAGATAGAGGCGCGATAAGTATTAATAGCGTTTTAACAGCTGCTCAAACGGCTATGACGAAATGTGAAAGGACTTTTCGCCGAAATCCCCTCTTATTTTGAGAATTAAGGGGATTGGGCGCAAGTGAGAATATCCTTGCGACTGTCACTTTTTGTGGAGAGCTATCGTTCTTGGCTGAAATATGATTTTATATACAGCGGTGGAGCGGTCTCCTGCCGCTATTTTTTATTTTTATTTAATTTAAAGGAGAACGAAATGAAAAGAAAGATTTTGGTTGTTGCAATCGCAGTTGGTATACTTCTTTTATTCAGCGGCTGCGCTAATTCCTCAAACGACACCTTCAAGGTCGGTATGGAATGTGATTATGCTCCTTTCAACTGGACTCAGACAGAAGCTACTGACGGAGCAGTTGCTCTTGAGGGAGGCGGCTATGCCGACGGTTACGATGTGCGTATAGCTCAGAAGATTGCAGACGGTCTCGGCAAAAAGCTTGAAATCGTGAAAATCGAATGGGACGGACTTACTCTTGCCGTACAGTCTGGAAAAATTGACGCTATCATCGCGGGCATGAGTCCGACGGCGGAACGCTCACAGACTATTGATTTTACAGACCCGTACTATGAAAGCGAGCTTGTTATTGTGGTAAGAAAAGACAGTCCGTATGCAAATGCTTCGTCACTTTCCGATTTCAGCGGAGCAAAGATAACAGGACAGCTTTCGACCTTCCATTACTCGGTAATAGATCAGATACCGCAGGTCAACAAGCAGGTCGCCATGAATACCTTCCCCGCAATGATAATAGCTCTTCAGTCCGGAAGCATTGACGGTTATGTTTCGGAAAGACCGGGAGCATTGAGCGCGACTTCAGCCAATTCGGATTTGACCTTTGTCGAATTTGCCGAAGGAAAAGGCTTCGAAGCCTCAAAGGAGGACGTTGCCGTGGCTGTAGGTCTTAAAAAGGGAAGCTCATATAAAAATAAAATAAACAAAATACTTGATAGTATAAGTGCAGAAGAAAGACAACAGCTCATGGACTGGGCTATAGCAAATCAGCCCTTAAGCGAAGAATAGACTTTATACAAGTGCAATTAAAACGGAGGTAATATAATGCCACAAACCTTTTGGGGTTGGATAGTGTTTCTCTTGAATGAATACGGAGAGCTTTTTATAAAAGGGACGCTCAATACTCTTTTTATCGCAATAACAGGTACGATAATAGGCTTTATCATCGGACTTATCGTGGCGATAGCCAAAACGATACCTGTGAGAAGTACGGATAATATATTTAAAAAAATATTGCTTCGTATACTAAACTTTATTCTCTCATTATACGTTGAAGTATTCAGAGGAACGCCGATGATGGTTCAGGCTATGGTAATATTCTACGGCGCTGCGCAGTATTTAAATCTGTTCATGCCTACTATGCTTGCCGCTATAATCATCATTTCCATAAATACGGGCGCCTATATGGCAGAAATCGTAAGGGGCGGTATTATCTCCGTTGACAGCGGACAAACCGAAGGAGCAATGTCCATTGGCATGACGCACTGGCAAACCATGACAAGCGTAGTATTGCCGCAGGCGGTAAGAAATATCATGCCGTCTATAGGCAACGAGTTTGTAGTTAACATTAAAGACAGCTCCGTGTTAAACGTCATCTCAGTATTTGAGTTGTTTTTCGCAGCGAAATCCGCAGCCGGAACGTATCTGAAATATTTTGAAGTATTCTTTATAGCAGGCGCAATATATCTTGTGTTGACATTTAGCGTAACCCGCATTTTAAGGTTGATTGAGAAAGCCATGGACGGCCCCGATTCCTACGTTATAACGGGTTCACAGTCAGATAGCCGCTCAATGCTCAGAGTAAAGAAGGACAGGTAAACTTAATATGACTGAAAATATAATAGAAGTACGCCACCTTGAGAAAAAATTCGGAGACAACCTTGTTTTAAAGGATATAGATTTTGAGATCAAGCAAGGCGAGACAGTAAGTATAATCGGTTCGTCCGGTTCAGGCAAAAGCACACTTCTTAGGTGTATAAATCTTTTGGAGACTCCGACAAGCGGAGAAATCACTTATCATGGCACAAATATTCAGTCAAATTCTGTTTCACTTCCGAGCTACCGCTCGAAGGTTGGAATGGTATTTCAGCAATTCAACCTGTTCAACAACAAAACTGTGCTTGAAAACTGTGTTATCGGTCAAGTAAAGGTTTTAAAGAGGAATAAACAGGAAGCGGAAAAGATTGCGCGCACTTACCTTACAAAGGTGGGTATGGAGCAGTTCGAAAACGCAAAGCCAAAGCAAATATCGGGCGGACAAAAGCAGCGTGCTGCCATAGCGCGTGCGTTGTCTATGGACCCTGAGGTTTTATTGTTTGACGAGCCGACCTCTTCATTAGATCCCGAAATGGTGGACGAAGTATTGAAAACCATGAAAGCACTTTCGCATACGGGACTTACTATGATAGTTGTAACGCATGAAATGAATTTTGCACGCGACGTATCAGACCGAATCCTTTTTATGGATAAGGGAGTAATAGCCGAGCAGGGTACTCCGCAGGTAATCTTCAACGACCCGAAAAATCCAAGGACAAGAGAGTTCTTGTCAAGAATACTCAGATAAATTACTATTCGAATTAAAAATTTAACAGCCGCAGACTTCTTTAAATGAAGTCTGCGGCTGTATTTATAACTGATAATTTTTATTCGTGAGTTTTGTTTTCTACAGATTTGGGGTCAGCGACCGCTGCATTTGCAGTCAAAAACATTCCGGCTATGCTCACTGCATTTTCAAGTGAACACCTTATTACCTTAACGGGGTCTAATATACCTTTTTCGAACATATCACAGTATTCGAGGTTCTTTGCGTCAAAACCGAAATTTTTATCATCGGAATTTATTAATTTATCTATAACAACACTGTCGTCTACACCGGCATTTATTGCTATCTGTCTGACAGGCTCTTCGAGTGCTTTCTTAAGTATGAGCGCACCTGTTCTTTCATCTGAGTCTACCGTATCTATATAAGCCTGAACGTCAGATATAGTCGATAGCAAAGCTTTGCCTCCTCCTGCAACGACTCCCTCATCTCTGGCAGCGTACACAGCACAGACTGCGTCCTCCATACGGTATTTTCTCTCAAACATTTCAAGCTCGGATACGCCGCCTACGGTAATTACAGCTATACCGCCGGAAAGCAGGGCAAGAGAAATATTGAGCTTTTCCAGCTCGTAATCAGCAGTTTCCTTCGCTATTTTTTCCTTTAGCTTATTTTTATACTTTTCTATCTCTTCTATATTTGAACAAGGAGGCTCTTGAATAAGCGTGCTTTCCTTGTCTATAACCACTCTCTTAGCTCTGCCGCACACCTCAAGCCCGCAGCTTTCAAGCTTCATGCCGGTTTCTTCTGTAACAACAGTCGCATCGGTCATAAGAGCTATTATTTCCATGTTGCGCTTTCTTGTATCTCCGTATCCGGGGCACTTAATTGCCGAAGCCTTTAGCGAAGCCTTCACAACGTTATTTGCAAGAGCAGCCGTTACCGCATCGTCCATATCCTGGCATATTATCAAAAGACTCGCGCCTGACTCAAGCGTTTGCTCAAGCACATGGACAATATCCTTGAAATTGCCTATTTTACCTTCGACCATAAGTATATACGGTTCGCTCAATTCGCATGTGCGATTATTTTCATTGTTTATAAAGTAGGGAGACAAATAGCCTGTTTCCGTATGGATACCCTTAGAGTATTTCATGGTTGTATCCATCAGCTGGCTATCCTCAACCGTAACGACACCGTCAAGTCCTATCTTGTCAAAGGCATCGGCTATCATTTCGCCGATAAACGCATCGTTATTTCCAGATATCGTGGCTACGCTCTGAACAAGCTTTCTGTCATTGAGCGGAATACTCATTTTCTTAAGCTTGTTTACAACAATCTCAAGAGCGTTATCCAAGCCTCTTTTAAGCATGATCGGATTTGCGCCCGCAGCGATATTCTTCATGCCTTCCTTAATTATCGCCTGTGAAAGAACTATGGAGGCGGTCGTTCCGTCGCCGCTCTGCTCGTTTGTCTTCATCGCAGCGGATTTAACGATGTTTGAGCCCATGTTCTCATACACGTCCTCAAGCTCTATCTGTTTGGCAATAGTTACGCCGTCGTTGGTTACGAGAGGTACGTCGTAGGTTTGAGTAAAGGCAACATTCCTACCCTTTGGGCCCATCGTGACCTTTACAGCGTCTGATAACTTGTCTATGCCGTTTCCGACTGCGGTTCTTGCCGCTTCGTCATATAATAATTGTGTTGTCATATTTTTTTCGCCTCTTTGCCGTTATTTTAAGTAATTTATATTTTATATCAAAGCTCACGCGTTATCAATATATTAGCACTAAATATATGTGACTGCTAACAATTTTTAATCTTTCTTTAATCTACAGAGGTTAAAAATACGACGAAGGTATGCTTTCCCTCGCCGTAAATTATTATAAATTCTGTTTTACTCCGCATACGACATACATTCTGTCATCGGATATTTTTACGTCTACCTTAAAGTAGCGCGACATTATCTTTGCCAATGAATCCTCATCGATCAAATCAATACTTACATTCTTCGCGCTTCCGGAGTGATGCTTTATAAGCGCTTCCCTGCTCATGCTGTGAGCTATGCACAAACGCCCTCCTGTAACTATTGATTTATTCAATTTTTCAATAAGTTTTTCGGGATAAGGGAAATGAGGAAAAGCGTTGTATATAATACATCTATCGAAGCTATTGTCAAATTCTATACCTTCGATATCCGCACATATGAGCTTTATACGTTTATCATCAAACTTTTCCTTTGCTATCTTTAGCATGTTTTGAGATATATCGACACCGGTTATGCTTTTTACGTTCCTATCCAGATAATCCATAAAAAGAACTCCCGTTCCGCAGGCTACGTCAAGTACGCTTACTCCCTGTGTAACATTCGCATAATCAAGTATCTCGCCTATAATTTCATCGTTGTGGACAAGCTCGTTATCCCAATTATCGGCAAGAGAGTCAAAATATTTTTTTACTTCGCTCTTCTTCATTTCTGTTCGGCTTTAGGGTATCTTTCATAAATAAGATGCGCCTTCATAAGTGCATATACAATAGAAGGAATAAGCACAAGCTGTATTATTATACCGGGCAAACTTGTTACAAAATAAGACGTTGCCCACGCCATAAGAGAATACTTTCCGGCTGAGAATATAAGCGCCTTGGCAATACCTGCAATTATACGTCCTGTAACAAGCGCAGTAATAAGACTGATATACAAGTCGGCATACGTATTTTTCGTATGAACAAGCTTCATCATAAGCCCGGTTACTATTCCGTATACGGCAATTTCAACAAGCATTGCGGGAAGATAAGCTATCGGCGGCATCCCCGTAAAGAGACTTGAAAGCAAGGGTCCAGCAAGACCGCACAAAAGTCCGTACTGCCAGCCGCATATAAGACCGCATAAAAGCACGGGTATATGCATGGGGCAAAAGATACTGCCTGCGTTGGGAATAGTGTGAAAAGCCATAGGAAGCACGACGCAAAGAGCTATACATACCGCCGTGATAATTGATTTTTTCACTGTTGTCATTTTCATTTTTTTCTCCTTTGAGTAAATAATTTTTATAATTAAACAATAATTGCATAATTATCTGAATAATATCTGAAGAGCCAAGACAGACGCACATACAAATAGCGAAATAATATCAAGATAATTTATTTTTGCTTTTAAACGCACTCTATGTCTTTCGTTGCTCCGATAACCGCGTGCCTCCATAGCCATAGAAAGCTCGTCCGCACGTCTGAAGGCGGAAATAAATACCGGTATTAATAAGGGGAAGAAGCTAACCGCTCTTTCGATGATACGCTTGCTTTCAAACCTTGCTCCGCGCGCTATCTGAGCTTTTTTTATCATATCCGTTTCTTCTATGAGAGTGGGAATAAACTGTATCGCCACGCTTATTATCATTGCAATCTCTTCAACCGGAATGCCGAATAGCCCTAAAGGCTTCATTAACCGACTTAAAGCGTTTGTAATATCCATAGGCTTAGTCGTCATCGTCAGAATGCTTCCCAGAACTATCACAAGCGCGACATGAATTACAACATTTAACCCCTGCAAAATGCCGCCAACCGACAAGCTGAATATCCACCAAGAGAATATTGAATTATCTGAAATAAAAAACATGGCGTTCATCAAAAATATTATTATAAAAAACAGCCACATACGCCTTATTGGCGATAAAACGCTGACAAGCACAATGCGTGACAAAGCTATAATAGCCGCTATACAGACCAATATAAACGCATAAGCATATATACTATCGCTTATCACAACAGCTGCAATCAGAATTAAAAAGCAAAGCAGCTTGACTGCCGAATCCAAGCGGTGTACGATAGATTTCCCCATAACGTATTTCCCCGAAAATAAATCAGCTCCGTTCATCTTGTTTCTCTCTTTTAAGCTCATTTATAAGATATCGCGTCAGCTCGTCATATAAAACCGTATCCTCGGGTACCTCAAAGCTCATTTTTCTAAGCTTTTCACTTATTTTAAAAACAGAGCTTTCGATAAGCTTCAAGGCAGGAATATTATTATATTCACAAAATGCTTCTTTTACCGAAGCGTCATAAACGACGCTCCCATTTTCAAAAACTATCAAACGCTTACATAACTGTGCTATAGCGTCCGCATTATGGGATATCATAATTATAGTGACTCCGTCGTTATTAAGCTTTTTTATAAGCGCAAGGAATGCTTCTCTTCCCAATGGATCAAGTCCGGCAACAGGCTCGTCGAATATAAGTATCTTCGGTTTTATTGCCAGCACGCCAGCTATAGCCACGCGTCTTTTTTCTCCGCCGGACAATGCCAGTGGTGACATAAGCCGAATGTCCTCATAAGAGAAATTCATCAATTCAAGAGAATCCTTCACTCTTTGTTTTATTTCAGATGCATTTAACGACAGATATTTAAGTCCGAAAGCCACGTCCTTTTCAACCGTGGCAGCAAAAAGCTGATATTCGGGATACTGAAATACTATGCCTAACTCAGCACGAAGAATGCTTCTATCAAATTCAACAGAATTGATATCTTTTCCATCAAGCATGACGCTGCCCTCACACGGCTTAATCAGACCTGCCAAAAGCTGTGCAAAGGTAGTTTTGCCGCAGCCTGTCTTGCCCATGACTCCGACAAATTCTCCGTCGTTTATATTTATATTGACATTCTTCAACGCATATACAACGCTTTTATCGCCGAGAGTATAATTAAAGCTTAAGTTCTTTGTCTGTATCGGCATATTTCCTCCACAAGCTCGTCTTCATTGAGCGGGCAGTTTTCAAGGTATATCGAGTGTTTCTTTAAATCGTTATAAACTCTTACCGCCGTCGGAGGCAAAAGTCCCGTTTCGTTCATTAAATCAATATCTGTAAGCATTTCTCTAGGAGTGCCGTGAGCAATGAATCTTGCGTTATGCATAAGGTAAAGAGTATCGGCATATATCGCCTCATCAATGTAGTGCGTGACCATAATTACCGTCTTGCCCCTGTTGTTCATTTCTTTGATCAATCCGAGCATATCTTTTCTTCCCTGAGGATCGAGCATGGAGGTTACCTCGTCAAAGATAAGAATGTCGGGATTAAGAGCAAGCACTCCCGCAAGCGCAAGACGCTGCTTTTGCCCGCCTGATAAAGTATTTGTGGAGCGCTCTGAAAAGCCGTCAAGTCCGACGCTATGTAAAGCCGATGCTATTATAACGGGTATTTTGTCAATATCGACCTCATAGTTTTCCAGACCAAAGGCTATATCTTCACTTACGAGCGAGGACACAAACTGATTGTCCGGATTTTGAAACACCATACCGCAGGAGCGTCTTAGCTTAAAGATTTGCGAAGTATCGTCAACGTCAATGCCGTTGACGATAAGCTTTCCGCTTTGCTTTTCCAACAGCGCGTTAAAATGCTTTATCAGCGTCGATTTGCCGCAGCCGTTATGACCTACTATCGCAACGAACTCTCCTTGTTTCACTTTAATACTTATATCGTCCAGCGCTTTTTGATGGCTGCTTTCAAAAGCATAAGTATAATTTATATTTTCAGCGGATATTGCATTCATACTAATTCACCCTTTAACCACCATTCAATTATTTAAGCATATAAAAAAAATATGCGCAACCCTCCCCCGGGGTCAAAATTACTTAATTTTTTTGTATATTTTATATTATATTTGATAATATCATAAACTATTTCATTTTTAGCTTGTGTTTATTATGTATTTTATTGATAGCATACAAGTTTTGCTATTTATTTATCTGTATTTTGTTGCATTATTTATGTTTTTATTTTATAATTTTCATGAGAGATATGTGTTTTTAGCTTTTAATCATTACAGACAATTAAAAATATGGAAATTAATTTATTTTTGTATTGTATTTTATCTATTTTATTATAAAATATAATAAATCGTACATGTTCTAAACTGGAGATTTTTGGAGAAGAAAAAAACGGAGGTACTATTATGCGAAAGCTCACCAAGGGTGAAAAAACAAGACTTAAAATTATCGAAGTCTCAAAAGAGCTTTTCTATGAAAAAGGCTATCTGAATACAACGTATGCGGATATAGCCTCTAAGGTCGGGACAACGCTGGGCGGAATAACCTATCACTTCAGCGTCAAATCCCAATTTGCCGGCGAAATATTTTCGGAATATATTAACGGAACGTATGAAAAGCTTGTCATGTCGGATATTCGGGGAGAAAGCTGGTTATACCTGTTCTTTGTCGTAACCTATAATTACTTTGAGAACATATTCACCGATAAAAACACATTCCGCTTCTATTACGAAATAATGAATTGCAGACAGGTCAAAAGCAACGGAAACGAAAACCTGCTCGATATCTACACAAAGATATTAAAGGAAGAGGGCAAAAGCTTTTCCGATAAAGAGTTCAACGCTATAATGGTTGCCGATTTCGGCGCCAGAAGCGAAATAATCACGCAGATATACGAAGGCAAGCTGGAAATGGATTATGTCGAAGCTGCAAGATTCGTCGTTTCCAATACCGCACGTTCGTTTGGTATTGACCAGGAAAAAATAGTGGCTGCTGCGAATGGCGCATATGAGTATTATAAAAACAGTCCGACTTCGGAAATGAAGCTGCTTATTTAAATTGATCCATATTGGCATATCAATAATACATTTCTTTAAGCACGCTGCCGAGATAAACGCCGGCGTGCTTATTTATATAGAAGGACTATATAATCCTTCTATATTGAAGTCTGAAGTAGGTTATCTTGATAAACACTAAATAATATGTTATAATTTGGCATATTTTTTTAGGAGAAAGAAATGCAGGCAATAAAGGGAGTACTGGGAAAATACCTTTATACGGGCATTGCGGTATTGTGCGTGCTCCTTATTTCGGTTGCCGTGTTTTGTTATATAAGCACTACTTCAAAAACTGTAGCTATAGACGACGGGAGCAGCGTAACTACTCTTACCTTGTACGGAAACGCCACAGTATCGGACGTCCTTGCAAAGAGCCATATAATCCTTGAACCATATGATACGCTTGAAAAAAGTCTGGATTCTTACGTTGAAAACAACGAAACGATCGTTGTGAACAAAGACGCTCTCGATTACGCCAGCGGTTATGCCGGAATGTTTGCTTCTCTCGGAGAAAGCATGATTGCCGAATCCAACGCAATATATATCCAACAGCTTCAAGCTTCTCAGGTACAAAGCTCGTTTGGCGCTACGGGAGCAAGCGATTCATCGTCATCGGTAATCGGCAATACGATAGTTTGCTACGACGGAACGTACACGATTGTCCAGGTCGTTACAGTAAAGGCGACAGGATACTGCCCCTGCTCGATATGCTGCGGAGAATATGCCAGCGGATATACGGCAGACGGCTCTCTTGCAACTGCGGGACATACCATAGCGGCACCCTCAACTTATCCCTTCGGGATGCATATGTATATTCCGTACTTCGACAGGGTATTTGAGGTGGAGGATCGAGGAGGAGCCATTGACGGGAATCGAATAGACGTATATTTCGACACTCATGACGAGGCTCTCCGATTCGGAGTTAAAACCTTTGAGATATACATACTCGAATAGCAAGTGTTTTAGAAATGCTGCTATTGTAATTTAAAAGTACAAGATTAAAATGGCAGAGCTTTTGGCTTTGCCGTTTGTAGAATTGAAGAAGGATTATTATGATTTTTTTACGCTTGCAAGCAACACCTGCGACATTGACGCCCTATAAATCAAAACCAAATCCTTTAAAATTGTCTCTTCATCCTGGGTGAATTTATTTTTAATCCAATCAATAAGTATGCCTGCGCTTGCTTCTGTATAAAATGCTGCTAAAAACTCTCTGAAATCGCTGTCCACAGTAATATCTAATTCTTTTTCACCGTTTATAATGGTTCTTTTCATCACATCAAACAAGTCAGTATAGAAAAATCGCTTGATTTCCTCATGTCCCATAGAATCGTATGCACAGTTTATGATGTGCTTGTTCTCATTGACATATCTCATAATGAATCGGATAGCTTCCTCTGTATTTACAATCAAATCAAACCTTTTGACTACTTCTATTGCTTCCTGCTCAAGCATCCATTTCAATAGATCGTAAATATCTTTGAAGTGGTAATAAAATGTTTTTCGGTTTATGTTACAGGCTGTAATCAATTCGCTTACCGTGACTTTTGACAACGGCTTTTTTAACATTGCATTTTTCAGAGCAGCAACGAGCGCACTTTTCGTTTTTAAGGACAATTCCTCATTTGTCATTCGCTCAAAGCACCTTCTTTTTAAATTTATTATACATCTGTCCGGTAAATAACTCAACGGACAAATCAGGCTTATTTGTCCCATATCACTCACTTCATCATTATTCTATATCCTTTCCGCCGCTATGCTCGGCTGGGCGTTGTTGTGCATTTGTATAAATTTCGCGGCTTCTTCTACCGTTCTAAAAAAATGGTATGTTATGGGCTTGTGATTGTCATACCTTACGGCTATATGATAATGTGCGTTCTCGTTTGTCTGCTTAATTTCAACGCCGTTTACCGTTTCAATTGTTCTGTATTCTTTTTGGGCTGTATTTATAATCATTGTTCCGGCTCCTTTCTCGGCTGGCATTAGGCTCTTGCCATTTCGCGCAATCTTATGCACTCGGCAACAAGCTCGTTTACGTTTTCGTCGTTCCATTCGCGCAGATATTCAAAGTTTATTTTGTGGTTTTTGGTGTGTGTGATATTGTAACGTCCCCGGCAATTATTTTTTTCGTCTGTGAAAAATGTATCAATATTGATATGCGCTCCGGTGTCCAGATCGCGCAGTCGCCCGCCTTGCGCATTGCGGCTTTATTTCCGTGGTAGCGTTCGCGCAGATGCTTCTTATCGTATTCGTATACCATTCCGTTCTCCTTCCCGCGCTGGTGCGCTATAGTATTGATTCGCCGGATTGCTCCGGCTCACTCTGCGATTAGTCAATGCACGTTGTGCCGTCTGCTGTGGCAATATGCCCACAATCGAACGTTACGCCGCAATGCTTGTTAAACAGTGCATATGCGTCGGGAAAATCGGTCAGGTCGCTGTATAGGGCCTGTAGACCGCAATAACGCGCTTCCCAATATGGGCGGCTGTCTTTGTGTCCTGCCCACTTCGCGGCGGCATATCTGCCATGTTTAATGATTGTTTCTATTACGTTCATTGTCTTTCCCCCTTCCTTTCTCCCCGCTGCCGGGGCCGTCAGATGTTATTGTGCTTCCGATTGTGCTCGTCGCATATTTGGCGGCATATCTCCAGTGCGCCCCTGCCTTTATACATGCCGTCAAGGGCAATCCATTTCCCTCCCTTGCCGTCGGGGAGGAAGCACGGCTCCCAGCCTTGATAATATGTGTATCTCCCTGCAATTGCATATCGCCCATCTGTGGATATGCGGTGCTGCGCGTCAATTTTTTCCCATTTCAGTTTCATTTGTCCTGCTCCTTCCCGCGCTGGTGCGCTATGTGTTAATATCTTCCGTTTACGAGCCATTCAAGCCGCTTTTTTACCGTTTCTAATTCGGCGGCAATGGCTTTTAATTCAGTTCTGTTCTTGTCCTCTAATTCGCCGTTCTTGCTGTATACAATGCCGTAAATATGCGCTGTATGTTCGCTTATATAACGAACAAGGTTTTTGTTATCTACTGCATTATATCCGCTTGCGCTTGCCTTATTTATCTTCATTGTATGACCTCCTGCAAATACTCTTTTATAAGCTCATCCAATAACGCTTTCTTTTCCTGCCAGTTATATATGCCGTCTGTAATTTCCCTTGCGCGTTGCTCGTAACGCTGATTTGTTTCGTAGTCCGGTCTAATATTGCCAAAGGGCGCGTATCCGGTAGCTATTGCCGTATTGCCAAAGGCGTATATATCGGCTCCCCATCCTTCGGCGCGCGTAGTGTAGGCTACCGGGCTTTCACATCTTAACAGGCTTTGCAGGCCGCAATACGATATTTTTATAACGTCGGTGTATCCGCTCTTTATGGCTTTCTGTGTGGTTCGGAATTTCATTTCTTTACTTCCTCCTTTTAATCTCGGAGGCGACACGCTATAATATTTCATGCCGCCCTGGTTCGTTTCGGTTCTGGGTGTCGGTGGCCGTCGCTGGTGTGGGTACTGGCGGCGGCTTATTCTGTGTCCGCTTCTTCAAATAGCCCGTAATAGCTACACATAGAGTACAATTCATCTGCTACCGCCATAACCTTTAGCGTTTCTGGTTCGCTGCGCCTTTCAAAGATTCGTTCTTTCAATGCGTGTAGTTGCTCTCTTGTCATTGTTCTTTCCCTCCTGTTTTGGTGTGGTGGGTGCCGGCGGCCTTATGCGTTTACTGCTTTAGTGAAGTCCGGCGCGTCAATCGTGGTGTCGCTGTATAGGCCGGTAAACGTGTAATAGTTCGTCCATTGTGCGTCCCAGGCGTTGGCCTTGTAAAATTCGCTTATGGCCTGTGTTGCAGTTATTACTTCGCCTGTTTCGTTGTCCTGCCATAGTTCGTCGTGTACTCGTACTTTAATCATGTTCTTTCCCTCCTGTTTTGGTGTGTGGTGTAACAGCTTTCCCTGTTTCTATATTCATTATAACAGGTGTTTCTGTTTTGTCAAGGGGTTTTTACAATTAATTTAACATCTTTTTCTGTTATCGTTTGCGTGTTCCTTTATGTGTGCTTTTTGTTGCACCCGGGGCGCGTCGGCGACCGGATCGCCCTGGTGTGGCCCTGTGGGGGATTGGCGGTGGCGGATTCGTGCGGGGTTAGCCTCGCGAGTTATTTCAAAATAAAAAAGGCCCTCCCAAGCAGGAAAACTAAAAAATTTCCAAAATAACAAAAAGGGTATTGACATTATAGTGTTAACGTGATATTCTGTTATTAGAAGGGAAGTGAAACGAATGAACGAAAAAGATATAGTGAGAGCCGCAATGAGCGCGAGAGGTATTACGCAAAAAATGCTTGCTGAACAGGCGGGGCTTAAATATCAGAGCAATGTAAGTGAAATGCTAGGCAGTCGGAGCCTTAGGGTTGATAATTTTGTGAAGCTACTCAACGCTATGGGATTTGATGTGATAGTTAAAGATAGGAACGGCAAGAACAGGGAAAACGAGTGGAAGGTTGGTGACGATAGGTCAGATACTTTTTAACGCGGGTATCGAGCAAAGATCAAAACCTTGCACGACAGCTAAAGGTTGCACGGGATAAGTTCGAGATTCCTGATGAGAACGTGTTTTGTGACAAGGCAAGCGGAAAAGACTTCAACAGGCCGGAATATCAGAGGCTGAAATCATTGGTTGTTGCTGGTGATGAGGTTATTGTTAAGGAGTTTGACCGCTTCGGGAGAAATAAGGAAGAAATGAAGCGTGAACTTGAGTGGTTTAAACAACGCGGCGTTATTGTTCGGATTCTTGATGTGCCTACCACGCTGATAGACTTTAAAGATCAAACGTGGGTTCTCGAAATGGTAAACAACATTTTGATTGAAGTGCTTGGTACGATAGCTGAGCAGGAGCGCAAGAAAAATAAGCAGAGGCAACGCGAGGGGCTTGACGCTATGCCCGTGGTTGACGGCAAGCGGGTTTCTCTTAAAACGGGTAATTCGATCGGTAGGCCGCAACGCGAAATAGACGAGTTTCCAAAATTCCTCGAAAAACAAAAAAGGGGACTAATTACGGTTGCGGCGGCTTGTAAGGAATTGGGGATTGCAAGAACACAATGGTACAGATTGATGAAGGAGGTTGTGTAATGAAAGAGGAATACAAAGTAAGCATCTACATGTTACCCTTTTTAACGCCGGAAGAAATGCGGGACAAGAAGAACTCGTATGTGTATTTTATGTTTTCTGAAAACAGCGATATGCTTCTATATGTTGGACAGACCAAAAATATAAAACATAGAATACAAGTCCACAACACTAACCTTGAAGAAATGGCAATGTTACTGGATGATGATTCGCTTAGGTATGTTCGCTACAAGGCAATAGCGGTCGATACTTGCGATTTGAACGAGGTAGAGAAGCACTATATACAAAGATATTGCCCGCCAAGAAATGTAGCACACAATAGCCGAAGCGCAATTCGCGCTTATGAGTTGTGGTATCACGAAAAGCTCCTGATGGCGTATAATAAAAATCGAGCGATGCAGGGTGAACCGCCGCTTACATTTGAAGAAGCATATGGAGACAAAATGAGGCATACGGCCTAAAATCCCCCGCAAAAACAAAAAAAGGAGCGTCTCCAACAACGGGGGCGCACTTTTAGGGCTATCGAATCTACATGTAGTGGTAGGAGGTAAAATGGCACAAGATATAGTTGGAATTCTGAAAAGCATAAGGGCGCACATTGACGCAAAGCCGCGAGAGTTCGAGGCATATCAAGATTACTTTGACACGCTTCGACTGCTCGGCAAAGAGGACAAGCCGAAGTCATATGAACACAACCTCTGGCTACGCGCTGAAACGGCAAAGCAAGTTATGCAGAGCAAAGACCCGGAGCAGATAGCAAAATTTTACGAACTGAACAAAAAGACATATTTGTATATGGCGCAGGATGATTTTCATTCTTACTTAATTTACATCGAATGGAACCGACCTGTTGACCGGAGGTTTTATCAACCGCGCATGCACTATTTACAGCCAATGGTGCGAGGGTATCAGGATATTCTTGACGGCAAATTGGACTTGCTCACCATAAGCCAGCCAAAGCGAACCAGCATTGGAATCTGATTCAGAATATCCTTAAAGCGATACGGAATAAGGATAGGTTTGAATACGATACGCTCAGAGCGTTTGCCGAGGAAAACAACCTGCCTAATATACCCGAATATCCGTATGAAAAGCGCATAGACCCACAGTGTATACCCAAGGGATTACCCGCTATTGAATGGCATGGCGATAAGGTCAGTCTGCGTATGTATGAAGACTACGAAATAAACGGTACGGTACATTCGCTTAAGGAGTGGTGTGAGTACGCAGGTATAAACAGACGGACGCTCCGCGCAAGGTTAAATCGCGGATGGGAAGCTAAACGGGCGCTTACATATAGGGGCAGATGAGAACACCGCCCTTCGGGGCGGGTTTAATTTCGATATGAAAATTAATAAAAGACTTGACAATCTACACTCACAGGTGTAATATACACTTAACAGTGAGGATAAACAAAATGAAACAAAAAGAAGCAATAAAAACATTACTGAAAGAAAAAAACACAAGTCAAGCGGCATTGGCTGAAAAAATGGGGTATGCTCACGTCAGCGGCGTTAGCCAGATGTTGAACAGAGGCAATATCACAGTGAAAACATTATATAAAATTTGCGAGCTTATGGATTACGAGATTACGATACAGCCGAAACGAAAAAGTGGGGCGCGGCCAAACGGACAAATTACGATTGAGTGGGATATTGCAGAATGAAATCAAACGCAAAGAAAACAAATATTGTGGAAATGCTTAGAGAAATTATGAGCGAACAAAATATAACGAACGCTGCGTTAGGTAAACGTATCGATGTATCGGGTTCAGCGGTTTTTGAGCGATTAGATAAAGATAATATATCTGTAAGTACATTATGCCAAATGCTTAAAGCTCTGGATTGTGAACTTATGATAGTTACGCCGAGTAGCAAGAAGGTGATAAAATGATTTACGGTTATGCAAGAGTGTCAACATTGGGACAAGAGCGAGAAGGAAACAGTTTAGCAGACCAAGTGAAAAGTATACGCGAAAGATATAACGAGGCTATGATAGTAAAAGAGGCTTTTAGCGGAGCGAAGGAACGTGAGAAGTTTACAAAGCTTATAAATGAGTTACAAGAAGGCGATACTCTTGTAGTTACAAAACTCGATAGATTCTGCCGTGCGACTAAAGAAGGTTTGGGTTATATTGATACATTAATGAACAAAGGTGTGCGAATCCATATATTAAATATGGGATTAATAGAAGATACTCCAATGGGAAGATTAATCGTTACGAATTTGCTTGCATTTGCAGAGTTTGAGAGAGCGATGATATTAGAGCGAACAACAGCGGGAAAAGTGTTAAAGAAAAAAACAGACCCAAATTATCGTGAAGGACGAAACCCGATAAGTCTCAACCCGGAAATATCCGAAAAAATCAAAAAAGGCGTATTATCCGTTTCGGAAGGTTGTCGATTAATGGGGATTAGTCGGAGTAAGTGGTATAGGAATAATTATTCGGAGGTGAGAAATGGGGTTTCTTAGTTGGTTATTGGGTGATGGTGGAAATGAACATGACGATTCGATTGAACGCGACATATCGGCTTATGGGCTTGATGAAGACGAGGCTGATTTTGTACGAAAAGGTTTAAACGACCCGTGGGATTTTTCGGAAGAGCGTGAGGAAATGGACGAAGACGATTATTACAGCGAAGATGATTTGTAGATAATAATATATTAAACGGCGCTTCAAACAGTATGTGAG
>CAZTZO010000009.1:0-57488 GCA_964618075.1 uncultured Lachnospiraceae bacterium
CGGCCTCTTGGTCCCGAACCAAGCGCTCTACCAAGCTGAGCCACACCCCGAACGCATATTATTATATAAAAAATATCCGAAAAAGCAAAGGCTTTTTCAGATATTTAATACTTAGCTTTATAACAGCCTCATTTTGTCGGCTCGTTTTCCTTTTTTTCGACTTTCACACTGTCGGCAAAGCCGTCGACAGCCTTCAACACCTCCATGGGCACGGTGAAAAATATCGTATTCGACTGATCCGAGCTGATGTCGTTTATCGTGGCAAGAGTCCTTAGGTGAAGCGCTCCCGGCACTCCCGACATAAGCTTTGCCGCATCCGTTAAGTTCTGCGCAGCCTCAACCTCGCCCTGCGACTTCCTTATAACGGCTTGCTTCTCTCTTTCGGCTTCTGCCACCTTTGCTATAACGCGCTTCATCTCCTCGGGAAGAGAAATATCCTTAAGTTCGACGTTTTCAACCTTTATACCCCAACAGTCCGTAGCGGTATCTATTATGGATTCGATCGAATGGGAGAGCTTCTCTCTTTCGCTCAGCAATTCGTCAAGAGAAACCTGACCCACGGTATTTCGCATAGTCGTCTGTGCAAGCTGACTTACTGCGTAATAATAGTTTTCGACCTCCAATACTGCCTTTGCCGCGTCGAATACCTTGTAGTATATTACGGCGTTTATTCTCACCGATACGTTATCTTTTGTGATAGCCTCCTGATCGGGAACATCTACGGCCTTTGTTCTGATATCTACCCTTCTGAACTGATTTATAACGGGGAAAACGAAATTCCAGCCCGGATTTAATATTCTGGTGAATTTTCCGAACGTGAAAAGCACGCCTCTCTGATATTCGTTGATCTGTTTTACCGACATAACCAATATCGCCGCAATAATTAAAATAAGCGGAAATGCAATCATAAAATTTCTCCTTGTTTGATTTATATTTGATGATATAAAAAATGTATTAGAGCGTTATTAACATATTATTAGTTAACATTAAAATACTCGTACACCTTCTTAGCGCTCGCTTCATTCATTTTGTCCGCCTTGCACAGCTCCTCCACGCTCGCCTTCTTTATTGCTTCTATTGTGGAAAAATGCTTCATTAAAGACAGACATCTCTGCTTACCTATCGAATCTATTTCCTCAAGCTGCGTCTTTAGCATGGTTTTGCTTCGTGAAGCTCTGTGATATTCAATAGCAAACCTGTGAACCTCCTCGCTCATCTCATTGAGAAGCTTCTTTGAATGCTTGAACTCGTTTAAGCTAAGCTCATTTCCTTCACTGTCTATAACAGCTCTAAGCTTATGCTTTGCATCCTTAACAAGCCCTGCGCACACTATGGGATAACCGAAATCCTTAATTACCGAATTTATCGTATTGACATGACTTTTTCCGCCGTCGGCAAATATCAGCTGAGGCAGAGGCAAAAACTTTGCATTTTTAACAGAGTCGTCTAACTCCGTTTTCGCTCTGGAAAGCCTTCTGAAAACGACCTCTGCCGTGCTGGCGTAATCATTCTGATCACTCACATATTTTATCCTGAAGCGCCTGTATTGTGAGGGAGACTTTTTAAACATATCGTAGACCGTCATTACCCCCACGTTGTCGCTGCCGCTTATATTTGAGATATCGTAACATTCTATTCTTTTTAAGCTGTCCTTTATATTAAGCAGACGAGATAATTCCTTTGCAATCCGGCTAATCTCTTCATTCTGTCTCTCAAGCTTGCTTCTTCTGTTGTCTATATTCATCTTAGCATTTTTTTCCGCCAGCTCCATCAAACGCTTTTTGTCCCCTATCTTCGGCGTGTGAAGCGTACATATCGTACCCTTTAATTGCGTAAGCATCGCACAAAGAGCTTCGCTGTCCTCAAGCAAGAAGGGAATAAGCACCTCGCGCGGTATGTACACACCGGACATATAGTACTGCTTTAAAAAGGATTCAAGCACGTCACAATCACTGTCAGCAGCGTCCTTTTTCATATACCTTATATCAGAGGCTGCAATATGCCCCTCTCTGACAAAAAAGAGCTGTATACACGAAATATCCTTATCGGAGGCTATCGCAATTATATCTCTCTCATCAAGAGATGATGTGCTTATCTTTTGTTTCTGGTTAAGACCCCTTACGCACTCATTAAGCTCCTTAAGATACGAAGCCGTTTCGTAGTTAAGCTTGTCAGACTCATTATTCATCTCTGTTTCTATTTGTAATAATAATACTTTATAATTACCCGAAAGCACCTCGCATATCTCGTTTATGTACTTCATGTATTCGCTTAATTTAATATTCCCCGTGCAGGGCGCGCAGCATTGATGAATGTGATGATTCAAACAGACCTTCCCCACTGTTTTACCAAAGGAGGCACTCTTGGAACACATTTTTACGGGATAATACCTATTAAGAGCTTCTATCGTCTTTCTCGCATAATAAGAATTGGCATACGGGCCGAAATATTTATCGCCGTCATTTGTCCTTTTTCTGGTCAATAAAAGTCGCGGATATTCCTCACTTAAGGTAAGCTTAATAAAAGGAAACGATTTATCGTCCTTTAAAAGTATATTGTAGCGAGGTCGGTATTGCTTTATAAGATTGCACTCCAAAAGAAGCGCCTCTGTTTCATTGTCGGTAACAATCCAGCTCACGTCAGCAATATTTTCGACAAGCTTAGCTGTCTTTCCTGTCTGATTCGCCCTTTGAAAATACTGTCTGACCCTGTTTTTTAAAACCTTTGCCTTCCCCACATATATAACGTCGCCGCTTAAGTTGTAGTAGGTATACACACCGGGAGAATCCGGCAATTTTTTTATCTTTTCTTCAACAGACATACTTGCGCTCATTTTCCAGTAATATTTTTTTCATCTCTATTCCGCCACCGAAGCCGCCAAGAGAACCGTTTGAAGAAATCACTCTGTGGCACGGGATAATTATCATGATAGGATTCTTATGACATGCCCCTCCCACCGCGCGCGAAGCCTTCGGGGAACCTATTAAACTCGCTATTTGTCCGTAGCTTCTTGTCTGAGCGTAAGGTATATTTATAAGTTCCGCCCATACGCTTTGTTCAAACGCGCTTCCTTTCGTATCTATATCAATATCGAATATTTTCCGTTGTCCCAAGAAATACTCCGAAAGCTGTTTTATGCATTCTATTAAAACAGGCTCGTTAGTTTCCGTTATTATATTTTCTTCTTTTGAAAAGCTTGAAGCGACGCCGTTTATTTTCCCGTTTTCGCTTGTTATCAAAAGCGCACCGATCGGCGAATTATATATTACTTTTTCCATGGGCACATTCTACCATAACAAATCTAAAATAAAAAGCCCCCTCGCTGCCGGCGGCAAGCTAAGGGAGCAAAGAAATAACTATTTATATATACGCTTAACTCGTTTACTGACGGAACACATTATTTCGTATGGTATCGTTCCTATCTTGTCGGCAAGCTCGCAGACCGATATGTTTTCACCGAACAATTCAGCCTTATCGCCTACCCTTACGTCATTTATATCCGTTATGTCAGCAGCCATCATATCCATGCATATATTGCCGCATATATGCGCTCTCTTGGAATGTATGTATATATCTCCCGTGTTGGAAAGCGCGCGGAAATATCCGTCGGCATAGCCTGCACATAATATTGCCATTTTCCTGTCGCTGTCGGCTTCATAGTTGCGTGAATAACCGACGCTGTCGCCTTTTTTAAGCTTGTAGGTATTTGCAACGCTAGTAAGAAAAGTCATTACAGGCTTCAATTCGTCCTTAAAGGCATAATCGGGAAACGGGCTTACTCCGTACAAGGCTATCCCCGGACGAAAGGCGTTTGCTTCCTTGCACTCAAAGCTTAAGGTTGCCGCGCTGTTTGAGATATGCACTATTCCCGTGTCGATACCGGCTTGCTTCATTTGGGTTACTACTTTAACAAACCTGTCTCTTTGCAAGATTGAAAAGCTTTTGTCCGCTTCATCGGCACACGAATAATGGGAGAACACCCCTTTTATACAAAGCCCCTCCATTTGGCTTATCTGCTTTATTATTTTGATACAGTTGTCATCAACAGGGAAACCGAGTCTGTTCATTCCCGTGTTCAGCTTAATATGAACATCAACTATTTTCGAGCTTTTCAATGCGTAGTCGCTTAACATTCTTGCAAACTTAAGCGAATAAAGCGCTACGGTCAAATTATACTGGCATACCTCGTCTATACGCTCTGAAGGAATATAGCCCAATATAAGTATGTCATTTTTTACCCCGTTTTGCCTTAAGATTTCCGCTTCGTCTATGGACGCAACTGCAAAATGCTTTGCTCCGTTTTCCTCAAGAGCCTTCACGCACATAGGCGCACCGTGTCCGTAAGCGTCTGCCTTCACTATACACATGGGGATTTTCCCGCCGGATTTTTCAACAAGGAGCTTAAAGTTACTGACCAGATTGTCTAAATTGATTTTAGCATATGTATTCGGATATTTCATAGTGCAATTATATTACACTTCGAAGGCAAATAAAACCATTTAAAGCTTTTATTAACGCTTTATTTATTTTTATCCGTTTTAAAAAAAAAAGAATATCTTTAATTAATTTCGCGTATATCTTAAATAAGGCTTATCGGAGGTGATGATGAAAAACAAAATGAGCGAAATTAAAGACAAAATATTTCAAAAACAAAAAAGAAAAAAACGTGTGCTCAAGCTATCCGCCGGCCCGTATAAGGCGCTGTATATTCTTACTGTTTTAGTCGCCCTGTGCGCTTTAATATATCAGGGATATGATATACTCACAAAAATAAAAAGCGCTTCGGCTTCTGACGTTATTGACTGGGGAGTAAGCTTTCGCGAAAAAGGCACGACTCCTATAGGCAACGCCGACAACGATTATCTGCTTTCCTTCTCATCATGTTACCACGCCGACGAAACAAACAAAAGCGTCTATCTGACCTTTGATGCAGGCTATGAAAACGGCTATACGCCTGCTATTCTTGATATATTAAAGGATAACGAAGTTCCGGCAGCATTCTTTTTAACCGGACATTTTCTTAAAAACGAAGGAGATCTGGTAAAAAGAATGGCAAACGAGGGACATATCGTCGGCAACCATACCATGAACCACCCCGACATGACTATTTTGGACGAAAACGAATTTGCTTCCCAGATAAATGAAGCGGCGGAAATCTACACTCAATGCACCTGTGAAGAAATGCCGATGTATTTCAGACCGCCGGCCGGCAAATTTAACGAGCTTACCTTAAAGCGCGCTCAAAATATGGGATATAAAACAATACTGTGGTCGATAGCATATAACGACTGGGACAACAACGCTCAGCCCAATTGTGAAAATGCTATTGAAACACTTTGCTCCCGAACCCATCCCGGAGCGATAATTTTGCTTCATGCAACAAGTAAAACTAACAGCCTTATACTTGACGAATACATAAAGACGCTTAAAAGTCAGGGATATGAATTTCTATCCTTAGACGAGCTTAAGTGGGAATAAATGAGAATAGGAAGAAAAGCTCTCGGGATATTAGTCTTGGTTGTATTGATGACGGTGATAATTATAGCTCTTAAGCTCAATACGAGGCTTACCTCAAGCGAAAACAACGAAGTAGAGCTTATTGTCGTAATGTATCACGCAATTTTAAAGGACGAAAACCGAAAAGGCGAATATGTCATTTCTCCCGAGCAGCTTGAAGAGGATATAAAGTATATTGAGCAAAACTCTATAAAAAGCGTTTCCGTAAGTGAGCTTAATGATTATATTAACGGCAAAACATCTCTAAGTGGTAAATGCATACTTTTTAGCTTTGACGACGGCTACTACAATAACTATTATTACGCTTACCCACTGCTTTTAAAATACAATATAAAGGCTGTCATTTCTCCTATAGGAATAAACAGCGAAAAGGAAACTTCAGAGCAAAAACAAGTGCCCGCATATTCTCATATAAACTTTACGCAGATAAGAGAAATGCTGGATTCCGGACTTGTTGAAATAGGCAACCACACATATGATATGCACAATTACTCGAAATACTTCGGCGTTAGGTGTCCCGACAATACAAGCTGGGACGAATTTGCTCCGACGCTTTCAGGCGATTTGACAAAATTTCAAGAGCTTATAAAAACGAACTGCGACTATGAATCGTATATCTTTGCATATCCGTTCGGCAGATACGATGAAAACAGCCGCAAGCTCGTTAATTCACTCGGCTTTGTTTGCACTCTATCAAGCGAAGAGGGCGTAAATAGGATATATGAGGGAGGCAATCTCGAAATGCTCAAAAGATACAATCGCTCTGGAAATATGACAAGCAGTGAATTTTTCGGTAAAATTCTTAAGGATTCAGAGTAAATAATGTCAATAAGTTGTTGAAAGTGTTGACAACCTTCGTAAAACATTGTCGAAACATGTCAAATAAAGTAATTTATTATAATATAACGAATATTTTTAATACTTTTAAAAATATTTTTCTTTTTGTGCTATTTTATCAAAAATGTTGTTTTGCCGTTGTTTAAGCCGACTATTTTTCGTTGTATGCGAGGATTATTATATTCTTTCCTTACAAAATCCAGCAAAGCATGACCGTTTTTGTAGCCGTGTATAATGTCGATTTCTTTAACGTCATCTGAGAGATACTCAAGAAAATAATCTATTTCAATATGAGCCTCCATAACGGTTAAACCGTGTATATCGAGGCTCGTTTCAGTGTGCATTTTTCTTCTTACCCCCGCTGCCTTGCCGCTTCAAATAATACTATTCCGCATGCAACGGACGTATTCAGAGAGTCTAACTTTCCCTTCATTGGTATGGAAGCACAAAAGTCCGCCTTTTGCTTTATAACACGGCTGATTCCCTTTCCCTCGGCTCCCGCAACGATAACAAGAGGCATATCGTAGTCTATCTCGTAATAATTCGTTCCCTCCATATCGCAGCAAACCGCAAACAGCCCTTTCTTCTGTAAAGCCTCCATTGTCTGAGCTATATTTGCCACCTGTGCTATTTTCATGTATTCGATACTGCCCGCAGAGGATTTGTATACGCCCTCGTTTATGGAGGCGCTTCTTCTTTTTGCTATAACAACGCCGTGCGCTCCGCAGCAATATGCGCTTCTTATTATTGCGCCCGCATTGTGAGGATCGGTTATCTCGTCAAGCATAACTATAAACGGCTTTTCATTTCTTTCCTTCGCTACGTCAAGTATATCCTGTATATCGCAGAATTCTATAGGCGAGCAGACAGCTATTATCCCTTGATGAGCGCCCTGAGCGCACATAAAGTCCAGCTTGCGCCTGTCCGTTTTCTGCACGTATATATTATGTGATTCAGCAAGCTTTATAAGCTGTATCAGCGCATAATCCGCATCTGCATTTGTTACAAATATCTTGTTTATGTTTCTGCCGCTTTTTATAGCCTCCTTGACGGGGTTGCGGCCTATGACCTTTTCATATTCTTCCTGCATTACTCTTCATCCTTCCTTTTAGGCGGTGCGTCGATAAATTTCGTGTATTCCTCCAAAAATTTAAGGAATACAGTTCCTGTTTCACCGTTTCTGTGCTTATTGATGATAAGCTCGGTGTTTTCGTCTTCGCTCTCTTTATTGTAATAGTTGTCTCTGTAAAGCATCATAACGATATCGGCATCCTGCTCTATTGCTCCCGATTCACGCAAGTCCGAAAGAATAGGACGCTTGTCTCCTCTTCCCTCAGGGCTTCTCGAGAGCTGGGATAATGCAATAAGCGGACAGTTAAGCTCCTTTGCAAGAGCCTTTAGCTCGCGCGATATAGAGGAAATTTCCTGTTGACGGTTTTCATTTCTCGATTTTGTAGACATAAGCTGCAAATAGTCGATTATGACAAGATCAAGTCCCTTTGTGCTTTTTAACTTTCTTAGCTTAGCTCTCATGTCTCCGGCGGATATACCGGAGGTATCGTCTATATAAAGCTGAGTATCGCTCTCGGCAATAGCGCCGTTAAAAACCGTTATCTTTTTCCACTGAGCCTGCGACTGCTTACCTAAGCGTATACTCATGGAATTGACCTGCGTTTCCGAGGAAATTATTCTCATAAGCAGCTGCTCGCACGACATTTCCAGACTGAAAAACGCAACTGTTTTTTTGCCTCTTATCGCGGCGTTCTGAGCGATATTCAAGCCCAGAGCCGTTTTACCCATGCTCGGTCGTGCTGCGATCAATATCAGATCCGACTTTTGAAGTCCTCCCGTCACGCGGTCAAGCCCTTTAAAGCCCGAAGCAACTCCCGTCAAATCTTCGCCCGCCTTATACAGCTCGCTCAGCTTTATTATAGCAGGCGTCATGGCTTCCCTTAATGAGATGAATTCGCTTCTTGCCCTGTCCACGGAAAGGTCGTATATATACTTCTGTGCATCGTCGATTATGTCAGATAGCTCTTCTTCGTTTTTATAGCACTTGTTGATAATATCGCCGAAGTTTATTATCATATTGCGCAGGGCGGCTTTTTCGCTCACTATGCGGCAGTATTGCTCGATGTTTTTCGTTGATGTGACTATTTCCTGTAACTCGGCTATATAATCCGCTCCGACCTTATCCATAACGCCCTCGACTGAGAGCTTGTCAATAATGGTTACGTAATCGACAGCATAGCCTCTGTTCATTATTTCGCTTATTGCGACAAATATCCACTTGTTTCGTTCGACGTAAAAATCGTCCTCACTTAGCATATTGACTGCCGTAAGAACGCAATCCTTATCGAGCATCATACAGCCAAGTACAGACTTCTCTGCTTCGTCGCTGTATGGCGGTGTTTTGATATAATCGCTTGAAGGCATTTTTACTCCGTTTCCACCATCAGAGTTATAACTGCGTCTACCTGTGGGTGAAGTTTTATTTTTATTTCATGCTTGCCTGTGTTTTTTATTGTGTCGCTGACTATCTTGCGCTTATCTATTTCGACATTCTCATTTTTTTTGAGTGCGTCGGCAATCTCCTGACTCGTCACTGCGCCGTAGAGTCTTCCCTCAGGGCCGCTTTTTACCTTGAGGATTATTTCTTTATTATTTATCTGCTGCTTGATTTTTTCTGCTTCAGCCTTTATTCTCGCTTCCTCAGCGGCAATTTGAGACAGCTGAGCCTCAAGCACCTTCATGTTTTCCTCGTTGGCGGGAAGCGCCAGTTTTTTCTTTATAAGAAAGTTTCTCGCATAGCCTTCCTTTACGTCCACCACCTGACGTATTTTACCCACGTCGGGCACGTCTTTTATAAGAATTACTTTCATTCGTTTTCCCCCCATTTTGAATCTTTAAATTATACCGCACGCATTAAATAAAAACGCATGGCTTACATATGTTATTATATCATACCACACTTATGAAAAGTATTTCTCTTAATTTAAAGAAACGTTTTAACGAATATGTAAATATAATCAAAACCGACTGTTTTGTTAAGGTAAGAAAACTTTTTTCAAAGCATACGCCACAGATAAAGCACTTGACGAATAGTGTGGTTTTTTGCTAAAATAACAATATGTTAAACAAAATAATCAATTTAGTGTTGCCCGAACTTATCAATATCATTGAAATCATCGGCATACTTATTCTCACAGTCGGAACCTTCAGAGCCTTCTATTATTACGTGATCAATCTGTTCAAGCATAAGGGAATGCCTGTAAAGCTCACCCTGACAAAAGCCATGATGACGTCCCTTGAGTTTAAAATGGCGGCGGAGATACTAAAGACGGTCATCGTACAGAGTATGCAGGAGCTTTTGATAGTCGGCTGTATTATTTTCCTACGTGCGCTTATGAGCGTGCTTTTACATTACGACATGAAAAGCGCTCCCGCCTATGGTGAGCTGGAAGCACAGGAAGAAATCAAGCGACAAAAAGACGATGAAATTAAACGTCTTAAAAAAGAAATCAAAGACCTTGAGGATGAGAATTCCTACAAAGAAAAGATAACACTTGAGGATGCGGGTGAATAAATATCAAATATTAAGCTTTCTTTTTACCGATTCGACCTCTGCATAAACCTTTTCTTCATCTATACGGGTAAACTGCGCATTCTTCAAAAGTATTTCGCCGTTTACTATAACCGTGTCGACCTCGCTGCCGTTTGCGCTGTAGCAGAGTGAGGCTATCATGTCGTTGTGCGGATAAAACTCGGGTTTATCTGTATTGAAGATAGTTATATCCGCCTTCGCACCGACCTTCAATTCTCCGGTCTTACCCTTTAATCCGAGCGCTTTAGCGGCGTTTATGGTGGCAAAATCAAACACCTCGCGCGCGCTTACAAGGCAGGTATCCTTATTTATCGCCTTGTGTATAAGAGCCTCCACGCCCATTTCCCTTATCATGTTCAGCGAATTGTTGCTTGCGGCGCTGTCTGTTCCGAGGCATACGTTTATTCCCTTTGATAAAAACTTGCCAACGTTAGCTACTCCGTTTCCAAGCTTAATGTTGCTTACGGGGTTGGTTACTATATTTACATTTTTTTCTTTGAGAATGTCTATATCTTCGTCGGACACATACACGCAGTGCGCCGCCAAACAGTCGGTATCGAAAAAGCCGATGTCGTTTAAGTATTCTACCGGAGATACTCCGTTATTTTTAAAGCAGTCGTCTACCTCCTGCTTCGTTTCGCTCAAATGCGTCTGCACGGGTATAGCAAGTCTTTTCGCTTCGTCAAGAGCCATTTTTATAAGAGGCTCTTCACAGGTAAATATCGTGTGCGGCGCCAGCATAAAGCTAAGAAGCGGCTCGTTTGAAAAAGACTTTATTTCGTCTAACGCCTCATTCAAGCGGCGAATACCCTCTGGGTCGTTGCCGTCCGCAAGACCTCTTGAAAGCACCGCGCGCATACCTGTGTCTACGACAGCCTGTGATACCGAATCCACAAACATATGCATATCACAAAAGCATGTCGTGCCGGTTTTTAGCATTTCGCAGCACGAGAGCATGGACGAAAAATATGCGTCCCTTTTACTCATAATATTTTCTTTAGGCATTACCTTCTCGAAAAGCCATGTCTTAAAAGTAACGTCGTCCGCATAGTTACGCATTATGCTCATATATGAATGAGTGTGCGAATTTATAAGTCCGGGTATCGCAAGCCTGTTTGTGCCGTCGATAGTTTCGTCAGATACGAAGTTTTCCGGTTTTTGACCTATAGCAACGATATCCTCTCCCTGTATAAACAAGTCGGTCGTATCTGTGTATAAGCCATTATCGCCGCGCAGCACGCACGGCATGTTTTTAAGGTGTATATTCATAATATTTTTAAAACTAAAGGTTCATCTTTCGTTTGGCTTCCTTTAAGGCATCGTTCGCCTTTTCGAGCATTTCCACAGCCTCGTTGATGGATTCCTTAACGTCGTTTTTACCGTTTTCCTCAGCCTTCTTTGCCCATTCGACAAAACCCTCCATGTGAGAAAGGTTATGCTCCACCCAATGATCCAAAAGAATATTGAGAGTCTGCATTTCTTTTTGCGCCGTCGTATGAAGCTCCTCGGACGAATGAGTATGCTCTATACCTTCATGCTCATGTGAATGAATATGCTCGTGTGTATGCTCTATACCGTCGTGGCAGTGTGTGTGCTCGTGTGAATGGATATGCTCATGTGTATCGTCGTGATCTGATAATATTGAATCTTTATGAAGCAGCATTATTAAATTTCCTTTCCTTTTGGTTGATATTACGCTAATTATACCCCAAATATATACTATTTGGATATGATTGAATCCAAAAATGTGCTAAAATCATTATTACAAAGCGGAGGTATCAATGAGGATAGGTTTCGGTTATGACGTCCATGCTTTTGAAAAGGGAAGAAAACTCATTCTCGGCGGAGTTGAAGTTCCTTTTGAGCTGGGGCTTAGCGGTCACTCGGACGCAGACGTATTAACGCACGCAATCGCCGATAGCCTGCTGGGCAGCATAAAAAAAAGAGATATAGGCTACCATTTTCCCGACACAGACGAAAGATATCGGGACATAGACAGTCTTTTGCTTTTGAGCGAAGTCGGCTTGATACTTAAACAAAACGGTTATCGCCCTGTAAATATTGACAGCGTGATAGTTGCGCAAAAGCCGTATTTGAGCGATTTTATACCCTCCATGGAAGAAAATATCGCAAGAGCGCTTAATATGAGAACACTTGATGTAAGCGTAAAGGCGACCACAGAGGAGCATATGGGCTTTACGGGAGAAATAAAAGGCATAAAGGCGTACGGTGTTTGTCTTGTTGACAATATCAATACGCAAATCCACAATATAATAAAAGAATGCGGCGGGAAATAAGCGAAAATGAAACTGAGCAACACTTTAACGAACAAAAAAGAAGAATTCATACCAATTAAGGAAAAACAGGTAAGTATATATGTATGCGGCCCTACTGTATATAATTATTTTCACATAGGCAACGCACGCCCTTTCATTGTCTTCGACGTACTCAGAAGATATTTAAAATACAAGGGTTATGAAGTCAAATATGTACAGAACTTTACCGACGTAGACGACAAAATAATCAAAAAAGCAAACGAAGAGGGTATAAGCTCACAGCTTCTTTCCGATAAATATATAAAGGAATACTTTACAGACGCACACGGACTGAATATAACCGACGCAGACGTGCACCCACGAGTAAGTGAAACCATTCCCGATATAATAGAGTTTATACAGGATCTTATCAATAAAGGCTACGCTTACGAAAAAAACGGCAGCGTATACTACAGAGTAAAGGCCTTCAAGGACTACGGGAAGCTCTCAAAGCAGTCTATGGACGAGCTTATGGCGGGAGCGAGAGTGGAGGTCAACGACGAAAAGGACGATCCTTTGGACTTCGTGCTTTGGAAGGTAAAAAAGGATAACGAGCCTTACTGGGTAAGCCCCTGGGGAGAAGGCAGACCGGGCTGGCATATCGAGTGCTCGACAATGAGCCGCAAATATCTTGCGGAAACCATAGATATCCACGGCGGCGGAAAGGATTTGATTTTCCCGCATCATGAAAACGAAATAGCACAGTCGGAGGCAAGAAGCTCCAAGCCCTTCGCTCATTACTGGCTGCACAACGGCTACATAAATGTCGACAACGAAAAAATGTCAAAGTCACTTGGCAACTTTTTCACGGTGCGAGAAATATCGGAGAAGTTCGATCTTGAGGCTGTCAGGCTCTTTATACTGTCCGTTCAATACAAAAACCCAATAAATTTTTCGGACGAATCTCTTAAACAGGCGCAAAGCGCTTTGGAAAGACTATACAACGTGAAAAACAACCTTAAATACCTTCTTGAGCGCTCAAGCGATAATAAACCAAACGAAAACGAAACTCTTCTTATTGAGTCGCTTCAAAAGCATATAGAGCTGTTCGATATGGCAATGGACGACGACATAAACACAGCGGCTGCAACAGCTCAGCTCTTTGATATGGCAAAAACTATAAACACATATGTTAATGAAACGACCTCAAAAGAAACTCTTAAAAAGGCTATCGAATTATATATGCTGCCGGCAAATATTCTGGGGCTGCTGTACAAAGAAAAGGAAGAGCTTCTCGATACGGATGTTGAAAAGCTGATACAGGACAGAATAGATGCCAGAAAAAATAAAGACTTCGCACGTGCCGACGAAATACGCGATGAACTCAAAACAAAAGGAATTATCCTGGAGGATACGCGAGAGGGCGTAAAGTGGAAGAGAGAATAAAAACTACGAACAAGGTGAAATAATGAGCTATCAGGTACTTTACAGACGTTTCCGCCCGCAAAAATTTTCTGAGATATACGGGCAGGAGCAGGTTACCGACATACTGAAAAACCAGATAAAAACAGGCAACATTTCTCACGCTTACCTTTTTTGCGGTCCCAGAGGCACGGGAAAAACCTCGGCTGCAAAGGTATTCGCAAGAGCTGTGAACTGCGAAAATAATAATAACGGAGAGCCTTGCATGGAGTGCGATAACTGCACCAAGCAAACGGGCGCTTCGATTTTAAACACAATAGAAATAGACGCCGCCTCAAACCGCGGCATAGATGAAATACGCCAGCTAAAGGACAATATAGGCTTTATACCCGTCAGCGGAAAGTATAAGGTGTATATAATAGACGAAATCCACATGCTGACGACAGAGGCCTTCAACGCACTGTTAAAGACGCTTGAGGAGCCGCCGGAGCATGTAATTTTCATATTTGCGACTACAGAAATATACAAGGTTTTGCCTACTATATTATCCAGATGTCAGAGATTCGACTTTAAGAGGATAAGCGATAATGTCATCATCGACAAGCTTAGCGTTATATTAAAGGAGATGAATATAAAAGCGCAAAAGGAAGCCTTGAGTGTTATAGCTTCGGCAAGCGACGGCTCCTTAAGAGACGCTCTTTCCTTAACAGACAAGCTGCTTAACTCATCGGACGAAAACAATTTAACCGCAGAGGGCGTAAGAAGCGTTCTGGGCTTTACCGACGAAGAGGAAATATTCGCCTTGGCTCAGGCTATATCAGACGAAAATGCGGGGAGTGCTCTGGAAATTCTCGATAACGCCGTAAACAGCGGAGCGGACACAGAGCATATTATCGCATCGCTGACTGAATACTTCAGATCTCTATTGATATATACCTCCACATCAAAATATGAACAGCTATTAAGAAAGAGCGAGAGCTATTACGAAAGTTTGAAAAGAAATTCAGCCTACTTAACGCCGCAGCTCATTTCGGGATATATTACGCAGTTATCAAAGATCCGCTCGGAGGGGCGAATAATATCAAACACAAGGACGCTTTTCGAAGCTTCTATTTTAAAGATGTGCGATAAAGACCGCTTTATCGAAAATTTCACGCTCGCTGCGAGAATAGACAAGCTCGAAAGCCGAATAGAGGCGCTAATAAAGAAGGCTCCCGAACTAAGGCCGACAAATAACAATATGGACGTTCCTTTTACTTCTGATACTGTAACTTCATCAAACGAAACCAAAACAAAGACCGATAATCTTATCAATACACAAAATGTTACGATAGATGATTCTGCCCACAACAAGGCTGTTCTGTCAAAGATGAAGGAAGAAATAAATTTTGCTTCCAAATATGTATTCAACAGCGAAAGGGATATAATGCTTTCGGATATATTCGGGGATTTGCAGCCGAAATCCTTTGACGGAGAAACTCTCTATGTATATCCCACAAAAAGCTCGGTATTCCTTATGGACGCTTTTAAGGAGAAAAACGGTGCGCAAAAGCTCTCGGAACTATTGTCTAAGAATACCGACTCGCCGATTAAAGTCGTGCTTTGCACACCAAACGAAAAAGAAGAAAACAACAAGCCGAATATTGAAACGGCAAAGGAAATATTGGGAGAGCTTACAGAGCTTTCCGAATAAAACACGGAGGAAAAAATGGCAAAATATCAGCAGCCGAACATGGCTAACTTAATGAAGCAAGCCCAAAAAATGAAGGCGCAGGTCGCAATGGCGCAGCAGCAGCTCTCAGAGATGACCTTTGATGGGATAGCAGGAGGCAGCGCTGTGAAAATCGTTGTCAACGGCAACAAAAAAGCTCAGAGCGTCTACATTGACAAGGAGCTTTTAAACGAGCAGGACGCGGAAATGCTTTGCGATATGATTTGCGCCGCATTTAACGACGCCTGCGAAAAGGTGGATACCGAAACAGAGTCCAAGCTCGGAGGAGTGACAGGCGGCATGGGTATCCCGGGTATGTAAATATGTATTCCGAACCGATACAAAAACTTATTTCAGAGCTTTCAAAGCTGCCCGGTATAGGAAGGAAAAGTGCGCAGCGCTTAGCCTATCACTTGATTTCTCAAGATAATGAATACGCTCTTTCCCTTGCCAATGCCATAACAGACGCGGTGGAAAACGTGGTCTACTGCTCAGAGTGCTGCAACATATCGGACTGCGACCCTTGCTCGGTGTGCTCCGATAACACAAGAGACAGAAGCGTAATATGCGTCGTGTCGGATTCGCGCGACGTGCTTGCCATAGAAAGAACAAAGGAATATAAGGGTCTTTATCATGTTTTGGGAGGAGCGCTTTCTCCGATGGACGGAATAGGCCCCGAGGATCTGACGATATCAAAGCTCATTTCAAGGCTCACTCCCGACATAAAGGAGGTTATTCTGGCAACTAATCTCAATGCAGAGGGTGAAACGACTGCGATGTATTTGGCAAGACTCATAAAATCTCTTAATATTAAAACTACGCGTATTGCCCGGGGAATACCGGTCGGCGCCGATTTGGAATATGCCGACGAAGCAACCCTTGCGAACGCCTTGGAAGGAAGACGTGAAATCAGCTAATGCTTGTGACAATAAGCGGCGTTTCAAAAAGCTTCGGCTCAGAAACGGTGCTAAATAACGTTAATCTCAGAATAGAAAATAACGCAAGAATAGGACTTATCGGCCTTAACGGCAGCGGTAAGTCCACTTTGCTTCAAATGATAGCGGGTACTACCGGAGCGTACGACGGTACAATAACCGCCGTTTCGGGAATTACTATTGGCTATCTTACTCAACAGCTCGGTTTAAATGACGAAAACACGATATACGACGAAGCGAAAAGAGCCTTTGAGGATGTTTTAACGGCAGAGCGAAGACTTGAAGAAAAGCGCATACAAATAGAGCAGTGCGATGATATAAAGCTTCTTGAAAAGCTCAATAACGACTTTTACCGTATGTCGGAGAGCTTTGAAGAAAACAAGGGCTATTACTACAAAAGCATAGTTTCCTCCACGCTTTTGGGACTCGGCTTTGACGAGGAAGCACAGAAAAATACCATAGGCAAGCTTTCGGGCGGGCAGAAAATGAGAGTGGCACTCGCCAAAATGCTAATGCTGGAGCCCGATTTGCTCATGCTGGACGAGCCGACAAATTATCTGGATATGGACGGGGTAATATGGCTGGAAAACTACCTGTGCAGCTACCCAAAGGCATACATAGTGGTTTCCCACGACAGATATTTCCTTGACAAAACCGTGAGCACTATTTGGGAGGCAGACGGCACTATAAAGTCCTATAAGGGCAATTATACGGCATATTTAAGGCAGCGTGAGGACGAGATATATGCACAGAACCGAGCGTACGAGATACAGTCGGCTTATATAAAAAAGCAGCGTGAAATAATACGCAAGCTGAAAAGCTACAACCGTGAAAAGTCCGTTAAACGCGCGCGAAGCAGAGAAAAACAGCTTGCAAAGCTTGATTACCAGCAGAAGGTAACAGAACAAAAGACTTCGAGAATATCCTTTGATACGCAGCAAACAGTATCAAAAAACGCCTTTAAATTTATTTCACTTGATGTCGGCTATGAGGGCAAGGCATTGGTAGAGAATATCAATTTCGAGCTATTAAAGGGAAAAAAACTCGGCGTTTGCGGGCGCAACGCAACGGGCAAAACCACCTTTTTAAAGACCTTATACGCTCAGATGCCTGCCATAAAGGGGGAAATAATATACGCTTCCGGTATAAAAATGTCATATTTCAGACAGCATCATGACGATATAAACAGAGATTCTTCCATATTTGATTATTTAAGCGATTACAGCGGACAGGACATAACCAAAGTAAGAAGCATTCTGGGGAATCTGCTTTTCAGTAAGGACGAGGTAAACAAGAATATAAGCGTGCTTTCGGGAGGAGAGCTAAGCAGAGTGGCAGTTGCGAAGCTCATGCTAACTAAGAGCAACGTATTATTGCTTGACGAGCCTACAAACCACTTGGATATAGCCTCAAAAGAAGTATTCGAGCAGGCAATACGCGACTATGAAGGAACCGCCGTTATAGTGTCGCACGACAGGTACCTTTTGGCAAACGTATGCGACTGTATAATGTACATATATAATAATAAGGCCTATTACTACGAGCTTAACTACGAGCAGGCTCTTACGCTCTTCCCCACAAAAGAAAAGAGCGATCAAAATGAAAAAAGCGAGATAAGCAAATCCACTATTTCGATTAATACGAAGCCTTCGATGAGTAAAAACGAAATAAAACGCTCTAAGGACAGGGTACTTAAGATAGAACAGCTTTTGGGAGAGTTAGAAAATAAAAAAAAGCAGAGCGAAATAATAATAAATTCGCCGGACTTCTATAAGGACGTACAAAAATCAAACGATGAATTGAAGGAATACGACCGTATAAACGAGGAATACCGCCATCTGGAGGAGGAATGGCTTAAGCTGAGTTATCTGTTGGAAAACAACGAATAAACGTCTGCCGAAAAGACAACTCTCTTTGATAGTATAATAGAGCAAAGCGTATTGTAGTCGTCAAGGAAAAGCTCTCCTGCGGGTGGACACGTCGCTTTATAAAGAGTAGCTCCGTCCTCGGGAAGCGTATTAAAGAAGTTTACCATATCGGAATAGGAAACCACATAATCATAAACGACTTCGTCAAGGCGGCTCGGATACGCCGAAATACGAGAGCCTTCCGCACTGCTTTGAGAAAACGTTATCTGACTAAGCGCACCGTTTTGATACTTCACGCTCAGTGAAGATACTGCATTGTAGTGAAGGGAAGGAATGGAAGAATTGTATACCGAAGAATCCTCATATACAGCTATCGGAGTAGTATCGCCCGTTGAAGCGCTGTTAGTACAGGCCTTTGCAAGAAGCATAAACGCATAAGCGACTTTATCGGATTCTGACGTATTGGCTTTGAAGGTCTGATTTTGCATAAGGCTTGCACACAGAGTTGTCACGCTAGAAGAAAAATGCGCCCTCTGCGTAGTCGGCGCGGTTTGCGAATAGGCGTTTAGAGCATAATCGAACATGTCGAAATTTACGGTGTTTATAAGACCGTTTTCGACAGTTATCTTCATAGCGTAGGCATTGCCCTCGTCGTTGTAATATGTATAAAAAGCCACATATGTGCCGTCTATATAAGCGTACTTTTTGTCCGTAAGAACGATATCGCCCGTGTCCTTATTATTTATTATTTCAGAAGAACAGGACATAAGAAAAAAAAGCGGCAACATAAGGCTTATAACACAGAGTATTTTTTTTATCTTTATATACGTCGGTTTCTTCATATGTATATATATTACACGGCTTTTAAGCAAATTGCAAAACAAACGATATCTTTTCACGATTTGATGATATAATATTTAATATATCGGAGGTTGTTATGGCACAGCTTTACTACAGATATTCCAGCGTCAGCGCAGGAAAATCTGCGGAAGTCATAAAAATAGCGCAGAACTATGAGAAACAAAATAAACGCGTAATAATCTTCAAGTCCTCCACCAACGACAGGTATATCAAGGACTCGGCATATACACAGGCAGACTTAAAAAGACCGGCTGTAGCCTTTAGCGATACCTCCTCATTTTTGTCTTTAATACAGTTTGCACAGGAGGAAAACAAGGAATCGATTCACTGTATACTCGTAGACGACGGACATTTCATGAACAGGGCGCAGGTGTTGCAATTAGCGCAGATAGTGGACTACATGGATATACCCATTATAGTATACGGTCTTAAAAACGACTATAAAAACGACCTTTTTGACGGCAGCAAGGCTCTTTTGATATACGCCGACAAAATAGAGGAGGTCAAGACCGTCTGTATGTTCTGCGATAAAAAGGCGACAATGGTGCTTCGCTTGAAAAACAACAGACCTGTTTATACGCAGGAGCAGGTGGTTTTAACAGGCAAGGATATGTATATTCCTGTATGCAGAAAGTGCTACGGAAACCCGAATATTTCAAAGCTCACAGGAGGTAATAAATGATAAAAAACGAAACGATCAACACTCTTTTAACAAGAAGGAGCATAAGGAAATTTGCTTCAGAGCAGATAACCGATGAAGAGCTGGATACAGTGCTTGAAGCGGGACTTTATGCACCGAGCGCAAGGGCTCAGCAGCCATGGCTGTTTGTTGTCGTACAGGACAAAGCGACAAGAAAAGAAGTAGTCGACCTTAACAACGTGATATTAGGCTCAAAATCCGACCCGTATTACAACGCGCCGACAATAATTATCGTGTTTTCTCAAAAGGGTGCCATAGCTCCCGTAGAGGACGCATCTCTTGCTATGGGCAATATATTTAACGCCGCACATGCAATAGGGCTTGCTTCGTGCTGGATAAACCGTGAAAGAGAAATGTTTCAAACAGCTAAGGGCAAGGAGCTTATGAAAAGGTGGGGCGTTGCAGACGATTATTTCGCAATAGGTGCGTGCGCAATAGGAAAAGCAGACTGTGAAATGCCCAAAGCAGGACAAAGGCGTGAAGGAAGGGTTATCAAAATCAAATAAATGAGCTACCGAATCGATACAAAAAGACTCCGGATGACGACCTCGGATAAAAAGATGATTTCGGATATGCTCGATTTTCATATAAGAAACAAAGAGCACTTTTTACCATGGGAGGATAAAAAGCCCGATGATTATTATACATATTTTTATCACATGCAGATGGTAAAAAGCGAAAAGGCAGCAATCAAGCGCGGCGACGAGCTGGATTTCTGGATATTTCGCCTTACCGACGGCAAGCTTATCGGCAAGGTGGTGTTATTTTCTATTTCCTTCGGCAATGTTTCAAGCGCTGTATTAGGCTACAAGCTCGATTCTCAGGCTCAAAAATGCGGCTATATGCACGAAGCGATAAATGCCGTTATCTGCTTTGCCTTTAACGAGCTGAACCTTCACCGGCTTGAAATAAATATAATCCCGCGTAACGAACGCTCCATAAAGGTTGCCGAAGCTGCCGGCTTTTCCCTTGAAGGTAAAAGTGAAAAATTCATGAGGATAAACGGGGTTTGGGAGGATCATTTGAGATTTGTTAAAATAAACGATTCTTTTAAGGAAGATTATTAAACCAAATAAAAAAGGTCTGCATTTAAAAAAATTCAATCAGACCTTTTTTCTTAACTTAGACGTTTTTAAAAAGACACCCGAGTGCAAGCAGTACATATCCGATGAGTACGAGTATAAAAGCGTACTGTGCGAAATATGCTATAATGCCGAAATGCATCAATGCTCCCACTACTACCAAAATAAGGCTGATAAGAAAAATAATTCCTTTAGGCGGAGACAATCTCATTGTATAACCCTCCTTTCATAAATAAATATTTATTATGTCATTCGAACCCTTATATGTTCTATCTTGAGTTGGATACGGCTTTTTTCGTATTCTTAAGCTCTGTTTTGTTCGTATCCAGTATATTAATAAGCTCGCGCAGGTCGTCCTGAGTTTTGCTTATCATATTCGTAAGATATTCTATCGAACGCACTCTTATACGCATCGCGTCGTCTCTTGCGGCACGTCTTATCGCTTCCGCCTCTTCATTGGCGGTTTTAGTTATATTGTTGTTGTCGACAAGATGAGCCTTATGCTCCCTTGCTTCCTTTACAATACTGCCGGCTTCTCTTTCCGCCTGCGATTTTATGCGTATTTCCTCCTCGCGGATACGCTTCGCCTCTGCAATATCCATTGGAATAGAAGCTCTTAAATCATCTATCATGTCGAGGATCTCGTCCTTGTCAATCATCACCTTGTTTGTCAGAGGAACGTTTGACGCTTCCTCTATTTCGAATTGAAGCTTATCAAGCACTTCATAAACCTTCATACACTACCTCCTGTAACGATTCATTGCTTATTATAAAAAGCTATAAGTTTATTTGCCACATTGTCCGGAACCATAGCACTTATATCTCCTCCGTATGAGGCGACTTCCTTAACAACAGAGCTTGAAAGATATGTATATCTGCTGCGTGAAACCAAAAGCACGCTTTCTATCTTATCGTTTAGCATTCTGTTTGTAAGGGCCATTTGAAACTCATAGTCAAAATCGGTAAGCGCTCTTAAGCCTCTTATGACTGTATATATCTTCTTTTTCTCGCAGTAGTCCGCAAGCAGTCCCTCGTAGTGTTCTATCTCTATTTTGTCTTTATCTTCTCCGAGAGCTACTCTTATCATTTCCATTCTGTTTTCATAAGAAAACAGGCTTTTTTTCGTGCCGTTGACCATAACGACAACGTGCAGCTTGCCGAACATTTTTACAGCGCGCCGTATAATGTCGATATGTCCGTACGTTACGGGATCGAAGCTGCCCGCATATATAGCGTCGTTCATCCTTGCGCCTCGTTGTATCTGTAATATCGCATTCTGGTTTTCGAATACTTTTTATCCTTAAACAGTTCATAGCTGTCGTTAAGGGTGATTATGGCAGAAAGTCCTGTTTCAATAACGAGAACACCTCCGTCTGCAATAATCCTTTTATTCAATAATATATCCGTTAGCTTGCTTAAATCTTCATAAGCGTATGGCGGATCCATATATATTATATCATACTTAAGGTTCGTTTCAATCAAAAATTCGTATGCAGAACGCCTCAGCACGCGAAATCGTTCAGGCTTCTTCGTCTTTTGGATATTCTCCTTTATGAGCTTTATGGCGTCAGTTGAAGTGTCTGTAAGATAAGCCTTCTGACAGCCGCGGCTGACCGCCTCTATCGCAATGGAGCCCGTCCCCGCAAACAAGTCCAAAAACAGGCTGTCGGTATAGATATAAGGACGAAGCGTATTAAATACGTCCTCCTTTATCCTGTCAGTCGTAGGGCGTATTAAATCCCCCTTGGGAGAGGAAAGCTTCATGCCTCTGAATTCTCCTGTTATAACTCTCACTTTTTTATCCTCCCGCTTACGCACCTTTCTATCCCCGCAAGGTCGCATGTAACACGAATATCCTCATATCCCGCCTTTTGCATAAGCTTTTTAACCTCGCCTGCCTGATTTATACCCGTTTCCAATACAAGGCATCCGTTTAAAGCGTTTAAATAATTGACAGAATCAATAATTATGCTGCGGTAAAGGCTCAAGCCGTCACAGCCTCCGTAAAGCGCTATCTCAGGCTCTCTTCTTACCTCGCGCTGCAATACCGTCATTTCATCGCTTGTTACATATGGCGGATTTGATACTATAATATCATAATCACCGTTTATATTGTCGAATAAGTCGCTTAAGATTACCTCTGCGCGCTCACTAAGTGAATGCTTATCTATATTTTTTTGCGTTACTTCAATACAGTCCTCGCTTATATCAGACAGACTCACCTTGCAGTTATCGAAATTCAAAACAAAGGCTATACCAATACAGCCGCTGCCGCAGCACATATCCAATACCTCTAAAGCGTGAGGATCATCTTTTTTTATCTCCTCCGCTCTTTTAAGAGCCTCTTCAAGAACACACTCTGTATCGGGGCGCGGTATCAATACGCCCACATCGACATAGAAGTCAAGAGAATAGAATTCCTTATTATTTGTAAGGTACGCTACAGGCATTCCTTCGCACCTTAAATCTATCATTGAAAGAAATTTGTTTTTCTCGCTTTCGATTATCTCGTACTCGGGATGAGCCTTTAAAAACAACACTTCGGAATTACATGCTTTTGAAAGCAGAACATAGCAGTCTGTAAGAGGAGAGTCCACCCCTGCGCCTAATAGCTTTTCATTTGCACTTTTAAGTAGTTCTCCCGCTTCAGTCAATATTTGTCCCCCCACAGTTATTATTTGTTATAATAACAGCAGGCGTGTATTTTAACAAGTTTTATCATCTTAATAAATATTTATCTTGACATGTATAACTATATAATGTATCATACAGTTAGTTTAATACATTATATAGACAATACGGCTTCTTTAAAAGAGAAGCTTACCGGGGAAGAGGGTGCGATTCCTTCACTGTCCCGCAGCCGTAAAAAGTGAGTAAGGCGTGATTAGCCACTGGAGAAATCCGGGAAGGCGCGCTGAGCATTTGAGCTTTGAGTCGGAATATCCGGTCGTATTGGACGCGTTGCTACGGAGTATGGCAAAAGCGGGTATGGGCACCTGCGGCAAGGTGCTTTTTGTTTATACAGCCTGCCGTAACTTTTCGCGGGAAAGGTATGTTATGACAAAACAACAAGCTGTAGATTTGGTGCACGAGCATTTTGACGCAACGGTTCTGAGCGTGAAGATGACGGACGCCTTCATGAAACTATTTGAGTTGCTTGAGGATAACAACGAGCATAACACAAACGCCTGAGCGTATGTATTGAACTTCTTTATCTGCCGGAAGATGAAAACTGTATTTTGCTTGTTTTCATCACTCAACAACCTCCCTTAAATACGAAAAGACCGCCCCTGTCAGGCGGTTTTTTCGTATTGTAAAGATAAATGAAATCAACTGTTACTTTTTAAATAAAGCTCGATTCAAAACATTAAGCCATACTTTAGCTAAGGTTTTTCTTGAATACCTTATAAGCAAATATAGCGCAAAATGCGCTGAATATATAAACGCAAAGCTCTGTTATCCATACGTTTGAGGTATAGCCGTTTATTATTACGGCACCTGCGTCAAGCACTAAATGAAGAAGTATTGCAATAGGAAAAAGCTTTACACAATTCTTCTTTTTCGCTGCAAACCACACCAAAACCGATAAGGATATTTGAGCTGCAACTGCTGCAAGCCTTTCTAATATACCCACCAAAAACATATATGAGGGCGTAGAAACTAACTGAGAAAATATTGCTTCTATCTGAGACAGCGAAGAAGCCGACAGTGAGGAGGTAAGTACAGAGGTATTGCCCATATTGATAAATATGGCATATACAAGTGTATTTATGCTTGAGATAAAGAGCAGATAAAACGCTTCGATTCCGCCGTGTCCCGAAGCGTACATCAGCGAGTTATAATCATTATCGTTATGTTTTTTTAAGACAGTCTTAAATGCAATAAAGCGCCCTGTTTCTTCAAACAATCCTGCCATAAGACCTCCGTACAGGGCATAATAAATAATATTCGACTGTATATACGCTCCAATAGAAGAGCCTAGTATTAAGTGATGTACTATTTGCTCTAAAATGAATGCAAACAATACCATCACGCCCACTCCCGTAAAAAATGCTATACCCTTACAGGAGTATTTCTTTTTAAAATAAATATACAATACTATCGGAATAGCCAAGCCGACAAGCATAGTAATAATTATAAATACTATTGATAATACAGGAACCTTACCGTACATGAGATTTAACCTTCTTAAATATTATTTATCCTCTAAGCACGAAAGCAGATAAGCCTCCGATACATCCATGCGTTTAGCCGTTTCCTCTATCGACATACCTTCCTTCATAAACCTGCGGCAGACCGAGCCGATATTTTCGCCGACCTCGATTATATGCATATCCGGATCGTAAAAGCGAACGGCTCTCTGCCCCCATGAATGCTCTATCACCTTATGAACAAACACTATATCATCTCTATCCATAAGCTTTTTTATAAACTCGTCAAAATCGGTTTCCTCAAAATATAATTCATAGTTGCGGGAATCAAATCGTATCCTTCTTTTCTTCTCGAAAATAAAACCGCACCAAGTATCAATAGTCTGAGCGCAGAACCCTCCTTCAAAAATGACATTTGCGCCAAAATCATTGACAGGCTTTATACCCAACACCTCAGAGTAAAAGCGTTTTGTTCTGTTTATATCGTGTACTGCAATCAGCGTTGAAGAATATTTCATTTTTTCTCCGATTCTTATATAATTTATCTAACAATTTGCGGTATATACATATTTTAAACTTTCCTTTGCCACGCTGGCTGCCTTTAAAACCTTCCACGGCGGCGTAGAGGGCGACTCCTTCATTTTATATGCCGGTATAAAGCGTGTTATCACAAGGGGAATTTCATCAGACACATTCGCTATCCATTTTGCCATATTCGTTATTTCCTGCTCAAAATCATTCTCTTCGGGCATGATAAGCGTCGTAATTTCTGTGTGGCAGCTTTTATTTGCTTTTATGATAAAGCGCTTGACGCTTCTTAAATCTCCACCCAGCCGTTTGTAGCCCTCCTCGGTAAAGCACTTCAAATCCACGTTTACGGCGTCGATGTACTCCAATATTTCATCGGCGGCGCAGTCTGTAAGCAGCCCGTTTGTTTTTACGAGAACCTTCATATCGTTTTTTTTAAGATGCTTTGCCGTATCAATTATATATTCGTGCGAAATAAGCGGCTCGTTATACGTAAAGGCAACGCCGATATTATCGTTTTCCTTATAGGAAACTGCTAAATCACAAAGCTGTGAGGGCGATAAATAGTCCGTGAACATATCTGTATTCACAGGAAGCGATATAGAGTGATTGATGCAATAATTACATTTCATATTACACCCAAAGGAACCGTAGGAAAGCACCATGCTTCCCGGCATATAACGCATAAACGGCTTTTTTTCTATCGGCTCAATGGCAACCTTCGTTACCCTGCCGTAATTAATGGGGAAATTTTCACCTTTGACGTTTTGCCTTGAACCGCACTCACCCGTTTGACCCTCGTTAAGTACGCAGGCACGAAAACAAATATCGCATTTTATACTCATCTATAACCTTTCTTTAAAGCAAGCTCTTTTATTTTTCTATTTCTATTGTTACATTTACCGGAAGAGCAAGCCCTGCTTCGACCTCGACTGCCTTTAGAATAGCGCAGGCTACCGGACAGGTTGCGTGCTTTGAATATTGAGCGCACAGCTTTGATATATTTCCCTGCCCATACTTTGAGAAAACCTCTTCGTAGGCGTCGACCTCCTTTAAATCCTCTTCCAGAGGCTTATAAAACTTACAATCCGTTTTAATGTTTAGAGAAATTGTATTTCTGTCCTTCTTTGCTGCCTCGATGACGGTTTTAAAGCCGCAGGGACCTGCCATAACTGTCGTTTTACTCATAATCACTATCTCCTTATATATAAATTATAAAGCGTCGATTGGATCGGACTGATTATGCATGTTCTGTTTTTTCATAAGCTCTTTTATCTTTTTAACCTCAATTATAACAAACACCGCCGATACTATTAATGTGACAAAATCCGTTATCGGACAGCTGTACAGGATGCCTTCTATTCCAAGATATTTAGGTAATATTATAGCAAGCGGCGCTAATATTACTATCTGTCTTAAAAGAGTAATAATTATAGAGATGACAGGCTTTCCTATAGCCTGAAACATATGCGGAGTCGTAATGCCGAAGCCTGCCGTAAACACAAGCGCCAGATACCTCTTTATACAAAGATTTGCAAACGTATTATAAAGGGCTTCCTCCTGACCGAAAATATTGATTATGCTCTGAGTACACGTCATAAGCACAGCCCAGCCGGCAAACGCCACACCAGTAGCTATTAACGTAGCAAGAAAGTACGCCTTGAGCATTCTGTCATATTTTCCAGCTCCGTAATTAAAGCCGATGATAGGCTGCTGACCTATAGCTATACCGAGCAGGCACGAGATGAGTATCATATTCACCTTCATAGTTATACCGAGAGCCGCTATCGGTATGTCTGCACCGTATACGCTCATTATGCCATATTGCTTTAGCACATTGTTGTTTATAACCTGAACAATAACGCTTGCAAACTGTATGACAAAGCTCGAAAAGCCAAGCCCAATCGTTTGGAAAAGCGCCTTGTTTTTAAGCGTGAAGTATTCTTTTTTAACATCTATATTTTTAAAACGTCTTATGTAAAGCATGGTAAGAACGAACGAAAGTAGCTGACCTATAACAGTTGCTACAGCCGCCCCCTTTACTCCCCAGCCGAAGCCGAGAACGAACAACCAGTCAAGAACGATATTTAAAATGCTGCCCGAAGAAATGCTTATCATTGAATAGCGCGGAGAGCCGTCCGCACGTATAGCGTTGTTCATTGTTATTGTCATTGTCTGAAACGGCAAACCTATCATCAGTAACGATGTATAGTCGTATGCATACGAAAATGAATTTTGTGTTGCACCGAAGGAATAAAGCAGCGGATTTAAAAATATGAATCCTATAAGGCTTAAAACAAAACCGCATATCGTAGCAAGAAGTATACTGCTGCCGAAGGCGCGAGACGCTTCGCTTCTTCTTCCCTCTCCCAAACGAAGATTCATATACGATGAAAAACCGTTTCCTATAAGTAAAGCAATTGCCAGACAGAAGGTGACGAAGGGAAATGCTATATTTGTGGCTGTATTTCCTATATATCCGACGCCACGACCTATGAATATCTGATCGACTATATTGTAAAAAGCCGTTATCAGCATTGAAATGACGCTGGGTACGGCATATTTCATAATAAGCTTGGGTATTTTTTCATATCCGAGAGGATTGTCGTTGTTTAAAGGGTTTTTTTGTGCGATACCGACGTTTTGCATTGAATTCTCCAATATTTAATAAAAAGGCTTCTTTTATATTAAAAGGCAATAAATAAAATATTTGCCCTTAATAAATGAAGCGGCAAAAAAAGCTTGCCACCTCCCGATTGCGTGATTAATAATTATAGCCTAATATAATATTATTGTCAATGCATGTACAAATACTCATTTTATATAAAAATCAACATAGTATCTGTCATTTTTTACTTCTCCAAAAACGTCAGATATAAGCGATATTTAAATATTGTCCTTGTCATAATAAAGCATATTAATCCATACCGAGTTTTTGCATCATACCCTCGGGAAACGAGCTTTTAGACAATGCGGTTTGTTTGGATATCTCTCCTTCTCTGTACATATTTATAAGAGATGCGTCCATTGTTATCATACCCTTGTCGGCGCTTGAAAGTATAACCGAATCTATCTGGTGCGTCTTGGATTCGCGTATCATATTGCGTATTGCGCCTGTTGCTGTCATTATTTCAAACGCCGGCTTTATTTCACCGTTTGTCGTTCTTATTAGCTGCTGGCTGATGACCGCCTGAAGCACCATGGAAAGCTGAAGGCGTGCCTGCGCCTGTTTGTTGGCAGGGAACATATCTATAATTCTGTCTATGGTATTGGCAGCTCCTATTGTGTGAATGGTTGATATGACAAGGTGTCCCGTTTCGCTGGCGGTCATAGCTATTTCAATAGTTTCTACATCCCGCATTTCTCCGATAAGTATCACGTCCGGACTCTGTCTGAGCACAGAGCGCAGCGCCGTAGAATAGCTCTTGGTATCTAAAGAAATTTCCCTTTGGCTGACTATGCAGTTTTTGTGTGAAAACAAAAATTCTATAGGGTCCTCTAAGGTCACTATATGTCCGTGCTTATTTGAATTGATCCTGTCTATCATACAGGCAAGCGTCGTTGACTTGCCGCAGCCCGAAGCGCCGGTAACGACGACAAGTCCCTTGGGTCTGTCCACTTGAGAAAGAACTATTTCGGGTATGCAAAGTGAAGCGGGGTTCGGAAGCTCAAACTTTATTATCCTTATTACCGCCGCAACTGAGCCTCTTTGCTTGTAAATATTGGCTCGAAAGCGCGCACAGTCTTTTATGGAAAACAAGAAGTCGTCGTCGCCCTCCTCAATGGCGTGAAAAAAATCTCTGCCGTTGGCTAGCCTGTATATGTCGCTTATAAGCTCCTTTGTGACCTCGGGTTTTAATACCTCGTCTGAGTAATTGTAAAATTCCTCGCTCTTTTTATAACACAGCGGTCTGCCCGCAACTATAAACACGTCCGAAGCGTTTTTCTCGGATATATCCTTTAAAACTTCATTGATCTGCATTTTGCGCCTCTTTTCCGCTTTCGCTGTTCCATTTGACAACGCTTTGCATTACAAGCTTGTCTGTAAATACGTCGTATACTATTTCTACCGAAAGAACGCTATTTGAGTTTATTGTCTGCTCAAAGCTTACATTTGCAATAGGCGAAATATATGATATATCTGCATTTTCATAGTCTTTAATGATTTTATACGCTTCGTCAAGCGTCTTTAAATTTAAGGCGTCCGCCTTTTCAAGCGCAATTTTATCCGCCTGATAATAATCGCTTATACTCTGCGCCGTTTTTTTCGCAAGGTTATTGTCGGCACGGGCGTTCACATATGAGAGTACCGCAAAGCACGTCAGCACCAATACTATTATAACAACAAGGAGACTTATCAAGCCAATAAAAAACGAAGGATATCTGAAGGAAGATTTTTTCATTTACATACCCTCCACCGGCGAATATACGCCAACTTCCATATTAAAAATTTCCTCTGAGCCCTGGTAAGTGTTGACACCGATTTTCGCGCTTGTAACATTTGAGTTTATCTTAAAATCGTTTATATACAATTCATACACTGCGTTTTGCTCATCGCAGTTGTTAAATTCTTTGTCTAAATATACCTTCAGCGTATCCTCTTTAGTGTCGTAGTTTCCGCCGAGAGTATCTGCCGTTTGGCTTTTGTTTCCGCCGAAGGATTTATACACCTCAGCAGCAGAGGCGCACAAAACCGCCGCTTTGTTCAGACGTTTGCTCTCTAAGCTTGCCATATGCGCCGCACTGAACAGTTTCAGACAGACAGCGCTGTACACTGACAAAAACATCACTGCGATAAGAAGCTCTATAAGAAAAATATTGACCTTTGAATCCTGTTTCAACAAGCATTTCTCCTTTTTTATAAGAAAGAGGGATCACATCTTACAAATATACTCTCGCTGTCTTTTTGCATCGTTGTGAAGCTGACCAAAATGAGATTGTCGTTATACATTGTGCATTGCATAGAGTCAAGCTCCATTATCTTTTGCCCGTTTTCGTATGATGGGAAATCATCGTGAAGCTCCATAAGCTCCATAAGATAGCCGTCGTAAACATATATGTATGTATCAAGCATAAATCCGTTGTCTTCTGAAGTGATTATCAAGGCGTCGGTATTTGATATTGTGCCGACAGATACGCTCTTCGCATTTTCAGCCGAATGTATCTTTTGCAATACATAGACTGAAGAGGTGCGCGTCTTGTAATTGTTGTCGTAGGTTTCTACGTTGCTTTTATATGCGTTCGCACCGAACAATACAACAGTAATCGAAAGCACTGCAAATAATCCGAGAAGGGTGATAATAAAAAGTATATCCGTGATATGTCTTTTTGTGTTGTTTTCTCTCATCATCGGACTCCGCCCTCCAGAGAAAAAACCTTTATGTTCGGTATAAGATTAGCGCCCTGATATTCGTAGCAATATACATATTTGTCCCTGTTCAGTGAAAAACCGTAGTTCTCGGCAAGGTAGTCGATATCCTTAGGGAAAGCGCCCTCCAGAGCATAACAGGATATGGCTGTACGAACGAGATTGTTCTTTACAGTTTCCAGCTCTTTTTCACTCGCACTTTCGGAAAAGCCCGTTATTATCGTAACTAACGCTATAAATACCGTAAGTAAGATAACCGCACTTATTATAAGAAGCGTCACTGTGTTTTTCTTTCCTGACTGCATCATAATAAAATCCTCTTTTTATTATCAAAGCGTCGACATTATATTTATAAGCGGAAGCATCACCGCAAGCAGTAATAAACCGATAACCACGGAAATCAATATTACCAGGGTAGGCTCTATAACGCTGATAGCGCGGCTTATTCTTTCGTCTGTATCCGAAGTGTAGCGCATGGCAACATTCTTCATCGCTTCATCGAGATTACCCGTCTTAACGCCCACTTTTATCATTCCTACATATACGGGAGGGAAAATATCCGCCTTTGAGAGCGCCGACGCAAAGCTTTCGTTCTCGTCCATAAGAGCCTTCATTTTGTTTATCTTTTTGCCTTGCTTTACGCCGGGAGTAAGCTCGGAGGACATATTAACGGCTTCATCTATATTCATACCGCTTGAAATACATAAGGAAAGTGCATATGCAAACCTTCCGACGGCAGACTGCTCTGCTAAGGAAGCAGTAAAACGGCTGTTTTCGTATATGTAGGCATTAAAGCTTTTACCCTTTTCGGTTTTTGAAAAAATTACCGCTCCTGTAACCACTACGGCAAGTATTATTAATATTATTATACCGTTTGTATTTAAGAATGCTCCGAATTTCATAAGACCATAAATCATACCCGTCAACGAGATGCCAAGCTGCTCGTACACCTGAGAAAACACAGGCAAAACCTTCGTAATAATTACGCAAAGCACGGCTATGAGTACAAGAATTATTATAATGGGATAGCGCGTTGCGCTCTTTATGCTGTTGGTTATGTATTCGCTTTTTTCGTAATAAACGCCCAGAGAATCCAATACCTCGTCTAACCTTCCCGAAGCCTCGCCGATTTTTATCATCTTTACATAGTAGGAGGGAAAAGCTCCGGTTTTTTCAAGCACATTACCAAAGCTGTTGCCTTCATATACGCCTTTACTTATCTCTGAATACAGCTCATTTAGCCTTTTATCATGCTTTGCATTGTCACTTAAAAGACTCATAGCGTCATATAGCGATATACCTCCTTTTAATAGCATGGAAAGCTGCGAAGAAAACAGACTTATTTCGTCCTTCCCGATAATTTTTTTTACGGCTGTGTTATCAAACATAATCTTCTCCTAATAGCAATATAGCTCATTGTAATGAGACGCATCACTCACGTATGTGCTGACGTTCGACTTGCTGCCGTTATATGTGGAAGCGTACGTGGGATCCATTCTTGTCCATGATACTCCGTCAAATTGTATAATATTGTCTATCCAACCCGTTTCAGGCAGGTACACGCTTATCCATGCGTGATATACATCAGAAGAATACCCCAATACGAGTTTTGCGGGTATCTGCTGGCTTCTAAGAAGAGCGCACATTAACGAAGCATAGTCAAAGCATATCCCTTTTTTTGTTTTTATGATTTTATCTATATCGGGAAGGTAGCCTGAGGGAGGATTATCTGCAAGATCATAGTCGTATTTTATATTGTTCACAACATAATCGTATACGTTTCCTACTACGTCCAGCTTGCTGTAGCAATTATCCGCAAGCTTTTTACTAAGTGAAGTGAACGAAGTGGTGTCAGAAAAGTTTACATATTGGTTCGGGTAAAGAAACACAGCGTTTTCATCTGTGCAATTTACCTCGGTTTGCGTTGAATAGACGAGTATGTATTGGTTTGAGCTTATGTTTTTGTATACGAGGATATAATAAGTGCCGTTTCCGCAGGTAAAGGGAAAGGTTTCGTAATTACCGCTGTTATTTAGGTTGTATGTATAGACAGTGTCGCTGGAATGCCTTATCTGAACCTTTACTTTGTCATCTCCGCCAACATAACAAATGTTTACATAGCCCTTTGAGGTGTCGGATAAGTCTATTTTAGCGTATTCGTTGCCTGTTACATTTGTGTTTGAAGGCGCACTCGAAAGTATTACCGGCGTATTGTCTATTTTATTTCCCTTATTGTCATTACCCCCTCCCGAAGAAGCAGAACAGGACGACAATAAAATGATTCCGACACACACAAATAACAACGCCGTCTTTTTTTTAAACGCTATTATTTCTTCTGTGTAAAACTCCGCCGCCGAATTTTTTTTCATAGTATGCCGAATATCCTTGTAAGTGTTATCTAATTATATCATATTCTGTACAAAATAGTCAAAAATATGTTATCATTATCATGATAATAGGCGGATAGAATAAGCTTGTAAAAAGCTTTAAAAATAATTTTTTAAGAAAGGGCGTATCGACAGATGAAAACGGCTGTCATAATAATAATTGTCTTATTAATAGCTGTATTCACGTGTGCTTATATTTTATTTCGTACCGCCTTTGTAAGAGATACTAACAAAAGAAAATATGTAATGCCCCACAATAAAACAAAAGAATACTCGCAGATAAAAGAAAGAAACATTAAAGCCGTTGAACTTCTTAAAAAAAGAGAACACGAGAGCGTGTATACACAAAGCCACGACAAGCTTAAGCTTGCAGGGACTTATTTTACTGTTGATGAACCTTTAGGCACTGTAATATGCGCACACGGCTTTAAATCTACGGGAATGTGGACATTTGCGGGGTTTGCGGATTATATGCTTAATAACCGCTTCAACGTTCTGATTATCTCTCAGCGAGCCTGTGCCGAAAGCGAAGGCAAATACATTACCTACGGTATAGAAGAAAGATACGACATATTAAAATGGATAGATTTTATCAACAACAAGACAAGCGCAAATGAACAAATAATCCTTGCAGGTGTTTCCTTGGGCGCAAGCACAGTAGTTATGGCAAGCGGCTTTCAGCTTGAAAAAAATGTCAAAGCGATAATAGCAGACTGCGGTTATATAAGTCCGAAGACAATATTAAAAAGAGTCGTTAAATATAACTACCATATACCTTGCTTTCCTCTGCTAAATATAGCGATATTTATAATGAAGCTTTTATCTCATGTGGATATAAACAAATACTCCACTACCGAAGCGCTAAAGGAAAATACGATACCCATATTTTTCGTACACGGAGACAGCGACAAATTTGTCCCCGTTGAAAACAGCATTACAAATTACGAAACGGCTGTTTGCGCTAAGGAGCTTTTTATTGTAAAGGGAGCGGATCATACGCAGTGCTTTATGAGCGCAACGAAAGAATATGAAGAAAAAATGAGCAATTTTTTGAAAAGAAACGGTATAACAATATGAAAACCAACTATGAGATGTGCGAATACTCCGATGAAAATGAACTGACGGACACTACCGAAATGAGTTCATCGACAGAGCTCTTTTACAGATATATAGGCATCACTCCTCCGAATGAAGAGATATATCCGCACTCGCAGGAAGTCAAATTGAGTTTATCGAAAGAAAAGCAATTTACCGACAAAAAGAAAAGCGAAAAATATTTCAAGTTTGCCGCTGCCGTACTCGCTCTTGTCGGCACAGTCACGCTTGTATCCTATGGTGCTTCAAATGCAAAAAATTATTTGAACGAACATGCTTACACATATACGACCGATTACTCCGAAACTCAGAACATAAGCGATAAATAATATTTTTTCATAAGCCATATATATAAAGAAAGGACATAATGAAAAGAAAATACATAGGCAAAATAATTCTTATAATAATACTCCTAGCGGCATTCGTGGTGCTTACAAATCCGAAGATAATACCCTTTATGGACTCAGATACCATAGATATCGCCTACGATATAATAAAGGATGTTTACGGCTTTACTGCGGATATTGAGGACAATATTTCACTCATCGAGGCACGCGTATTGATAATTTTAAGCGTTATCGTACTGGTGAGTATAATAGGAACTATATTAAAATTTATCCTCGACAAAATAAAAATCAATAACAACCGCTCGAAAACCATTTTTGTCCTTGTAAGAGGAATTGCGAAATATCTGCTTTACTTCTTAACTATAATATGGTGTCTTAAATCCATTGGAGTAAATGTAGCGGGTATATTCGCCGGTATAGGTCTGTTGAGTCTTATCATAGGCTTCAGCGCACAAAGCCTTATAGAAGATATAATAACCGGTATATTTATTATTTTCGAGGGTCAGTATAACATTGGCGATGTTATCGTACTTGACGATTTTCGCGGAACAGTCAAAAAGATAGGAGTGCGCACGACATCTATTGAGGACGAAGGCGGCAATCTGAAGATCGTTAACAATTCAGATATACGAAATTTCCAAAACCGCTCTCAGGCGGCTTCTCTCGCAGTTTGCGATGTGGGTATACCGTACTCCATGCCTATTGAAAAAGCCGAACAGATTTTACGAAAGATAACGCCTGAAATACAAAAAAACAATTCGCATATATTTAAGAGCGTTCTTTACAAGGGAGTCGAGGAGCTCGGAGAAAACGCGGTGATACTTCGAATAGTAGCTCATACGGACGAAGCGCGAATATTTGACGCAAGACGCCTTTTAAACAGGGAAATCAAGAAAGCTTTCGAAAAAGAAGGTATCACTATTCCGTTTAAACAGATGGATATACACGCATAAAACGCCCTATAAGGAGAAATAATGGATATAAAGATGTATTCAAACACATTACTGCTTATTTTGAGCATGATGAACGTAAGAAAAACCACAAAAAACAGAATACCGTATACGCCCCAGAAAAAGGCGTTTCCTTCCGATGAAGAATACTTGCAAAGCTTTGAGAGAGTCAGTCCCGAAAGTCAGGGGATACGCAGCGATTATATTGTCAAGTACCTTAATGCGTTAAGGGACGACGGCAGGATAGCGCCACAGACTGTAATGATCTTAAGAAACTCCAAAATGATTGCTAACGGTGCTTATTACCCGTATAAAACTGATATATGGCATGTGACGCATTCGCTTTGCAAAAGCATAACGGGACTGGCAATCGGGCTGTTGATAGACGAAAATAAGCTTTCTCTGGACGATACCCTTGTTAGCATTTTTAACGAGACCCGACCTGCCTTTTCTTTTCATAATATAAAGGATATTACCGTAAGGCATCTGTTGTCTATGACTACCGGCATTACCTTTAATGAAGCTGCCGCCGCCACGGAAACTGACTGGGTGGAGGGTTATCTTACAAGCCGCCCCAAATTTGAGCCGGGTACGCGCTTTGATTACAACAGCATGAACTCATATATGCTCAGTGCGATCGTTCATGAAAAAACGGGAATAACAATGAGCGAATATCTCGATAAAAAAATATTCTCAAAAATGGGCATCACGAAATACTACTGGGAGAAATGTCCGCACGGTATCGAAAAGGGCGGCTGGGGCTTATATATTATGCCTGAGGATATCGCGAAGATAGGACAATTATACCTAAACGGCGGAATATGGAATAACGAAGCTCTTATCAGTGAAAAATGGGTCAAGCTCTCCACGACGGCGCATACAAAGACATATGACTATATGGGGCGCTTTGACTACGCCTACCAGATATGGCGCGCAAAAAACGATTACGCTTTTATATTCAACGGTATGTTCGGTCAAAACGCTGTGATGATACCCGAATACAATATGATAATCGTTTGTACGGCAGGCAATGATGAGCTTTTCCAAAAGAGTAATTTCTTTAATATCACCGAGCAGTTTTTCGGGCCCTCCTTTAAGCCATTAAAAAGACTTCCTGAGAACCCCAAAAGCTATGAAAAGCTTAAAAAAGCGCAAGACGAGCTGGGAGTAGCTCAAAACGAATATGTCAAGAAACGCATATTCTCAAAATCCTCTTTGCCTCTTAAAAGCAAGCTTCCGACTGCGGCCTTCAAGCTGAATGATATTTACTACAACATAGACGAAAACGATATTTGCAAAACGAGCATACTGCCCCTTATGGTACAGGCTATGCAGAACAACTTCTCCCGTGGAATAAAAAAAATAGGCTTTATCGAACACGACGGCACGTTTTTTTTATCAGTCACAGAGGGTGATTTCGAATATAAAATACCCGTCGGCTTTACAAAGGCCGAACGTGCGCAAATAAGCTTTAACGCAGAAAAGTACTCCGTTTCCGTTCTCGGAAGATTTACCTACGATGAGGATAACGTACCCGTACTGAAGGTAAGCATTTATTACCTTGAATTATCAAATATAAGGATATTCAAGATATTCTTTTTAAAGCAGGGAGAAATACGTATCGAATGCTTAGAATCTCCCGGCAAGCATTTTATTTACAACGGAATAATTAACGCTCTTGACGGCAACAAAAATAAGATTATAGATATAATAGCGGAAAAAGCCGACACAGAGTACCTCGAATGGAAGATAAATTCCGCTTTTGAGCCGGTTTTAAATGGCACGATTACGGAAAAGAAGCCCTCCACGCTTATATAAAAAAACAAAATCACTCTTTTAAGGGTGATTTTATTTTTATTTAGTAAGGTTAGTTAATCTCTTTTTGCATCCTGTCCGTCAGATGTCTTTGCCATAGCATAGTAACGGTCAAGCGTTATGGAGAAATGGAATATGGGGCTGTCGACCTTAGTGACGTGAAAGGGGCAATGCTTTGTACCTTTCGGAAAATATAAAAGACAGCTTTCGGTAATGGTTATGGTTTCGTCCTCTATTTCAAACTCGATAACACCGCCGAGCTTTGTGGGGTCCTTTTGATCTGTTCCGAAAAATCCCAATACCTCGTCCGTATCGTCATGCACATGCGCACCGGGACCCTCCAAGGGCTTATAGTACCATATACATTCCATATTTCTCGCATCCGGAACTACGCTTGAATCCATCCATGCCATGCTTCTCCTTACGTCAAGCGGCAAGCGATAATGAGTGTATTCAAGAGGTCTCGGAGTGTTTATAATGTAATACTTTTTCTTGTCTTCCATTTTTACTTCTCCTTTATCGAATGATATTATAAATTTATTATAATACCGAATGCGACAGGGAGCAATTTTGTTATCGGTCGACCTTATTATCTAACAAAATAAGAAAAGACAATGATTTTGTTTGATTATATATTCTTTTTTTAGAGCTGTTCGTTTTCCACGGCGGAGGGGTGTTCCTTGAAATACTCTATTATGACCTTCTCCACCTCTGAGGCAATACGTCTCTGTCTGCGGTTTTCCATAACATACAGCTTAAGACGTGTGTTGCATTTCGGATTTGATATGCGTATTCTTTTTATACCGTCTAAATTATAAGCATTCAGAGCCCTTGCAGGCGCAAGAGCAACATATCCCGAATTTCTTACGGCAAACAGAACGTCGACAAGAACCGTACCCATAAAGGTTATATTGGGACGAAAACCCGCTTGCTCACACAGTGTATCGAGGTTTGAGCGCGAAGCAAGCTTGCCCGGATAATCTGCAAATTCCATATCCTTTAATTCTATTAAATCTATCGAGTCATGCGTGCTTAACGGACTTTCTTTGCTTACTATCAAAAGCTTTTCATCGTCAGCAAGCAGAGTTTCTCTGACGCCGGGCAAATCAAGCTTTGTTGCCATAAAGCAAAAATCAAGCTTACCGCCCGTCATATAATCGCGCAGCTCGCGGTAGTTGCAATTTATGTTATTCAGCCGCACGTGAGGACACGCCTTTTGTATCTTGCCGGCAAGTCCCGGGAATGCGCTAAACGGTGGAGAGAGCAGTCTGAGCTCATTGTCGTTTATCCTTTTCAGGTCGTAAAGAGCCGTCTTTGCCTCGCTGAAATCTCGTATAATCGGCTCGACTCTGCTTAAAAAAAGTCTGCCGTAATCATTGAGAATAATATTTCTTCCTCTTCTGTCAAATAGCTTTACTCCAAGCTCTGTTTCCAACCTTTGAATATTCGCACTAAGCGCAGGCTGTGAAATATTCATCATTTCCGCAGCCTTGGAAACGTTCTCTGATTTGGCAACGGCTACAAAATAGTCAAGCTGATATAATTCCATTACGCGCTCCGTTTTTTTATATATATGACATTATACACTATTTTTTTTAAAAATGATAGTATAAGTTGTTTTGGGCGCTTGGTGGGATATAACAAATATGATTTCATAGCGGTGATTAAACAGTGTGCGATAAAAACTATCTATATAGATTAAAAGCAGATTTTAATCGCGATTAAGAATTTTAGAAGGAAGATTGAATAATGTCTCTATCGTAAAAATAGTAAATTCTGTGATCATTTCATCGTCCACTGTATCATAATTCCTGAGTAAATACTCCAATCCATACATTTCAGCGCCTAACAGCATTTTAAAAAAGCATTCGCTGTATTCGTTTGTTTTGTTGTAATTAATGTTGTTTTTAATATTTTCCATTAACCATTTTTTATATTTATATGAAAATGTCGTCTCGATACCGGAAAAAAGCAATAATAAAAGCTTCTCCTTATTGTCAAAAAAGATATGCAACAGTCCCCCATATTCGTCTTTGAAACTAAGCGGATCCAGAGTATCATCCTCATTTGCATAGTCTTTTCTCAAACCCTTTTTAAAATATTCAGACAATTTGTCAAAAAGTTCATCCCCAACTATACGCACAATATCATCAAGGTTATCAAAGTAGCGGTAAAAAGTACTACGGTAAATATCCGCTCTTTCGCAAACCTCTTTAAGAGTTGTATTGTAAAAGCCTTTGGTATTACAAATGCTTATAAACACTTCTATTATTTTTCTATATGTTTTATATGAGTGTTTACTGTAAATCATCGTTGCACACTCCTTTTTTTTAAGTATACCAAAGATAATTTATAAAAAAACTACTTTTTCAAATATATTGTTGCATTTATTACTTTTTTTAAAATTATTGCTTTTTCAAACTATCTTTCCATTATTGAACTATATTTTTTTAATTCTGCTTTCTATACTCTATATAAAATATACGAAGGGAGAATCAAAATATGGATCCACAATTATTGAATGAAAGAGTACAGATATTCAAAGACGCACTTGTTTGCAAAAAGCCGTCTCGTATACCTACCTTAGGTAACGCGTGGGGCTGGAAACTACTGGATACGGATATTGAGCCAAAACCAACATTTTTTGAGGCAACGAGCAACTGGGACATAACGGAAAAAATTGTTCGAGAGCATCTACAAAGATATCGGTTCGATACTATTGTAGATGTAGGCTTCCGTTTTAACAGCAGCTTCAAAAATATTCTGGGTGACAAAATTCGTCATGCTGGTAATGGAGGTCAAGCACTTGATACAAACCTAATGCTGCCCGAGGACTATGATGAAATGGCTTTGCAGGGAAGCAGTATGTTTGAGTACACCACTTTATTTCCGCGACTTTTCAAGGATATCACATTGGAACAAATGGAAGCGTTAATAAAGGCAAATGCGCTCTTTGGAGCATTTGTAGGAAAGATGTATGGCGCTCTTGTGTCGGATTACAGCAGTCCAATACTATCAGCAGGAGCGGTACAAGCTCCAATGGAAGAACTATTTAACTACTATCGTGGAATAAAGGGACTTTTAAGCGATATGCGAAGATGTCCGGAAAAAATACTTGCTTTTATTGATGATGAGAAAGAAAAAACTTTTAAAGCAGAAGAAGCATTTCTTATGACACCGGACGATGTTACGATATGTCATTTTACTATTCCTTTTTTGGCACCTACTGTATTAAATACAAAACAATTCGAAAAATTCTATCTTCCTACCTTTAAAGAGATAATCGAGAAAGCTGTTCGCAAAAATAAGGCTATTTATTTATTTATCGAAGGTCAAACCGAGAGATTTATCAATTATCTGCAGGATTATTCGCATTCTCTCATAATTCATGTTGAAATGGATGATTTTTTTGAAATAAAAAAGAAGCTACCCAATATATGCTTGGCGGGAGGTATGCCGGTAGATATTCTTGGAGGAAATGATAAACAGCGTTGTCTTGATTTCGCAAAACAATTATGTGCTGAGCTTGGGGGCGATGGATTTATATTCAGCCAAAACAAAATGATGGCATATCCATACGACGGCACAAGAGAGAACATGCTTGCTGTGCAGGACTTTGTAATGAATTTTAAATTATGAGGAGTGAATAATGAATAAAAATGATTTAATAACTTACACACCGGATGGACTTGATGAGCTTTGCAAGGAATTGACATTTCTAACAGAAGATGACAGAAAAAAAATAGTGTTGGATACTGTTGCGGCTGTAATAAGAGCCTAAGGAGGTAATAAAATGAAAATCGGCAAAAACCAATTAAGAGTTATTATAGGTTCATATCTAATTTCGCTTATATTGACAAGCAGAACAAGCATATCTCTTGTTCTTGCACAAATAGCAGGACAATTTCCAAATATGTCATCTGCATCCGTGCAATTTGTGTTTACGCTTGCTAACGGTGCAGGTATGATAGGCTCTATTATTGCCGGAGCATTATCATCAAAAATGTCAAAGAAATCAATATTGATACTTCTTATGATTATAGCTTCAATTGGCGGAATATTGGGATATTTGGGTTATACAAGCATAGCGCTTCTTTATGTGGCAAGTCTTATACTCGGAATAGGTATAGGAGGCGCGGATCCGATAAGCAACGCATTGATCGCAGAAGGCTTTGAAGATGACTCGCGCGCAAAATGGATGGGATTTAAATCTGTCTTCGTCTCAGTAGGTGGTATATTCACAACTCTACTGGCGGGTATTATTGCCGTAAAGCATTGGCAAAATGTCTATTTGACTTTTCTGTTAGCCATTCCTATGTTGTTTGTAGCAATCTTTCTGCTGCCAAACGGCAGTATTGTAGAGAAAAATACACAAAATAAAGAAAAAACAACTTCGGGCGGAAGGCTGTTAAACCCACAAATAATAAAAATTTATATTGTCAATTTGCTTATCGCCATAAGCTGGGTCGTTTATAACAGTAATGTATCCTTCCTTTTGCAAGGTAACACTACTCAAGCAGGCTCCACAACAATGTGTTTTATGGCAGGAATGACTGTTGCCGGATTGTTTGTCGTTCCGACAAAAAAGCTTTTTAAAGAAAATGCTGTCACGTTGAGTGTTGCGATATGCGCGCTCAGTCTGTGGATACTGACTCAAAGCACAGGCAATATCGTACTTATATGCATTGGAGCAGCGCTTCTCGGAATAGGTTATTGCATGTATTTCGCCCATAGTATGACGATTTTGCCGAATGTTGCAACGAGAGGTACGCTGACAAAAACAATAACATATTTTTCAGTAATCAGCACATTGGGTACATTGATACATCCATATCTAATTACAGCTCCTATTGATTTGTTTAACGGAAGTGTATTGTTAAGATTCTACGTTTGTGCGATAATTATGAGCATAGCGGCGATAATATCAATTCAAAAGCAGAAAAATACACAAACTGATATTCAACAATAACATAAACTGCTTATTAGAATCAGATAAAAATAACCGACTTAGCTATCTGTTAAGCTGGTTATTTTTTAGTATATTTATTTATAAAACATTCTATTTATTTACTATTTAGCTTTTCAGAGCGTCCCACGGCGTGATAAGTCCCTTCAATACACCGTTTTGAGTGGCGTCACTCGTGACGAAGATAACCGCAAGCCTTTTTGATAATTCGTGTGAACGGGAAAACATATTTTGTATTCTGCTTAAGGGTGTTTTTTCACCGATAAATGCGAAGTGTTCGCTCATATGAGCCTCACATGGAAGAAATTCGGCAAATTTGGCTATCGGAGTATTATCGCTAATCTCGCATTTATTGTATTTTTGAACATAATTAAACACGGTATTTTCGCTGAAAACCCCTTGTAAAACGCCCTGCTCCAAGATCGGAATATGTGAAAATTCGCGCTTTGTCATTTCGTTCATTATATTTAATGCGCTGTCAGTTTTTGATGCAAAAAGCATTTTTGTTACAGCGATATCCATAGACTGAACGGGATTATTAATCTCAGTTATTATTGTTTTAAGCTCGTTTATTATGCTTTCGGAAGGCTCGACGATAAACTGTCCGTTCTCTTCGGGATAGTGGGATAGAAGGTTGCGTATCTCGCGGCACATATCAAGCTTTTCCTTGTAGGGTTCACCGTCCTCTGAGTTTATGAAGCGAACTACGCTGTTTTCATAGCGTTCACCCGCTGTTACATATTTCTCAAAGATAGTACGCTCAAGCTCCTTATACAGATTCAAAAATTCGTTTGCGCCCATATACGTTATCTCTTTATTCTTCTCATAGCTTTTTTAAATAACGAAGAGAAGCCCTCTTCCTTCAATACATCGCCCGCCTGCTTTATTATCGGTATTCTTCCTCTGATTTTTCTCACGCGCTCTAATATATAACGGTTTGAGGTTGTAAACGGGTCGGATATGTCATCAAGCTCATTGATACATTCTCGGTAATCTACTCGCGTTTTATCCTTTATCTTCTCTCCCGAAGTAAACGATGAGTAACTCCAAGGTGTTTTGCTTACATTGTCCTCATTGTTTTTTTCGTGAAGCACGCAGTACTGACTGTAGAGCGTCTTAAAGATATGCTCTCCATCAGGCAGCCAATTGCGTATGCACATATCCAGCGTCGGCCCGTAACCCGAAAAGTGAATAAACCTGAGCAAATCCCCGTTTACCGTTATGGCGCTATCTGTTTGCTCCACGATGGAATCTTTTATCGACCACGTGGCGTAATCATAGCCGTGGTTTTTAAGTATATAAGTATCAAAAAAGCACGGCGCAAGGTCTACCCATTTTTGATCGGTAAAAATGCCGTTTTGTATATCATCATAACAATATTTGTCAAGACGAAAAGCCCACCAGTCGATAAAACGTTTTGCCTCATCACTTCTGTTAACAGCCAAAAATCCGAGATTGTATACTCCGTGTGCCGTAGAAGAAAGCTCCATTTCAATATTGCCTTCTATAAGCATATGCGGACACAAAACAATCGAGTGCGTATCAAGAAGCTCCCTGAGCTCACAAAAATCCGAATATACGTATATGTCGGGATCGAGATATATAAATTTATTCTCTTCAGGATAGAGCTTGTAGAGATATTGAAAGAATGCCCCTTTAACGGACGTGGAGGCTTCCACTATATTATGCTTAAAGATGAAATGATTGAAATTTCCCTCATATGCATCCTTTGCAGGTATTACCCTGTCAAAATATTCGTATTCAGATAAAGCGCTTGTTTCTTTTTCAACAAGGCACACAACAAACGTCGCGTCGGGAATATTCTTCTTTACGCTCTCTGCCAGGCAACGCGCTTTGTGTATATAGTTATTGCATATGGAAGTAAATATTATCATACTATACTCTTTATTTCAGTATTATTTTTTTGGCAAGCTTACGCACAAACGGAACATTTTTAAACATTCTCGCAAAAATGTTTTTGTCCTTTAGCGCCTTTATAAGATAAGACTGATCCACCCACGAATCACGCAGCACGCTTGCGTACAGAGAAGCGTATTTTTCGTACAGCTCACTATGTCCGTCATATATCGTTTTATATGCTTGCTTTACGGTATTGATATCGTCCTTGAAGCGAGTCGTTCTGGACACGGGCTTTATTCTGTAGTGAAAATAAGTTTCTTCAAGCTGTACGATCTGCTTTCCGCTTTGAAGTATACTTAAAAAGAAGTCATAGTCCTCAAGCCCGCTAATAAGATCTTTACGAAAGCCTCCGCATGACAGATAATCATCTTTTTTAAAAAGTGCGGTCACGAAAACGATATTGTTTAAAAGCATTTCTCCCAGACTGTAATCCGGCAGCTCCCATTTTCCGCTTTCTGCGCCGAAAAGATCGGCGTGGCAATATACAGCTCCTATGCTTTCGTCTTTACTAATAATTTCTACTGCGCGAAATATATATTCAGGCGAAATAGTATCGTCCGAATCCAGCGGTAATATATATTTCCCGTCGCACGCGCGTATACCCATGTTTCTGGCTTCTGAGGGTCCTTCGTTGCCTTTTGTATGCAGCTTTATTATATCATTTGCTTCGATACTGTCGAATACGTCAATAGTGCTTCTATCCGTACTGCCGTCGTCAATCATAACGAGCTGCACGTTTGGATATGTTTGCTTGAGTACGGACTCGACTGCCTCACGAATATATATTCCGTCGTTATAGCAGGGCATTATCACACTGACTTTATCCATCGGAGTATTCCTTTTTTATTTATACTATTCGCGTCAATAAACGAATTATTTTTTTTGCGATATTACTCTAAACAGCTTCTTTTTCTTGTTCTTTTCGTTGTCACCGGTATATTCGGCGTATGCGTCGCACACCTCTTTGGTATCTCCTATCATCTTTACGACGCCTTTTTCCAGCCACATTACTCTGGTACAGAGATCTCTTATCTGTGATAAGGTATGAGAAACTATTATAACCGTCGTTCCTCCGCTCATCAATTCCTCCATTCTTTCACGGCTCTTTTTTTGAAAGCGCGCGTCTCCCACGGCAAGTATCTCATCAACTATAAGAATATCCGGATCGACTATTGTGGCTATGGAAAATGCCAGCCTCATTACCATGCCTGAGGAAAACACTCTTATCGGAGAACCCATAAATTCCTCGAGCTCTGCAAACGCAACGATATCGTCATACTTGCTTTGAAGATATGCTTTACTGTAACCAAGTATCGCTCCGTTTAAAAACACATTTTCATATGCAGTCAGATCATCGTCAAAACCCGCTCCCAATTCAAGCATCGGAGCAATTACTCCGTGAGCAACGCTGCTTCCCTTTGTAGGCATAAGTATACCCGATAGTATTTTAAGAAGGGTACTCTTTCCCGAACCGTTCGTTCCTACTATCCCGAAAACTTCTCCCTTTTTTATATCGAAGGATACATCGTCAAGCGCAGTTAGCGTGGAATAATGAATGTTTTTCCTAAGAAGATTAAACATATATTCCTTCAAGCTGGAAAGCCTGTCGTTTGCGAGTCTGAAATTCATTGTGACATTTTTAACTTCTAATATAGGCTCACTCATTTTATCTCCTACACGTACAATATAAACTTATTTTGATGCTTTCTGAACACCGCCATACCGATAAATAAAAACAGTACGGCAAAGCCGGCACACATCAGCCAGGTCTGCGTTGATGGTATCTGATGCTCCAATATCACTGTTCTCGCGAATTTAAGAAAATGATACATAGGATTAAAGCTCATTATTTTCATCAATGTTTCAGAAAGAATGGATTCAGGGTAAAAGATAGGCGTGCCATACGTCCAGAGCGTGACGAATACAGTATATAAAAACTGAGTGTCTCTGAAAAATACCATCATGGTACACAACAGAAGCGACATACCCGTTATAAACCCGAGAAGTGTAACAAACATATACAAGAGGGCGATATGATGCCATGTAATGGCGACGCCGGAAAATATTATCATAAGATATAATGCGATTGCCGAGAAGAAGAAGTTTACCGTCGAGGACAGTACGCGCGATATAGGATATATATATTTGGGAACGTATACCTTATTTATCAGGGACGCATTTTCAACAATATTTCCCATTGCCTGCTGCGTGGTGTCAGACATATATGAGAATAAAACTATACCGGTAAGCAAATACACAGCATAGTTTTCGACATTGAAGCGAAATATCCTTTGAAATACAAAAAACTGTACCGCCATGGTAAGAAGCGGATTTAACAATGACCACAAAACTCCGAGCACGCTGCGACGGTATTTCTTTTTGAAATCTCTTTTTATAAGCTGTGAGAGTAAAAACGAATACCGTTTGATCAATACCGGTATCTGTGATAGCATACGCATTCTCCTTTATACCTCTTTTGAAAACCTTAAAATATATATTGTTTATTATACCACTGTAGCTATACCGTTACAAACTTTTCACCCTTTTATTGTTTGTATTAAATGCGCAAATATATCTTACTTATGATTCTTTACGATAAAATAAATAAAAGCATATGCGTAACGCTTTCAGTAAGTGTTATGATAGGATTTACCTGACTTAGCAAACAAAGAGAGAAGAAATGAAACAAAATAATCCTGCTGTTTATAAGCTTATGCTGATTTTTGCCACGGTAATCTGGGGCGGAGCCTTTGTGGTGATGAAAAATGCAGTTGAAGAACTCAAACCCTATAGCTTACTTGCTGTAAGGTTTACTCTTGCTTCATTATTTATGATCCCTTTATGCATTAAGCGCTTTAAAGCTTTTGATAAAATGCTTCTTATACGTTCGTTCGCCATTGGACTATTTATGTTTATAGGCTTTGCCATGCAGACGATAGGCGTGCAATATACTACGCCCGGCAAAAACGCTTTTTTAACCGGAGTGTACTGCATTATAGTGCCGTTTATCTGCTGGATTTCCCAGAAAAAGCATCCTGACGCATATAATTTTATAGCGGCCTTATTATGTCTTTGCGGTATAGCTCTCGTGTCGTTAAACGGCGGATTTAACATGCAAGCGGGTGACCTATTATCCCTTTTATCCAGCATATCCTTTGCTATTGCAATATTTTTGGTTTCCGTATATTCAGAGAAGTGTGATGTTATGCTTATGACGATAACGGAATTTGTGACAATGGCTGTTCTTTCTTGGATATCTATACCGTTTGCAAACGAATCCTTTATAAGGGTTTCATGGGATGTTTCACTTATAGTATCGCTTGTCTTTCTGTCGTTATTATCGAGCGTTGTTGCCTTCGTTTTTCAAAATATCGGACAAAAACATATTCCAGCCTCTCAAGCATCTCTTATTTTAAGCATGGAAGCAGTATTCGGCGTAATTTTTTCCATCATTTTTTACGGTGAAGCCCTTACCTACAAGACCGCTGCGGGTTTTCTTTTGATATTTATCGCTATTATTGTTTCCGAAACAAAGCTTAAATTCAATAAAAAACAGTGTGAGGCTAAGGATTCTCACACTGATTCTTAAAATAGCTCTGTAATTATAAAAGTACTAAAAAGAGAGTGCATTACCGAGTAGAAACTCAATAACGTACTCCCTTATTATTTATACGTATTATTTTTCTTACTGAGCCTTTTTCTTTACATATACGAAATAATAGAACAGTGGCACCCAAAGGGCTCCGCCGATGAGGTTGCCGAGGGTTACGGGCAGAATGTTGTTAAACCAAACCTGAGCTGAAGTTACATTTGCTCCGAGGAACTGTCCGAGCGGAAGATAAAACATATTTGCAACACTGTGCTCAAAGCCGCAAAGCACGAAGAGCATTATCGGGAAAAAGATAGCGAATATCTTTCCGCCGAGATCCTTAGCTCCCGCCTGAAGCCAGCATGCCAAAACAACTAAGATGTTGCACAATACACCTCTTAAGAGTGCCGAAGTAAAGCTCATGGTTGCCTTTGCTCCTGCAACCTTTATGGCGTTTGCAAGCATGGCGTCGCCCGAGAAAAGACCGCTCTTTGCTACTATAAGCGCAAGAAGATAAGAGCCTATGACGTTTCCGATATATACGAATACCCAGTTCTTGAGCATTGCGGGTACTGTTATTTTCTTGTCAAGTGCTGCAAGTGCAAGAAGATTGTTGCCTGTAAAAAGCTCTGCTCCGCACAATATGACCATCATAAGTCCTACGGGGAATACGCAGGCACCTAAAAACTTACCAAGCCCCGCAAGCTCTCCCGTCAGATTCGCCGTAAGCGTTAAAAATCCTATTGCGCCGAAGCCTATGAACATTCCCGCAAATATGCCGAGAAGAAGCATTTTGTAGATAGGAAGCTTTGACTTATTTACGCCGTTGTTTACCCATATTTCGGCTATTTCAGCCGGTGAATTAACATTGTTCATTTTTTCCTCCAAATCTTTCTTTGATCAGTTTTTTGCTGTTTTCTAAAGTTTTGTTTAATAATTTTGTATCCTTTATAATTGCGTTGAGATGATAATATTCGTCGTTCATTCCGGTTTCGTGAGGTACTCCGAACGCTCCGGCGTCACTGCCTGAGGCGATGTTGACTCCGCAACTGATTGCTCGGGAAATATTGTCTTCATGTGATTTGATTATTTTTTGTACATTTTCTTTGTCAAAGCGCGTCGTAAGAAGAGGATTGGCACATGTTGATATCGTCGGCACCCACACACATTTCGTCTCTGCAAGCATTTTAATTGCTTCCTCGTCGGCGTAATAGCCGTGTTCCACGCTGCCTACTCCCGCTTCAACGGCGTTTTTAATATTTGCTGCGCCGTTCACATGACACATCACGCTAAAGCCCTGCGAATTTGCAATATGCACCATTTCGCGCACTTCCTTTAATTCAAGAGAGCCCTCGGAAATATTTCCGAATACGCTAAAATCGAGAATGCCGCTTGTCATAATCTTTATAAAATCGCACCCTCTTTTTCTTGCCTGATTGACCAAAAGCGCAAAATCCTTCATATCGTCAAACGCTTTGCCTACAACGCTGCCGTATAAGCCTCTTTTATGAATTGCGAAAATAGGAGTAAGATATGTTATGCCGTATTCACAGGCTATGCTTTTAGCGTATTCGCTTACGCCGTAGTTGTCGCCGCCGTCCCGAAGAAAATTCACGCCGTTTTGTTTGTATGTATTGAGCAGTCTGTGAACATATTCTTTGTCAACGCCGTTTTTGTGGCGAAGAGTAGCCTCTTTGTAGTTTTTGCCATCCATCAGGACATGAACGTGCATATCCGAATTCATACGATTCACTTACCTTTAAGGGCAAGGCTTTCACCTTGCCCCTGTTTATTATTTTTATGTTTCTTTCTTACAGAGTCGCTTCGTATGCTTCCGCCGAAAGTAAATCGTCAAGCGTTGAAGGATCCGTTATTTTGAATTCTGCGATCCATGCGTCATATGCGCCTTCGTTTATCTTCTCGGGTGAATCGTCAAGCTCTTCGTTGACTGCTATAACCTCGCCTGCAAAAGGCAGAGCAAGCTCAGAGTTGGTTTTGGAGCTTTCGATCTCGGAGAATATATCTCCCTTTTCGAATGACGCGCCCTCTTCGGGAAGGTCAACAAATAATAATTCGCCGAGCTGTTCGGCTGCGTGTTCGCTGATACCGACCTTTGCTTTATCTTTGTTAATCTCTACCCAGATGTGCTCGGGTGAATACTTTAAACCGGTTTTTACTGCCATTTTATTCTCCTTGGAATTAAATTTTGCGGTAGTTTCCGCTTTTTTTAGGCCTTGTTTATGCTTACGCCGTGTACGTCGTGTACAGCTTCCATTATAGCTTCGCTCATTGTCGGATGCGGGAAAATACAATCCCCAAGCTGAGCTGCCGTCATTTTTATCTGTATAGCCGTAGTGAGAACCTGAAGCATATCCGTTGCGTGCGCGCCGACCACAGATGCGCCGATAAGTACGTCGTTATCGTCAACGATTACTTTTACGAAGCCTGCCAGCTTGCCGCTTGCCTGCGCTTTTCCCAAACCCTTAAAGTCAAAGGTTCCGGTCTTGTAGGTCTTGTTTTCCTTGATAAGCTGCGCTTCTGTTAAGCCTACGCTGCCGACCTCGGGATTTGTATATACGCACCCGGGAACTGCGTGATAAGAAGGCTTTCTCTTTGCGCCGAAAATGTTATCTACTGCGATTATACCCTCGTAGCTCGCAACGTGAGCGAGCATAGCGGAAGATATTATATCGCCTATGGCGTATACGTTATCATAGTTTGTCTGTAAATATTCGTTTACGTCAACTCTGCCGCGTTCGGTCATCTTTATGCCTGCTTCATCAAAGCCGCAGCCCTTTGTAAAGGGCATTCTGCCGATAGCAACAAGCACATATTCTGCTTCCAGCTCTTTGCCGCTTTGTAATACTACTTTTACGCTGGAATCAGAAGGATTGACTTCTGCTATACCGTCTCCGGTGATAACCTTGATCTTTTCCTTCTTGAACTGACGTGCAAGCTGTTTTGCAACGTCCTCGTCCATTGTCGGAAGTATCTGAGGTAACATTTCGACTACCGTAAGCTCCGTGCCCATTTTTGCAAGGAACTGACCTATTTCGCAGCCGATAACGCCGCCGCCTACGAGTACCATCGACTTCGGAGCCTGTTCAAAGTCAAGTATCTCATCGCTTGTGATTACTCTTTTGCCGTCATACTTGAACATTCCCGGAGTAATGGGAACAGAACCTGTTGCAAGAATTATAGCGTCGCTCTTTACTTCCTGCTTGCTGCCGTCTGCCATGGTTACTTCGATAGTGTTTTTGTCGATGAGCTTTCCAAAGCCGTCAATCGTTTCCACGCCGTTTTTCTCAAGAAGGAAATGTATTCCCTTCACGAGGTTGGTCGTAACTTTGTTCTTTCTTTCGATTATCGCGGGGTAATCTACCGTGATATCTCCGTTTATATTGATGCCGAAGCTTTTCGCGTTTTCAGCCGTCTCATAAACTTCGTATGAAGCGAGCAGCGCCTTTGTGGGAATGCAGCCGCGGTTAAGACATGTGCCACCGACTTTATCCTTTTCGATAAGCGTTACCTGAGCGCCTTTTTTTGCAGCGTATATCGCCGCTTCGTATCCTCCGGGGCCTCCCCCTAAAACTGTAACTTTCATTGTTATACTTACCTTTCTGTAATAAAGGATTAAAGTCCCGCTTGTGCAATAATATCAGGAACCAGCTCTTCAGCGCCTATTGCCATAATATGCGCACCGTGACAAAGACCCTTTGACTTGAACTCTGCTATAAGCTCTGCGGATACCGCAACGCCTTCGAGCTTCTGGTTCTTTGATTTCATCTTCTTCTGTATATCCTCAGGATCATCGGGATTGATGTTCTTCGTTGCCGAAGCCTTTATCCTGTTGATTATTTCATCGGGAATGTATATACCGGGGACGTTTGCGCTCATGTATCTTGCCATACCGGCATTCTTTATGGGTATGATACCCGCCATAAGATATACGCCGTATTTTTCCGCAAGCTCCATGAAGGGCTTCATGCTTTCCGTTTCATATACGCCCTGCGTCTGGAAGAACTTTGCGCCAGCTTCTATCTTCTTTCTCATTTTCATGAGCTGAAGTTCTACAGGGTCGTAAACGGGCGTTACGCTCGCGCCGAGGAAATATTTGGGAGCGTCTCCGCTAAGAGCATTTCCGCCGCAGTCGCTTCCCGCTTCAAGACATTTTGCAGCCTGAAGTATTCCTACGCTGTCAAGATCAAATACGGGTTTGCTTTCCTTGCAGTCGCCTACGGTCGTATGATCTCCCGTAAGAGCAAGCAGGTTCTCGATACCGAAGGCAGCAGCGTCAAGGAAGTCTCCCTGTATAGCCATTCTGCTTCTGTCTCTGCCCGTCATCTGAAGCACGGGCTCAAGACCCGCCTGTTTAATCATTATGCAAAGACCGAGTGAGGACGCCTTGAGGGACGCCGACTGGAAATCGGTTACGTTTACCGCGTCAACCTTGCCTTTGACAAGCTCTACCATTTTCATCTGATGTGAAAAATCACATCCCTTTGGAGGAGCCATTTCGGCTGTAAGAGCAAAATTTCCACTTTCAAGAGCTTTCTGTAAATTACTCATTATCTCCTCCTTTTGCAGCTGCTGCTTTTAAGTCTATTGTTCTGGGGTAAGCTACCTTAGAGAAGCCCTTTGATTCGTTTATCTTTTCGAATTTATCGAGCTGTCCGAGCTCCTTGAGTCTTTTGTATATCTCTATCCAAGCGCAGGGGTTTTCGGGATTGACTTCGCATTTTCCGTCTCTTGCTCCGCCGCAGGGGCCGTTCATAAGGCTCTTTGCGCACTTTGTTATGGGGCAGATTCCGCCCGTTAAGCCTAATACGCAGTCGCCGCACATACGGCAAGCCTCGCTAAAGAGAGTAACTCTTTCGATCTCTCCGAGGAACATTGTGTTATTTGCGGGATATACCGGCACTGAAATGTTGCCGGCAAGAGTTTGTGTGCCATCGCCGCAGGACAACGATATGATAGCGTCTATTTTTTGATCCTTGAACGCTTTTAATTCTTTCTTTATAAGCAGCTTGTTGCAGCCCGTTTCGGGATATATCGTGCCAACTACATTAATGCCCTTTGCTTCCAATGCTTCCTTCATTTCCTGAAGTCTTTCCTGAGAGCCTGTTTGACATACCGTCGCACATGAGCCGCAGCCTGAAAGCAATACGTTTTTAGCGTCTCCGAGCATTTCAAGCACTTCTTCGAAGGGTTTCTTTTCTGTAATGATCATGCTGAAATGTTTCCTTTCATGTTTTTATTATAGATTAGTAAAGACCGTTTTGAAGCTTGCAGCCTTTTATTATGTGCTGTGCTAAAAGAGCTGTCGTTATCGGGCCCGTTCCGCCGCCGCATCCGGGGGTTGCGCTTGTTATCATTGCAACCTTTTCAAGGCAGTCTACGTGAGCGTCGCCCGTACGAATCTTTTTGCCTTCCGCATTCAATACGAACTGCTTGTTTTCGTCCTTCATCTGCGCCATTGCAACGTCGATGAGAATGCAGTTTTCATTGAGCTGATCGGGCTTTACAAGACCGTATATGCCTGCTGCCGTAATTACGATATCGCTCTTCTTTGTGAAGCTTGCAACGTCCTTGGTAAATACGTGTACGATAGATACCGTTGCGAAAAGGTCTGTAAGCATGAGAGCTAAGGGCTTGCCAAATACGTTGGAGTTGTTGATTATGGTTATGTCCTTGCCCTTTACGTCTATGTTGTAGTATTTGAAAAGCTCCATAACGCCCTCGGGTGTGCAGGGATAAAATCCTCTTTCATCCGATATCATAAGCTTTCCTAAGTTTGTCGGGTTCATTGCGTCAGGGTCTTTTTCGGGGCTTATAGCATATTTTATTTCCTCTTCGTCGAGCTGTTCGGGAAGGGGCTTGAAGATAAGGATACCGTTTACAGCCTTGTCGGCGTTGGCTTCCTTTATTTTGCCGATAAATTCAGCCTGAGTTACGTCTGTCGAGAATGCTACCGACTGTACCTCAATGTTGGATTTTGCCATTCTTGTTATTATGCTTTTTTCATAAGAAAGGCTTCCCGGGTCTTCGCCTACACGAAATACCGCCAATTTAGGCTGTATTCCTTTTTTGATAAGGTCGTTGGAATCCTCCAGAACCTTTGCCAGCATTGCTTCGCTGACTTCTTTACCGCTTAAAAGTTTTGCAGTCAATTTGATTACCTCCGCTGTTATTTACGAATTGAGGGCGTTTTCAACGTCCATGTATACTTTGTCGCATTTTGCCACCGCTTTGTCGATAAGAGGCTTTAGCTCGTTACGCACGTTGTTTACGAATTCTTTATCTTCTATCATATTAATGTTTATAACCACGTTGAGCCAGCCGCCGAGTATTGCGCTTCTTAACAAAGCCGCGCCCACGCCCACGTCCGAAAGTGCGAGTTTGCTTCCCTTCTGTGCAAGCTCTTCCTGAAGGTCTACTGCCTGCGATGCTACCCTTACTATTTCAATGGGTACGCTGCAAGCTGTTTTCAAACAACCCTCGAGCACTTCTTTTTTGTGCGCTTTTTCCTCTTCGGTTTCTTTGGGCAGTCCGTATGCCTTGGAAAGCGGGAGGAAGTTTTCTGCGTCCTCGTCGATCATATTCATCAGCTTGTCACAGAGCTCTTGAGCCTGCTTCATTATTCTTTGAATATCGTCTTCGTACTGCGCGTATTTTTTCTTGCCTGTGGTAAGGTTACAGACCATTCCGCCCAGAGCGCTTCCCAGAGCGCCGACAAGTGCCGCTACTCCTCCTCCGCCTGGAACGGGTGCCTTTGAAAATGTTTCAGCCGTAAATTCCATACAGCTTTTTTCGGAATACTTCATGGATTTCTCTCCTAAATTTTCAAGCAGCCGACTTTATTCAATATAAAGCCGGCGCTTGATGTAGTTGATACTTATGCCGTAATTTAGAACAATCCTGCGATTTTGCCGTTTGAATCAACGTCGATCTTTTCAGCTGAAGGTACCTTGGGCAGTCCGGGCATTTTCATGATTGCTCCGGTTATGGCAACTATGAAGCCTGCGCCTGCCGAAAGTGTAATTTCGCGAACCGTGATTCTAAAGCCTGTCGGACGACCGAGCTTCTTCTCGTCGTCTGTGAGCGAATACTGCGTTTTTGCCATACATACGGGGATCTTGTCGTATCCGAGCTTTGTAAGGTTGTCTATTTCCTTCTTTGCAGCTGCTGTGAAGTCTACGCCGTCTGCTCCGTATACCTTTGTGCAGATTGCTTCGATTTTCTTTTCGATAGGCATATCGAGTTCATATGCATATTTAAGCTCTGAGGGCTGATCACAAAGCTTTACAACTTCTTCTGCAAGCTCTATGCCGCCCTTTCCGCCAAATTCCCAAACTTCCGAAAGCTTGACGTTTACGCCGAGCTCCTTGCATTTGTCTTCAACGAGCTTGATTTCCGCGTCGCTGTCTGTTACGAATTTGTTCAGAGCGACAACTGCGGGGATACCGAATACATTCTTGATATTCTCAACGTGCTTGAGCAAGTTGGGTATACCTTTTTCGAGTGCTTCGAGGTTTTCCTTCTGTACGTCGGCCTTGGGTACGCCGCCGTTGTATTTGAGTGCCTTTACCGTTGCAACGATAATAACTGCGTCGGGCTTGAGTCCGGCGAGTCTGCACTTGATGTCCATGAATTTTTCTGCACCGAGGTCTGCGCCGAAGCCGGCTTCCGTTACAACGTAATCGGCAAAGTGCATTGCCATTTTTGTTGCGAGAACGGAGTTGCAGCCGTGTGCGATATTTGCGAAGGGTCCGCCGTGTACGAATGCGGGAGTTCCTTCAAGCGTCTGTACGAGGTTGGGCTTAAGAGCGTCCTTAAGAAGAGCTGCCATAGCGCCGGAAGCCTTGAGCTGTCCTGCCGTTACGGGGTCGCCTTTTCTTGAATATCCGATAACGATCTTGCTGAGTCTTTCCTTTAAATCGTCGATTGAATTCGAAAGGCAGAAAACAGCCATAACTTCAGATGCGACTGTGATATCCCAGTGATCTTCTCTGACATAACCCTGTGCTTTTCCACCGAGTCCGTCAACTGCGTTACGAAGCTGTCTGTCGTTCATATCAACGGCTCTGTGCCATGATATTCTTCTGGGGTCGATGTCAAGCTCGTTGCCCTGATAGATGTGATTGTCTATCATTGCTGCAAGAAGGTTGTTCGCCGCTCCTATAGCATGGAAGTCGCCTGTGAAGTGAAGGTTGATATCTTCCATAGGTACGACCTGTGCATAGCCGCCGCCTGCCGCGCCGCCCTTTACGCCGAATACCGGTCCGAGTGAGGGTTCACGAAGAGCAACTATAACGTTTTTACCGAGCTGTGCAAGTGCGTCTGCAACGCCGACTGTCGTGGTCGATTTTCCTTCTCCTGCGGGAGTCGGGTTGATAGCCGTCGTGAGGATCAGCTTTGCCTGTTTTCCGCTGCCCTTTGTCGTTTTGAGCAGATTGTAGTCGAGTTTTGCTTTGTACTTACCGTAAAGCTCGAGATCCTCTTCGGTAAGATCAAGTTTTTTTGCAATCTCTCTAATGTCATGAGGAGTGCATTCCTGTGCAATTTCGATGTCTGATTTGTAGCCCATTAATTACCTCCGAAAGTAATTTGAATTGATTTTATATTATATAACGCCCTCGGGCGATTATATCGCAAGAATGATATCTTAAATATTGAGTCTGAGCTTTTTTATTACTCTGTAAAGTATAAAGCAGATGAATGTGAAGATAGGTATTGTAACAAACCCTTTAAGTATCCTCACTATAAGCATCAGAGAAAGCGGCCAACCGTACTGTATACCAAGACCGAGTCCCGATACTATGATATCAGCCAGAATAATGGATATAGTTATAGCAAACAGTATTTTTGGATTATCCTGTTCTGCTGCGAGCCCATCGCTTCTTTTTTTGCCGAGCATCGCCATAACAGCCACCGAGTACGCTATGAACGCCACGGCTATAATCCCCACTATCCACCAGCTTACAACAGAAAACTGCCCGCTGGAGGGACTTAGAATATACATTATCCCGTTGTCTATCTTAAGAGAGCCTTCGCTAAGAAGAAGCACAAGAGCGCAAACGAGAAGCAATATATAGCTTATTATGTTGTAAAGAGTGTACTTTGCCTTTCTTATCTCCTTCGTCTTTTGTTTTAAAAACACAAGTCCTGGAATAACTCCGAGCATAATGCTTGAGAATGTAAGAATGGGATTTATTGCCGCTCCGGTTTTGTCCATGAGCAGATAACCGAGCATATCCGCTATGAATCCGACGGAGCCTCCCCATATGGGGCCTAAGATGATACCTGTCATAATAATAGGCACGGCGACAAAATTCAGTCGCGCGACCGGTAGTAAATAAATTTCAAATGGTTTGACGGCCAGTGAAAGTGCCGCAAAGAGCGCCGCCGTCACAAGGCGCATTGTTTTCGTTCCGACGTGATTTTTGGGTGACGCATTACTGTTCATAATAATAATTCCTTTCAGAAATCAAGTAATGCCCCCGCAAACTATTTACCGTTAAGTCCATAATCAGCGGAAGCGGCAAGGCATCGCAGGATATCTTCCTTCGGCCACGGGCTA
>CAZTZO010000010.1:0-52247 GCA_964618075.1 uncultured Lachnospiraceae bacterium
GCCGAGTGCATAAGGCTGATAGACTTAATCAGTGAGCCCGTTTCCTTAAACGATGAAACCGCAATAGGTACGGCGAGAAGCTATTACAACAATAATCTAACCGACGCCGAAAGAGCCAATGTGACCAATTACGCGAAGCTCACCAACGCCGAAAGCGCTCTTGCCAAGCTAAAGGACGAAACCCCCGGCGGCTCAACGACGAGCGTAACGGTTACTATAAACGGTATCACCTACGAGGTAAGTGAAAATACAAAGAAGGCAGTAGAAGCGATGCAGGCGATAATGAATCCGACAGATATTTCAAATGCATTGCCTGATGACTTTACCAAGCTAACGAGCGCACAGCAGAGCGCAATACTTGAGGCAGCAAGGCTCTACAACGCCTTAACAAGCGATGAAAAGCTCTTTGCGACAAACTACGAGACCTTCAAGACGACAGTGCTTGATAAGCTTGGCGAAAGCTTCCACTACGACAAAGCCTCCGGTATCGACGCGAGGGACAACAAGGAAGATAACCTGCCGTGGTATGTAAAGATAAATATTACACCCAAGACGGTAAGCGACGACGAGCTTAGTAAAATTCGTGAAACCCTGGGAGAGAAAGCCGATGTATTGGTGTTGGAGGATATCACCTTTACGAATATGCTTGACAAAAGCGAATTCCATCCGAGCAGTCCTATAAAGATAAAAATCCCTCTTACCGAGGAAATGAAGGCTCATGATTCAATAGCCGTGGTTCATATAGACGACAACGGTAAATATAATTACATTCAGGGCGTTGTCAAGGACGGGTATGTGGAATTTGAAGCAAGCGATTTCTCGCTTTACGGAGTAGCCAGCTTTACGGGCAACTGGAACAACATCGTTGCGACAAGAAGCGCATCTTCATTCACATGGCTTTGGATAGTCATAGCAGTGGCGATTGTCGGTATCGCTTTGCTGGTGGTAATGAAAAGAAAAAACAAAATGACAAGTGCCGACAAGGAAGAATAAAACAATAATAAAAAAAATGCCGACAGGGTTTTTAGCCCTGTCGGCACAATGCAAAGTAAAGGAGCCATAGGGTAGCGTGGCTTGTAAATGAAGTATAACAATAACAATTTTTCCACATACAACCCCATAATAAATTTCATATTTTTTATCGGAGCAATATTGTTCGGTATGTTTTTTATACATCCCGCATATCTTGCTTCTTCACTCGTTCTTTCCGCTTCTTACCTGTTGAATATAAAGGGCAGAAAGGCATTTAAAACAATAGGCACGTTTTGTATCGTTTTTATTGTCGTCTCTGTTATAAATCCTCTATTCAACACTAGGGGAGAAACCGTCCTTTTTACATGGATACTCAACCGTCCTTATACGCTCGAAGCTTTGTTTTATGGTATGACTACTGCCGGTATGCTTATTTCCATGCTTTTGTGGTTTGCCTGCTACAACGAGGTAATGACGAGTGATAAGTTCCTTTATATTTTCGGTAAAACAATGCCCTCTATATCGCTTGTGCTGACAATGGTTTTAAGAAATGTGGCTAATTATGAAAAAAAAGCCGTTCAGATAGCCGGAGCCAGAAAGTGTATAGGCAAGTTTCCGACAAGCAATAATAATCAATCGACAAATGAAGCAAATAATAATCTACCTGTACGTAAATCCTCTGTATTCATGGAAGGAATAAAAAACGGCTTAACAGTATTGTCCGCTCTGACAAGCTATGCTCTTGAGGGTGCGATAATTACAGCTGACAGTATGAAAAGCCGTGGTTACGGAACGGCAAAGCGCACGAGCTTTTCTATATACCGCTTTGACAAGCGCGACGCATTGTTATCGCTGGTAATGGTAGTTTTTATTATAGTCGTGATATTTGCTGCAGCAAATAATGCCGTGTACGCAAATTATATACCCGTCGTACAAATTGCAAAAATAGACAATACCTGTTCTCTTGCGGGAATAGTTGCATATATATGTTTTTTATCGCTGCCCACACTGCTAAATATAGTACAAAATGCCGTGTGGACCATACGCCTTAAAAAGATTTAACAACACTTAAAAACACTTAAATTTAAGCATTAATAACAAATCCAAAACAAGAAGGAAAAAAATGACCGCAATTTTTGAAATTAAAAATCTGAATTTTTCATATCCGACGACTCCCGACAGACTGTCGCTTTCAGACATAAACCTGAAGATAGAAAAGGGCGAGTACATCACACTGTGCGGCAAATCGGGAAGCGGAAAGACGACCTTATTAAAGCATTTAAAAAGTATTCTTACTCCTCACGGCAACAGAAGCGGCGAGATCTTCTTTGACGGGAAGCTGATAGATGAAGCCGACTTAAAGGAGCAGAGCAGTAAAATAGGCTATGTCATGCAAAATCCCGACAATCAGATAGTAACGGACAAGGTATGGCACGAGCTTGCCTTCGGGCTTGAAAGCTTAGGGTGCGAGCAAAAGACGATACGCCTTCGAGTAGCTGAAATGGCAAGCTATTTCGGGATACAGTCGTGGTTTCACAAAAACGTTTCCGAGCTTTCGGGAGGTCAAAAGCAGCTGCTAAACTTGGCTTCGATAATGGCGATGCAGCCGACAGTATTGATACTCGACGAACCGACCAGTCAGCTTGACCCGATAGCGGCATCGGATTTTTTAAACACCGTTCGCAAAATAAATCTGGAGCTGGGGACGACTGTTATAATAACGGAGCATCGTCTGGAGGATATATTCTACGCTTCCGATAAAGTCGTGGTAATGGATAACGGCAAAATAATAGCAAATGACAAGCCTCAAAAGATAGGTGAAAAGCTCAAGGGCGAAAACAATGATATGTTTGCGGCGCTGCCATCTCCTGTACAGATATATTACGCTGTTAAAAGTAATTTAAAGTGTCCCTTGACCGTGAGGGAAGGGCGAAGTTTTCTAAGCGAGTACTTTAATAATCGACAGCCGAAGATAATAAAATTGCCCGATGAGGAAGTTCTAAATACAAACGGCGAAGCGGCGCTTTCATTAAAGGAGGTTTGGTTTCGTTATGAAAAGGAGCTGCCTGATGTTTTGAAGGGAGTTTCGTTTGACGTACAAAAGGAAAGTATTTTTGCCATAGTCGGAGGCAACGGTACAGGCAAGTCAACTACTCTTAAAACGATATGCAATATCACAAAGCCGTATCGCGGAAAGGTAATAATAAACGGAAAAAATGTGGAAAAATATAAGGACAGCGAGCTTTTTAAAGGTCTTCTGTCCATGCTTCCGCAGGATCCGCAAAGTCTGTTCGTGAAGAAAACAGTGAGAGAGGATTTAGAGGAAATGCTCTCCTTCAATGATGCGAATAAGGTATCAAGGGTAAACGAGGTAGCCGAAATATGCGAAATTACTACTCTTTTAGATTCTCATCCTTACGATCTGTCCGGAGGGGAGCAGCAAAGAGCCGCGCTTGCAAAGGTACTTCTGACGGATCCGAAGATATTGCTTTTGGACGAGCCGACAAAGGGTATAGACAGCTTTTTTAAGATAAAATTTGCCGAAATACTTAACAAACTCAAGGACAAAGGCGTTACTATAGTAATGGTTTCACATGATGTGGAGTTTTGCGCAAAATACGCCGACAGCGTTTCAATGTTTTTTGATGGAGCCATAGTAACAACAAATACTCCAAGACGGTTTTTCTCGCAGAACAGCTTTTATACAACGGCTGCAAACAGAATGAGTAGACATATTTTCGAAAATGCCGTGACAAACAGTGATGTAATTGATCTTATTAATATGAACGGAGAATAACAAATGCAAAAATGCGGTACCTACACATGGTTTGGATACACAGACCCCTTCGTTGACCGTCTGAAAGCGATAAAAGAAGCGGGCTTTGACACTATATGTACCTTCTGGGCAAAGGAAATGGATAATATAGACGCACCGAGAATAAAGCAGGCTGAGCTTGCTGATAAGGCGGGGCTGTATCTGGAGCATACTCATTTGAGCTATTTCGGCTGTGACGCTCTTTGGAACGACGATATAAAGGCACAGACGATGAGGGATGACTATATTCAGGACGTAAGGCTTGCCAAATGCGCCGGAGTAAAAACCGTCGTGATACACCCCTGTGAAATATATGTTCCCGATATAAAAGCTTACGCTAAATTTTATGACAATATGAAAAGAATATCCGATGAGTGCGCTTCTCTTGGTATAAAACTCGCTATAGAGAATCTCGGAGAAAACGTCGTTATAAGAAGGATATTAAACGAGTTAGCGGATAACCCATATGTCGGCTTGTGCTTTGATTCAGGGCACAACAATATTGTCAACCACGACGATTTTTCGCTGTTGGAGGAATATAAAAACAGAATATTCGCTCTGCATATTCATGACAACAATTCGAATAAGGATCAGCATATTCTGCCGTTTTCACAGGACTGCAATATCAACTGGAAGCATTTTAAAAGCACTATTGACAACACGTTTTTTAAGGGTTCTCTTATGCTGGAGGCGTGCTATCCGATTGATTATGATAATTTCGATACCGACGATGACGCGAGTTTGATATCTCCTCCGTATGAAATGGAGCGCTGGCTACGAGAAGCTAAGAAAACCTGCGATAAAATATATGCTTTTTAAATCAGCTGCAATTATATTTGTAAGGGAGACAAAAATAAATGACAGAACATATTATTGAGAAAACAGCTTTGAAACCAGAGAAAAATAAACGCCTTTCAAAGCGCACGTGGATGAGTATTTTTATTATTCTTTTGCTTATCCCCGCAACGATATATATAGGCTACAGGTTCGGTGACAGAAAATACTACATAGTAAGTCTGCTTATTATCATATATATCATGCTGCCCTTCTTTATGGTATTTGAGCAAAGAAAGCCTCAGGCAAGAGAGCTTGTGGTAATAGCCGTTATGTGCGCTCTTGCTGTTGCAAGCAGAGCAGCGTTTATAGCTGTACCCTTTTTCAAGCCGATAGCGGCGGTAATAATTATAACAGGGGTAGCCTTCGGGGCGGAGGCGGGCTTTCTTACAGGAGCAGTAAGCGCTTTTGTGTCTAATTTTATCTTCGGGCAGGGCCCGTGGACGCCGTGGCAGATGTTTGCATACGGAATAGCGGGCTTTCTAGCTGGGCTATTGTTTACAAAAGGTATAATAAGCAGAAAAAAGCTGCCTCTTGCTTTCTTCGGCGCTGTTGTGATAATGCTTATAGTCGGCCCACTTCTAGATACCTGCACATTATTTACAATGAGCTCTATGGTTGACACAACAAATGCAGCTGTGGTTTACGGGGCAGGTGTTCCCGTTAACGCCGTATTTGCACTGTGTACATTTTTGACTTTGCTGATACTCTCAAAGCCGATGCTTGAGAAATTAGACAGGATAAAGCTCAAATACGGAATGATGGACGACAGCAAACTATAAAGCTTTTAAATGCCATAATAAGCCTTACAAAAAATATAAGTTTTTTTTTAAAATGCGACAATCAATAGAATAAACGCTTGATTCTTCTTATACGTTTATGAAAGGTAAAAATGAAATTTGACAGTTACCACCCTACGATAAATCTGATATATTTTGCCGCCGTTATAGCCTTTACGGTGTGTTTTAAGCATCCCGCATTTCTTTTCATTTCTTTTGTTTCAAGCTTTGCCTATTCCGTCAAGCTCAACGGGAAAAGAGCAGTGGCATTCAATCTGGCGCTTTTAGTATTAGTGGCTGTCTGGACATGGTGGTACTCATATTACAATCATTTCGGTGTCACTGTGCTTTCGCATAATTTTATAGACAATCCCATAACTCTTGAGGCTGTCGTATACGGATTTATTACGGGAATAGTCGCTTGCAGTGTAGTGATGTGGTTTTCATGCTTAAACGCCGTATTTTCCACAGATAAGCTTATTTATCTGTTTTCAAGGATATCGCCCAGGTTCAGCCTGTTTGTGTCGATACTATTACGAAGCGTTCCCAGGATAAAGCAATATACCAAAAAGATAAACACAGCTCAAAGCTGCATAGGGCGCTCTGTAAATAAGGGCAATATCATAAGGCGCGCGGTAAACTTTTTTCGAATCGTTTCGATAGTAATAACATGGTCTATTGAAAATTTTGTAGAGGTGTCGGACTCCATGAGATGCCGCGGTTACGGACTAAAGGGGCGCACAGCGTTTTCCATTTACCGCTTCGACAATCGAGATCGCAGCTTTGTTATTACAATTTTCCTTCTTTTAACTATATTGATGATGGCTGTGCTTTTCGACCAGGTGAACATATTATATAACCCTCAGATTATATTTAATTATATAACACCTCTATCCTTCGTTTTCTATTTCGCATACGCGTTTTTGTGCTTATTACCGATGAATTTACAAATTTACGGTGAAGCTAAATTTGACAAGCAAAGAAAGCGCATTGTAAATTAACAAAAGACAAGCATTTCTTTTAAAAGTGCGTTCAAAGATAAATACAAAACCTTTAAATATAAGAAAAAGCCTTATTATGAGGCTTTTTCTTATCGGATAATAATACTTTTATGTAAAGAAGAAAAGATAGCGTTGTCTTAGTGTTCGTGCCTTGTGTTTTTGTTTTTTATAAAAATTATCACAGTCATTACAAAGGCTATTGTGAAAAGCAATACCAAAAGCGTGATGCGCGAATTATCACTTGTAGTGGGATTTGTACTCGGATTTACCGATATCGTCGTTATCGCATACGTATTTGCAAACACTCCGCCTTTAAGATTTACCTTTACCGAATGCTCTCCTAACGATAGCGTATCCAGATAGCTCTTACTTAGATTGATGACGATCGACCCGTTGGTAAGCGTGAAGTTTGTTTCGGTTACCAAGACGTTGTCTATATACAAGCTGTCGAAATTGTTTATTGTAAGCCCCGTGATACCTTCACCGATTTTTATACTCATATCTGTTGGCGCCGTCTTTACTATAAAGGTATTTACAGGCGTTATTGATATATTCAGTGTTACTATACCCGTTGTTACAGAAGCAGAGGACGTATACGGTGCAACGCCCGTTGCAGTCAGCTTCAAATAACAGCCTATGTCATCGCTTGTAACTGTATACGTGCTTGAGGTAGCACCGGCTATATCTGTAAACGGCCCGTTTACGCTTGTTGATCTCTGCCAGATATACGTGGCGTTTGCATTGTCGGGTTCAATCGTAGCGCTTAAGGTATCTCCGTTTTTAGGCGATGTGTTGTCAAGAGTTACTGATGTAATATTTGCCGTAACGATACCTGTTTCATCTGAATAGGTTGTCACGCCTGCATAATTTCCCGTACCTGTTGAAGATAGCCTCACCTTTGCACCTATTACAGTACTGTCGGGCGTATATGACGCACTTGTTGCAGAGGGTATATCCACCCATGCGCCCGAAACGTAGTATTGCCACTGATAATTTACGCTTGCCGTTGAAGGTGCAGGCGTAGCGTTAATAGATGTCCCAACTTTAGGAGTACTGCTCGATACAGTCGGCTTTGAAAGCTTGTATACGTTTATCTTATACGTTTTGGTTGTTGTATTGTCCTCAGCCTTTACGGTTATTTCTATTTCATTTTTACCGTCTGTTAAGGTGTAAGTGGTATTTGTTGTAGCAGACGAGTTGAACTTGTAGGTTACTGTTGCATTGGTATCTGTTGGCGTAGCAGCCAAGGTAACGCTGAGCTCTTTTGTTGCCGCCGTATATTCTGTTAGAGATGAAGAAAAGACGGGATTCAATACAACTGCCGATGTCCCGTCGCTTAAGGATAAAGCGCTTAAGGTTGCATCGTTATTTTTTACATAAACGGAAGAGCTCGTTTGTTCCCCTGTATAATTGCCGCCGCTTACCGGCAAAGCCTTAACGAATAAATATTTTGTTGTATCGGAAGCTGTTGTTGTATATTTTTTATTTGTTGCGCCTGTAATTGCGGTAGCTAAAGAAATATCGTTTGTATTGCTTCTGTACCACTGGTAAGTAATCTGCGTGTTATCGTCAATATCGACAGGTGCTGTCTTGGCGCTCAGTTCGGTATTGATCTTAATATCCGTTGACGGAGAAATGCTTACACCGCTTAAAGAGCCGCTTACTTTTTCTGTGGGAGCACTTGTTGCGCTGCCTAAATAGTAGCCGGAGGAAGTTCCCGTGACTTTAACGGTTATGTTTTTGCCTACTTCATTTGATGTTAAGGTATAGGTCGAGTTCGTTGCATTAGTTATTGCAACCGAATCTGCATACCACTGATACGTGGCTGTCGGGCTGTTTCCCGTTGACGTAATATTTGCCGTGAGCGTTTGCGATTGCTGCGGGGTTCCCGTTATAGCTACTGATGATATTTGTGCATACACATACCCTGCCGATTGGGTTACTGACCCCTGATATTCGCCGTTCGGAGTTACGCTGACCTTTATCTGACTTCCGACATCTCCCGCCTGCGTGGTATAGCTCTTGTCGACTGTCGTTTCGTTTCCGCTTTCCCCTGTTATCGGAGAATAGTTATTAAGATAATAATAAGTATATGTTGCGCTGTCCCCTCCGCTTGAATAGCTCCCCGTAAAGTTTAGCGTATCTCCTACTAATATTTTCGGTGAACTTCCTCCGGAAAAACTGACGCTCTCCAGCGTTTTCTTTACGCTAAGAGTAGCTTCGGATGAGGTTTTAGAATAGATATCCGCACTTGTCGGGTTCTCTCTGCCCGTAACGTTTAATGACACTATACAGCGGTATTTATAACCGTTCTGAGCGTATTTTACGTTACTTTCTGTATATGAAGCAGATGTTGCATTTGTTATATTGCTGTAAGTTGTCCCTCCGTCAGTGCTTTTTTGCCACTGATAGGTTACTGAATTATCGGGATTTTTATCTGAAACATCTACGGAAAATGTCGCTGTGCGAGTATCGGTAGAGCTTTCCTTTACAAGCACATCAGAGGGTGAAGTAAGACTAAAGGACGGATCCTTTACTATAACTTTTCCCGAGGTCGAAACGCCGCTTGCACTAACTGTATAGTAGTATGTTCCGCTAGGCGTTGTGCCGTCGCTTGCAAAGACTATATCCGCACTCTTTGTACTTCCGCTAGCTTGAAGTGTCCCCCTTGTAGGAGTGGCAAGAATACCTGTCGGAGTGCTGCCGGAATCCCAAGAAAGTGACCAAGAAGCAGAGTTAAACTGGTCTTGATTTGTATTTATCTCTCTGAAGCCGGCGCTTGAAGAAGCCGATGATACAAAGCCTTTATACATAACTACATCCTGAGCAGCAATGCCTTGATTTAACACCGAGAATCTTGTTCTGGTTTTGCTTGTCGCCTTATCGGAATTTTTTGCGCTGATGTAATAATCGCCCTGAGCAGGTGCTGATAAAGTAAGTATCTTGGTTGTGGCATCATAAGAAGCCGTGACCGAGGAAAGTGACGTAGCGTCAATTATATCGTAAACCGCAAATACGGTATTTGCGTCGTATGATGTGTTTGTCAGCTTGAATAAGACGTCTGCTGATGAGCTCTTAACGTATGTAGCCTCCCATACGTTTGTTGTTGGATCTTGAAGATAAGTATATTTGTTTTCGTCCGTATATGTATTGTCTGCGCTTGGTGCGTCGGTATATTCAAGTACTGACAACACGCCTGTTTCATTTGAAGTAATTCCCGTCGTTTCGTAGTCGTTTTTAACTATGCATCTGTATTTATATTTGCCTGCGCTAAGAGAGCTTGGCGTCGTATATGCTGCATCGGTTCCGCCGGAGTTGCCGGTATTAACTGCTACATTGCTAAATGTAGACCATGTTACATTGTCATTACCCAAGGTGGACACCTGCCATTGGTAGGTATTGTTTACACCACTTGCCGACACAGAATAAGAGGTTGCCGTATTATCCACTGTAACGCTTCTGTCGGCACTGTCGGGCTGCGTGGTTATTGTAGGAGGTACTCCGAAGTATATGTAGTTGTTTTCTGTATTCAAAACGCCCACCATACCGTCATCTGAGGTTATCTTGGCAAGATCGCTTGAGCTCAATGTATAAACTGTTGAGGCTTTTTGAGAAAAATCAAAAGGCGATGTACCGTTTGTATTGAAAGATACATATATATCAGCAGCAGAATCAAGTGCAGCGATAATCGTGACGGTATTGTAATTGTTTTGTATATATAGATTTGAGGCAGACGAAGAAACAACGCTCGCCCCTGAACGAATCTCTTTTGTATTGTTATTAATAACGGCAGAGCCCGAAATCTTTGTTCCCTTCGAGCCGGAATTATCAACTCCGCCGCCTTGTGTCGAATTGCCCTGAGTGTTATAAACAATATTGTTTTCTATGCTTCCGCCGCTCATATTAAAATAACCGGACCTGTTATACACGCCGCCGCCGTTTCCCTGTCCTTCGTTATTCTTTATACTGCCGCCGGTCATATTGAGCGTGCCGCTTGGGATATATACGCCGCCTGTGCCGCTTGAATTTGTGCAGTTTGCTATACTTCCGCTTTGAAGGTTAACGGTGCCTGAGATAGATATGCCGCCTGCTGAATAGCTGCTTGCCGCATTACCGGTGATCGCGCCTTGTTTATTTACGGAGGTATCAACTATATTAAGCGTCCCGTAGACATCAAGCACCGCGATAGTAGCATTCGTGGGGTGTGAAAGAACATAGCCGTTCAAATCGAGTGTAACCGTGATGCCCGAAGGAAGATTAAGGCTCTGAGTACCAGATGTTTGGGCATTTGTTAAAAGCTTTAAGGTAGAGCCGCTTTGAGTTGTCGCCGCTTCCCACGCATCTTCAATGGTCGCATAGTTAGTCGTTACTCCCGAGTAAGTCACGCTTGCCACTTCATTATCGGCAAAAACGCTTGCTGTACAAAACAGACTCAAAGAGAAAAATAATGTAAAAGTCAGTAATAATTTTTTCATATACGGAACCTTTCGTTTAGACTGAATGTTTGCTTAAATAATCAATTTAAGATAATAAGAATTTTATCATTCGTCGGACAACAAAAGGACAACAAAAAAAGCAAGTAATACAATTTTCTTGTTATTTTTTCTTTATAACAACACTTGCGTCAAAACAATTATATTTTTTTTATTTTACCGGCAAAGAAGATCACACAATAATAAAACGAAAAAAGTTTTAAGGCAGTAAAAGCCTACATATCAGAGTGATGAACGCCCTTTACCGGTATCATGCATACCAATACCGTTTCGTCCTCATCGCTGTGTGGTCTTCTCATATTGGCAAGATATATTTCTGTATTGGTATCGCTTATACGAAAGTAATCGGAAACCACGGTTATGATATCCTCTTTAACCAAGCCTATTACGTTGTTGGATATATCCACTCTGTCGCGCATGAGTATGTTTTTTAATCGCTGCTTTGCTATTGCTCCCGACGTGGTATTGACTTGTTCGTTCTTACGAGGCTTATTTTCAAACATATCTATCATATTCTGAGTCCTTTCAGTCTGTTTAATATAGAGGGCTTTTTATCTATTTCATACATAGGCACGTCCTCATAGCATATTCTTCTGGCAATATTCATATATGATGAGCAGGCGGTGCTTCCCTTTGTCAGAACCGCAGGCTGACCCATGTTTGAGCTGACAACTATTTGCCTGTCCTCCGGCACTACTCCGAGCAATTTGGCGGGAAGTATATCGAGCATATCCTCTACGCTCATCATTTCACCCTTTTTTATCATGTCGGCTCTCATACGGTTTATAACCAAATGCGGAGTCTGAAAATTCTCTTTATTTAAAAGAGACAATATTTTATCGGCATCTCTTACAGCCGACACCTGCGGCGTAGTTACAACTATAGCCTCATTAGCTCCAGCAATGGCGTTACGAAAGCCCCTTTCTATTCCCGCAGGGCAGTCTATTACTATAAAGTCAAAGGTTTCCGAAAGCTCCTTGGTAAGCTGTATCATTTCCATGGGGGTGACATCCGATTTATCGCGAGTCTGTGAAGCGGCTATTATATAAAGTCCGTCTATCCTACCGTCGCTTATCAACGCCTGCCTAACGCGGCACTTTCTTTGCGTTACATCCACAAGATTATAGGTTATCCTGTCCTCAAGGCCCATAACCACGTCTAGATTTCTTAAGCCTATATCTGCATCTATAACTACGACGCTGTTGCCCAGAAGAGCAAGGCTCGAGGATATGTTTGCACAACAAGTCGTCTTTCCCACTCCGCCTTTTCCGCTTGTGATGACAATAGTGCGTCCGTTTTTCATAGCAACTCCTCCTTTTACGCCGAAGTAAACATCAAACGAGGCTTTTTTGTATTTGTATAAAGAAGAATATCATATATATCTGAGATTCTTTTGTCGGATTGTGCGCAAGGTATACTTAAAAAAACAACCAAAAAAACCGTTCTCACGGTTTTTTGATTTTTTAAAAAAAGAGGTTTTGTTTTAAGAAAAACTATAATTTACCATGCAGGGCGTTTACTTTTCATGTCGATTATGCTGCTTACGTCGATAGCAGGAAGCACCTGACAGCTTAAAATGCATTTTGTCTTTGGCGAAGCCTTATAGAACGCCTTTTGTATGCGTCCTGTGACAATATCGCAGTTATCACGGCTTATATTCGGCAGCATCAATAGAAACTGGGAAGGGGAGTAGCGTGTAAATATATCGCCTCTTCTCATGGAAGAGTTTGCCGCTTTAAGGAAGCTGTCGCAGGATTTTAAAAGCTCTTCGCCGCGTTTTAATTCGTTGCCGTTTTTGTCGCACAATGTGCATAATATAAGATAGACCGACTGTCCCGTTCTTTCGAAATTGCGTACTATATAATGAAAGGTGCTTGTAAAGGCTTCAAGGTTGCAGTAATAAGCGCCGCCCCCGTCTTCTTTTTCACTAATAAGCTTTCTGGCTTCGTTTATCGAAGAAACCTTCATCACGGCTTCCTCGGAAATACTGTTATAAGCGCTTCGAAGCTTGTCGGAAGGATTTACACCAAGCTCACTTTGGAGCATTTCACATACGTTGTTGTATTCACGTACTGCCTGCTCGTGGCGTCCTATCTTTGATAAGCACTTTATTCTTTTTGCCTGTAGACCCTCCTCGTAGGGGTATAGGTAAACGGCTCTGTTTAATTCGTCGAGAAGCTTTTCCTGCTCTTTACGCTTCCATAAAACCGCATATGCGCTGTTTAAAGCGTAAATATAATCTTTTTGGTATCGTACGCTTGCGCTTACTACCCATATTTCAGATGACATTCTCGGCAGAAAATCCCCTTTGTACAAGGATATCGCCTCCATAGACATATCAAGTATATCCTGCGCTTGCAAGTTGTTTTCTCTTATTTTAGAAATCAGACCGTCAAATTTTTCGACGTCGATGTTATAATTGATTCGGTCGCTTAGCGAGTAATAGCCTCTTTTAAAGGAAATGATATTTATATTGTCGATTGGCGCAGCCTCAAACATTTTGCGCAAGCGATAAATTATGTTTTTCAATACGTTGTAAGGATTGTCGCTTTCGTCAGTAAGCTGAAGGATACTTATCAGTTCCTCCCGCGAGTGGCTGCGGCTATTGTTGTATAACAAATAAGCAAGGAGCATCGTCGCTTTTGTACGACGCGTGCCCTCGTTGATTATGACGGTATTTTCTATGCTGACATGAAACTTATCGAGCATTTCAACATCGAGTGTAAACATCAAATCTCCGCTTTCTTACAAATATAAATACTATGTTGTAATAGTATATTATAACATGAGCAAAGCATATTGTAAAAGAAAAATAAGTAAATACCATATTTTTAATAAAAGAGCGCAAGTAATATTTATATATAAATTTATATTACAAATACATATATCATCGTATTAATTTAAATAAATACCATTTTATATTAAGTCGAATTATAAACACCAAAAGAGAAATTTATAATTCGAATTGAAAACAAAGCAAACGCCGTTTGCCTTATTTGTCAAGTATGTTGATTTTATTTTTAATGAGAAAATCTAAGCAGATTTATCTATTTTTTTTCATAAGCTCTCTTACATTTTTCTTGTATACCTCAACTCCGGGCTGGTCAAAGGGATTTACCCCTGTTAATATACAGCTTATCGCACAGGCTTTTTCAAAGAAATACACCATTTCACCGAAGGTGTACTCGTCTATTTCGTCTATGGTAAACTGATTTACGGGAGTATCAGCGCTTGCATGAGCCTTATTTACAGCGTCAAATACAAGAGCGTTCATGTCGTTATAGCTCATAGAGCCTTCTTCGAACGTTACGTCCAAAAGCGGTTGCTTTAGCTTAAACATTGTTTCATAAAACATTGGCTTGCCCTGTTGCAGATACTGTCCGAGAGAATGCAGATCGCGAGTAAGGATGAGTGAAGAGGGAAACGCTCCTTTACCCTGCTTACCTTCGCTCTCTCCGAAAAGCTGCTTTAACCACTCCGCAAAATAATCCATCTGCGGCTCGTAAAAGCCGAATATTTCCATGAATTTTCCGTTGCTTGCAAGAAGTCTGCGTACGACGGCGTATTGGTATGCCTGATTAAGGGAGATGTTCGGAGTATTTAATTCTTCACATGCACTTTTGGCTCCCTTTACTATCTTTGCAATATCTATTCCGCAGGCGGCAATAGGCAAAAGCCCTGCGGGAGTCAATACGCTGTATCTTCCGCCTATGGCATTTTCAAGGACGAACGTTTTATATCCTTCGCTGTCAGCTTCATTTCGCAGTGCTCCGGATTTTTCGTCCGTTACGGCATATATTCTGTCGGTATAGCCTTCACCGTATTTTTCGAACAGGAAATATTTAAACAGCTTGAATGCCGCCGCAGTTTCCATTGTAGTGCCGGACTTTGACACCACGCAAACGCAAACGTCCTCATTTGTCAACTTGTTTAAGAGTGAAGCGTGATACACCGCGCTTAAGTTCCACCCTGCAAAATATATCTTCGGCCAGCCCTCACGATGCGTAAAATCGTTAAGAAGCATTTCACTGCACGCCTTTGCTCCCAAAAATGAGCCTCCGATGCCTATAACAACGAGAGCGGTGCATTTTTTCTTTATATCATAAGCGGCTTCGTTGATTTTTTCAAGCATATCCTCCGTTATAAGATTTGGGTAATCCACCCAGAGCGAATACTCCATTTGCCCGCTGTGAAGCTTTTCGTGCGCCGCTTTTACAGGCTCGTTAAAAAGCATGATATCGGCAGCGGAAATGCCCGAAAGAGAATAATTGTAATGGATTCTGCTCATTGTTATGCCTCCGTAATGAAAAGTGTTGTATACTTTATAAACGGATTATATCACAAATGCAATGAATTGGTTTGTATTTTGTGTATAAATCAGCTATAATTATGTTTGTAATCACAAAGGACGTATATAGATGTATATAATTGCCGGATTAGGAAACCCGACGCGTAAATATGAAAAAACAAAGCACAATATCGGTTTTCGCGTGATGGACGCCTATGCAAACAGACACGAAGCATCCTTTGACAAGAAAGCCTTTAATTCGCTATGTGCGTATACTGTTATAAACGGTGAAAAAGCGCTGTTGTTAAAGCCACAGACTTACATGAACCTTAGCGGTGTGGGATTAAGTGAAGCGGTTTCCTTTTACAAGGTCGAGGCGTGCAACATTATACTTATATACGACGATGTTGAGCTTGACACGGGGAAAATAAGGATACGCTCAAAGGGAAGCGCTGGCACTCACAACGGTATGAAAAGCGTAATAGAATGTCTGGGAACAAAGGACATCGCGCGCATTCGAATCGGCATAGGCCCTGAAACCTTCGATGACTTAGCTCAATATGTTCTATCCCCCTTTTCAAAGGAGCAGGAGGAAATATTGTCTGAGGTGATACCCCTTATATGTGATGTTATTGATACGATACTTACTAAGGGTGTAGATATCGCGATGAATAAATTCAATCCCAAAAAGCAAAAAAAGCTTTCACAAGGCGAGAGCGGAGAGGATACAAAACTAAAGGACGCCGGATTATGAAAAAGAAGTCTGACAGACTTTAAAAAATGCGCAAATATTAAAAATATTATCATTTTGAGAAGTATATTATAGTATTAAATCAAAAAAAGTCAATGTATTTTTAAAAAATCACGATAAAATATTGACTTAGTTTTGTTTGTGATGTAATATAGAACATTGCACGGATTTGATTTTCTATAGTTATTTTTTGAAAAAACATATAGCGACAAAGGAGCGTACTTAATATCCGATACACTTAAAACTTGAGATGTAAAGAATACAAAGTACGTTTTTTAACGGTTAAAATTGCATAAAGGGAGATATGAATGGTACATTCGGAGAAAATCGGTAAACACACCAGGATGAGCTTTTCGCGCATCGCCGACGTTATGGAGCTGCCGTATCTTATCGAGATACAAAAATCTTCTTATCAGTGGTTTCTCGAAAAGGGATTAAAAGAGGTCTTTAACGATATTAACCCCATAGTTGACTTCGCGGGCAATCTTTACTTGGAGATAGTAGACTACAGTCTGGACGGCAAGCCGAAATACGACGTTGAAGAATGTAAGGAGAGGGATACAAACTATTCCGCCTCACTGAAGGTAAAAATACGTCTTACAAATAAGCAGACGGGCGAGATAAAAGAGCAGAACATATTTATGGCTGATTTTCCCGTGCTTACTCAGACAGGCACGTTTATTATAAACGGTGCCGAAAGAGCTGTTGTCAGTCAGCTTGTGCGTTCGCCCGGAGCCTACTTCTCAAAGGAAACAGACAAACACGGCAAGGATTTATACTCTTCTCAGATAATCCCCAACAGAGGCACATGGCTGGAGTATGAGACCGATTCGAACAATATACTTTATGTCAGAGTGGACAGGACGAGAAAAATTCCCGTCAGTGTTCTTCTTCGTGCTGTCGGTATAGGCACAAACGCGCAGATAACGGAGCTTTTCGGAGAAGAGGAAAGACTTCTCACGACTCTGCAAAAGGACGTTTCCACGAATGTTGAAAGCGGACTTACGGAAATATACAAAAAGCTTCGTCCCGGAGAGCCTGCGACGATAGATTCGGCGCGCCCTCTGTTTAATTCTATGTTCTTTGATCCCAGAAGATACGATTTAATGGCTGTCGGACGCTTCAAGCTCAATAAAAAGCTTGCTTTAGCGAGTAGGATAAAGGGTTTAGCGGCGGCTGAAAATATAGTTGACAAAAGAACAGGCGAGCTGCTTGCATCAAAGGGCGATATTATAACCGAACAGCTTGCATGGGATATACAAAACTGCGGTATTAATAAGGTCGTTGTTACGGCAAGTGACGGCAAGGACGTATTTGTTATAGGCAACAATACGGTATTCGCAGATAAATACGGACTGCCCTTTGATAGCGAGGGGCTTGAGTTGGACGTGCCCGTAAACTTAACAGTACTTGAGGAAATACTCTCAAGCGAGGGTACAGATGAAGACAAAAAGAGCTTGTTCATTGAAAAGATGAGCTCCCTGCTTCCCAAAACGATAACAGCGGACGATATCGTAGCGTCCGTAAACTATAACCTTGAGCTTGAACACGGAATAGGAGAGCTAGACGACATAGATCATCTCGGCAACAGAAGACTTCGTTCCGTCGGCGAATTAATGCAAAACCAGTTCAGAATAGGAATGGCGCGTTTTGAAAAGAACGTCAGAGAGCGAATGGCTGTAATCGACCCCGACGAGATCACTCCGCAGAGCCTTGTAAATATCCGCCCTGTAAGCGCGGCACTCAAGGAATTTTTCGGTTCGTCTCAGTTATCTCAGTTTATGGATCAGACGAATCCTTTAGCGGAGCTTACACATAAAAGAAGATTATCGGCTCTCGGCCCCGGAGGACTTTCAAGAGAGAGAGCGGGCTTTGACGTGCGAGACGTTCATCACTCGCATTACGGCAGAGTATGTCCCATAGAAACGCCTGAAGGGCCTAACATCGGTCTTATCGGTTCCTTGAGCACATACGCGAGAGTTAATAAATACGGCTTTATCGAAACACCCTACAGAAAAGTCATCGACGGCAGAGTGACAGGTCAGATCGACTATATTACCGCCGACGAAGAGGGAAAATACACTATCGCTCAAGCAAACGAGCCTCTTGACGAAAACGGCGTGTTCGTCAATGAAAGAGTTACAGGAAGAACGGGCAAATTAAGAGATTTCGTTTCTGCCCTCAAAAAAGAAATAAACTACATGGACGTTTCCCCAAGACAGATAGTATCAATAGCCACAAGCATGATACCCTTCCTTGAAAACGATGACGCAAACCGAGCTCTAATGGGCTCAAACATGCAAAGACAGGCAGTTCCTCTGCTCGTTCCGGAGGCTCCCGTAGTCGGCACGGGAATGGAGTACAGAGCTGCAAAGGATTCAGGCGTATGCGTCGTAAGCGATGTAGAAGGCGTTATCGATAGGGTCACAGCGGACGAAATAATAGTCAAGGATAATAAAACAAGCGAAAAAACAAGATACAAGCTTTTAAAATTCAAGCGCTCAAACCAAGGCACATGCGTTAATCAGCGTCCGATAGTTAAACTCGGCGACAAGGTTGAAAAGGGTGAAGTCCTTGCGGACGGCCCCTCAACGGATTACGGCGACATGGCGCTTGGAAGAAACGTTTTAATAGGCTTTATGACATGGGAAGGCTACAACTACGAGGACGCCATACTTTTGAGCGAAAGACTCGTTAAGGACGACGTGTATACTTCCATACATATTGAAGAGTATGAAGCGGAAGCGCGCGAAACAAAGCTCGGCCCCGAAGAAATAACAAGAGAAATACCTAATATAGGCGAAGAAGCAGTAAAAAATCTCGATTCTCACGGCATAGTGCGTTTAGGAGCGGAGGTCACAAGCGACGATATACTTGTCGGAAAGGTCACGCCGAAGGGCGAAACCGATTTATCGGCAGAGGAAAGACTTCTTAGGGCAATATTCGGTGAAAAGGCTCGTGAGGTCAGGGATACATCCCTTAAGGTGCCCCACGGCTCCACAGGTATCGTCGTTGACGTAAAGGAATTTACAAGAGAAAACGGCGATGAATTAAAGCCCGGAGTAAATAAGCTTGTCAGAGTATATGTTGCCATAAAAAGAAAAATATCCGTCGGAGACAAGATGGCGGGACGTCACGGAAACAAGGGCGTTATAAGCAGGATACTTCCCGTTGAGGATATGCCTTATCTGCCTGACGGAACTCCTCTTGATATTGTTCTTTCTCCTATGGGCGTTCCTTCGCGTATGAATATCGGGCAGGTTCTTGAGGTACATCTCGGACTTGCGTGCAGATCTCTAGGCTGGAGGATAGCTACTCCGGTATTTGACGGAGCCAGCGAGAACGACATAGTTGAATGTCTTGAAAAGGCGGGCTGCAACCCGAACGGCAAGGTAATACTGCGTGATGGCAGAAGCGGTGAAGAATTTGCAAATCCGATAACCGTCGGATATATGTATATGCTAAAGCTTCACCATCTTGTTGACGATAAAATGCATTCACGTTCTACCGGACCGTATTCGCTTGTCACTCAGCAGCCTTTGGGCGGTAAAGCTCAGTTCGGTGGACAGCGTTTCGGAGAAATGGAGGTTTGGGCGCTCGAAGCATACGGCGCGGCAAACGTCCTTCAGGAAATACTCACAGTCAAGAGCGATGACGTCGTTGGAAGAGTCAAGGCGTACGAGGCTATTGTCAAGGGTGAGAATATTCCGCGTCCGAGCATACCCGAATCCTTCAAGGTTTTGATAAAGGAATTCCAGAGCTTATGCCTTGATATAAAGGTTCTTGACGCTAATGATGAAGAGATTGAGCTTTCGGACGACTACGATGTAACAGCGCCAGATCTGCTCAGAATGAAGGCCGTTGACGAACAAACCGTTTCATACGATTTTGCGGATGATGACGACGAAACCGAAGACGACGAAGAAGACGAATTCAACGAGGACGATGATAAAAGCGGCTTATTCAGCGCAAACGACGAAGATAACGACGAGGACTTTTAAGGTCGGTTTCTAAACGCATTAAAGCTCATAACGATAAAATTAGGGAGGGATTTCCTTGAATCAGTTAAATGATTTCAAAGCAATACGAATTGGACTTGCATCTTCCGATAAAATACGAGAATGGTCATACGGCGAGGTAAAGAAGCCCGAAACGATCAACTACAGAACGTCCAAACCTGAAAAGGACGGTTTGTTCTGCGAGCGTATTTTTGGGCCAATGAAGGACTGGGAGTGCCATTGCGGAAAATATAAGCAGATAAAAAACAAAGGCGTCATATGCGACCGCTGCGGCGTTGAAGTAACAAAGTCAAAGGTAAGGCGCGAGCGTATGGGTCATATAGAGCTTGCGGCTCCCGTAACTCATATATGGTACTTTAAAGGCACGCCGAGCAGGATAGGCGTTTTGCTTGATTTATCTCCCAAGGAGCTTGAGAGAGTAATATATTTTGCTTCATATATTATAACCGATCCGGGCAACACTCCTCTCGAACAAAAAACTATCCTCACAGAGAATGAATATAAAGAAAACAAGGCAAAGTTCGGCGGTGATTTTGAAGCAAAGATAGGCGCCGAGGCAGTGCTTGATCTTCTTGAAAAGATAGACCTTGAGGCTGAAAGCAAAATACTTAAGGAAACCATAGCTACAAGCGGAGGTCAGAAGAAGGCGAAGGCTATAAGAAAGCTTGAGGTAGTGGAAGCCTTCAGAAAATCCGGCAATTCGCCGCGTGATATGGTGCTTACGGCAGTACCTGTAAGACCTCCCGATCTCAGACCTATGGTAATGCTCGACGGCGGACGTTTTGCCACGAGCGACCTTAACGATCTTTACAGACGAGTAATAAACAGGAACAACAGACTTCAAAAGCTTTTGGAGCTTGAAGCTCCCGATATAATCATACAAAACGAAAAAAGAATGCTTCAGGAGGCGGTGGACGCGCTTATAGATAACGGCAGGCGCGGTCGTCCCGTAACAGGGCCCGGAAACAGACCTTTAAGAAGCTTATCGGACATGCTCAAGGGTAAGCAGGGTCGTTTCAGACAGAACCTTCTCGGCAAGAGAGTCGACTATTCCGGACGTTCGGTTATCGTCGTAGGCCCGGAGCTCAAAATGTATCAGTGCGGACTGCCCAAGGAAATGGCAATAGAGCTTTTCAAGCCCTTTGTCATGAGAGAGCTTGTCAAAAGAAAGCACGATCAGAATATAAAGAGCGCAAAGAGAAAGGTCGAAAGGCTCAATCCCGTAGTATGGGACGTGCTTGACGACGTTATAAAGGATCACCCTGTAATGCTTAACCGCGCTCCTACACTGCACCGTTTGGGAATACAGGCCTTTGAGCCTATTCTTGTGGAAGGCAGAGCTATTAAGCTGCACCCGCTCGTATGTACGGCGTACAACGCCGACTTTGACGGAGACCAGATGGCTGTTCACGTGCCCCTGTCTGTTGAGGCTCAGGCGGAAGCAAGACTCTTAATGCTTGCAGCGTACAATATTTTGAAGCCGCAGGACGGTATGCCTGTCGTTTCACCCTCACAGGACATGATACTCGGATCGTATTATATGACGGTTCAGGAGGAGGGCGCAAAGGGCGAGGGCATGATATTCACGGATCTTGCCGAAATGGAAATGGCGTATGCGAACAAGGACGTTGATATACATGCAAAGGTAAAGGTTCGCGTAGAGCGTGAGTATAATGAACAAATCCATACAGGAATTATAGAAAGCAGCGTCGGCAGATTTCTTTTCAACGAGATAATTCCGCAGGGACTCGGCTTTGTTACGAGAGATTCTCTTGAAAGCATGTTTAAGCTTGAAATTGACTGCGTTGTAGACAAGGGTATGCTTTCCAAGATAGTTTATCAGTGCTTTGTAGCATACGGTCCCGCAAAGACCTCCATTGTTTTGGACGATATAAAGAGTAACGGCTTCCATTATTCCACCATAAGCGCAACGAGCATCGGCGTAGCAGACATGCAGGTGCCTCCTGCAAAGGCGCAGATATTAGCTGCGGCAGATAAGGAAGTAGATAAGATATATTCTCAGTATGCCAGAGGCTTCTATACCGACGCAGAGCGCAAGCGTAAAACCATAGAAATATGGACTCAGGCAACTAACGACGTTACAGCGGCTTTGATGAGTAACCTTGACCCGAAGAACCCTATCAATATGATGGCAAACTCAGGCGCCAGAGGCAGCCAGAACCAGATACGACAGTTAGCCGGTATGCGCGGACTTATGGCAAGTCCGACAGGCGAAATTATAGAGCTGCCAATACGCTCAAACTTCCGTGAAGGACTTGACGTTCTCGAATTCTTCATCTCCTCGCACGGTGCGAGAAAAGGTCTTGCGGATACGGCTCTTAGAACGGCGGAATCCGGATATTTGACAAGAAGACTTGTTGACGTCAGCCAAGACCAGATAATACGTGAGGACGACTGCGGAACACAAGTTGGCTTTGAGGTTGCTCCGATAAAGAACGGAAACGACGTAATAGAGTCGCTTCGCGAACGTATTGTCGGAAGATATGCCTTTGAGGATATTATAAATCCGACGACTAAAGAAGTTATAGTATCAAAGGATGAGCTGATAAGCGTGGCAAAGGCGGATCAGATAGTTTCCGCCGGAATAAAAAAGGTTATGATAAGAACGGTATTTAATTGCAGATCAAAGGTCGGCGTTTGCAGAAAGTGCTACGGCAACGACCTTACGACGATGGATACCGTCAATATAGGCGAAGCGGTCGGCACAATAGCCGCACAGTCAATCGGTGAACCGGGAACGCAGCTTACAATGCGTACCTTCCATACAGGAGGAGTTGCGGGAGCCGACGACATCACACAGGGTCTTCCCCGTGTCGAAGAGCTTTTCGAAGCGCGTCGCCCCAAAGGTCAGGCTATCATCTCGGAGATAGAAGGCAGCGTCACCATAACGGAAAACAAAAAGAATATGCGCGTAGTGCAGGTTGCAACAAACGAAGGCGATGTACGCGAATATGAGATACCCTTCGGTGAAACGATTCTCGTACGCGAGGGCAGCAGCATAAAAGCGGGTGACGAGATTACAAAGGGAAGCATCAACCCGAACGACCTTCTTGCAATAAAGGGTATCGACGGAGTGCAAAGATATATCCTTCAGGAGGTACAGAAGGTCTACAGACTGCAGGGTGTTCATATCAACGACAAGCATATTGAAATAATTATCCGTCAAATGCTAAGAAAATATAAGATAAGCGACGGCGGAGATACCTCTATACTTTCGGGCAGCACAGTGGATATGTTCGAAATGCAGGAGGAAAACGAGAGAGTTATCGCCGAGGGCAAAAAGCCGGCAGAGGGCGAGAGAATACTTTTAGGTATCACCAAGGCATCTCTTGCGACTTCTTCCTTCCTTTCGGCAGCGTCCTTCCAGGAAACGACAAGAGTTCTTACGGACGCGGCGGTAAAAGGCAAGGTAGATCCGCTTGTCGGATTGAAGGAAAATATCATCATAGGAAAGCTTATTCCTGCAGGTACGGGCATTAAGGCTTATACTCAGATCGAGCCCGACCACGACAGAACGCTTTTGGATATACCGGATGAATTTACCGATATTGACGAGGATACCCTTCCGACAGAAGATGATTATAAAAGATTTGATGAAGCAAGAGAACACAGCGAGGACATTGCAAACGGCAACGCCATGTAACAAAAAGAATAAATAGCTTTATAATAAAAAGACGATTTACCTTATAACGGGTATTTCGTCTTTTTAGGTTCAAAGGTAATAGTTGGGGAAAAATAAAAAAGGTCGTACACCTTTATATCGAACGAACTTCGAATAAGGTAATACAAGGGTTTGCTCCACCCAGGTGTTTTCGCGGCACGTATGCTTATCCGCTGCCGCTGCTTCCTTCCGGACCTGACGGGGTTCACGGAGGCAGACTGCACGAAACCCAAGCTTCAAAACTCGCCTCTTGTATTCTTCTTAAAACGTCGTTTGCCCTTTAAAAAGGAGTCAGGCCCTGCTATAGCGGATTGCAGGTGACAGGGAGCCGCTGATTCCCCGCTTGGTACGACCGAGAAATATTATACTTGTTTTCTTTGTTTAAAGCAAGCATTTAAAAACCGACGGTATAAAACCGCCGGTTTTTTTAATCGGTATGGATTATTTATTTTTCTCTTAAATCTTCGACTCTGTTTGCTTTTCCTGAGAAACGCTCCAAGGATTTTGGCTCCACAAGCTTTATCTGGGGATGTATACCTACCACAGAATCAATTTTCGCCACTATCTTTTTGGCAAGGTCTTCAAGTGAGGATATCTTGTCGAAATCGAAATTCTCGTTTAATTCCACAAGCAAGAGCATATTGTCGAGAGCGTTTTCTCTCGTGACAATCATTTTGTAGTATGGCTCGACCTCTTTTATTGTAAGAAGAACGCTTTCTATCTGTGAAGGGAATACGTTCACTCCCTTTATAATGAGCATATCGTCCGAGCGTGCCTTAACTCTTGAAATTCTCGGATGCGTCCTTCCGCAGGCGCATTTTTCCCAAGTTATAGATGAAATATCTCTTGTTCTGTAGCGAATAAGGGGTATCCCTTCTTTGGTTATTGTCGTTATAACAAGCTCTCCTTCGCTTCCTTCCGGAAGCACCTCAAGAGTATCGGGGTCGATTATTTCGGCAATGAAGTGATCTGCCCAAATGTGAAGGCCGTCCTGCTCGCTGCATTCACACGCAACGCCGGGGCCCATTATCTCTGAAAGACCGTAAATATCGTAAGCCTTTATATTCAGCTTCTCCTCGATCCTTTTTCTTAAATTGTCCGTCCATGGTTCTCCGCCGAGTATTCCGCCCTTAAGTGCAGGCGGCTTGATTCCGCGGGATTCCATTACTTCGCCGATATGCATGGCGTATGACGGAGTACAGGCTATATGAGTGGTGCCATAGTCCTGCATGATCATAAGCTGTTTTTCTGTATTTCCGCTGGACATTGGTATTACCGACGCCCCAAGCTTTTCTACTCCTCCGTTAAGACCCAAGCCTCCGGTAAACATGCCGTATCCAAACGCTACCTGCACAACGCTTTCGGGTTCCGCTCCCGCACAGCATAAACTTCTTGCTACCATTTTTTGCCAGTTTTCGAGGTCTGCCCTTGTGTAGCCAACTGTGGTGGGCTTTCCTGTCGTACCGCTTGACGCATGAATCCTTACTATTTGCTTGAGGGGAACCGCAAACATACTAAACGGGTAGCTGTCTCGCAAGTCCGTTTTGACCGTAAACGGGAGCTTGCTGATATCGTCAAGTCCGTGTATATCTTCAGGCTTGACGTTTGCTTCATCAAATTTGCTCTTGTAGAGAGGAACATTCTCATATACGTGCTTAGATAGCTCTACAAGACGTTCCGACTGCAGCTTTTTAAGCTCTTCGACCGGTAATGTTTCCAGTTCTCTTTCGTAATACATCTTATCCTTTCCTTTTCTGTTTGTATTATATATAAACATCGGTGATATTTAAATATCGCCGATGTCTAAATATAGGGTTTATTATAGAGGATAAAACAAAGCTAAGTCAATAGTTTATTTTGCAAACAGAAAATTGTACGGCTCTTGCAATAAGGCTTGCCATATAGTCGATCTCATACAGATTAGCTCTTTTATATAAGGAATTTTTGCTGCTTTTTGTTATAGCTCCTATTGAAAAGCCGTTGGTATAACCCCAGCCGGCAAGGGCGCCTTTGGAATACGGTATTGCGCCCCGCGAAAATACCAATGTCCCCAATTCCGTGTCGTCGCTTTTTAGGCTGTCTACCGTTACTATAGGCAATTCGGGGTAAAAGTAATTGAGCCTGTCCAGAGTAAAGGAAAGATTGTTTGCATCCACCGGTTTTTTAAGAGTTCCGTATACGGGTATGCCGCTCAATTCGTTTATATATGTTCCGCATAACGGGCCAAGACAGTCATATAAAACACAGTTGCAGCCGATACATAAAACGCAAAAACCGTTATTAACTACGCCTGATAATGCCTCGCATAGTAAATCAAAGCAGTCGCTTTGTCTGTAATGCGTAAGGAGTAAAAGTCCGTCGTTTCCTATCATAGATGTTATTTTACTTTAGCTTAATAAAAAAACGACTCGCAAAATGTCGCTTAATAAACAAAAATAATCAAAGCCTAATTATCCTTTATCCTTTTTATACATGCGTTTCTTTCGATATACAGCCCTATAACGCACCCTGCCCCGATAACAAACAGTACGATAAATACCACAGCGCAAATTATCGCAGCAAATGCGTTGAAGCCCACAAGAGCCCTGTTTGTGAATTTTCCAAAAACAACATACAATATCAGCGCATATGAAAAGAATACACCTGAGGTAATAAAGCCCCATTTTTTATACAGCTTATCGAACATATTCATTTTTGTAAACTCATCGTTTTTCGGTCTTTCTTTGTTCCCTTTAGCTACAAAATACACCCATTTCCCGCCGAAATCTCCATTAGTTGTACACAGCATTTCGAAGCCTGCCTGCTGATATTTTGTTAGGTAATAGCTGCTTATCTCACGAGGCATGACAAAATCAATAATGAAGGTATATTCTTGAGGTGGGCATGGTGTAAAGATATATTCGACTGATGTGCCTTTTATGGCAGCTTTTTTTATCATCATGCCGCGTTTTGCGAAAAGAGAAAGGAATCGTTCCTCTCTTTTGTATCTGTGAGGCAGAAAAATACGTTTTTGTGTGAAGTTTTTATTCATATATTTATTATATCACAATAAAAAAGGCGGTACTAAACGCCTTTTATTTCCCGTGCAATAATTCTGCTGTTTTTTCAAGGGAAGCGTCATGGAGCCTGTAAATATGGCGCATACTTATACAAAGGCATTCTGCGATAGCCTCCCACTTCATAGCTTCAAGATAACGCATGGTAAGTATTGTTCTGTACAGCGGATCTCTAAGCGAATCTATCAGCTCTTGTATTTCTTTTGCAACGTCAAAGAGGTATACTAGCTCTTTATTTATTTGCTCCTCTATAAACAGCTTTGTTGTTATCATGTCTTCATATTTATTGGCGTTAGTATATATTTTTACTCCGAGTTTAGACAGTCCCGTTGACGTTGGGCTTGTAATATTGTCTGAAAGCTTTTTTAGCTGAAGCTGCTTGTACTCTATTATTTCGGCGCATTTCATTGCGCGTGAAAGATATTTTTTCGCTTCCTGTTTTTCTTTTTTGCCGATTTGCTCTTTAATGAGCTCTTTTGGTAAGATTGCCTCGTTATGCATAGCTACCTCCGATGATGTTTGTTCGATACGTTCGAATGTATGTTCGAATATAATATATCAAAAACTGCCCTATATGTCAATGACAAAAACTGCCATATTTAAGTTTATATTGTTATTACAGAAATATCGACAAATTTCATATTTACAAAGATAGATTTACTGTCATATTACAAATCTCAGAATATATAAATATAAAAGGAGATGATGTTTTTTTTAAAACGAGCGATTATAAATAATTACACGATAATTAAAATCCAAATCGAATGAGGCGACGTTTTGACAATGGATATATATATTGATATAATTTTATCATGAAAAATTCAAAGGCAGATAATAAGAAAAAAGACAGATTTATACCCGGAATAATTTTTGGCGTTATATGCTTGATAGGCGCGGTGATATTGAGCGTCGGATACGTTTATACACTTGCCGATACTGTATCGAATATACCCAAAATGCTTTTAAATATATCACGAATGCTTTTATGGCTTTGTATTGCTCTGTTTACATTGGTATGCGCCGTAAAAAAAGGAAGAGCAAACGAATCAAAGGCGTTTTTATGGGCTTTGATTATCGCCTGCGCACTCAGAATAATTTTAAGCCTGATATTTATTATTTCCCAACGCTCTGACTTTTACGGGATAACCACGTCGTATTCAGCCTTTGACATGCTTTTGCAAATAAGCACATGTATACTGTATGCCGCATTGGCAATAAGCGTCTATTGTATACTTAAGGGCATATATAAAACGGCAAAATGGGCGTCTATCCTTACTTTGATAATGATATTTGTTAATATTATCTGCTACAGCGCCGCATATGCCGACGCACTTTCATATTATTACTATTATCTGACCGACGCGTTTACCGACGCTATACCGGTCGCCATCGGTAACTCCTTCGTTGAATTATTCGCAGGCATTTCTCTGCTTATTTATTGTATTAAATACGATAAAAAACAAAGTGTTCAATAAAAACGGAATAAAAAATAAAAAGAATCCGATAAAATTGAATGCAAGTCAAGGCACTATTAACTAATTCAAAAAATCCTTCGATATCATCGCTTTTTTATTAAAAAATAAATATCATTTTTCCAATAATGTATTATAATTAATGAAACCGTTTTGAGAGGTTACCAATGATTGGAGCATTAATAGGGGCGATATGCGGCATAGGTGAATTTATGCTATTGAAAAAGCTGACTGATATGATAACGTCGGGCGATGGGGTAATGCCGGTCGGGATTGTATTGTTAAAGATAGCGCTGCTCATCGTAAGTATGCTTTTATGCGCTTTTATTGTTCCGAAGCAGCTGATATGGGCAGCAACGTCGGCAGCTGCAGTTTTGATAATCGCTTGCACGATAAAATTCATACGACAAAATGCACGGGAAAGAAACAAAGCGTAATAAACGCATACAGGGTAAAAAAATGCAGGATAACACTACTCTTCCCGCCGAGCCTGAGAGCTCAGACGTAAAGAAAAAAAAGGATCATAAAAAATTAAAGCTGGCGCTTATAATTATAGCGCTATGGGCGATACTGAGTTTTTTAATAACGCTTATATTCGGCAAAGGCGAAAGCGAACCGTTTACGGTGTCACTGTTTGCGCCTGATATGAATATAGGAGGCTTTACGATAAGCTCAACGATTGTTTGCTGCTGGGTCGTAATGGCGGTTTTTGTTATAGCGGCAATAATTATACGCTTAACGCTTGTCCCTAAAATGAAGCAGGTTCCTTCAAAGGCTCAGAATGTTATAGAAACCATGATCGAATATGTAGATAATTACACACACGATAAGGCGGGCAATATCGGGGGCGTATTGCCTTCATATTTGTTTTCCCTTGCCCTATTGATGATAGGCTGTGCGTTTGTGGAGCTTTTCGGTGTAAGAGCGCCGACGGCAGACATAACCTTCACCTTTGCGATGGCTCTTATCACATTCTTTTTGATAAATTATTACGGGATAAAAGCAAAGGGCGTAGGAGGCAGGATAAAGAGTCTTGCTCAGCCGACGCCGGTAGTATTTCCGATGAAAATAATCAGCGATATTGCAGTTCCCGTCTCGATGGCTTGCCGTCTTTTCGGAAATATGCTCGGCGGTATGATAGTAATGGAGCTTTTATATATGGCGCTTGGAAACGCGGCAATAATTATTCCAAGCGTGCTGGGCTTGTATTTTAACGTATTTCACCCGCTCATTCAGGCGTTTATATTTATAACATTGACGCTGACATTTATAGGCGAAGCGGTAGAACAAACGGAGGATAAATAATGGAAATAGGTTTACTTGCAATAGGTGCCGGAATATGCACACTCGCCTGCGCACTGGCAGGTCTCGGAATGGGACTGGCAACAGGAAAGGCTACGGAGGCAGTCGCAAGACAGCCTGAAGCGTCAGGCAAAATCAACGGCATACTGCTTTTGGGTCTTGCGCTTACCGAATCGACCGCTATCTATGGATTTGTGTGCGCACTTATCATTATATTCACGCTCAAATAAGTTAGGAGATAATAGGATGCAGACATATCTGAAGGATATTTTGATACATATCCTCAATATAATAGCTCTGTTTTTAATGCTTAGGTTCATATTATATAAGCCAGTAAAGGAATTTATGGACAAAAGAAGCGAAAAAATAGCCTCACAGCTTCAGGAGGCAAAGGACGCTAATCAAAAAGGCGAAGAAATGAAAGCCGATTATGAAAAGCAGCTTCTTGAGGCGAAAAATAAGTGCGATATGCTTATTGAGGACGCGACGAAAAAAGCTAAGGACGACGCTGCTGCCATTATTGAAGAGGCGAATGCAAAGTCTGAACAGCTTTTAATAGAAGCGCGTGAAGAAGCCGAAAAGGAAAAACAAGAGGCTCTTAAGCAGGCGAAGGAACAGATAACCGATATATCTCTTAGTATAGCGCGTAAGATACTTCAAAGGGAAGTAACACTTGCTGATAACGAAGAGGTCATAAACGAGTACTTCAGAAGAGAGGTGCATTTATAAAATGAATAATGTCCTTAAAATGGCGCCTCCGTTCAGGAAGAAGGATGTCGATACAGTATGTGACGGCTTCGAGAAGCTATTGGATCACCCAATAGAATTCGAGATAGTGGAGGATAAAAACCTTCTGGGTGGCTTCGTTGCATTTGTTGACGGTATGGTTTACGACGCGAGCTTTTCTTCTCAGCTCAAGGGTATGAAACAGAGCTTTACAGAATAGAAAGAGTACATTATGTTTGATATTGACGCCGAAAAAATCGGCATTTTTCTCAAGGATAAATTAAACAGCTTTGAGTATAAATCAGAGATATTCGAATATGGCATAGTAACGAGCTGTTCGGACGGGATAGTCCAGATAGACGGGCTTTCGGCATGCCGCTACAGTGAGCTGTTGGAGTTTGAAAACAATGCTTACGGCATGGTTCTGGATCTTCGTTTAAGCGGAGTCGGTGCGGTATTGTTTTCCGGAGCAGACAGCGTTAGTGCAGGCAGCGTAGTTCGTGGGACAGGCAGGGTAGCGGATATATGCGTCGGAGAGAACCTTTTCGGCAGGATAATAGACCCGCTCGGTCGTCCTCTTGACGGAAGACTTCTTCAAGCTGAAAAATACAGAAATATAGAAAGCCCTGCTCCGGGCATTATGCAAAGAGGCCCCGTAAACACGCCCCTTGAAACAGGACTCGTTTCCGTGGACAGCATGATCCCCATAGGCAGAGGTCAGCGTGAGCTTATAATAGGAGACAGGCAGACCGGTAAAACGACAATAGCGACAAGCGCAATGCTCAACCAAAAGGGAACAGATGTTATCTGCATTTACTGTTCTATTGGGCAAAAGGCCTCCACAGTTTCTCAGCTAAGTAAAATGCTTACGGAAAAGGGCGCAATGGATAAAACTATTATCCTAGCCTCTACGGCAAGCGATTCTCCCGCTATGCAATATATAGCTCCGTATGCGGCATGTGCCATAGCCGAGGAGTTTATGTATAGCGGTAAGGACGTGCTTATAGTCTACGACGATCTTTCGAAGCATGCAGTGGCATACAGGGCCATGTCGCTTCTATTAAGAAGACCGCCCGGCAGAGAGGCATATCCCGGTGATGTGTTTTATCTTCATAGCAGACTTTTGGAAAGAGCCGCGAAGCTTTCAAGTGAGAACGGAGGCGGAAGCATGACGGCACTGCCTATTGTCGAGACGATGAACGGCGATATATCGGCATATATACCAACGAACGTTATCTCTATAACGGACGGTCAGATATATTTGGAGAGCAGACTCTTTCATTCGGGAGTACGCCCTGCGATAAACGTCGGACTTTCCGTTTCGCGTGTAGGAAGGTCAGCCCAGAAGCCCGCAATGCGAAAGGTTTCCAAAAATATGCGTCTTGAAATAGCCCAGTACAGAGAGCTTGCGATATTTTCTCAGTTCGGCTCGGATGTGGACGACCTAACGAAAGCAACTCTTGATAAGGGCGAACGTCTTACCGAGATAATGAAGCAGACGCCCGATGAGATATATACGATTTCAAAGCAGACAGCTTTACTGCTTGCATATACGAACGACGCCTTTAAGGGAGTTGAATTAAAGAACGTGCTTAAATTCAGAGATTCGCTTTTTGAGTATTTAATGGATAATCATTCGCTTATTATGCAGCACATAGATCAAAGCGGAGAGCTTACAGACGACGACGAAAAAGCGCTTGTTGAAGCGATAAAATCCTATACAGACGATTCACCGATAACAGAGGCTAAAATATGTCCGACGTCAACGAAATAAGGGAGCATATTGCGGCGGTTGAACAGACGCGTAAAATAACCAATGCCATGAATCTCGTATCAACGGCAAGGCTTAAGCGTGCGATGAAAAACATAGAATACAATCATCGTTATTTTATGAAGGTTCAGCTTTCGATGAAGGATATTCTTTCCTCAGTCAATATCACTCATAAATATCTCACCTACAGAGGCACGAAGAGGACGACATATCTTGTGGTGGGCGGCGACAGGGGGCTTGACGGAGCGTATGATTCCAACCTTTTGAAGTTTGCAAAAAGCAAGATCGAGGAGACTGACGAAAAAGACCGTATACTTATTACCGTTGGGACAGTCGTTTGCGAATATTTCAAGCATGCGCATATAAAGGTGGATAAAGAGATATACGGCGTAAGTCAGAACCCTAACGTACACAACTCCAGAGAATTGGCATATGGATTATTTGACTTCTACGATCAAGAATTAACAGACGAAATAATGATAATATATACGAGCTTTTACGGCGAGACGAAGGATACTCCCGTAATGCGAAGGCTCCTGCCGGTAATGAGGAGCGATTACGATACGATTTCGCAAAAAGAAGTACAGGAAAGGGAAATGAACTATATCCCTTCGCCACAGGATGTGTTCGATTCCCTAGTGCCGCAATACACTATAGCGATAATATTCGGCGCTCTTGTGCAGGCGTACGCAAGCGAACACTACTCTCGTATGAACGCAATGCAAAGTGCTACGAAAAATGCGGATAAAATGATCGACAGCTTAAAAATGCAATACAACATAGTACGGCAGAGTCAGATAACCACCGAAATAGCGGAAATATCGGGCTCGTCGGAGGCGTTGAAAAACACGGGAAGATAAAATTATGCAAAATACAGATCAGCACGGAAAAATAGTAAAAATAAGCGGGCCTGTTCTGGACGTCGCCTTTGAAAATGAGAACCCCGCCATACATGACCTTCTTGTCACGGCGGACGGTCTGCATATGGAGGTAGCGGCTCATAATACGCCGCACGAGGTCAGATGCATCGCTTTGGACGCTACAGAGGGACTTCGCTGCGGTACGCTTGTGACCAACCGCGGAGTCGGTATCAGAGTGCCTGTAGGAGAGGCTGTACTCGGAAGAGTAGTGGACGTGCTCGGCAGACCGATCGACGAAGGCGGCCCCATATACGCAAAGGAAGCATGGGAGATACACAGAAAGCCGCCCAAATTTTCTGAAACAAAGCCTGTAACGGAAATTTTCGAAACCGGTATTAAGGTTATAGACTTGCTTGCCCCATATGCGAAGGGCGGAAAAATCGGCTTGTTCGGAGGCGCCGGCGTCGGGAAAACTACGTTGATAATGGAGCTTATCCACAATATAGCAATAAAGCACGGTGGTTATTCCGTTTTCACGGGAGTAGGTGAAAGAAGCCGTGAGGGAAGCGACCTTATTGCCGACATGAAAGCCTCAGGTGCTATTGAAAAAACGGCTATGGCTTTCGGTCAGATGAACGAACCTCCCGGCAGCCGTATGAGAGTTGCATTGAGCGGACTTACTATGGCGGAATACTTCAGAGATGTTCAGCATAAGGATGTTTTGCTTTTTATAGATAATATGTACCGTTATGTACAGGCAGGCAACGAGGTGTCGGTATTGCTCGGACGTATGCCTTCGGCTGTGGGATATCAGCCTACTCTTGCGACTGAGCTCGGAGAGCTTCAGGAGCGTATCACATCGACAAATGAGGGCAGTGTAACAAGCGTACAGGCGATTTATGTGCCGGCGGACGATTTGACGGATCCTGCTCCGGCGGCTATCTTTTCACACCTTGATTCAACAACAGTCTTGTCGCGTTCGATAGCGGAAATGGGTATATATCCCGCTGTCAGTCCCCTTGAAAGCTCTTCTAGGATATTGGATAAAAGCATCGTCGGAGAAAGGCACTATACAACAGCAAGAGCCGTACAGCAGTGCCTTCAGCGTTACAATGAGCTTAAGGATATAATAGCTATACTCGGTATGAATGAGCTGTCTGAAGAGGACAAGCAGGCTGTACACAGAGCCAGAAGAATCGAAAGATTTCTCTCTCAGCCTTTCTTTGTCGGAGAAATGTTCACGGGAATGCAGGGAAAGTATGTGCCATTAAACGAGACTATAGACAGCTTTGAGCGGATACTCGGCGGAGAAGGAGACGAATTGCCCGAATCGGCGTTCTTTATGGTCGGCAACCTAAGTGAAGCGTTCGATAAGGCTAAGGAAGTGTAGTATGGAATTCAATCTCGATATTCTTACCCCCGAATATGAGTTTTTTTCGGGAAAAGCCGAAGCAATAACGATAACTGCACCTGACGGAGAGCTTTGCGTGTTGGCAAACCACGAGCCCATGGTCGCTCCTCTTATTGTAGGAAGAATAAAGATAAAGACAAACGGTACATGGCGTGAGGCGTTTAACTCGGAGGGCTTTATTGAGGTGACTGCCGAGGGAAGCGTTGTGTTTGTACAGGCGTGCGAATGGCCAGAAAACATAGACGAGAAACGGGCGCAGGAAGCCGTAGAAAGAGAACAGGAGAAGCTGCGCCAAAATAAAAGCATGATAGAGTATAAGGGAACGAAGATAGCATTATCAAGAGCTATGGCGCGACTGAGTATGAAAAGAGATTATAAAAAGAACTGATTGCCCTTAAAACAAATAAGGGCAATTTTTTATTTTAAGATTTGAGGCTGACATTTTTGCTAAGAAAAAAACGACTTTAAAAAAGTATGCGTACAAAAAGTTTTGCTTACATTAAAATTTACAATGTGATAAAATTATCATTAATAAAGCAAAAGGAGTTTAATATGCAGCGATATGAGGTCATAAGAGAAATATATAACGCTTGCGGCGGGAAGTATATGCTCGACACAGGATTTATAGACGAAATAGAAAGCGACGATATAACGAAGAATATTGACGCTTGGTTTAAGGGAAATGCCAAATATACCGTTGAAACTCAGAGCGATGGCAGTATAGTTTATTATTTAACGGAGCCGCAAAAACAAAAAATCACCTTTTGTAAGTTTTAGTCAATAATAAGAAGGGTAGCAAATAGCTACCCTAAAAATGCGTTTAATGCTCCGTGCAGCAGCATTGGGATAAGAGCGTTCTTTGATTTTAGACGGGCAAATCCAAGCACCACGCCGTAGCACATACCTGTTATCGCTTTGAAAAGCATAATATTTGCCAACCCTTCGGATGAACCCTTCAGGCTCATTCTCCACAAAACGGTATCGTAATAACCGAAATGCCACAGAGCAAACATTATCGTTATAATTAAATATACTATCCATTTATTTTTTATACTGCCCTCAAGCTTATTCCATGCGTAACCCCTGAAAAGGGTTTCTTCGAAAAAGGGAGTAATAAAGGCACTGTAAAATAGCAGAAACAAGCTGTTGGCGCTTTTGTCGGAAAAGAATAGACATGATACTATCACTAAAACAAATATACATACTGCCACTATATATATGATAGTGAGCTTTTTAGGTAAAAGCGAAATCGGTATATCCTTTTTTTTGCATATTATTATAAATATTGTTGTCATAACAAGCATAAACATTGCCGAATAGAGCGAGTCTGTAAAGATAGTATGCTCCACAAAAGTAAATAGGGCTTTTTTTAACAGTATACGCACCGCCTGTATACCTGCAAGCAGGAGGGTTATTTTTACAATGCATTTTAGAATGTTGTCATTAGAATCGTTTGTACTAAGAATATTGTTATTTGTCATTTATTAACCTCTGAAGTGTATTTTTCTGCCGTATTTCTTATGATGAGATTTGATTCCTGCCATTTAAGAGACTCTTCTTTTTCTATAAGCGTATTTATCTTTTCCTGCATCATATAGTAGTTTTCAATGTCTGCATCTAAAGTATCATCTTCTGTTCGGCTGTAGCTTTTGTAATGATTATTTTTGTACCAAGTACTGTAATCGGTGTTAAATGCTTCTCTTTCTTCTTCATTCATATATGTAAATTTAAAATCGTAACGCGAGGAAAGATGCTCAACTGTAAAGTTCAGAGCGTCATAGCTAAGTCCGTTGATAAGATAGCTTTCGTCTATTTTGCCGGTTGAATCATATCTGTTGATAATAAGCCTTGCCGTAATTGCGTCGATATTTATTAAATTCAGCGCACTGTAGGAGCAAAGGACAATGATAAGAGCTGTTTTTAAAAAATGTATCTTGTCTATAAACAGACCGGCTAATAGTATGAGGAGCATGATAAGCTGGAGGGAGAGATATATCATTACTATAAGACGAGCTCTTGTAAAGCCGTATTCGTTTATATACATATTCATTTTATATGCGCTTGCCGAGGTCATGATAATATTACATACGGTATAAACAGTGTATATTATTTTAAATCTGACTTGCTTTACCTTTTCTAAATAGGAGGTATTCCTCTTTGACAACAAAACTATCATCAAATCTATTGCCGTCAATACCCACAGAGCGAACACGCCGCTGCGGGCATAGTCGGCATAGTCAAAGCCTTCGGGCAGTCCCGCATTTACGCGCATGAACAGATATATTATTTGGAAAGTGCAGAATACTATAAGAACGCATAACACGCTTAACAGAAACGCCGTTATTCCTCCCTTTGCATTATCCACTGCCTGTATTTTTTCTTCAAGAGTTTTGTGTCTTACAGAGAAGCGCTCTTTATCGTTAGGGTATGTATTGGTATCAAGAGCTTTATTGTTGTATGTCGTAAAAATAAAGGCAAAGGCATAAAGACAAACGAATATACCTATAAGCGTTTTTATTAATATGGTGGAGAAGCTTAAATTTTTAAAGATCCTGCCGGTCACTTCGGCAAAAGCATAGTCCGCCGAAAACATGAGCGGAACTATTATATAAATAAGCGCAGCGCCTGCTATTATACCGAAAAGTACCCTTAGGATAGGCTTAAAGCCTGTACTTTTTTCGCCTGCCGAGTTTATCAGATATACAGGTAATTTGCCAAGATTTGCTATAGGAAGAAATATGGTAATGAAGAAACGTCCTATTATGTTTTCGCTTTTGTTTATGCTAAGACAAACGCACAGTATGTAAAGTAAGGGGATAATACCTGTATTTATATTGATAAAAGCCGTATTCGTACTTAAAAAGGGCGTAAGAGAAAGTATGAAGATACACGATGAGATAAATATATACAAAGCCTTATTAAAGCTGTCTTTGTATTTAAGCGCCCAGAATGTACCCAAAAGGACAAACGCCGTAAATATAGCAAAATTTATTCCGGCACGGTAAAAACACAAGAGCATTACAAACGATACACCGTACAAAACCGACAAAAGCATAAGTATTTTTACATTGTTTTTATTTTCAAATATATTCATAGCTTCACCTATTTATCCTCATTTTCATATTCCAATATGTCTCCCGGCTGACAGTCGAGAGCCTTGCATATGGCCTCAAGCGTTGAAAAGCGAATTGCTTTTGCTTTATTGTTTTTAAGTATGGAGAGGTTTGCATTTGTTATGTCTATTTTTTGAGCAAGCTCGGATAGCCCGATCTTTCTTTTTGCCATCATAACGTCAAGATTTATTTTTATCATCGCTTGTCCCTCAGACCGTAAGGTCGTTCTCCTCTTTAAAGTCTATTGCACGGGAAAACAGCTCTGATAAGACGCTGCAAAAAACGCCTGCCGTAAAAAATATCAGTACGCTTACTACTGTCATAAACGTTAATTCAACAAATACCTTTGATAAGGTGATTACCGCCATAAACATACAGCCTAAGGCGTTATTCTTTAAAAGCTTTTGAGTTTCTCTGACGAAGGGTGAGCCTGTTTGCATCAAGCCAAAAAGCCTTCGCATGTTGTTAAGAATATAAAGACCGCACAAGCCTCCCAAGTAGAGTACGGTATAGTAGTAAACGCGCAGGGAAGTTGTTAGGGTTATATTAAAAAGCGTACTCATCCAATCATTGAGCTTTAATGGAAGCAAGAGCATAATTATGATATCCACTGCCATAAGTAAGAGCATCATATATTTCGCAAAGCCGGAAAGCCTATTATTCATTTATTTTTTCTCCTTGTTTGGCATGATTGTATTACACTAATTATTATTTGTCAATATAAATATATCGAAAAACAATAAATTATAATTGAATATCAATACAATAAAATATTAAGCTTGTCAAAGAAAAGGTATAATACAGCCGGTGTTACGGCAATATTAATTTAAAATGTGTACTTAAAGTAAAGATAATATAAGCTTTTTTGAGATATAAAAAAGAACGCGCTTGTTTGGTAAGAAAACCATCAATCGCGTCCTTATATTGTTTTAAATTATACGTGCGTTTTATTTCTTTGTGTATTTCAACACGTAATATGTTCCGGCTATATACATTCCCATTATCGGTATAATGTCTGAAAACATTTTCTTTACGCTGTCGTCGTTGTCATCACTAAATTCTATATAGCTTTGCGTATTGTCACTGTTTGCGTTATCGGTGGTCGTATTCGAGGAAGTTTGCTGTTTCGCGCTTTCCTGCTCTGCTGCCGCCGCTGCTATGTTTGCTTCATATTCAGCAGTTGCTGAGGTTGCCTGTGAGCGTCCCGTTGAGCATCTCGGTGATAAAAGCGAGCAGTGCTTGCTGCAGCCGGTGCAATGGAGGTTGCCGAGGTACTCTTCAACGCTCATGCTGGTCTGCTGCGATTCTTCGGCAGCGCTGACGGTCGCCTCTGTTTTATTTTCATTCATAACAGTGCTTGTAGGAGCAAAGCTTTCATTATTTTCCTGCGGGAAGGAATAATCGATTATCGAAGTGAGCTTTGTATACACGTTGTTTGCAAATGAAGCCTTGACACCGAAAATAAGTATCATCACAGCGATAGCTTTCGCCAATACATTTGCAAAGCCGCCGACTCTTTTTATCTTGAGCATCTTTTTAAATTGCGCGGTTATCATCTTCCAATGCAGCCCGATATGCACGGACATTATTATCGTGCAAGCCCAGCAGAAGGTGTCATGAACAGACATCCAGAAAGCTCTGTCCCCAACCTCTATGTTGAAGATGAAATCAGATATCATAACGCCGCTCAATCCCGCAAAGGTCATGCATATCAACAGGACTGCGTCGAGAATATATTTAAAGCGTGTTTGAGCCGATATATCCCTTGTAAAGAGCTTTGACGTAGTATTCTTGATCCACTTGAAGTTGAGCGCTTTGTGCAGGATAAAAAGCATGAGCACGAAAAGTCCCGCCGTCTCGTGAAGCAGGGCGATGTTTTGAGAATATACCATAAGCGATATCCATATGATCGACATCACTATATCAAGTATCAGTTTAACAGTAGGTTTTTTCATTTTTTTCTCCGTTTGTAAATTCTTGGTTTAGTTTATATTAACTTAGCGTTGCGAATATTTATTGATGAAACAATGAGTCATTTGTGAAGCTTTCGTTTCTTAAGGCTTCATTTTTTTCTCATCGTGACAGCAAAAATCAAAGCTCCTTAAAAATGTGCCTTTTATAAGGAATAGTTGTTTGTTTAATGCATATATATTAGATATATCTTAACTTGGGAGGCGTTGATGGGTACAGGAATAAACGGTGTGCAATTCAGCGTGTATATAGCTTTTCTTGCTGCGATATTCATTTTGGGACTCATCTTATTCAGCGTGTTTAAGGCGCCTGTCAAGTTTATTGCTATTCTTGTCTTTAATTCCGTATTGGGCGGGCTGCTATTATTTGTGCTCAATTTTGTATTCCCTATGCTCGGCATAGAGATCGGCGTAAATTTGCTAACCGCCGCAGTTGTGGGCGTATTGGGCGTGCCCGGTCTTGTTCTTTTAATAATTCTTTCGTTTATCTTGTAAAACGCTATTGTTCGTTTTTATGTCCGTTTTGGTATTTATTGCCGTTTTTGTTCTGGTTGCCATTATCATCTGTGCAAAGACTGTCGCATTTTTCCTTTAGTTGTTTCATCGTCATTTCTTTTACATCGTCTATAGTGATGTTCTCATCAAGCTTTTTAAGCTCCAAATACATCTTATATTTGCCGTAAGGCAGTCCGGCATCTTTTGCTTCTTTTGCCTGTAGGCTGTTGCCCTTTTCACAGCTAACGTTTTCTTGTTTTACGCAGGTGCAATTTGCGTTTATTTTTGATATTATTTCATCTGTTTTTTCATCGGTATTTCCTATGGCAGTTATATAAACGGTATCTGCTGTATTTACGTAGGCTTGCAGTGCTTCATCAGTTACTATACAATCGAGCGCGTCGGCATAATCCATATACTTGACATCGGCGTTCGAAGCTATGATTTCACCGTCTTCATTTTTCGCTTCTACCGAAATGACCTTATCAAAACGGTTTATACCCAGCTCTACTGAAGGATTCACATCTATAGACAGCGCGGCGACCTTTGTAAAGTACATTCCGTAGCCGCTCATTATAATCGAAACCAACGCAATGCAGGCAAATGCTGTCGCTATTTTTCTTGCCTGTGAAAAAGGCTTCTTTACATAATGATTTGATTTTTTCGATAAATATTCTTTTGTTTTTTGTTTAAGCTCTTCATCTGCTTTTATTGAGTCCATAGCAGTTTTAAATTTTTCACTCAAAGCTGTTGTCACCTCCAAGTTTTTCGCGCAGCATTTGCTTTGCCCGCGAAAGCGCCGTATATACCGTGTTGACATTTTGATTTAAGATACGCGATGCTTCTATTGCAGAATATCCCTCGTAATACACAAGATACACTGCATTTTTATATTTCTCGTCAAGAGAGAGTACAGCCTCCAATACCTCTGAGGTATCCTCACTCATTTCTTCTGTAAGCTCGCTTAATTCCTCAAGCGGTAGAGCCTTTGTGCGAAAGAAGCTCTTTAACAGATCCTTACATGCATTTATGGTAACTCTTATAAACCAGGCTTTTTCGTGTTCATCACTTTCAAACACGGTGGTGCTGAGCATATATTTCAGAAATACATCCTGGAATATGTCCTGCGTATCGTGGTGATTTTTAAGATGCACCATGCAAATACGCTTTACTGTGTCAGAGTACTTTTCTATGGCTCTGTTTGTCTGAGCTTCATTTCGCACTTAATAGCTGCTCCTTATTTGTTTAGTGATTGTTGTGTCTTGATAGTTGCTGTCTGAGCTGTCTGTTTGCATTATTTTCACATGCGTTCTGGCAGGATTCTTTAGCTTCACAAGTGCCGTTCTGGCAGGATTCCTTAGCATCACAGATGCCGTCGCCGTTTTCGTCCTTATAGCCGGCGTCAGGGTTTTTCTGGCAGTTTTGATTTTGTCTTAAGCAATTTACTGCGGAGCAAACCGCACCGTTTGAAGCAAAGCCGCGTGTGAAGTTAGCTTCTTTTGCAAATACTCCGGTTGCTCCCATTGTCGTTACGATAGCGACTGCCGCTATACCCGCGATGATCTTTTTCATGATGTTTGATTACCTCCGTGGTTCTAAAATTTTTCTCTTACATAATCAATACGAACGAGCGGAGTAAATCCTTTCATTTTTTTTAAAAAAGTTTAAAAAATTTTCTAATCGGGAAAAGCGGGTCGCATTCCTTTTCTTTATCGGTTCGCTTTATTTAGCCTGTGCGCTTGCTTTTTATATTTGTAGTATTCGTTTACAAGACTTCTGTAGCCGCACTTCTTAAGATAATTATACCTTATATTGTAGTTGCTGTGTGTATATCTTCCCTTTATTATATAACGCATATTCTCCTGCATATATAAATCTATCTTCTTTAGCCCTTCATCGGTATTCAAAAGAGGGAAAAACCACCGTGACCATGTAAAATCGTCTTCACTACCTGCTTGCGCAAAAAATTTCTTATTAAAAACTCTTGTAAATACTTTCATTGTTTTTTCGTCCGGAGCATTCCTGATAAGCTTCCATCTTCTTAGTGCGCGCGCTTTCCTATGTATTTTACCCTTTATTTTCCTTAGCGTTGTATCGGACAGGTCGATTTTACCGTTTTTGTACGATATACCCAAGAAGTCCCAGCCTTGTTTTGCTTCGGCGGTATATTCCTTGTCGCGGTTGATAACGAGGTGATATTTATCAAGAAAAGCGTATGTATAAGCCTTCATTTCATTTAAAGCTTTCTCATCGTCTGCGAAAAAAATAATATCATCCGAATAACGCGCATATACCTCTCCCCGCTCATAAAACCATTTGTCAAGCTCACTTAAATACAAATTGGCAAAAAAAGGGGAGGTGGGCGTTCCAGCCATTATGCCGCGTTTCTCATGAATAGTTTCGTTTTGGTCTACAACGTCGTCTGAAGTGAGCAGCTTTTCAAAGAAGGAGTAAAGGTAAGCATCGTCACAAAGCAATTCATTAAGTATGGGCAGGAGTATATCAATATCGACGGTGTTGAAGTAATTTTTAATATCGAGCTTACAGCACCACATATTGTTAATGTTTTTTGTGTGGCATATTGTATTTATAGCTTGCTTTGCCCCAAAATTACTTCTGAAGGAGTAGCAGTTTGGATAAAATGAATTATCATATCTGTATAATAACCATGCTATAAGCTTCAATATTGCATTTTCGGCATCGGTATAAGAATAGACTACGCGCTTTTTGCTTGTGCCTGATTTGTTTATATACCGCTTTTGCGGAGGAGAAAAGCGGTAATCACTTTTCTTTATATTATTCGTAATATCCTTGTACTCTTCATTGTGTATAAAGTCTTCAAAAAAGCGCTTCTCTTCATGCGAAAGAAGCGCCTTGTTCTGCTTGTATTCTAAAAATGCCTTCCAAGCTTCGCTGTTGTTTATTTCTTCTAATATGCTCATTTTTTCACATTACAGGCAAAACGCCTAAAATAAGGAAATTTGTTAAAGAGGGGAAATGCTTTGAAAGCATCGTAGATGCTACCGGATTGTACCGTTTTAAGTCACCTGCACAACCTTTGTTTTAAAAAAACGGCTTTACCCTGTCACAGGTGCGGGTAAGTAGTCTTTTCCCCGCGTTCCCCTCTTTTTTAGCTGTTTTATATCTGATATCATATTATATCAGAACCTAATATTATTCTGCAATACGAAAAAAGATTAATTCAAGTGCTTCTTTATGAAATATCTTTTAAAGAGCAATTGCTTTTCAGCTCTCAAGCATAATGCTTACAGGGCCGTCGTTATGTATCGTTACGAGCATATCACAACCGTATATCCCGCATTTAAGGACAGTTTTCTTTGAAAGCTCACGCGCGACATATTCATACAGCTCTTTTCCTTCGTCGTAGCCTGCTGCTCCTATAAATGAGGGGCGGTTTCCCCTTGAAGTATCTGCGTATAAAGTAAACTGGCTGATAAGAAGAATGCTCCCCGATATGTCGGCAATGGAAAGGTTCATTTTGCCGAGATTATCGCTAAATACACGTAAAGCGAGTATCTTTCGTATTATATAGTCAGCGTCTGATGTAGTATCGCCTTTTTTTACGCCTAAAAGAACATTGAAGCCTGCATTGATCTCGGAAAAATAGTTTTCCTCTTCCACCTTTACCGATGAGTATGTTACTCTCTGAACAAAAGCTCTCATTTTAGTTTTGATCCTTTATATAGTCGAGTTCATATTGTAAAAGCATAATGTTGTATACTGTTTCTTTGGTTTCTTTAGTGCTTGAATCCGTGGAAGCAACAGAGAACATAAGCTTTGATGAGTCTGTGAATACCATGTTTCCCGAAAGAATGATATTTGCCGTAACCTGTGCTGTCATATCTCCCGAAGAAGTGGTTATCCACACGGACTGGCTTGGCAGCTCCGAGGTCACCTTTGTAACGTACGCTATGTAACTACCTGTGTAGCTGACGGCAATTTTTTCTATATCATTTGTGAGCATATAATTTCTCATGAAGGTAGGTATGTTATATGAGTAGAGCTGGTCGTGAGCGCCAGCGGTCTTTATATATATAACGCTCTGACTCATATCGTTCACTACAAAATCCGTAACGTTTACATCAATTGCGGAGCTTTCGTAGTTTTCCATATCCATTCTGGACAAGACGCTTGCCTTCTGTGTGGATACCGACGTATAGAAAATAATGTTATCAGTTGCGGAGCATACCATCTTTTTTATTGTTATCTCGCTGTCAAAGGAATGCTCGACGTTGTCAGTCGTACCGTCAGTACGTATAAGATTATTATCGCTGTTAATATAATACAGCTCTCCGTTACATACGCTCCATGCAAGCTGCTTATTAACGGATTCCTGCGTCATGGTTATTTTACTTTGAGCGCTTTTAGTTGTTTTGTATACGCTTGCACTAAGGGTAGAAGCGTCATATTCCTTGAAATAAATGCTTGAATTATACGGATCGATAGCGCCCTCCGTGTACGTGTTTGAACCGGAAAAAAGCAGCGTTGCGCCGTTGGTATCAAACAAATACAAATATGATATATCCGTTGACGATACGTTCGTTCTGAGCGTATACAGACCCATGTCGAGCGAAGCGTCGTAGCAAAGCACGGTTCCTTCGTATTGCTGTTTGTAGGACAAAACGTTTATTCCCAGGAACTGTGTTTCCTGCGTGCTGGTGTTTGTCACTTCGTTTAGAGTGTCCTTTGGGATAAACCATGAGTTGCAGCCGCTTAATAAGGAGCATAGGATTAATGAGGATAATACAATACTAATTTTCTTGTTCATCTTCCGTCTCCCCCGATTTCGTTTCCTGCGGCACTTTTATATAAGGAAGCCTTATTATAACAAGAGTACCCTGCCCCGGGACGCTTTCTATACTGACGTCACCGCTATGTCTTACTACGATGTTTTTCACTATCGCAAGACCCAGACCGTATCCACCCTTCTTTGAGAGTCTTGTGCGGTCGTCCTCCACTCTGTAAAATGATTCGAATACCTTTTCCTGCTTGTCGGGAGGGATTCCTTCGCCGTAATCGCGTACGGTGATTTCGATATAATCTCCTACTGTTATCGCATTTACCTTTATAACGTCTTCAGAACTTGAGTATTTGATAGCGTTGTCGATGACATTGATAAGAGTTTGCTTCAGTCTGTCATAATCGCCTTTGATTTCCGGAAGCTCGTGCGGCTCGTAAAGCACGCCTATATTCGATTCCATGCCTGTCATATCCATTTGAGAGCAAACCTCGCTTATAAGTGCGTCAAGGTCGATATTCGTAAATATCAGCTCAAAGTCATAGTTATGCAGCTTATTTATATTCAAAAGATCGTTTACAAGGCGCAGCAGCCTGTTTGCTTCGATTCCCGCCGTAGTAAGAGCCTTTTCGGTTAGCTTCTGATCGCTCGTGCCTCTGCGCTTAAGCATATCAATATATCCGATTATAGTTGTCAGAGGAGTTTTAAGCTCATGCGACACGCTGCTGATAAAACGGTTTTGTTCCTCTTCAATCTTTTTTATTGCGCTTACATCGCTTATTACCATCAGGACGTAGGGATCTGCTTCGAAGGCTTCCACCTTGTTAGCTTTTAACAAAAAGTTTTTCTCGTCTCTCTCAAATTCAACGGCGACTCCCTCAGCAGAGGACAAAGTATTCTCTATAACTCCCGCAAAGCCCGCAATAAGAGTTGTATAGTCGGTTTGCGCACCGAAAAAGTCCTTTAATCTGTCGCTTGCCATTATTATTTGACCGCTTGAGGTAACGGCGAGTATACCGTCCTGCATTGAGGAGATTATCGTGTCCAGCTTGTCTTTTTCTATGTTTAGCTCATTTATCTTTTGCTCTATGGCACCTGCCATCTCTTTAAAGCTTTGCACAAGCTTGCCGATCTCGTCATGTCTTTGATATGGGATGACTTCATTTGCAAAATCGAGCTTGCCTTCTTTTAGCTGGGAGGTGTATGAAATGAGCTTTCTTATAGGGTTAGTCACACTTTTAAATGCCAGATAATAAAGCACTGACGCAATGATTGCTGCGGCTATACCTGCGCCGAAAAACAGCTTTATCGTATTTGAAACAAGAAGCGTGGTAGTCGTGACCGGATATATGAAAAGGCACGTTCCTATTCTTGTACCGTCTATTATAAGGGGAGAATAAAATAAAATTGTGTTTATGTTTTCTATCGTGGTGTAAACATAATACTGTTTTTTTGAATTTGCCGTTTTATAAGCATATTCCTTATATAGGCTGTAATCCTCATCCGTTATATTTGTGCCCGCAACATTCATGTCTTCATCGAAAAGCACAACCTTTAGAGCGTATACGCTTGCAATCTCGTTTGTATAAAAAGAAGCGTTTCTAACGAACAGCTCGCTGTAGCTGAAATCCGAGCGCGTGCTTTTTATTGACTGACGCATTATAACGTTAGCTTCATTTGCTGTTGCAGAAAGCGTATCCACGGTGTTGTTTATCGAAAAAGTAATGAGTCCCTGCACAACAACAAAGCCTATTATTGCGGTAAGCAAAACGGCTATTAGTATATTCATTACGACGAGCTTGTTATTTAAGCGTATTTTCATCCATGCTCCTCATTTTGTAGCCCATACCGAAAACCGTTTCAATGTATTTTATATCCGTATATTCGGCGAGCTTTCGTCTGAGCCTTTGGATATGCATATCTATCGAGCGTGTGTCCAGAGCAAAATTCTTAATTCCTATCTGATTAGCGAGCGCTTCACGCGAGAGTACCTTGTCGCGGTTTTTTAAAAACAGAAGCAAAAGCTCAAACTCCGTGACTGTCAGATGCAGTTGGGTGGAGTCTATGGTTACGGACTGTGAATCCGGATATAATGACAGACTACCGTTTTTATATACCGAATCAGTCGGCTTTGAAACGTTGTTATAGCGTCTTATCAGCGCTTTAATACGGGCAAGCAGCTCCGCAGTGTCAAACGGCTTTGTAATGTAGTCGTCCGCTCCTCCCTCAAGTCCACGCACCTTGTCCTGCATTTCGCTTTTTGCCGTAAGCATAATTATAGGCACGTTTCCTCTTTTGGTTATCTCGTCACAAACCTCGTATCCGCTCATTGACGGGAGCATGATATCTAAAAGTATAAGGTCGGGCTTAGTCTGTTCATAGCATTCAATGGCTTCTTCACCGTCGTATACAACGATGCACTCATAGCCCTCCAGCTCTAGCTCAGTTTTCAATAATTCGCATATACTGTGTTCATCGTCTACTATGAGTATTTTTTCCATTTTACATTTCCTTACTTGATATGATTTCCTTTATTATACACTAAAATTACGTTATTGTTACAAAATTGATGAAAGTATAGAATATCTTTTTTTATATAAATGTAAATATATTTTTTCATAAAGATGAGAAGATTGCGGTAGGAACAAAATGTGTTATAATCATAATAAAACAAGTATTCGGAGCTGATTATGGAAGATTTAAAAGTAGTATTCGCAAGTAATCTGATACGTCTTCGCACGCAATCCGGCATGACTCAGGCGCAGCTTGCCGAAAAGCTTAATTATTCCGATAAATCCATATCAAAGTGGGAGAGAGCCGAGGCGCTTCCCGATGTTACCGTTACCAAAACAATTGCCGATGAATTCGCGGTAAGCGTTGATTTTCTTCTTAAATCTCATGATGATTGGGAGCCGAAAAAGGTTCAAAGGAGCTTTAGCGCATCGGTAGTCGCCGTAGTTGCGATACTCTCTATATGGACTATTGCCACGCTCGTGTTCGTTATATTCTGGATATTGGGTTATGCAAGATGGATAATATTTATGGCAGCGGTTCCTTTGTCTTTAATAGCATTGCTTGTTTTTAACACTATGTGGATGAATGAAAAAAATAACATTTACATTGTTGCAGGGCTTGTTCTGAGTATTTTTCTGCTTATATACTTTATATTATTTGCTTACAATCCATGGCAGATACTTCTTGTCGCTATACCTGCCGAAGCGCTTGTATATTTCAGTTTTCAGATAAAGGACGGTATAAAACTCAAAAGAAACAAATAAATAATAAGAAAAACAAATAATAAGTAAATATATATTGAGCAGTAGAGTGATTTTAATAAATCTACTGCTCGTTGTTTTTTTGTAGAGAGTGGCTAAACAGCTGTAGATTGCCTGATAAGTAGAGAATGCTGTAAAATTAAATTACGATAATTAAAGATTAAGTTAAGGAGAATAACAAATGAGTGATTACGTACTGAGCTGCTGCTCGACAGCGGATTTGTCGAAGGAGCATTTTGAAAAGAGAGATATAAAATACGTATGCTTTCATTATATGCTCGACGATGTAAGCTATCCCGATGACCTCGGTCAGAGTATGTCGTTTCCCGATTTCTATAAGGCGCTTGCAAACGGAGCGTCGCCACAGACCTCTCAGGTCAATATATCCGAGTATCTGGAGCACTTCTCTAAATTCCTTGACGAAGGCAAGGATATAATTCATGTTTGTCTTTCCTCCGGGATATCCGGTACTCTGAATTCCGCAAAGAACGCCGCAGCTATTGCAAGCGAACGTTATCCCGACAGAAAAATCTATATAATAGATTCACTGGGTGCTTCTTCGGGCTATGGACTTCTAATGGATAAGCTTGCGGATCTGCGTGATGAGGGAATGGAAATCGACACGCTTAAGGATTGGGTGGAAGAGCATAAGCTCAATTTGCATCATTGGTTCTTTTCAACCGATCTTACGTTTTATTTCAAAGGCGGCAGGATATCGCGTGCAGCAAGCATTTTCGGAGGACTTCTAAATATATGTCCGCTGTTGAATATGGATAATTTAGGCAGACTGATACCGCGCTTTAAAATAAGAGGCAAAATGAACGTTATAAAAGAGATAGTAAAGAAAATGGAAGAAAATGCCGATGACGGTCTTGATTACAGCGGTAAATGCTATATTTCACATTCCGAGTGTTATGATGACGCCAATGCAGTCGCGCAGCTTGTTCAAAAAACATTTCCCAAGCTTAACGGCAAGGTCGAAATCAACTATGTCGGCACAACTATAGGCAGTCATACGGGCCCGGGAACCGTGGCGCTCTTCTTCTGGGGAAAGAAAAGAAGCGAATAAACTAAAAAAGTCATTTTATATAAAGCAGAATAGTAAAACAAAGAAGGAGGCAATATTGTCTCCTTCTTTGTTTTAAAAATAAGATATTTACATTAAGAAGAAAATTATGCGGCGTTTTCTCTTTCGTCTATTTCTTTTTGGTACTGAATGACTTTCTCTTTCGTAATTCTGAAGCCGACGAGTATAAGAATAGCACCGAGAATCAGGGCAATAGCAGGTATTGTCATAAGAGCATTAGTTATTGCGTTAAGTATTTTGGGAGTAACCTGCGATTGTGACATGCCGCCTACAAAGCCCGAGCCTCCGAGAGCAAGGCTTATTATTATACTTCTGCCCATAACGCCTATTTTAAGAGGCAGGTTCTGTATGCCCATAATCCAGCCTGAAGGGTTTTTTCCTGTTTTCCAGTGCGCATATACGACTGCGTCTGCATAAAGAGCCGTGACCATAGCATAAACCGCACCGTAGCAGAACTGAGATATTGATAACAATACCATAATAGTCCATACAGAAGCTGTGGCGTACATGAATTTGCCTATCAATAGACTGGCTGCCATAACGAGATATATGATAATCGTTCCCGTTCTTGTAGAGAATTTGTTGGCTATATATCTGCTTAGGTAAGCTCCGACAACGCCGAGTATATTTGCTATAAGAAGATGTGTTGAAATTAAGTCGGGTCTGTTCGCAACGTATGTGTAGTAGTAAGCCGTTGTGCCGCCGACAACGAATTTAAACAGCCATCTTGCAAGGTCTGCAACCATAAGGAACAACAAAGGAGCATTTGTGAACAGAGCTTTTAAAAGGTCAAGTATGGAGGTGCGTTCAACCTGCTTTTCCTTTGGCTTTGCAAGCTCTTGGGCGCCCGTTTCCTCGTAGCCCTCTGTCAGCTTGAAGTGGAAGAACATACCCAGAGCCGCCATAGCGCCCCATGTAAATGCAAGGGCGGCGAAACGGTAGTCTGCGCCGACAATTTTTGCGTATACTCCGGCAAGACCCGAAACAGTGAATGCGACCATACATGCCGAGAAGTTGTTGTAGGTGCCTCGCATGGAGGTGAGCGCCATTCTGTCCTCAGGTGTTTTGCCGCAAACTGCAATCATCGAAACATTGGCGACGTAGCCGAAGTTCCAGCAGATATGGGAAAGCACAAAGCCGACAATAATAAGCACTGCCGATAATGCGCCTGAGCCTATCTTTAAATATTGGAATGTGTAAAGGAAGGGAACAAGCCACATTGTAGCAACGTACCATGAACGGTAACGGCCGAATTTCATAGGCTTTACGCTGTTGATTATTGCGCCGTACAGCCATGAAAGACAGGCGTCGATCGTGCTTGTGACGGTAGAAATGATTCCGTAGGTCACCGCGTCGAAATGTGCGACGTCGGTTAAGAAAAACATAAAGAAATACGTCTCTATGTTAGTCATTGTGTTGAAGCAAAAATCACCAGCTCCGAAAAAATAACGTAATGATTTTGTCAGTTCTTTTTTCTTCAATTCTGTCCTCCTTGAATATTTTTTGTTAATATTTTAAACGCAGCGCCTTATTTGATAGTCAGCCTGTATAGTATCTTACAGGCTGAAGTTATGCATATGTGTCTTAAAGCCCGTATATTAACGGGAATATAACTATAACTCCTATGTAAGTGATGATGGAGAGTAACCCGCCGACCTTCAGATAATCCTTGAAGCGGTAGCCTCCGACAAGAGACATCGTCATCGGGGGAGTCGATATAGGAGTTGCAAATGCGATATTGCATCCGACGAGTACGCTGAACACGACCGTTACAGGATTTAGACCCAGCTGCAGAGCAAGTGGCAGCGCTATAGGCGCTATAAGAGCCTGTGTGGCGATATTGTCGACTACGTTTGTCATAACCATAGCTACAAATACGACCAGACAATAGATCAGGTAAGGCGATACATTGGTGCCAAACAGACTGAATACCGCATTGACGCATACCTTTCCGGCGCCTGATGAGTTGAAGCCGACTGCGACTGCGAAGAGTCCGCCGAGCATCATAATTACCGACCAGTTGATTTTCTTGAATGCCGTTTCGATGTCTACACATCCAAATACTACGCAAGCGACAGCGCCTATAAGCGCTCCGCCGCCCGAGGAAACCCACTTGAGGGCAATTATCGTTACCGAGGCAACAAGTATCACTCCCGACATGATCATCTTATACGGACTGAATTTCTTTTCTTCCTTTTGGTCAGCGTCCGTATCGGGTACTTCATCAAAATCAAATACCTTGTTTGACAGCTTGCTTCCGATAAAGAGGTAATAAAGTATGATTATCGCAAGTATAACCAACGTTCCCTTTGTACCGTAAAAGAAGCTCATTTCGCCAATACCGTTTTCTGCAAGAAGAGTATTGGCAAGAGTGTGCTGCGAGGGAGAACCCATCAGACTGGCGCAACCGCCTACCGTGGCGGCGATACCTATGAGCATGATGTTATTCTTTTTCTTTATCGCTCCTCCGCTTGTTGCCGCAACGCCTGCGACTATGGGTATAAACATTGCCGTTGTCGTTGTGTTGGAAAGGAACGCGGAAAATACCGTTACCGTGATAAGCAGTATCACCATGAACAGCTTTTCTGTTTTTGCGCCCGCTCCGAGGATAAAGTAACCTATCTTCTGAGCCAGACCCGTTTCAAATAACGTGCCTCCGACGACCATCATGCCGAGAACGCAGAACACGTTGCTTGTTCCGAACTGCGCCATAATGTCATTTACCTTTATCAGACCGAATATTGCCATTGCAAAGGCAGCAAGCATTGCCGTGACAGGCATCGGGATTTTTGGTATAACAAATAAGATCATCATTACCAAAATAATAATAAGTGCTATTGAACTTTGAGCCATTTTGTCCTCCGAATATTATTTTGCTGCGTTTAAATATTGAATTAATTATAACTTGAAATAATAATATGTCAATTGAGAACAGAAAAAAAAGAAAATTAGTTGTTGTACGAAATTAAAAACCAATTTTATGGAAATATGTATAAATATAAATATTCATATTATTTCAGCTTATATTTAATTGTGAAAAAATATAGTGCATGCACGATAAAAAACCGTATGTTTACAAGGATTTTGATATTATTGAGGTTAGTGTCAATTAGAACAAATGACAGAAGCGCCCCTTTAATTAAATATATTTGAATAAGCGCGAAAAAAGAATCGAATTGAATTATAAAAGTTATATGCATATTTGGACAAGTACAAAATTTCGCTGTAAAACTCATTTTTTAATACAAAAGAGATGCACCCTTTGATATGTACCCCGAAATCTGGACACCCAGTATAGGGGGTACTTTCATGAAGT
>CAZTZO010000011.1:0-46011 GCA_964618075.1 uncultured Lachnospiraceae bacterium
TGTGCCTAAAAGACTATTCAAATTTCAAGTGTCCAGATTTCGGGGTACAGATCAATTTGATCTTTAAAGTGCGCATCTCTTTTTTTTTAAGCAGTATTTTTTTAAGTTACAACAGAATTTACTCTTTTATTTCTCCGCGCTCCTTTAGGTCATCGACTATCTTTTTATACATATCGGCGTCGATGATATATTTTTTCTTGTATAGGAAGTATCCGCCTGCAATAAAGAATATAGGAAGCACGAGCATTACTATCTTCATTATCAACAGCCCCTGGTCACTTACGTCGTATACGGTTTTCGCGCTGTTTATGCCGGATATGATAAGCGTTGCGCTCACGATACCGCTTGAAACGGCGCCTGCTATTTTATTTATAAAGGGTACCGCCGAGAATGTGATGCTTTCGTTTCTTTTCCCGGACAGCCATTGTCCGTATTCTATGGTATCCGCTACAAACATGTACATCATCAGCTGAATAAAGGCTTCGCCGACAAATATAAGCACGCCGGCAATACCTATTGGCAGCATGTTCATAGGAGAGAAGAAGAATATAATGTATCCTATTGCGATTAGTATTGTAGAAAAGGTGTAGAGCTGTTTTCTCGTATATTTTTTGCTTATCATCGGGAATATCGACAGAGCGGCGAGCTGTGATATACCGAGTACGACGGCAAATATGGAATACATGTCTTCATTCTTATATGCGTATTTGAAGAAATGAACTCCGAATGAAGTCGTGATAAAGTAGCCTATTGAGAAAAGAGCCATTGAAGAAGCGGCGACGAGCAGTTGGTCGTTTTTGAAAATGACCTTAAACATATCCTTAAGAGAGGTATGCTCCTCCTGCTTGAATACTCCCTTGTGCTCCTTAACACCGAATATCGTTATCGATTGGAACAACAAAAGCATTATAACAACTGCAACGGCAAAGACAAACCAAGCCTTTACACCGTCTCCGCCCATAGCTTCAGTCATCGAGTTCGTCACAGGTATTATCGCCACAACAACGGCAAACATTCCGATATTTGCGCATATTCTGGCAAAAGAGCCTATCCTTTCACGTTCCTTTTGTTCCAGCGAAAGTGAAGGCATCATTGCCCAGTACGCTATATCGTTTGCGCCGTAGAAAATGTCCCATGCAATGTATGATATTGCAAATAATACAATGTATGCGCCCTCGCTTATCTTGAAGTTGTTGAACATTAAGAGCATGAATATCGCTCCCACAACAGCGCCGATAGCCATCCACGGCTTGTATTTGCCCCACTTGTTACTTCTTGTATTGTCTACAAGCACGCCCATGATAGGGTCGTTTACGGCGTCAAATACGCGAAGTATCGTAAGTATAAGAGTCATCCACCACATGGCGTTGTCGCTTAAGTCCCGCACCTCCGTAAAATAAACTATGGCGTAGGTGCTGACCATTGAATAGAACATATCTCGCCCGATAGTACCGAGACCGAAGCATATTTTGTTTCGTTTGTCGTAATTAGTTTCCATTTTCTCTTCCTTTTATTGATTATTTCGAATCTGTTTTATTAAATACAGCCGCGAGCCGAAATCGGAAAGCAGTCGTATTTTATCGTTGTAGCCTGTGCCCATATATTGGTTGTAAAGCTTAATGCCGCTGCGAAGAGCGCTGCCGCTTGTCAAAAATTCCTCGTTGGCATCGGGAAGCATATAGTGCTTTGCAGCTGTTGCAAATATAAAACCGTCCGGATTTATATTTACGGGTAGAAGATAATTTATAAGTCCACCGAAGCGTTTTAATGATATCTTTTGATTAAAACTGGATATCTTGTACAGAGAGTTACTCTTAAGTCCGTATGTTTTTAAAATGTCGTTTTCGTCTGCGGCGCAGCATAAGTCCTGAAAAAAACAGCTCAGGGCAGTGGAGGAATCGTCAGATACCACGCTTAACGTATGCTTGCTTTCGTTATTGTCATTGTATCGAATATATCTGCCGTACTGAAACAGCTTGCGGTTATTTTTATAAAAAGCTATTTGTTGTTTCACTTCTTTTTTCTGGGCGCTGCTTAAGTATTTCGGGTCAAGCTCATAACCAAGAGAAGCAAAGGCAGCTATATTGAAACGCGTGGAAATAGGAGTATCGCGAAGCGTCTGCTGATGAGGTGAATCCGAAACGTGAGATGATATGCACGACTGAGGATAAAATAAGCTCAAACCCTCCTGTATCTTTCGGCGTTCAACGGGGTCTGTATTGTCGGAGGCCCATATCTGCGGAGAAAAGCAAAGCATTCCCAGATCAAACCTGTTCCCGCCCGAAGAACAGCTTTCGAGAAGTATATCCTGTCTGTCGAAAAATACTCTTCTTAATATGTCGTACAGTCCCAATATATATCTGTGGGAGAACTCACCGCAGTTTTGTATACAAGGCGAATATATATCGCTTATATGACGGTTCATGTCCCACTTCACATAGCTTATATTTGCGCTTTGAAGAAGATTTCTAAGGCTTTCTGTTATATAGTCGCGCACACTTTCATTGCAAAGGTCAAGCACAAGCTGGTGACGTCCGTATGTAGGGGCTCTGTTAGGAGTTTTTACAGCCCAATCACTGTGTAAGCGGTATAAATCGCTGTTTTCGTTTACCATTTCAGGCTCGACCCACAGCCCGAACTTTAAGCCCGTTTTATTTATTTTTTTGCTCAGCTCATTTAAGCCGAAGGGCAGTTTTCTTTTGTTTACATTATAATCGCCCAAGCCCGAGGTGTCGTCGTTTCTGTTTGAAAACCATCCGTCGTCCATAACGAAAAGCTCTATACCCAAGGATTTCGCTCTTTTTGCCAAACGGATAAGCTTGGAGCGGTTAAAGGAAAAAAAACAGGATTCCCAGCTGTTAAGCACTATGGGACGTTCTTTCTTTTTCCAGTCGGTTCTTATTATATGTTCATTCACAAAATCATGGAAATTTTTACTTATGGTATTAAAGCCGCTGTCCGAGTACGTCATTATAGCTTCAGGAGTTTCGAAATCTTCGTTTTGCTTTAGCTCCCACTCAAAGCCCTCAGGGTTTATTCCGCTCATGACTCTTGTCATGCCGTTTTGATTTTGCTCCGCCGCTTCATAATGGTTGCCGCTGTAAACAAGATTAAAGGCATACGCTTCCCCTGAGGTTTCACTTGAGTTTTCTTTAAAGAGCATAATTGCGGGATTGTGCCTGTTTGATGAGGAGCCGGTGTTTGATTTGTTTACATAAAGACCATACGAAAGCTTTCTTGTGTGAATGTGGGATTCCTTTATCCAGCCGCCGTCCAGCGTCAGCATAGAATAATCTGTACCGCTTAAATCTATCATCATGCTCATAAGCCTGCGTATGATAACGGGACTTTTTTCGTTGTTTTTTAGTATCACTCTTCGTGTTATAACATCGCTTTTCTCATAAACCGTATAATACATATAAAGATATAAGTCATAAAGCTTGTCTTTATAAGTGACTAAGAGCGTTTCACATTCATCATCATCTCCGTAAGAAAGGGGAAGCTCGCTGCTATTCATAGCACCTTTGGTAATACTAAATGAATCATAAACGAAGTCTGTGGTATATGTGGTATCGGGCATTTTTATTTCTGAGGGACTGTGCCTGAAGTCGCCTCTGCCCATACCCGAATATTCAAGCGGTATTACGTCAAGACAATAGGTCTGGTCGCTTTCGTCATATACGACGCTGCTGCCTGTTATGGCGGTATGCTTAAATACAAGCGCTTCAATATCCTCGTCGATTATACGCCTTGCGTAGTAAATATGCTCAGGATGAAGAAATTCGGTTATCCTGAATATATAAGAGGTGTTTTCTGTATTTAAGTAGAATACGTTTTTTTTCTTTTCTATCATTTCAATACGACTCCCTGCCAAGCCTTGAGTGTGCCGTCGAAGGTTTTTTCGTTTAAGCTTGATATCAAAACTTCGCCCGTTTTGTTTATGTTTACGGGCTTCGATGTGAAATTCAGCGCAATGGTAAGGGTTTTTGCGTTTAAAGAGCGCTCGTATATAAATACATCGTTCGTATATAAAACTTTTTTAAAGCTGCCCTCCCTGAGTATGTCGCAGCTCTTTCTCAGAGCAATCATTTTTTTATAAAAGGATAGGGTGGATTCCTCGTTTTCCTTTTGAGCCAAAGCGTTTAGGGTGCGATAGTTTGCATTAAGCTTTATCCATGGCTTGTTTGTGCTGAAGCCGGCATACTCTTCATTCGTCCACTGCATGGGCGTTCTTGCGTTGTCACGGCTTACCTCGCGTATCATTTTCAGCTTGTAGTCTTTAGGGAAATGCAGCTTTGTTGCAAAATCATAAACATTTTTCGATTCCACATCGCGTATGTCGTCCATAAGCTTAAAATCGAAGTTTCTCATGCCAAGCTCTTCTCCCTGATAAATAAAGGGCGTTCCCCTAAGCGTAAGAAGCATAACGCAAAGCATTTTTGCGCAGGCGTTTCTGTAGGCTTCGTTTGGGCAGTATCGGGATACGCTTCTGGGCTGGTCATGGTTTTCAAGGTAATTCGCATTCCAGTTAATAGAAGTCTGCCATTTCGTTATTATCTCAAAGAATTGTCTTTTGTTGAATTTTTTTCTGAACCACTTCACATATCTCTGGTCAGCGTCCATTTGTTCGAACTGAAACACCATATTCAATTCGCCTCGTTCGTTCTCGCACAGCTCCTTAGCCTGCTTGGGAGTGACAAGGACAGTTTCCCCGACGGTAAAGCAGTCGTAATGCTTAAGCACGTCCTCGTAAATTTTGTGAAGCAGCTTGTGAGTTCCTTCATTTGTCAGATAGTGCTCGCTTCCGCATAGCGCCAAAGCGCTCTTGCCGTTTTCAAGCGATTGTTTCCATATTACATTAATTACATCGCATCTGAAGCCCGCTATTCCCTTGTCGAGCCAAAAGCGCATGATATCTTCGATTTCTTCAATAACCTTCGGATTGTAATAGTTCAGATCCGGCTGTTTTTTTGAGAAAAGATGCATATAGTATTCGCCGCTTTTCTCGTCCTTCTCCCACGCCTTTTGTGCAAAAAATCCGCTCCAGTTGTTCGGTTCCTTGCCGTCTTTTCCTTCTGACCAAAAGTAATAATCGCGATAAGGGCTGTCTTTGTCGCGGCTTTTTATAAACCACTCGTGCTCGTCTGAGGTGTGGTTTATCACAAGGTCCATAATTATTTTTATATCAAGCTTTCCCGCTTCGTATATAAGTCTTTCCATATCCTCCATTGTACCGAAAAGAGGGTTTATTGAGCGGTAATCGCTTATATCGTAGCCGTTGTCGTCCATAGGAGAAGAGTATACGGGGCTTAGCCATATTACGTCGATACCCAAGTCCTTGAGATAGTCGAGTTTTTCGATGATGCCCGGGATATCTCCCGTTCCGTCACCGTTCGTATCCTTAAAGCTCAAAGGGTATATTTGATATACAACGGCGTTTTGCCACCACTTATTCATCGCCTTACTCCTTATTTATTATTATAGTTGTAGTCCTGATTGCAGTATTTATTGAAGATTTCTTCACTTACTCCGTTATTGGCTATAATTTCGCTAATAAAATGTGCGCTCTGTTTAAAGCTGCGCTCTTGTGTTTCGTAGTTAATATACACGATACCAAAGCGCGCGCTCTGACCCTCAAGCCATTCGAAATTATCTGTAAAGCACCAGTGATAATATCGTTTTACAGGCAGAGAGCCATTCAGCGCTTCATAAAGATGTTCATATATATATCTTGAGCGAAAGCTGTCCGTATTGTCGCAGGTACCGTTTTCCGTAATATAAATATCACCGTCGTATTTGTTATGAATATCCGCGCATATACGTTTTATTCCTTCGGGATAAATTTCCCAGCCCAAATCGTTAACAGGGCAGCCTTCCTTAAGTCCGTCGGAAAGGGAAGATACACACGAGCGCGTGTAATAATTTATACCCAGAAAATCGTAATATTTGCCCTGCTTTATATCCTTATGTTTGTTTACGGGAAAGGAGCATTTGCCGGTAGCCATTGCTTGAAATAATGAATCCTGAAAGCATTTTGAGGCAAGCTTTGCGTTTATTCTGTGCCTTATATTTCTTTCGTTTTTTGCTTCGAATACTCTCATATGCATGGCAAAGCCGACCTTGGTATCATGAAAGCCCTTTTGAGATCTTATTTTGTGTATTTGCTCATAAGCGGCTGTATGGCAGCGGGTAAAGTTGGTAAAGGATTTTTTTAATGCAAAAAAGCTTTTCTTTCCCGGAGGCCATATACCGAATAGAAGTCCGTTCGCACTGTATACGTTCGGTTCGTTTATCGTTACGTATTCGCTTACGAGATCAGCAAGCTCTTCAACGACCTTATTGACGTATTTTATAAAAATATCCTTACAGTCATCGTTTTCAAAAGCTCCCATTGACTCAAACCACATAGGATTCGTAAAATGATGCAGGGTCAAAAGGGGCTTTATCCCGTATGAAAGCATTAAGGATATTTCTTTACGGTAATGCTCTATCGCTTCGAAAGAAAATACGCCCTGTTCAGGTTCAATTTTTGCCCAATCCAAACCGAAGCGGTATGCTTTGATACCGAGCTTTTTCATAAGAAGAAGGTCTTGAGCATATCTTTTGTAGTGCTCGTTAGCTATGTGCGGGTCAGAAGAGTCTGTAATGTGACCTTTTTCATACCAGTCATACCAGCTGTTAGTTCCTTCGCCGCCCTCTATTTGAGTCGCCGCAGAGGCCACTCCGAGCAGAAAATCGTCGCCAAATGAAAATTCGTGCATAATAAAATATTCCTTTTATGGTATTTACATTTTAATTATATCATAAATAAGAAACATGAGCGGAAAATTTTTGGTTTAAGCACGCTTAAGTCAGTTAATGCTTTTTTCTGTCCTTTATTTTCGTAACAGAGCCGTCGGGGTGCTTTACCACTATGCTATCAAGCTGTGCGCTTAAATTTGATTTAAACGACATAATGTATTTTTCACGAAGCTGCTTTTGTTCTTCTCGCTCCTCTTCACATAAACCTTGCAGGGAGGCTTTCTTTGCAAGTATATTTATTCTTTCTATTTCAGACTTTTCCATAAGATTATTTTAAACGAAAAAGCCTTAAGCTCATAGGAAATAGACAATTAAAATAACAAAACATAATATTTATGATAACAAAAGGCAATCGTTTCGATATGTTTATTTTACTTTCGGGTCAAATACTATTGTTTCATAATAGAGAAATATACCAAATAAAGCAAAAATATCATTGTTTTTACTCAAAGCTCATGATATACTGAATTGATTTTCCTTGGGGAGAGATCCCCCAAAAGTCCATAAGGAGGTAAAAAAATGAATGCTTACGAAACGCTGTTTATAGCAAATCCAAACCTTTCCGAAGAAGAGCTTGATGTTCTTATAGCGAAGGTAGAGGACGTTATAAAACAGGCTGGAGAAGTCAAGGAGACCGACAAGTGGGGCAAGAAAAGACTTGCTTACGAGATAGCGAAGCTTCGTGAAGGCTATTATACTCTAATCACCTTTGAAGCACAGGCGTCTGTATTGGATGAACTCAACCACATTTACAAGATCACCGACGACATTCTTCGCGGAATATATGTCAAACTCGATAATTAGTATAGTATAACGAAAGTTGGGTTAACACTTATGATCAATAAAGTAACTTTAATCGGTAGATTGACAAGAGACCCGGAGATAAGAACGCTTTCAAACGGAGTTTGCGTGGCGAGCTTTACTCTTGCGGTCGACAGAACGTTTAAAAACAAGGACGGCGAAAAGGAAGCAGACTTCATACCCGTAGTGGTATGGAGAAAGACGGCGGAGCTGTGCGAGAAATTTCTTTCAAAGGGCAGCATGACAGCTGTCGTGGGAAGAATACAAACACGCAATTATGACGCCGCCGACGGAACAAAAAGATATGTCACGGAAGTTGTTGCGGACGAGGTGCAGTTTTTATCATCGTCTACAAGGTCTGAAACGCAGTATAAGCCCAGCGCTCAGGCTGACGACAATTTCGGAGTTCCCGTTGACGGATTCACGGAGCTTGATGACCTCAACGTTCCGTTTTAATAGGGCGAAGGGAGAATAAATAATGTCTGAAAAATCAGAAAGACCCGAAAGACCTGAAAGGTCTGAAAGAAGAGAATATCAAAAAGACGGATATAAACGCAGAAAGAAAGTATGTTATTTCTGCGAAAATAAGCTTGATCACGTAGATTACAAGGACGTGGCACTTTTAAGAAAGTATGTATCAGAAAGATACAAGATACTTCCCAGACGCGCGACCGGTACGTGCGCAAAGCATCAAAGAGAAGTAACGAGCGCAGTAAAGATAGCAAGAAATATCGCTTTGCTTCCCTACACAACAGAATAAATAATAATAGTAATATTGATAATTAAGGAACACCGCTTTTATTAAAGCGGTGTTCTTTATTTGTAATATAATCATATAATAATATTGATCTTTTGTAATGATGAATAGTAAGATTAAGGAGTTTTAGGTTGTGAAGCAATCTAACCATAAATAAACCGAGAACTATTAACAAACGCCCGTTTCGTATTGAACAGGTCTGTAAAACTCGGCAAATAATCATTCAACCGGATTCGATTTTGTGATATAATAACGCTATGGTTAAAAGGATAAGGATAAAAAGGAAAAAAGTTCCTACCGTGCACACCGGCGGTGAAGAAAACAATTCTTTAACAAAGAAGAAAAAAAGAAAGCCGATTGTCTTGATATCTATAATATCGGTTGTATTGATAAGTGCGGCTTTTTTATGCTATCGGTTTATTCTTCTTAAACCGAATGTGAGCGAAACGATGAAGCAAAGCCTTGCGACCGGCTGTATTTGTGCTTTCGGAATAGATAAAAATGTGAATGATACTCTTTTTATTACGGCACAGTCGGGCTTGTACGAGGGCTTAGACGAAATAAAATATAAAGCCTTCGGAGGTAAAGACAATTACAACAGGCTTTTAGATATCCTTGTAACTAACGGGCGCGATGTAAAGGGAATTATAAGCGTGGATATAACTGCTTCAAATAACCAGTCAAGTGCTCTTTATGGCTCCGTTATTTTGTTTAATGCGAATATTACTTACTACGACAATAGCCTAAGCGTACAGAGCTTTACATCGGATACCGTTACTATTGAGAATATTAACGGCTTTACTCCCGTTAGAAGCAATGCGCTTTTTGTGTCCGGAGATGCGCAATCGTCCTGCAGTGTTTCGTTTGTTAGCGTGTCAAAGACATTTTCTTATACTGTTAAAACGCAAAGCACCTCTTATGATAATATAGACATTCTCGTAAATAAAATCTCAAGGATCGATTCATCCTATCTTCCGGGTGATCTTAATGATAACGGGAGTGTTTCCTATGTTTATCCGATAGGGGATGAGGTAAATAATATGAGAAGCGAAGCAAACGAGGCATTGGGAGAAATGTTTGCGGCAGCTAAAAGCGAGGGCGTTACGCTTTATGCTCTTTCGGGTTACAGAAGCTATGAAACACAGCAGTATCTGTATGACAGAGCAGGTGGAGATAATCAGAACGATACAGCAGCGCCTGGAGCAAGCGAGCATCAGACAGGGCTGTGTATGGACATAACATGGAGTGCTGCCGGCTTGGGACTTTCCTCAGATATGCAATATGACAGCGAATACGATTGGTTGATAAACAACTCATATAAATACGGTTTCGTCTTGAGATACCCCGACGGCTGGGCGGATATAACCGGATATGTGTATGAGCCGTGGCATTACCGTTATATCGGTAGAGATTTGGCTTTAGCCTACCACAACAGTCCTAAGCATACCTTAGAGGAATTTTTATCAGAGTATTAAATTAATATAAAAATAAGAATAGGCAGCGCTTTTTTTGGCCGCCTATTCTTCATAATTTTCTAACAGCTCGTTCAATTTGGTTTTCCCGTGTACGCTTATACCCTTCCTGAGTTTTTCAAGCTCATTAGCCTCGTATAGCTCTGTGGGAGTGTCGTACATCCAATATAAAACTCGATTGCCTTCCTTATCGTAAGTATATACTGCAAGTCTTTCCACAGAGCCCTCGTCAGTGGCAGTCGACAGTAAAAAGCTTTCAGGGCCGAAGGAATCTATTGTTTTTTCAAGTGTGATCTCTTCACAGGTGAACTTGACTGTTTTCCAGTCAGGGTAGGTTTCGCTAAACCACTTTTCATCCTTGCCCATATACGGAGCGTTGCTTTCGGGAGATGTTACACCTACGGTGTTATCCGAGGTATAGTAGCGTATAAAAGCGATTTTTGTTTTAAGTCCCGCTTTCACGTTTTCTTCTTCGGCTGCTTTTGAAACTGATAATGAAACAGACGGGCTGTTTTCTTTGATTGAAGTATATGCCTTTGTTGATACGATACCTAGTGAAAAAAACAACACTGCGCCGATGATGACTATGAATATCCTCGTTTGGATAAGCTTATTCATTTTATCACCACGCTTGCCCTGTTTGTTAAAACGTCGGTATAGCTCAAGCATACATCCTGTGATTCGTCGTCGCACGACATTATGAATACATGAGGATAAACCTTGCTCAGCTTGCCGCTAAAAATGTTTTTTTTGCCTCTGGAGGAACGCACACAAACGGTTATGGATTCACCTATCTTATTTTTCATATCGTTTTTTATTGTGCCGATATCATTTTTCATACATTTATTTTTACCGTATGCAGAAACATTTATACAAAACGGGAGAAATTTTATAATAAAAATTATTATAAAGGGTGGTAATAAAAGTACGGATATGATAAACTGTGATGTAACGAATGTGTAACATCATTTCGTTCTTCGGAGGAAGTCATGACAGTTGAGTTCAAATTTCAGCAAAATGAGCAAGCGCGTCTAGACAGGCTTTTCAATAAGCTTGCCAAGAAAAATATGCGCCGTCATATTGTTGAAGATATGATACAGGTCGAAAAGGCGAAGAAGTTTGCCAATGAGGAAGCCCGCAAATACAAGCAGGAGCATTCCGAGGTCGCTAAAAAATCAAAGCTGCGAAGAAAGTATGAGCAGAGTAAGCTAAAACTTAAGGTCGACGATTTCGTATATTTTACACAAATGCATCTGTATTCGTTGAAATCCGTATATCTTCATATAAAGCTCAGCATTCTTGATGTGGTGGAATATATAAAGGAAAGAAAAAAAATATTTTTACCGGCAAGCATCGCACTAGGCGCCATAATCATATTATTGGCATCTTACAATTATGCGTTTGGCTGCGAGATAATACTTAACGGGCAGGATCTTGGCATTGTTGATAACGCAAGCGTATTTTACAGCGCTCTTGACAATGTTGATAAAAATCTGAAAACGTGGTACTCAAGAGATACGTTGTATTTCGAGCAGTCTTTGAGCATAAGAAACGTATTTATAAAAGACCGCAGCCGGCTTGTTTCGCAGGACGAATGCGAGGAAAAAATATACGGTTGCGATATAGAGCTTTTCTGTACGGGCGGAGTCGTCCTTATAGACGGGCAGGAGGCTGTAAAGCTTGCCTCTCTTGACGAGGCGCAGGAGGCAATAGACGAATCTGTTAATTATTTTCTTTACGGTTCAACCGATGGGAGTGAAACTCTCGAGCTTAAGGATTACACCATGAATCAACAGCTCACAGCCGAGGAGCGTATCATAGCCTTGGGCAGCGAAGAGACTATTCCCGATGCTGTGGCAATACTTACGAATACGGCAAGCGACAGTATAAAGGCAAATGCTGTGGCAAATGCATCTGCGGCGGATAGTACGTTTGATTCCATTACCAGCGACGCACACTCTGCTCATGGGCTTAAAAGCGCTCTTGCATTCCGCAGTGAGAATTTCAGCTACGGTACGGATTCGAACGCCCCGCTGTTGAGCATAAGCACGGTAAAGGAAGTAAAATATAAGGTTGCCGTACCGTTTTCTGTTTCATATGTGGATGATTCAAATGCCTACAGAGGAGTTGAAACCCTCCTTTCAACCGGTGTTGAAGGCGTAAAGGAAGTGCATTCCGTCATTACGTACGTAAACGGTCAGAAGGTGGGCGAGGAGGTATTGGACGAGTCCGTAATAAGCGAGCCGGTAGCTCAGGTAGTCGGAAGAGGAACCATGAGCCTTCCGTCCGTAGCATACAGTACGGGCACTTTCATCATGCCAGCATCAGGAATGATATCAGCATTTGACAAATCAGGCTCTCACTCCGGAGGTCGTGCCATAGATATAGCCACATCTACAGGTTCTCCCATATATGCCTCCGATTCCGGCGTTGTTTCCCTTGCAGGGTGGACTTCGGGTGGATACGGTAATTGCGTGATAGTCGATCATGCGGGAGGCTTCCAGACGAGATATGCACATATGAGCTTTATATCCGTCTCTGTCGGACAAACGGTATCTCAGGGCGAATACCTTGGTGGCGTCGGCAGCACGGGCAATTCCACAGGGCCTCACCTGCACTTTGAGATCATATATAACGGCGTTCAGCAATACCTCGGTAACTATTTCTCGAACTTATACGAGGGTGCGACGGTATCGGCTTTCCAGTAGAAAAAAGAATAAACAATCAAAATATGCAGTATGTGATACAAAAATCGCATACTGCATATTTTTTATTTTTAATCGGCAGATGAATATGCAATTTGCACAATTGGGATGTGCGCTATTTATATATAAGTTTTTTTATAAAACATTAACTTGCCAAAATTTGTCGGTTATGCTATCATTATAGGGCTAAGTTGCAGGAATAGGCGTTATGCGCTGAAACTTGCTTTATTTTCGTGAGGTCACAACTCACTTTCAAAATACATTTCAAGGAGAAAAGTATGTTCACACAGCAACACGAACTAATCAGAAAATGTGCAAGAGATTTTGCAGAAAAAGAATTAGCTCCTATTGCGGAAGAGATCGACAAAACCGGTGAATTTCCGCAGGACATCAAGGACAAGATGGCAAAGCTCGGGTTTTACGGCATTAAATTTCCCAAAGAAGTCGGCGGGGCGGGGGCGGACGTTCGTTCCTACGTTATCGTTATGGAGGAAATAGCCAGAAAGTGCGGAGTTGCAAGCATTTATGTTTCGGGCTCAAACTCTTTGGGAGGAACGCCGATAATGAATTTCGGTACTCCCGAACAAAAGGAAAAATATCTTCGACCGCTCATCACAGGCGAGTTCAACATAGCCTTCGGACTTACCGAACCCGGCGCAGGCAGCGATTCGGGCGCTATGACGACAACAGCCGATCTTGACGGAGATTACTATGTGCTTAACGGACGAAAGACATTCATAACAGGAGCGCCGCTTTCAAAATACATGGTCACCTTCGCAAAAACCGACATCAAAGCCGGTACGCGCGGTATCACGGCATTCTTTGTTGATTTAAGCCTTCCCGGAGTTTCCTTCGGTAAAGCCGAGGATAAAATGGGAATGAAGGGCTGCGCAACGAGCGATGTTATATTCGAAAATGTACGCGTTCACAAGAGCGAGGTTCTGGGAGAGGTCAACAAGGGCTTTTCCATGGCGATGAAAACGCTTGACGTAGGTCGTGTGGGAGTCGCTTCACAGGCGATAGGTATCGCACAGGGCGCTATGGACGAAGCTATTAAGTATGCAAAGGAACGTAAACAGTTTGGCAGACCCATAGCAAAATTCCAGGCTATAGCTTTCATGCTTGCCGAAATGGAAACAAAGCTTAACGCCGCAAAACTGCTCGTTTACGACGCCGCTTACAAGATGGACACAAAACAGCCCAGCACAAAGGCTGCGGCAATGGCTAAATATTACGCAGCTGAAACAGCCTGCGAGATAGTAAGCAAGGCATTGCAGATACATGGCGGATACGGATACATGAGAGATTACCCGATCGAAAGAATGTACAGAGATGTACGTGTTCTTCCTTTGTACGAAGGAACATCACAGGTTCAGCAGATCGTAATTTCCGGACTGATACTCAAATAAGGAGACGAGCAGAATATGAAAATATTAGTATGTGTTAAACAGGTACCAAACACTAACGAAGTCAAGATAGATCCCGTAAAGGGCACCTTGATTCGTGAAGGTGTTGACAGTATATTAAATCCGGACGACGCTAATGCATTGGAAGAGGCGTTGAAAATAAAGGATAAAAAGCCGGACACGACCATTACGGTCATAACCATGGGACCCCCGCAGGCAGACATCATGTTAAAAGAATGCCTGGCAATGGGAGCTGACGATGCGATTTTGCTTTCGGACAGAGCCTTCGGCGGAGCCGATACATGGGCTACAAGCAATACTATAGCAGCAGCTATAAAGAAAATAGCAGATTACGATCTCGTATTTGCAGGCAGACAGGCTATCGACGGAGATACGGCGCAGGTCGGTCCTCAGATAGCAGAGCGTATAGGCATACCTCAGGTAACGTATGTTGAGAGCTTTGAGCTCGTAGACGATAAAACAGTAAGAGTTCACCGTCAGACAGAGGACGGTTACGAAGTAATCGAAGCAAAGTTGCCCGTTCTTCTTACATGCGTAAAAGAGTTGAACGAACCGCGTTACATGACTATAGGCGGAATAGTAGACGCCTTTAATAAAACGACGACGGTATGGGGATTAAATGATATCGCAGTGGACGCAAGTGAGGTAGGCTTAAACGCATCTCCTACGCAGGTGTTCCGTTCCTTCACGCCCGAACCCAAGGGTAAGGGTAAAATGCTCGAAGGCACACCCGAGCAGGCGGTAGATTCACTGATCGGCGAATTAAAAGAAAAACACGTAATATAGGGGGATAGTATGGCTATCAAAGTATTAAAAGATAAATGTACCGGTTGCGAATCCTGCGTAAAGGAATGCCCGTTCGACGCGATGGAAATGCGCGACGGAATAGCATACGTCACCGAAAAATGTACGGTTTGCGGTAAATGTGTTGACGCTTGCCCGTCGGACGCTCTCGAAAAAACGAAGGAAGAAAAAAGAAAAGCCAAAAAAGAAATCGGCGCATATAAAGATGTATGGGTATTTGCCGAGCAAAGAGAAGGCAAGCTCATGCCTGTTGTTATCGAGCTTCTCGGCGAAGGCAGAAAGCTTGCTGACGGCGTAGGACACAAGCTTTGCGCAATAGTTGCGGGAGAAAATGTCGACTCTCTTGCAGACGAGTGTATTTCATACGGCGCGGAAATGGTTTATATGTGCGATTCACCGCTTCTCAAACAATACACGACAGACGCTTATACAAAGGTTATAAGCGAAGCTATCGACAAGTTATCGCCCGAAATAGTTTTAATGGGCGCAACTCATATAGGCAGGGATCTTGCTCCGAGAGTGGCGGCAAGAGTCGATACGGGTCTTACGGCAGACTGCACGAAGCTCGAAATCAATCCCGAAGAAAAGAATATCCGTCAGACGCGTCCTGCTTTCGGCGGAAACCTCATGGCGACTATCGAAACGAAAAACCACCGTCCCCAGATGTCTACGGTACGTCCGGGCGTAATGGAAAAAGCTGTTCTCGATAAAGCGCATCAGGGCAAAAAGGTAAACCTGAAGCTTAATCTGGCTGAAGAGGATATACGTACAAAGGTTATCGAAGTTGTAAAATCCGCCAAGGAAAAGGTTTCCCTTACAGACGCTAAGGTTATCGTTGCAGGCGGCAAAGGCTTGGGCAACAAAGAAGGCTTTGAGCTTCTTAAAAAGCTTGCCGATAAAATGGGCGGCGTTATCGCTTCCTCCCGTGCATGCGTTGACGACGGTTGGATAGACAGAGACTATCAGGTAGGTCAGACCGGAACGACGGTCAAACCCGACATCTATATAGCCTGTGGTATTTCAGGTGCGATACAGCACCTTGCGGGTATGCAGAACTCAGGCATAATCATAGCAATAAATAAAAATGAGGTTGCGCCGATATTCGAAGTCGCAGACTACGGTATTGTCGGAGATCTTTATAAAGTTGTACCGCTCTTAATAGAAGCCCTTCAGTAAAAAATATATTGTTTAGCCGTATGTCTTGTTTGTAAGGCATACGGCTTTAAAGGATATATATCATGCAACTAACAAATAAATGTGTTTACGAACTATTGTTGGAAAATGCGCGTGATTATCCCGAAAAAGAAGCATATAAATTTATGGGAGAATCATATACGTGGAGTCAGTTTCTCTTAAGAGTGGATGAAGCGGCGAGGTGTATAGAACATGTCGGTATAAAGAAGGGTACCCACTGTGCTATCTGGTCGTCAAATTCTCTCAGGTGGGTGATAACCTATTTTGCGCTTTGCAAAATAGGAGCGATAAGCGTGCTTATGGCGCCTGCTTCAAGCGTGTGCGAATTGTCGGAGCTTGTTAAGTATTCGGACTGTGAATATCTGTTTATCGGAGATTCCTTTAAACAGGTGCATACCGAGGATTCGGCAATGAAGCTGCTCGATAAAAACAGCAAATATTATGCGCCCGGTCTGAAGGAAGCGTTTCGTATGAACAGGGGCAAGGGCAGACTCAAAAGCGCTGATGATTTATTAAGGGAAACTCCAAGAGAATATATCACAAAATATGAACCGCAGGACTGCAAGGATATTATCAGTATGCTGTTTACTTCGGGTACAACAGCTAGTCCAAAGGGAGTTATGCTAACGCATTATAATATCGTTAATAACTCAAAGGGCATATCGGAATGCATGGGCTTTGATGAAAACGACAGATTCTGCCTGAGCGTTCCATTATATCACTGTTTCGGTCTGTGCGGCTGCACGCTGGCGTGCGTTCATTCTAAGACAACAAATATAATCATGACTCATTTCCAGACTGCGGCAGTCAGCGACATGCTTATTAACGAGCATTGCACAGCCTATTCTGCCGTTCCTACTATGCTTATTTCACTTGCGGAATTCGCCGAGGCTAATAACATAAGCTATCCTTTGCTCAAAAAAGGTGAGATTGCGGGAGCAATATGCACACAGCAGGCATTTGCGAGGATAATAAAATACCTTTATCCCGCTATAATGGTGTCCTACGGACAAACAGAGACTTCACCCTCTGTGACATTTTCTCTTCCGGATGATTCATTTGAGGTTCGCGCTACCACAGTCGGCAGACCCATGCCTCTTGTCAGCGTTAAAATCATAGACCCTCAGACAAACGAGGAGCTGAGAAGAAATCAAGTCGGAGAGCTTTGCGTTAAAGGCTACAATGTTATGCAGGGCTACTATAAAATGCCGGAAGCTACTTTAAAGACAATAGATGATAAAGGCTGGCTGCATACGGGTGATTTGGGATGCTTTGACAATGACGGCAATATACATATTACCGGGCGTATCAAGGAGATGATCATACGCGGGGGCGATAATATATCTCCATCGGAAATAGAGGACGTTCTTTTGAAAATGGATGAAATATCCCTTGTGAAGGTGATAGGAGTCCACGATGACTACTACCAGGAGGAGATATGCGCCTGTATTATGCTCAAGGAGGGCAAAACTCTCACTAAGGAGCAGGTTTTGGATTTCACCAAAGGTGAGCTTTCGATGTTTAAGCAACCGCGTTATATCCTGTTTATGGACGAATTCCCGATAACCTCCAGCGGCAAGGTAAAGCTTCCCGATATCAAAAAGAAAGCGCAAAAAATGATAGAGAATATCGGAAAGGATGAAAGTCAATGAGCTATATTAAAGATGAGAAAAATGGAAACGTCGCAATATTGACGATAAGCAGACCGCAGACCTTTAATGCTTTAAATGAGGACGTGTTAAACGATTTGCAGGCGGCTGTTGAGAAGGCGGCATCCAACAAAGACATTTTTGTTATTATCATAACCGGCGAGGGAAAAGCCTTTGTGTCAGGAGCCGATATTGACGTAATGAAGGAAAAGAATCACGAAGAAATAATTGCTTATTCGAAAAAAGGCTCCGGTATATTCAGAATGATTGAGATGTTGCCAAAGCCTGTTATAGCCGTTATTAACGGAGTGGCATTCGGCGGAGGATTTGAGCTTGCCATGGCGTGCGATATACGCTTGGCAGGAGAAAAAGCAAAAATGGGTTTGCCCGAGGCGACACTCGGAATCACACCGGGCTTTTCGGGTACTGTACGTTTGCCAAGGCTCATAGGTCTGGCAAAGGCAAAAGAATGGATATATCAGGGTAAAATAGTTAACGCACAGCAAGCCTATGAAGCAGGAGCCGTAAATTCGGTATTTCCTCAGGAAACGCTTATGGAAGAAGCCATGAAGCTTGCTCAAAATATATGCTCGGTTTCGCAAAGCGCAATAAGACTTGATAAGGAATTGCTCAACAAATCGCTTGATTCTACTGTTGATGAAGCAATAGAAAGAGAAGCTGTAATGCAGGCGGACGCTTTTTCAACCCCCGATCAGATCGAAGGCATGGCGGCGTTTAAAGAAAAAAGGAAGCCTGTCTTCAATAAATAATAAAGCTATCCCGTTATAACGTATTAACGCGGGTGCGATATAAAGCAAAAAAATACAATTTTATAATTCAGGAGGAATAAAACAATGCAGGAAAAACCTTTAAAAGGGATTAAGGTCATCGAGCTGGCAACATTTGTAGCCGGTCCGATAGCGGCAAGATTGATGGCTGACTTCGGTGCCGACGTCATCAAGGTTGAACCCCCCATGGGCGACATGATTCGCTGGAACGGAGCAAGCGAGGGCAGAAGTGCGGACTTAAGAGAAAACACCACGTTTGACTTTGAGAACGCAAACAAAAGAGATATTGCTCTTAACCTGAAGGATCCCGTTGCAAAAGAAGCCTTCTTAAAGATGGTCAAGGAAGCAGACGTATTCATTACCAACTGGAGAATGGACGCTTTAAAAAGAGCGGATCTCGATTACGAGCATCTCAAAGAAGTAAACCCGAAAATTGTTTTTGCGACAATGAGCGGTTACGGCTTCAACGGGCCTGACGCAAAGCTTCCCGGATATGACTTCACGTCCTTCTTCGGACGCGGCGGTCTTCTCGGAACGCTTTATCAAAAGGGAGAATCACCGTTTAACTGTATCCCCGGAATGGGCGACCATCAGGCAGGCTTGGTACTGCTTTCGGGAATATTGCTTGCGCTTCGTAACGCAGAAAAGACGGGCAAGGGCGATTTTGTATACACCTCACTTTATCACGTGGCAGTGTACACGCAGGCTCTTATGGTAATGGCTGCGCAGGATCAGTACAAGGATCTCGGAGTAAAATACCCCGTAAACAGAAGAGACAACACAAACCCGTTCAATGTTGCTTATAAGTGCAAGGACGGAAAGTTCATGCAGCTTTCCATACCTCCGTATGAATTTTTATTCAACAAGGTTATGGAGACTATTGGCAGAAGCGACCTTAAGGATCATCCCGTATACTCAAAGATGGAAACACTCCTTCCCGGCAATCATCAGTGCGAAGTGTTCGACATCATACAGACCGAATTCTTAAAGAACGACTCTAAGGAAATGGACAGAATATTTACAGAGGCAGACCTTCCTCACTCAATCTGCTATTTGTGGGAAGACATTCTTGAAGATCCTCAGGCGTGGGAGAACGATATATTCTTTAAGATGAAATATACGACGGGCAATGAGATATCTCTTGTACGTACGCCGATATTCATCGAAGGCGTAGGACTGCCGGAATATAAAGAAGCTCCGCAGCTCGGCGAAAACGGTTATGAGATATTAAAGGAATACGGCTACACGCAGGAGCAGTGCAAGCAGATGGAAGATAACAAGCAGCTCATCGTAGACCGCAGATTTATCGACAAATAGAGAGTATAGCATGGCAAAATTCGAAGACTACAAGGTAGGCGATAAATTCAGCTGGGGCATGACGATAACCGAAACTCATGTGGTAATGTTTGCAGGCATCACGGGAGACTTTAATCCTCTGCATACAAACATCGAGTATGCCAAAAACAGCTTTTTTAAGGGCCGCATAGCGCATGGCTTGCTTGTTGAAGCCATAATGGGAGCTGCGGGAGCTCACTTTTTCAGCGGCGCTTATCTCGGGCACACAATGAAGTTTTTGGCTCCGGCTCGTATCAACGATACAATAACAGCCGAAATGGAGATAATCAAAATCCGCGAGGATAAGCAGATTATCACATACACAAATAAAGCCTTCAATCAGGAAGGGACTCTTCTTGTCGAAGGTGAATGCACAATAAAATTTATGTAATAAATCAACACGATAAAAAGAGAAGATATCAAAAGGTATCTTCTCTTTTTTGTTACTTAAATCAAATCGTTATTTAAGGTTCCAAGCCCATGAAAGTATATTTTCTAATAAGGAAATATTTTTAACTAAAGTTATAGCGATATCAATCTCCAAACTCTCCGCTGTAGCTTGTAAGAACAGCGCTTTTAACGCCGTTTACGTTATTCAAGGCATTTGCAAAAGCAGCGCTTTTATCTGTAAGGCGAACCTCAGCTATCAATTCGATATTGTCCTTGGATATGGTTTTCGATTTTAAAAGATACTTTTTAAGAGTCTTTGATAAATATTTGTTTACCTTTGCTTCTGTTTCGGCATTATCCATATTCAACACAAGTATATATGCGTTGCCCGTTTGTTTAGCGTTAGCGTAAAAGTACAGGATAATACCCAATATCAGCGAGCCTATTATTGCCAGGGAAATGAAGCCCGCCCCAAGTATTATACCAACTGCTATTGCCCAGAATAAAAACGCTATGTCAAGAGGTTCTTTTATAGCAGTTCTGAAACGTACTATTGACAAAGCACCGACCATACCTAGAGACAATACAACGTTTGACGTGACCGCAAGTATAACTAGCGTCGTTATAAGCGTAAGAGCCAAAAGAGAAACTCCGAAGGAGGAGGAATACATTACGCCCTTGTAGGTTTTTTTGTAGATGAACGAAATAAATACGCCTATTAGAAATGCCAAGCCAAGGGCTATGAGCATATCCGTTACGGAAATACTTGTTGCGTTCTCCAAAAAGTCTGATTTAAAAATATCGCTGAAACTCATAATTGTTTACCTTTCTTATTTTAATATTATATACAGCGTGATATCGCATATTTTGAAAATGAATCCGTACGTCTGTGTGAAAAGCGAACGATATCGCCTATTATTTCGGGTATAAAGTTGTCGTATTTGACTTCAAGTATTATCCCGTCATAAACGGGCATTGTCGGCAGCGTGTTATCGAAAATGTTGTTTGAATACTGTATCGTCCTTAAATTGTAATCGAACGTAATGCGCACGTTTCCAGCCGGATATGTATATGCTTTTCTTGTGTAATCCACTATTGTGTAGGGTCTTAATTGTTGGGACTTCATCTTTGCGTACAATTCGCACATTAGCTCTCGTTTATCTCCAAGCATAAAACCGGTATCTCCCGAGATGATTTTGTCGCATTCGTCTTTGTTTATTTCGCAGGATACCTTCAGACTTTTGCCCTCGTAGCGCATCTTCTTTTCAAGCTTTATTATCGACGGATCGTCATTATAGATTCTTATTCTGAATTTTTCACGTTCGTTTAAGCCGTCCTGTTTTTCACACAGAGCCTTATCGTACACATTGTCGAAGTACAAACTGCGTATTTTATAGTAACCGTTGCTTCCTGCGTGTTCGTCTACCTTTGCAACAGCCTTGACAAAGCTGTCAACCCTTATAAAATCACAGTTGTTCAACTCGTGTTTTAATTCGTTGCGCCAAACTCTATCTTGCATATCCTTTACTTCCTTTCAAAACCAAGTATAAAAGCCGTATCTGATTTGAACTTGAAACGGCTGTGAAAAGCATGTGAATTATTGTGAAAATAAATATAGTTTATGTTTTCGTTATATTCATCACTCTTGAAGCCTCTCTTTGTAAAAAGAGAGCTTCTACACTTAAAATTTCCTTGCGCGCAGATATGAGTATCGTCAATGCCATGAGCATTAAAAAAATGTTTTCCCCTGTAAATAGAAATACATATATTCCGCTAATCAGCATGACATAAGCGATAAAACGGCTTATATATACCGATATTCTAACAGCTCTCATTTCACTCATGCGTAAGCACAACAGGCAATTCAAAACACGTGCAGCGTCCATGGGGTACGCCGGAATCAGATTAATGCCGGCAAAGACGAGGTTGTAGAACACAAAAAATTCAAATTCTCCGATATATATGTATTGAGCGAGTATACTTACAAATACGGCGAGAAGAATGTTTCCAAGGCTTCCGGAAAGATATAAAAGCACCCCTTTTTTAACTGATATTATTTTGTGTTTCGTATCAAAGCGCAGTCCGAATGCCGCCACGCGTGGAAGCTTTAATCCCAGATTTAGAAAGGACGCGCTTATCATATGGCTTCCTTCATGCACAATAAGCGCACTCATACAGACAAAAGCCTCAGCAAAACCGCGTGTGTATATCATAAAGCCGAATACAAGCAATATCCCCAGTATACGAAAAATGTTTTGTGGTAGAGCCTTCATTGTGTTATAAGTGATGAGTCAAGATATTGCATGGGGTCTACGTACTCGGAGTCGATAATCAGACTCATAAAAAGTAGAGATTCGTTTTCGCTTAATACTCCGAGTATCTGGTTATCTTCGACGCTTTCACCCTGTTTAAAATATACGCTTGCCAGATTATCAAACACAACGCTTATATTATCTGACAAAATAAGGCTGACAGATATTTTTGCGTCGTCATGCTTTGTAATCTGTGTTACTGTGGCTTTAGCGGGCGCATATATAAAGCTGCCTAATTCGCCTGAAAGCTCTATACCGGTTGGAGGGGTATCTGTTTGATAGACGGGGTGTTTTCCGGTTTCGAATTTTTTCGTCAGTTTTGCGTTTTTAATAGGTAAACCGAGCTTTAGAGAATCGGCGGACGCCTTTTGGTTGTTATCGGTAAAAAAACTGCCTACAGTCTGTGAAAATACTTCGCTTACGCTTTTTGCCGTTTGCGAAAAATCCATTTGCTTTTTTATAAGCTCGTCAAGCCGTTTAAGGGCGCTGCCGGCATATGAGGAAGAACTCATTTTCATTATCATAACGACAAGCAATATAACGGCACACGCTATAGCGCTGTTTGTCAGCTTGTTGGAAAGCTTGGTTTTCTTCATGCTTTTAACGTCATTCTCTTTTTTATAGGCGTTATTTCTTACCTTTAGCTCATAGCGAGGAGCGTCCTTTTTCATCTTTAGACCTCCGAGAATTTTTCTATTATATAAAATATGCTTCTGTCGGTAATAATAGAACATAAATCATTGACTTGATTTTTTAAAAACTGTAAAATTAGGCTTAAGTATTTGCTTTTTTGTGCATTTCGGAGGAAATGATGTATTACGATTATAAGAAGATTGAAAAAAAATGGCAGGACATTTGGCAGGAGAAGAAATGCTTCGAAGCCAAAAACGATTCAGATAAGCCGAAATTTTATGCGCTTGTGGAATTTCCGTATCCTTCAGGACAGGGACTTCACGTAGGTCATCCGCGTCCGTACACAGCTCTGGACATAGTATCGAGGAAAAGGCGTTTGCAGGGCTATAACGTGCTGTTCCCGATGGGCTGGGACGCTTTCGGTCTGCCTACCGAGAACTACGCAATCAAAACGGGTATTCATCCGCGCGAGGTAACCAAGAACAACATTGCACACTTTAAAGGACAGCTTATGTCGCTGGGCTATTCCTTCGATTGGTCAAGAGAAATAAATACGACCGATCCCGAATATTATAAGTGGACGCAGTGGATATTCCTTCAGCTGTTTAAGCACGGACTTGCATATAAAAAGGAATTCCCCATTAATTTTTGTACGAGTTGTAAGGTAGGCCTTGCAAATGAAGAGGTTGTAAACGGGGTTTGCGAGCGCTGCGGCGGTCAGGTTGTAAGAAAAGTAAAGAATCAATGGATGTTGAAGATAACTGCGTATGCACAGAGACTCCTTGACGACCTTGATACCGTTGATTATATAGATCGTGTAAAAACAAGCCAGAAAAACTGGATAGGAAGAAGCGAAGGCGCGGAAATAGATTTTTCGCTTGAAAATAAAGATGACAAGCTTCGTGTTTATACGACACGTCCCGATACCATATACGGCGTTACATATATGGTCATATCTCCCGAGCATCCGTTTATAGAAAAGTATGCCGGAAGTATTAAAAATATAAACGAAGTTCGAGCATACTCGCAGGCTGCCTCAAAAAAATCCGATTTCGAAAGAACAGAAATAGTTAAGGACAAAACAGGAGTCAGACTGGAGGGCTTTAACGCAGTTAATCCTATATCGGGAAAGGTTATTCCCATTTTCGTTTCGGATTACGTGCTAATGACATACGGTACAGGCGCAATTATGGCGGTTCCCGCACATGACGAAAGGGATTATGCTTTTGCAAAGAAGTTCGATCTGCCGATCGTAGAGGTAATATCGGGCGGTAATATTGAAAACGAGGCGTATACCGACTGTAATAACGGAGTAGCGATAAACTCGCCTCTTATAGACGGTCTTAAGGGCAAGCAGGCTATAGACAAGATGATAAATGAGATCGTTAAACTTGGTATCGGCGAAAAGAAGGTCAATTTCAAACTGCGCGACTGGGTATTTTCAAGACAAAGATACTGGGGAGAGCCTATACCTCTGGTTTACTGCGAGAAGTGCGGCTGGGTTGCCATAGACGAAAGCGAGCTGCCTCTTAAGCTTCCTGACGTAGATAATTATCAGCCTACGGACAACGGCGAATCCCCGCTTGCAAATATGCCCGAATGGTATAATACGACATGCCCGAAATGTGGCGCTCACGCAGTACGCGAAACAGACACTATGCCGCAATGGGCGGGATCAAGCTGGTATTATTTGAGATATACCGACCCTCATAACGATAAGTGCCTTGCTTCAAATAAAGCGCTGGACTACTGGATGAATGTCGACTGGTACAACGGCGGAATGGAGCATACCACTCTGCATTTGCTTTATTCCCGTTTTTGGCACAAATTTTTGTATGATATAGGCGTTGTAAATACGAGCGAGCCGTATGCAAAGCGTACTTCGCATGGCATGATACTCGGCGAAAACAACGAAAAGATGAGCAAGTCGCGCGGAAATGTCGTGAATCCCGATGACATTGTAGATCGTTACGGAGCGGATACTCTAAGAACCTACGAAATGTTTATCGGAGATTTCGAAAAGGCTGCTCCGTGGAGCGAAAGCGGCGTTAAGGGATGCAAAAGATTTTTAGATAGAGTGACGAAGCTAAAGGATATACTCAATAATGAAAAAGGATATACTCCTTATCTTGAAACGTCCATTCATCAGACGATAAAAAAGGTCACGAACGATATCGAACAGATGAAATTCAATACTGCGATAGCCGCACTAATGAAGCTCCTTAATGCATTTTTCGAAGCAGGCAGTATAACACGCGATGATTTAAAAACTTATCTTATTTTACTTAATCCTATTGCTCCGCATATAACCGAGGAGATATATTTCGAGTGCGGTTATAAGGGTATCATAGCCGAGGGCAGCTGGCCTGAGTACGATGAGAGCAAGATAACAGAGGACACGATAGAAATACCCGTACAAATAAACGGCAAGCTAAAGGCTAAGATAAGTGTTGAAAGCACTGCCGGCGAGGACGAAATAAAGCAGGCTGTATGCGATAACGAGATAATCAAAGCGCTCACAGAGGGCAAGACGATCGTAAAGGAAATATATGTGCCCGGTAAAATATTTAATATAGTTATAAAATAATGTTAAGACGGAGTGCGCTAAAACGCACTCCGTCTTAAAAAAGAAGCTAGAATGCATTTTTTGCAAAACTATTTTTACATAATTGCGTTAAAAAAAGGAGAAAAATATGCAGCTTAATATAGGAGCCCATCTTTCGATAGCGCAGGGATATGAAAACGCGGGGAAAACAGCACTGGAAATCGGCGCAGACACCTTTCAGTTCTTTACAAGAAATCCGCGCGGGGGCGCCGCAAAGCCGATAGACAATCAGGACGCACAAAACTTGGAGCGTATAATAAATGATAACAGTTTTGCTCCGCTGCTTGCGCATTCGCCGTATACTATAAATATGGCAAGCGACAACGAGGACGTCAGAAAGGGCGCAAGAGAGCTTATTACAATGGACCTTGCGGCTATAGATAAGCTGCCATGTCATTTATACAACATTCATCCCGGAAGCTCGAACAAGAGCGACGCGATTACCGGCATTAACAGAATTGCCGAAATTGTAAACGAGGTTTTAAAACCCGAACACAGCGCATACTTTTTATTTGAGACTATGAGCGGAAAAGGCAGCGAGGTAGGTAAGACTTTTGAAGAGATACGCGAGATGATTGACAGAATAGATTTAAAGGATAAAATAGGCGTTTGCCTTGATACATGTCACGTTTACTGCGCAGGCTACGATATAGTAAACGACCTTGACGGCGTGCTTACTTCCTTTGATAAAATCGTAGGGTTGGACAGATTGAAGGCGGTGCATCTCAACGATACCATGAATCCGTTTGCCTCTCACAAGGATCGTCATGAAAAGATAGGAAAGGGCGCGATTGGTCTGGACGCAGTCGTAAGGATAATCAATCATCCGTCGTTGTGTTCCCTTCCTTTTTTACTTGAAACTCCAAACGAATTAGACGGCTACGCTTATGAAATAAAGCTGCTTCGTGACAAATTCAGACAATAAATAAAAAATTTGATTTAATTCGGTAGTTTTTCGCAATTTAATTGATTATGTTATGCTATTTGCTTAAATAAGCTACTTCTTTAAAGTGCTAAAGCATAAAAACAAAATTTAATTGTTGCGCTATCGGAATTGCAATGGTACAATAATAGGAAAATATCATGTCAAAAAAACTACTTGTCGTTTTATTGATAATAATATGTATTACAGCGCTTAGCTCGTGTATGTCGGAGTATAACGACGATAATTGCGGCGTTACTTTTAAAGTCAAAAAAGGCGACGAGGTAAGCCATACTGACGGGGGTACTGTTGTCAGTCTTTCAGGCGGCGAAGTAAAAGCGGTAATTCTTGTCAAGGACGTTTTGTATCAGGCGAACGAAGAGTATTTATCGCTGTATACGCCCGATACATTAAATCTTCATTCGGGTGCTTACGAGAGTAACTACAACAACTATGTTTATGTCTCAAAGCTCTTCGAGTATCTTTTTGAGGATAACGAGCGCGATTATTCGGTGTATGCGATAAAAGAGGACGAGCTCAACCAATATCCCGCTTGGAAATGCACCTTCACGTCGGGTGAAGACACCGTTTGCGGTTATTGTTATCTCACGGTTGAGCGCTCAAGGTGCGTTATCGTTTGTATATACGTATTTGACAGTATGGCAAATATACACAAGCATGACAAAACTATCGACAGATTTGTAAATAGCTTTCAGATAAAATAAGGAGTGACGTATGATTCAATTTAAGCCCTTTGCGGCGTTAAGACCGACAACACAAAATGCATCGAGAGTATGCTGTCCTCCTTATGATGTTATAAATACAGCCCAGGCGCGTGAATTAGCCCGAGAAAACGATGATTCTTTTGTACACGTTATTCGCTCCGAAATAGACGTAAATGATAATACCGATAAATACTCGCATAGCGTCTATCAAAAGGCCGCTTCAAATTTATGCGACATGGAAAAAAGAGGTCTGCTCGTTCAGGACGAAAAGCCCTGTTATTATATTTACAGACAAATACAAAACGGCAGAGAGCAAAACGGTGTATGTGCGCTTGTCAGCATTGACGATTATGAAAACGGAAAAATAAAGAAGCATGAGCTCACTCTTCCCGAGAAGGAGGAGGATCGTCTAAACCATTTTCTTTTCTGTAAGGCGCATACTGAGCCGGTGTTTCTCTTTTACAAAAAAAACGAACGACTCAGCGATTATATCAAGGAAATGAAAAAAAAGTACGATCCCGTATATGATTTTACAGATAAGGAATTAACGAAACAGACCCTTTGGGTGGTATCTGATGATAACGATATAAATACGCTTAAGACTCTGTTTGAAAGTCAGGATTGTCTTTATATAGCAGACGGGCATCACCGAAGTGCCTCTGCGGTACGCGCAGGTAAATATATGCGTGAAAAAAATCCCGATTATAAGCCTACAGATCAGTTCAATTATATAATGGCGGTGTCATTTTGTGAGGACGAATTGAACGTGATGGATTACAACAGGCTCCTAAAGGATACTTTAGGCTATTCGACAGAAGAATTTATTAAGAAGCTCGAAGATGATTTTGAGGTCGAAAAACTCGAAAACATGCAAAAAACGCAATCAGTCCATACCTTTATGATGTATATAGATAACAACTGGTATCGCCTTAAAGCAAAGATAGACAGCTATAACGCCGAGGACTGTATTTCTTCTCTCGACGCTTCGATACTGCAAAACAACGTGTTTGAAAAGATACTCGGTATAACCGATCCAAGGACGTCGAACCGATTGAGCTTTGTCGGCGGAATAAAGGGTTATGAAGCCCTAAAGGAAAGCGTTGATGGTAAAGAATATACTGCTGCGTTTGCGCTTTTCCCCGTGAGTACTCAGCAGCTCAGAAAGGTAGCGGACGAAAATAAAGTGATGCCGCCCAAATCGACATGGTTTGAACCTAAACTTGCCAGCGGGCTGTTCATACATAAATTTTAAGTAATTTTTTAAGGAGAAAAAAATGCACAAGAAATTATTTATTCCCGGACCCACGGAAGTGAGAAGTGAAGTGCTTGAAAAAATGGCTACTCCCATGATAGGACACCGTACCAAGGACGCCAGTGCGCTTCAAAGAAGAATCAGCGACAATTTAAGAAAGCTTTTTTACACGAACAGTGAAATATTGCTTTCAACTTCGTCCGGTACCGGCCTTATGGAGGGAGCTATCCGTTGCGGTACGGCAAAGCGCGCCGCCGTATTTTCAGTAGGTTCATTCGGTGACCGTTGGTATGAAATGGCAAAGGTCAACGGAGTGGAAGCGGACATCTTTACCGCAGAAAGCGGTCATCACACAGACCCGCAGCTCGTAAAGGAAGTTCTTTCGACAGGCAAATATGACCTTATTACGGTAACTCACAACGAAACATCGGTCGGCTTGACAAATCCCTGCGATGAAATAGGCGAGGTACTAAAGGACTTTCCCGATGTATTGTATTGCATAGACTGCGTATCTTCCGCAGGCGGAACAAAAATAGAGGTTGATAAGTGGGGAGTCGATATTGCTGTTACCTCCACTCAGAAATGTCTTGCACTTCCTTCGGGAATGTCGGTATGCACCTTCTCCGATAAAGCGCGTGACAGAGCGAAGAGCGTAACAAACAGAGGCTACTATCTTGACCTTTTGCAGCTGTATAACTACATACAGAAGAAGGACTACCAGTATCCCTCAACTCCGTCCCTTTCGCATATGTTTGCTCTTGACTATCAGCTTGACTACATTCTTAACACCGAGGGTCTTGAAAATCGTTTCGCACGTCACAAGGAGATGTCGGATGTTGTAAAGAATTGGGCAAAAGAATACTTTGCAATTTATCCCGAAGAACAGTATGCGTCAAACACCGTTTCATGTATAGCAAATACCCGCGATATTAATGTAGGAGACCTTCGCAAGGCTCTTAACGAGCGTGGCTTTGAGATATCAGACGGTTACGGCGATTTGAAGGGAAAGACCTTCCGTATTGCTACAATGGGAGATCTCAGCGTACAGGATATGAAGGACGTCACGCAAAATATCAGCGACATTCTCAATCTCAAATAGAAAATATATGACCTGTCTTCACTTGAAGGCAGGTCTTTTGTTTTAAAAGTAAACGACCCGAAGCGTAATAATTACGATACGAGCCGTTTACTTATATGAATGGGGGTAACCAAATCAACTTAATAAAAATCTATCTCATGATATATGATAGCATAAATTTTTAAAAAATCAAGTATAATTACCATTATTTAAAAAGTTACGAAGCCGACCTTCTTTTTAGCTTTTTGAAGAGTTTTATTTGCAAGCGAAGCTGCTGATTGCGAGCCTTCCTCAAGTACTTTTTGAATATATTCTTTGTCTGAAAGTATCCTTTCATATTCCGACTGTATCGGCTCAAGGTGATAAGCGACGGCTTCTCCGACTGCTGTTTTGAACGAAGCGTAGTTTGAATTTTCAAATGTTTTTTGCGCTTCCTGTACGCTGACGTTCGCCGCGCATGAGTATATTTCCAAAAGGTTAGATATGCCCGGTTTATTTACAGGATCGTATTTGACAAAAGTATCCGAATCGGTAACGGCGCGCTTGAATTTATTTATAATGACGTCCTTTTTGTCGTTCATCAGAATGAAGGCGTTTGTATTGCCGTCAGATTTACTCATCTTTTTTGAAGGGTCTGCAAGGCTCATTATTTTTGAGCCCGCCTGACCGTAATATCCGTCAGGCACGACAAATGTCGGGGAATAGTTCTGGTTGAAGCGTCCTGCTATATCACGGGCAAGCTCAAGATGTTGAGTTTGATCCACTCCGACGGGTACTAAGTCTGCCTGGTATAAAAGAATATCTGCAGCCATTAAAACAGGGTAGTCAAACAGCCCAACTCTTATGTTTTCTCCCTGCTTCGATGCTTTATCCTTAAACTGCGTCATTCTTGACAATTCACCCATATAGGAATTGCAGTTTAGTATCCAGCAAAGCTCTGCATGTGCGCTGACGTGTGACTGTACGAACAGCATGGCGCGTTTGGGGTCTATTCCCGCAGCCAAGAGCATAGCGCTGCATTCGATAGTCTGCTTTCTTAATTTCGCCGCCTGCTGGGGTACCGTTATTGCATGCATATCGACCACGCAGTAAATACAGTTATAATCGTCCTGCAGCTTTGCCCAATTCACTATCGCTCCGAAGTAATTTCCTATAGTGAATTCTCCGGTCGGCTGGATACCGGAAAAAATAATTTTTTTATCCTTGTCAAACGCCATACTTTAATTGCCTCGCTTTAAAAATTATTTATTGTTGTCGGTAGAAGTATTTGTATTCGTATCGTTGTTTGTAATTGTGGTGCTTGCCTTTGCAGGCTGTGGTGAAGGCGTAAGCGTTTCTGTTGTAAAATCGTAGGTTCCGCCTATATTTACTATCGCCTTGACGTTGTCAAAGGCAATGTAGTAATTGTCTATATCAAACGATGAAGCGGAAATTTTAAACACATCTGCTATTTCTCTGGTCTCGTTAGGAAGAATATTGTCTTTGATATTTGAAAAGTCGAAGCCTCGTTCTATCGACAGCGAAAGCAAAGCGTTGTAATCGAATACGCCCTCTTCAGCCTCTTCATATCTGTAACCCTTATTGCTCTGAGTATATTTTTTCAAGCTAAGGTACGGTATAGAATTCCACTCAAGCTCTTTGTCCGTATTGTTCGTGATAGTGTATACTGCCTGAACGTAAACATAGTTGCTGTCCATGGGATAATCGACAAACGACGTTGCCACGCATACCTCGCTGAATACGATATCAAGTTCGTTGCTGCTTATGGTATCTCCGGGCGAATAATATTTGTCGAAATAGTTTTCTTTGTTCAGTCCATAGTAGACTATAAAGGACGCCAGCCCGAATACTATAACTATGGCTACTATCATAAAGGTTCGCTTATTTTTCTTCTTGGTCAAAGAGTCGTGCGGGGAGTCTTTTTGTTTGTTTGTTTTCTCTCGGACTTTTTTATTCTTTTTTTTATTATGCTTATCCTGTTCGTCATCGAATTCGTCAAAACGTGAAGCGTCAATAGAGTCCTTTTCTTGATTGATTGATGTGTCGTTTTCAGATAAAAGGTCGTTATCGTTTTTCTTCATGCTGTAATTTACCCTTCAAAATTATTTAAGATATTCCAAACCACCCATAAAGCCTCTTAAGACCTCCGGAATGGTGAGTGAACCGTCTGAATTCTGGTAGTTTTCTACTATTGCGGCAAACGTTCTTCCTGCGGCAAGCGCCGAACCGTTGAGCGTATGTACAAAGTTAAGCTTCCCATCTTCGTCCTTAAAGCGAATATTTGCCCTTCTTGCCTGATAATCCTCAAAATTAGAGCAGGAGCTTATTTCAACATATCTGTTATAGCTTGGCATCCAAACCTCAAGATCATATGTTTTTGCGGCAGAGAAGCCTATATCTCCGGTACAAAGCTCCATAACTCTGTATGGAAGCTTGAGCTGTTTAAGGATTTCCTCCGCATCGTTAGTAAGCTTTTCAAGCTCCTCGTATGAGTTCTCGGGACGGGAAAGCTTAACAAGCTCAACCTTGTCGAATTGATGATTTCTTATAAGACCTCTCGTATCTCTTCCAGCGCTGCCTGCCTCTGCTCTGAAGCACGGCGTGTATGCCGTGAAATACTTTGGCAAATCGCTAAAGGATAAAATCTCATCTCTGTGTATATTCGTAACGGGAACTTCCGCTGTCGGTATCATGAAAAAATCGTTGTTTTTCACATTAAAAGCGTCTTCCTCAAACTTCGGAAGCTGACCTGTAGCCGTCATTGATGTGCGGTTTACCATAAGAGGCGGCATTATTTCGGTATATGCGCCGGTTTTTTTGGTGGTATGCACAGAGAGCATGAAGTTGATTATAGCACGCTCCATAAGTGCGCCCTTGCCTGTAAACATAGAAAATCTTGTGCCCGATATCTTTACGGCTCTTTCAAAGTCTATCAATCCGAGCTTTGGAGCTAAATCCCAGTGAGCCTGATATTCAAAGTCGAATTTTCTCGGTTCTCCCACGATCCTTACAACTTTATTGTCGGCGTCGCTTTTACCTATACATATATCGGGGCAGGGAGTGTTTGGTATGGACAGGAGCATATTTTTTATTGTCTGTTCAAGCTCGTCTATCTCAACATAGGCTTCTTTCACGTCCTCAGAGAGTCTTTTCATCTCGTCCGAAAGAGCGCTGATATCCTTGCCTTCTTTTTTTAATATGGGTATCTGTTTTGAATCGGCGTTTTGCTTTGCCTTCATCTGTTCAGCCTGAGTGACAAGGCTTCTTCTCTTTTCATCTGCCTCAATAAGCGGCTTTATTGATATGTCGCCTCTTCGTGAAAGCAATTCCTGTACTGTGTCGGGTTCTTTTCTTATCCTTTTTATATCGAGCATATCAGTTCTCCTATAAATTCCCTTATGTCATCGGCAGTCTGAGGCTTGAGCGTACTGAATTCGAAAACCAAATCATCTTCTTTAAGTCCGAGCATGTCGATAATGGTATCTTTGTTTTTTTTCTTTTCGCTTTTTTTGAGCTTGTCTTCCTTTGTTAAAACGGTTATCGGGTATATCCCGTTATTTGTCATATATGATCTGATATTTATATCTTCATTACTGGGCGGATGTCTGAAATCTATAAGCTGAAATACGACGAAGTCCGTTTCCCTTGAATTGATATATGACATGATTATTCTTTCAAAGGTGCTTTTAATTTCCTTATTGACCTTGGCATATCCGTACCCCGGCATATCGACGAAGTAAAATTCATCGTTGACAAGATAAAAATTAGCGCACTGCGTTTTGCCCGGGGTGGAAGAGGTTCTTGCAAGAGCCTTTCTTCGAATAAGCGAATTGATAAAGCTGGACTTGCCGACGTTAGAGCGACCGATAAGGACAATTTCAAACATTTCATCTGTCGGGCAACCCTTTAAGGACACCGCGCTTGTAGAGAAAACAGCGCTTTTAATATCCATTCTATGAATCCCCGAAGGCGAAGCTGTAAACGTCCTTCATGTTTTCAGCAAAGCTTATTTTAAGCATGTCGCGTATTTTCTCGGGAACATCGTCCAAATCGTTTTCATTTTCCTTCGGCAGTATAACTTTCTTGACCTGTGCTCTCGTTGCGGCAAGCAGCTTTTCACGAAGTCCGCCGATTGGCAAAACTCTGCCTGTCAGAGTTATTTCGCCTGTCATGGCTATATCCTGCGCCACAGGTGTTTTTGTAAGCGATGAGATGAGCGCTGTAGTTATAGTTATACCGGCGCTCGGGCCGTCCTTTGGTACTGCTCCCTCCGGAACATGCACGTGTATGTCGGATTTCTCCCATATCTCGGAGTTAATGCCGTACTCGCTTCCGTTTGCTCTGAGATATCCTATAGCAGCCTTTGCCGATTCCTTCATGACGTCTCCTAAATGTCCTGTCAGCTCAAGCTTTCCGTTACCTTCGCTATAGGCAGCTTCTATTTGCAAAGTATCTCCGCCGGCAGAAGTCCACGCAAGTCCGCAAACCGTGCCGATAAGCTTTGTAGAAGAAGCGATGTCGTAGGTGTGAACCTTTGCTCCGAGATATGTTCTGAGCTTTTCCTTTGTCATTTCAAGAGTATCGTTTTCACCGTCCACGACGGTTTTTGCCGCTTTTCTGCAAAGTGAAGCTATCGAGCGCTCAAGCTGCCGCACTCCGGATTCTCTCGTGTAGCAGTCTATTATCTCATTTAAAATCTCATCGGAGAATTGTATATTCTTCTCACTTACACCGTTAGCCTGAAGCTGTTTTTTAATCAGGTGACGCTTTGCTATTTCCAGCTTTTCGTCAGGCAGATATCCGTTTAATTCCAAAACCTCCAGCCTGTCTAGAAGCGCTTCGGGTATCGTGGAAAGGGTGTTTGCTGTCGTGATGAACAATACGTCCGAAAGGTCAAAGGGTATTTCCACATAATTGTCGGTGAAGGTCGAATTCTGCTCCGGATCGAGTGCCTCCAAAAGCGCGCTTGACGGATCTCCCTTGTAATCCTTGGAAAGCTTATCTATTTCGTCAAGAAGAAACACAGGGTTTTTGCTCTGAACCTGTCTTAAGCCGTTTATTATTCTTCCAGGCATAGCTCCCACATACGTTTTCCTGTGTCCGCGTATTTCCGCTTCGTCGTGCATACCGCCTAAGGAAAGTCTTGTGAATTTTCTGTTTGTTGCGCGCGCAACGCTCTTTGCTACAGAGGTTTTTCCCACTCCCGGGGGGCCTACAAGACAGAGTATTGGGCTTTTGAGTGAATCCGTAAGCTTAATAACGGCAAGATATTCGAGTATTCTCTCCTTGACCTTCTCCAGACCGTAGTGATCTTCGTTTAGGATTTTCTCGGCTTCTTTTATATTAAATTCGGGTTTTGTGTTGTCGTGCCACGGTAAATCAAGAACACAGTCGAAGTAGGACTGTATCACGCTTGATTCCTGTGAGCCTATCGGAGTCGTCTCAAAGCGATCCATCTCCTTCATAAGACGGACTTTATACTCCTCCTCAATCGGAAGCTCCTCTATCTTTTTGCGATAGTCGTCAAGCATGGCGTCATCGTCTGTACCAAGCTCCTTGTCTATCATATCCTTCTTTTCTCGAAGGTATCTTGCCTTTTGCTCTTCGGCAAAATTTGTGGCAACCTTTGTTTCTATTTCTATCTCAAGGTTTGCTGTTCGAAGAGCCATATCGAGATTTTCTATAAGCAGCTTTATTCGCTGGGTCGTATCAAGACATTCGAGTATCGAATAAAACTCTTCGTTGGTAACAGGAGAATTAGCAAGTATATAATCGCAGCCGTCGTCCGGCTGTTTAGTTTCCGCCTGCTCGAGCATTTTTTCGTCGCTTCTTCCTGAAAGCGCGATGAGAGCGGCAAATTTATCCTTGAGTATAGAGTAAAGTGCCTTTTCCTCAAGAGTATATATTCGCTCCGAATTGTCAAGAAGCTCTATTTTGGCAATAAGATAAGGCTCTCTTGAAATGATGTCCTTGATTATTACTCTGTTTTTGCCCTCGGCGTTCACTCTTGTCGTTTCGCGAGTCAGGCGCATTATATCCGTCACATCACAAAGAGTCCCTATGCTTCTTATATCAGAGAGCATCGGTTCTTCCTTTTGAATAACCTTGTCAACGAACACCACGAGCCTTGTCGTTCTCGTAGCTCCGGTGACGGCATTTAGTATTTTACCTTTGTACATATCCATGGAAGCTGTTATATAAGGGCCCATAATCATTGCGTTCGTGGGAACGAGCGGCAACAGGTATTCGTTATGTTTGAGAGTTTTTTCCTTCGCTTTGTCAGCGATTAATTCTTTAAGCATATTCACCTCATTATAAAAGTACATTACATTATACGTTTTATAAGGAAAAATAGCAATATAAAGCACAAAATTTAAGCTTGAGGAGAGCTTGTAAGAGGGTGTAATTAATTATCCTGTAATAATCAGCTCTTTACTTGATTTACGGCAAAGTTTGTTTTGGAAGCGGTTTTTTAAATAATGCTATGAAACTGTCGAATTTATGGTATAATATATAAGAATCATTCGAATGTGTTTCTGTTAATTTGATTTATATAAGTAATGTAAATATCTTTGATAATTGTTAATTGAAAACCGAATATAAGGAGGAAATATGACTTTATTAGCTTACGCGTTTATTGCTGTCGCGCTAATCTTGGGAGTCTTTGCGGGCGTTGCAATAAGTAAAAAAATAAGCAGCGGTAAAATATCAAACGCACAGACTACTGCGGCGCAGATAGTCGATGACGCGGTTAAAGAAAGCGAAAAAATAAAAAAAGAGCGTATTCTCGAAGCAAAGGACGAGATCTATAATATGAAAAAGGATCTCGACAAGGAGGTGCGCGACAGAAGAAATGAAGTTCAGGTGCTTGAAAAGAGAGTCATACAAAAGGAAGAAACTCTCGACAGAAAGACGGATCAGATAGAAAGACGAGATGAAAATTCTCAAAAAAGAGCCAAGGAAATCGAGGCAAAGGAAGAAAAACTTGAAAAACTACACCAGCAGCAGATGCAGGAGCTGGAAAAAATATCACAATTAACATTCGAAGAAGCCAGACAGTTATTACTGGATGAAACAGAAAAACAGATATCGCGTGAAACGGCTTTGCTTATAAAAAATAAAGAAGCGGAAGCCAAGGACGAAGCAGATAAAAAGGCCAGAGAGGTCATAACATATGCAATACAAAGATGCGCAGCGGATCATGTAGCCGAAAGCACGGTTTCGGTTGTGAATCTGCCCTCAGATGAAATGAAGGGGCGCATCATAGGACGAGAGGGCAGAAATATTCGTGCTCTGGAGACCTTAACGGGTGTGGATTTAATTATCGACGATACGCCTGAGGCAGTCGTGCTTTCGGGCTTTGACCCTGTAAGAAGGGAAATCGCAAGGATGTCTCTTGAAAAGCTCATTGTGGACGGCAGAATACATCCCGCACGCATAGAGGAGACGGTAAAAAAAGCAGAAGCCGAAATGGACGCCAAAATGCGTGAATTCGGTGATCAGGCAGCGTTTGAGACAAACGTAAACAAGCTTCACCCGGAGGTAAGCAAGCTTATCGGCAGGCTCAACTACAGAACCAGCTACGGGCAGAACGTTCTGAAGCATTCTATAGAAGTATCTATATTGGCGGGAATATTGGCAGATGAGCTTGGTGCGAATGCCAGAATAGCAAGAAGAGCTGGTCTTTTGCATGATATCGGCAAGGCTATAGACCACGAGGTGGAAGGACCTCACGTTCAGATAGGCGTTGATATCCTTAAAAAATATAAGGAATCAAACGAAGTCATACACGCCGTCGAGGCGCACCACGGGGACGTTGAAGCGCACAGCATAGAAGCTGTGCTTGTACAGGCTGCCGACGCTATAAGCGCAGCAAGACCCGGAGCGAGAAGAGAGGCTCTCGAAAGCTACACCAAGCGTCTTGAAAAGCTTGAGGAGATAGTCAACAAGTTTGACGGAGTGGACAAGTGCTTTGCCATTCAGGCAGGTCGCGAGGTCAGAATAATGGTCAAGCCAGATCAGGTAGACGATCTTCAGATGGTTCATGTCGCAAGAGATATTGCCAAGCAAATAGAAAACGAACTCGAATATCCCGGACAGATAAAGGTGAATATCATAAGAGAAACGCGTGCAACAGAGTACGCCAAATAGTAAATTAAAAGCAAGACGAGGCTTATGTCTCGCCTTGCTTTGGGTATGAAACAAAAATAAGAAAAAGAAAAGAGCTGTGAAAATGAAAATACTTGCACTCGGAGATATCTTCGGACGCAGCGGCAGAAAGCTTATCATCACAAAGGCTGCGGATATCAAGGAGGAATTAAAAGCGGATTTTTTGATCGTTAACTGTGAAAATGCTTCCGGAGGCAGCGGGTTGACCGAACAGAACGCCAAGGAATTATTAAAGGTCGGTGCAGTGGACGTTTTTACAAGCGGAAACCATATTTGGGACAAAAGGGACAATAATAATATTATGCAGTCCTCCGAGCGTCTGATACGTCCGGCAAACTATCCCGAGCCTTGTCCGGGAAAAGGATGGGGTGTTTACCGTATCAACTCTTTACGATTAGGAGTTGTCAATTTATCGGGTTGCTCCTTTATGGAGGATCTTGATAATCCTTTTATAGCCTTCGACAAAATATATCAAATTTTGCATCCGCAGTGCGATATCATATGCGTAGATCTTCATGCTGAAGCAACAAGCGAGAAGATCGCATTCGGATATTATGCGGACAATCGGGCGAATGTTATTTTCGGTACGCATACTCACGTACAGACGGCGGATGAAAGAATTCTCGAGGGCGGAAGCGGATACATAACTGATTTGGGTATGTGCGGGCCTTACGACGGCGTGATCGGAGTGGATAAGGATATAATCATAAAGAATTTCCTTACCAAACGGCATGTACGTTTTGAGGTGGCTTCGGGCAGTGTGCAGCTTAACGGAGCGCTTTTTACACTTGACGAAAACGCAAAGTGCGTCGCTATTGAGAGGATACGCAGAATATACGAATAACACAAAAATATTTACCGTATCGGAGGAAACTGTGTTGGAAGTATTGAAAGTATCATCTTCATCAAATCCCAATTCTGTGGCGGGTGCGCTTGCGGGAGTTATCAGGGACAATGCCTGCGCTGAGGTACAGGCGATAGGAGCGGGAGCGCTGAATCAGGCAATCAAGGCTATAGCAATAGCAAGGGGATATGTTGCACCGGGAGGCTACGACCTAGTGTGCGTGCCGGCCTTTACCGACGTACAGATCAACGGAAACGAAAGAACCGGAATAAAATTAATAGTAAAAACGGGATAAATAAAAGCAAACCTAAACAGCATTTTTTAAAAATGCTGTTTTTTTATAGCGTTTTTTGTTTTAAAGATTTTAGGATAAATATTATAAATTGTAAATGAACACAAACATACAGTAAAACGAGTCGTATTATTTTTAGGAAGTTCAAAAATAACACTATACAAAGATTAAAAACATGGATTGTCATTTTTTAATCTTCGTATTCAAGAATTATTTTTTAAAATATGCTATACTTAACTATAAGTAAGCGGAATTATCGCGCATGGCATGAAACATACATTTATATACTAATAACATTCGCGCGTTTTACCGTAAGCCACGGTTTTTTTACTATTGAAGCTAAAAAAAATATGCGGAGGTGAAATATGAGTGAAGGCATCAATTCACGAAGCAAGGAGGAGCAAAAAAAGATAAGCGCCATTGCTCAGGTAGTAGGTGCGTATAAGGACGGTAACCAGAAGTCAAAATTCGAAGCCATTACCAAAGTAATAGATTCGTATAAGGGCAATGAAAACTGTCTGATAATGGTTTTACACGCATCTCAGGAAATTTACGGCTATCTGCCTTTGGAGCTTCAGGAATTTATTGCTCAAAAAATGAACATCCCGCTTTCACGGGTATCGGGCGTTGTCAGCTTTTATTCCTTTTTCTCAACTCACGAGCGTGGAGAGCATACCGTCAGAGTATGTCTTGGAACTGCTTGCTATGTGCGGGGCGGAAAGCAGCTGATAGAGGAAATTGAACAGAGAATAGGAGCTAAGGTGGGTGAAACCTCACAGGATAAGCAGTTTTCATTTGAAATTGTGCGCTGTATCGGCGCGTGCGGTCTTGCTCCTGCAATAATGATAGACAACGACGTTTACAAGCAGGTCACTGCGCGTAAATTAGACGCTATTCTATCCAAATACAGAAATTGAGAAGGGAGCGATAAGTTGTGATTAAGAACATCAAAGACTTAAACGACATAAAAAAGGCTTACCTTGAAAAAACAGACAAATACAAATACAGAGTGCTTGTCTGCGGAGGCAGCGGCTGTGTTTCCTCCAACTGTGCCGAAGTAAAGAACGCTTTGATAGATGAAATAAATATTAAGGGCCTTAAAAACGACGTTGAAGTGATTACGACAGGCTGTATCGGTACTTGTGCCGTAGGCCCGATAGTATATGTTTTGCCGGATAATACATACTATACCCAGATGAGTGCGCAAAAGGCAGTGCGCGTTGTAGACGAGCATCTGACGGGCGGTTCTCCGATAGAAGAATATACGTTTTATGACGCTGTACAAAACAAGTACATTGCAAACATAAACGAGATACCTTTTTATAAAAGTCAAGTAAGAATTGCTCTTCGTAACTGCGGATTGATAGATGTGGATACCATAGAGTCTTATATTGCCAACGACGGTTATATGGCTATAGCCAAGATACTTAACGAAATGAAGCCGATAGACGTCATAGGCGTAATGAAAGAATCGGGCTTGAGAGGGCGCGGAGGAGGAGGCTTCCCGACAGGAGTTAAGTGGGAGGCTTGCTACAATCAGAAAAGCGACGAAAAATATATTATATGCAACGCCGACGAGGGAGACCCGGGCGCCTTTATGGACAGAAGCGTTTTTGAAGGCGATGCGCACAGCGTTATAGAAGGCATGATGATAGGCGGCTATGCTATCGGCGCGGCTAAAGGTTTTGTATATATTCGAGCAGAATATCCTCTGGCTCTCAAAAGGCTGGAGTCGGCACTAAAGGAAGCGCGAAGCAAGGGCTTGCTGGGCAAAAAAATATTCGGTTCCTCCTTTAATTTTGACATTGAAATAAGGATAGGCGCAGGAGCATTTGTTTGCGGTGAAGAAACTGCTCTTATGGCTTCTATCGAGGGTAAACGCGGCGAGCCCAGACAAAAGCCGCCGTTCCCGTTTGAAAGCGGACTGTATCAAAAGCCGACAATCATAAATAACGTCGAAACCTTTGCCAATGTCGCTCCTATCATGCTTAAGGGTGCTAAGTGGTTCTGCACATACGGTACAGAGAAAAGTACAGGCACGAAGGTATTTGCTCTTTCGGGACACATACGTAATACAGGGCTTGTCGAAGTCCCGATGGGAGTGTCTCTTGGAGATATATTGTTTGATATCGGAGGAGGCATACCTGATAACAAGGAGTTTAAAAGCGCTCAGACGGGCGGGCCGTCCGGCGGATGCATAACAAAGGAATATTTAAATATTCCGATGGATTACGAGCATCTGTCTGAAGTCGGCTCTATAATGGGCTCCGGCGGACTTATAGTAATGAACGAAGATACCTGCATGGTAGATACGGCGCGCTTCTATCTTGATTTTATACAGGAGGAGAGCTGCGGTAAATGTACTGCGTGCAGGGTCGGTACGAAGCGTATGCTTGAAATTCTCGAGCGTATTACCGAAGGGAAGGGAAAAGACGGAGATATTGAGCTTTTAGAGGAGCTTGGCGCTGTTATTAAAGATTCCGCTATGTGCGGTCTCGGACAGACGGCTCCGAATCCCGTGCTTTCGACGATAAGATTTTTCAGAGAAGAATATGAGGAGCATATTTACGATAAGCATTGTCGCGCCGGAGTCTGCGCAGCGCTTTATAAAAGTCCGTGTGAAAACACTTGTCCCGCAGGCATCAATATACCAGGGTTTATGGCTTTGGTTGCGGCAGGCAGATATACCGACGCATACAGGGTCATGTTCAGAGATAACCCCATGCCCGGTATATGCGGCAGAGTGTGTACACACCCTTGTGAGATGCGATGTAGAAGGGCAACAGTTGATGAAGCGATGTCTATACGCGAGATGAAGCGTTTTGCAAGTGACTGTGCTTACAAGGAGGATTTCCCGAAAAAGGATCAGATAACGCCGATAGCTGATTTAGACAAGCATGTGGCGGTTATAGGAGCCGGCCCGAGCGGACTGACGTGCGCATATTATCTTGTAATGAAGGGATATAAGGTAGATGTTTATGAGTCCGAAAAGGAGCCGGGCGGCGTGCTTTTGTATGGTATACCGGAATACAGACTGCCAAAAGACATATTAAAAAAGGAAATAGAAGTTATCAAGAGCGCAGGCGTAAATATCATAACGAACACTCCTATAGGAAAGAAGGTAAAGTTCGGAGATTTGAAGAGTAAATACGAGGCGATATATATTGCTTCGGGCGCTCAGATGGCAACTAAGCTTGGTATAGAGGGCGAGGAATTGTCTGGCGTGCACTTTGGGCTTGATTTCTTAAAGGAAGTAGCCTTGAAGTCGGATATAAGCTTTGCAGGGAAAAAGGTCGTCATCGTAGGAGGCGGCAACTCCGCAATAGATTCGGCAAGAACGGCAGTACGTCTTGGCGCAGATAAAGTCACTATGGTCTACAGACGCGACAGAAGCGCCATGCCCGCGGACGAAATTGAAGTTAAGGAAGCCTTCGATGAGGGGATTCAGCTTGTTACGATGGTCAATCCCGTGAAATTTACCGGCAAAAACGGCAGACTCACGCAGATAATTTTGACGAAGATGCAATTCGGAGACTTTGATAAATCGGCAAGAAGAAAGACCTTCCCGATAGAAGGAAGCGAATACACTATGGAAGCGGACGCTGTAATAGTGGCGGTAAGTCAGAGACCGATAACCGAGTTTGTGGCTAAGGGCGTTGTGTCGTTTGAAAAGTGGAACGGTATCGGAAGGTATATGGAAGGCTTCGATAAAGACGATGTAAGCGGTATTTTCGCAGGAGGCGATCTTTACAGAGGGCCTTCGGACGTAGTTCACGTAATAAGCGACGGTAAGATAGCGGCGCAGGAGATAGATAAATATCTCGGTGGTGACGGAGTCCTTTATAAGGGGCCGACAGTCGAGCTTCCACAGCTGTATGACGAAGGTGAAATAGAGCCTCACGCAAGATATCCAAGGAAGAACCTTTCATCTCAGATAGCAAAGACATGCTTTGATGAATGTAACTTGGGCTTCCATAAGCTTGACGCTCACGCAGAAGCGATGCGTTGTCTGCACTGTGACAGGAGGTAGCGTAAATGATCAATTTAACTTTAAACGGTAAAAATGTTAAAGCAAAGCAAGGCAGCACTATATTGCAGGCTGCCGCACAAAACGGTATAAATATACCGACCCTGTGCTATCTTGAGAACATCCACAAATTCGGCGGATGCAGGATATGCCTTGTTGAGGTTCAGGGCGCAAAGACGCTTCAGGCTTCCTGTATGGTGGAGGCTAAAGAGGGCATGGTAATAAACACAAACACAAAGAGAGTGCAAAACGCAAGGAAGGTTATGTATCAGCTTTTGATGTCAAATCATCCTGACGACTGTCTGAAATGTGTAAGGAACCAATCGTGCGAGCTTCAGGCTTTGGGAAAACGCCTCGGCATAAGCGAAAAACGCTTCGAGGGTGAAAAAACAGATAAGCCTCTTGATGTAAGCGTATCGTTTACAAGAGATCCGAATAAATGCATATTGTGCCGCAGATGTGTCACCGTTTGCAACGAAATACAGACTACAGGTATCCTCAATGCGCAGAACAGAGGCTTTGATACTCAAATAAGCCCCGCTATGGGACTTAATATATCTGATGTCAGCTGTGCAATGTGCGGACAATGCACTGTTGTATGTCCTGTAGGCGCTTTAAGAGAGACAAGCTCCGTTGCAAAGGTATGGGACGCAATAAATGATAAGGAAAAGAGAGTTATAGTACAGACGGCTCCCGCCGTAAGAGCGTCTATCGCAGAATGCTTCGGTATGCCTGCGGGCAAATGCGAAACGGGAAAGCTTGCAGCTTCGCTTCATAGAATGGGCTTTGATGATGTTTTTGATACGAACTGGAGTGCTGACTTAACGATAATGGAGGAGGGAACGGAGTTTTTAGAGCGCGCAAAGAAAGTGCTGACAGGTAAAAAGGCAGTCCTTCCGATGATCACAAGCTGCAGTCCCGGCTGGATAAAGTTTGCGGAACATAATTTCCCAAATCAGCTTGATCATCTTTCAACGTGCAAATCTCCGCATGCTATGTTCGGTGCGGTTTTAAAATCGTATTATGCCGAAAAAATAGGCGTAGACGCAAAGAATATGTTCGTGGTTTCGGTTATGCCGTGTACAGCCAAGAAGTTTGAGATAGAGCGTCCGGAAATGTGCAACGACGGACATAAAAATGTAGACGCCGTTATTACAGTGCGAGAGCTTGCCGATATGATCAAATCATCGGGCATAGATTTTGTCAATCTTCCCGATGAAGAGTTTGACGCTCCGCTCGGAATGTCAACAGGGGCAGCGGATATATTCGGACTTACAGGCGGTGTTATGGAGGCTGCGCTTCGCACGGTTTACGAGATAGTTACAGGCAGAGAAATACCGTGTCCGAACCTACATGTCACAAGTATTGAAGGACTTGATGAAATCAAGGAGGGCAGTATAAAAATAGAGGAGCCTCTCAAGGAATATGCGTTCTTAGACGGCTTTGAAGTAAAGTTTGCTGTTACAAGCGGGTTAAAGGGAGCGCGAAAGCTCATGGAGCAGGTGGAAAACGGAACATCGCCGTATCACTTCTTTGAGGTAATGGGCTGTCCCGGAGGCTGTATCACAGGCGGAGGTCAGCCGAGATGCGACGATATTGAAGAAACTCGTAAGAAAAGGATGCAGGCTCTGTACAAAGAGGATGAGGGTAAGAAATTGCGTAAATCTCATGAGAACCCGCAGCTTTTGGCATTTTATGAGGAATGGGGCGAACCGTGCTCTCATCGCTCTCACGAATATCTCCATACGCACTATGTGCCGAGAGGAATATTCAACGAGCTTACAGACGAACGTATAGAAAGTAAATAGTAAAAGCTTCATTTAAAACAATGTCCGAGCTTATTAATGCCCGGGCATTGTTTCATTTTGATTTATCGCCAAAACCGGTTTTCTTTTCTTGCATATTACATATAAGAGATATTATAATTTGATAAAGAGGTCAAGAGTGAATAAAGAAACCGCTTTAGAAATATACAAGGCTCTGAAAAAAGCATATCCCGATGCAAAATGCGGGCTTTCTCATAATAGTCCTTACGAGCTTTTGTGCGCGACAGTACTGAGCGCTCAGTGTACGGATATCCGCGTAAACGAGGTTACAAAGGTGCTGTTTAAAAAGGCAGATACCCCTAAGGAAATGTTGGATTTAGGTTATGAGCAGCTTGAAAAAACCGTTCATTCCTGTGGGCTGAGCGCGTCCAAGTCGAAAAATATAATTGCACTGAGTAAACTATTAATAGAAAAATATGACGGAATGGTACCGGATACGTTAGAGGAGCTGATTTCTTTACCCGGGGTGGGAAGAAAGACAGCCAATGTAATGCTGTCGAATATCTTCAATAAAAATGCCATAGCTGTCGATACTCATGTGCAGCGCGTTTCCAACCGTTTGGGATTGGCAAACAGCAGGGACGTTTTAAACACGGAAAAACAGCTTATGGAAATACTCGACGAGGATAAATGGTCCGAAATGCATCATCTTTTGATATATCACGGCAGAAATATATGCTTTGCAAGAAGTCCTGTTTGCTCTAAATGCCCTGTCGAGAGGCTTTGTCAGTGGAACGAGAAAGCCTTTTGAATAAAAAGCTTAATTGACATGATAAATATTTTTTGATATACTTTTACGGTTGTATTATGCGGGCATGGTGGAATTGGCAGACACGCAAGATTTAGGATCTTGTGCCTTATAGGTGTGCAGGTTCAAGTCCTGTTGCCCGCACCATATATGTAAGATAAAAAAGATATCGCGCCTTGAGCCTCGGGTTTTCCGAGGCTTTTGCGCGCTTATTTGGACTTTTTTGAAATCCAACAAAAATGATGTAAGACCAGGTTTTTTAGCGACTGAGGTGATTCGAACACCCCATTTTCAACAAAAACCGCCTTAATTGCAAAAAATGAGACGCTTGAAAGAAGGATTCAAGCGTCTATTTTTATACCCAAAATCAACAAAGAAAAGGAGAAATGAATGTACTTAGTAACAGCTACAAATCCGGAAACAAAACGAACCGCAAGGCTGCTGCTTCCGATCAA
>CAZTZO010000011.1:46021-47788 GCA_964618075.1 uncultured Lachnospiraceae bacterium
CAGAGCTGAAAGCAAAGCTTGAAGAGTTAAAAAAGAAAAAGCTCATGCTGCTTGATGAGGATGACAATACGCTCGCGTCCGCCACGGAGGAAATAGTATGCGTGCTTGAAGACCATCAAGACGTGATAGATACGGTGACAAAAGAATTGCTGGATGTAGTATTTGAGAGAATAGAAGCCATCCCCGGATACAGCTTGAAATTCACACTTAAGAACGGGATGGTGCTCACCGAGAAGATCGACAAGAAAGAGAGACGAAAGGATAATGACCCCGTTCGGGTATGAGATGGAAGACGGCATTGTGAGAATAAAAGAAGAGGAAGCGGCAATCGTCCGGGAGGTTTTCCAGAAATACATCTCAGGAAGGACTGACATTGCTTTCCCGAGAACTGACAGACAGAAAGACAGTCCATTCCCAATGCCGCACCGATTGGAATAAGAACAGAGTCAAGCGGATGTTGGAAGAAGAACGATATCTCGGTAAGGGGGACTATCCGCAGATCATATTGCAAACCGAGTTTAACGCCGCACAAGGCGTAAGAAAAGTTAGGAAGCAATATAAGCCAAACAAAGAGCCGCTGTGCCTAAAGCTGATCGAGGACAAACTCAGCTGTATGCAGTGCGGCTCTTTGCTTACAAAAGGAAAAGACGTATATGACAGAGTATCTGAAGCAAATGTTTTCTGATTTAGGATATGATCGTGAAGATATTAAGACCTTGAGCTTTAATGTAAGTGCTGAGTATGAGAGCTATCAGGCAAAGGACAAAAGCTGGAAAAGAAGATTTGAAGGATATAAATATGTGCATCGAATGAAGATTGAATTTCCTGCTGATAATAAGAGGCTGGGTAAGGTACTATTTAAACTTGGACATTCTTCGGTAAGGCCGGAGTTTCGTATAGAATATACGGTAGCGGAGCCGGAGAAATGCAAAAACGAGTTGTTGGCAAATGCGGTAACAGACGCAAAAGCAAAGGCAGATATTCTTTCAAAAGCATCAGGAGTAAGTCTGGGAGAGATTATTACAATAGATTATTCTTGGGCGAAAATAGATTTTGTATCAAGACCAATGGACAAACTGATGCTGGAGGAATGTTGTGTCAGGAGCTGTGAGCCGGATGAAGCTTATGATATTGACATTAACCCGGATGATATAGATGTGACAGACAGTGTTACGGTTGTGTGGGGAATAAAATAGATGTGAATTTTAAGTATCAAGTAAAAAATATAATAACATTGCGAAAAGAAGACTGATATTTTAGCCAGTTTACTTTTTTATTTTTGATAATTTTTATTTTGGGAAGAGTTTTTATAGATTAAAACTGAAAGATATGCTATAATAAACATATGTCGGAAACGTGAGGTGATAATATGCCAAGACCACAAAGGTGTAGAAGAGTCTGTAGTGAACCGGAATATTCATGTTTTGAACCGGAAGGAGTTACAAATCCAGAAAGTGTGGTTCTTTCTGTCGATGAATATGAAGTGATAAGGCTTGTAGACTTTGAAAAACAAAATCATGAACAATGCGCTGCAGTAATGGATATTTCACGCACGACAGTCACAGAAATATATGAAAGAGCAAGATATAAAATTTCGGACTGTATTGTGAATGGGAAACAATTAGTGATATCCGGCGGGAATTATAGAATCTGTAGCGGTAAACATAAAGCTTGTTGTGAAAGACCATGCCAGAGATATGTAGAAGATTTAGGGCAACACCGCACAATTGCCAAAAGCGAAAAGAAGTGATATAATAGAAGAATGAA
>CAZTZO010000012.1:0-43423 GCA_964618075.1 uncultured Lachnospiraceae bacterium
CGTAGTTGAGATTATCGAATAATTTTAAAAAGCTCACTTTTTAAGTGAGCTTTTTTTATTTACACAATTACACTGTTCTTTGATGAGTTTTATCGAAATCAGCTTCGGTTTCGATCAATCCGTTGAAAACATCGGAAATATTTTTTGCATTTTCAAGCATTTGCATTATCGGAGTATATGCATTGGAATATATTCCATCATAGAAGTATTCTTCTCTGTTATTAATATTCTCAAATGCATGTATTGATTGAGCGCAATTTATTAATTCTTCTGCGTGTAAATCAGTACTGCTTAAATCATATTCCTTCCAAAATCCATTAATAAATGCTGCATTAAAACAATGAATACAATACTGCTTATGGGGATTTTCAGATAGTATCACACGCTGAAACGAAGTCCGGCTTTTATCCCTTGCAAGCGCAGCAGCGCACACAAAAGATTAGACTGGCATGATAAATACCCGTTTTGTACCTAAGCACATCAGACGCCTTAGCCGTCACATAATTGCTGTCTACACGAAATGAATGAGGGATATTCCTGCGTAAATAAGAGAAGGCTGTTACTATCTTTTGCATATCAGTCATCGTAGCATCAAACAGCTGTGAAGCAAGATTTGATATTATTACGTTTGAATAATCCATATACTCATTTTCTAAAAGATATTGGCTTACCATTTATAATTACTTATTTGTATTATCCTTTTCAGTGGGATACCTTTCGATGTAATAGCCGGACGCCGTGTAATCCTCGAAGGACATATCCGCCCCCTGTGCGTTCGATACGGAAAATGAAGGTATAAGATAAACGCCGTCCTTGGACTTCTTTATATCGAAATCATCTCCGATAAGCAGATTCATTGAAAGCTTTATCGTCTCTCTTATCATGGACGGAGAATAATACATTGTGAACAATTTTGTTTCAAGCTTTGTGTCTGAGTATAATTTTAAAGTGTCCTTATCTGCACCAATGCTTGTGACCAGCTTTACATCCAAGGTATATGCTCCCTTGTATTCCTCAAGAGCATTTAGTATGCCCTTTGCCATTTCGTCATACTGCGTCACGATGAGCTTTAAAGATTCCACATCCTCCTGTGAGGCTGTTTTTAACCACGTTGCGACAGCGTTTTTAGCGTCCTGCTGCGTGTAGTTGCCGTAAATGGTATCACCCTTCTGTACAAACTTATTCGCACTTAATGTATCGTAAAACGTGTTGAGCATAGCGGTGCTTGCTGAAAGCTTGTCACTTGCCACAACAAGGTAACCTACAGTTTCGTCATTGGCAAAGTAGCTTTGAATATATTTAGCAGTTGCAGTAGCTATCCCACTACGGTCAGGCATCATATCAATAGTACCTGCGGCATTGTCGATGAGCTTATCATAAATTATAACCTCGACTCCCGCATTGCTTATCGACTTTACTGCGTTACGTACAGATTCGGCGTCTATAGGACAAACAATAAGCATATCGAGATCATTTTCTTCATTAACCTTCCCTATCGCCGTCACCTGTTCAGCAGAGGTTGCACCTTGAGTTATTATTATATCGACCTGCGAATGCTCCTGCATGGTTTCTTCGGCTTGCTTTTGAGCCTGTTGTTTCATTTCTTCGACATAGCCGACCCCAGTGGGCAGCACCATTGCCACGGTATAATGACTTTGCGGTACCCTTGTATTTGTGCTGCATGACGTTATAAAAAATAATAGTATTACCGACATTATAATCGCCGATACTTTTTTAATCATATAATCCTCTTTAAATGTATCTATTTTGTAACATCTTAATTATAGTGATTTCTCATGTTGAAAGCAACAATAATAGTAATCTTTTCCTTTTATCCTTATGTGTTAAACAACAGCGTCCTTATTTATAAACATATGCTTTACAAAATTATGCTGAGTATGATTATTTAATAATATTGTAATCATATCTTCATAAAGTATGTGTATAATTTCTATTATGGAAAATATAACATCTGGTTCAATAAATAAAACTACTCCTGTCGGCATTTGTAAAACCGATACTAAATACCCTTTAGTTAGCGGTAAGCTCCCTGTTATCCTTTCGGTAAGCGGTATTGACGGCATACCGGAAGAAAACTATGTTTCTATAAGAGAAAAAACGAAGTATGTGCTTCAAAGGATAAAGGCAGTGCTATCTGACACACCTTTATATATGATGAGTACATTTCTAACCGACTCGCAGCGATTGGTCTGTGAAATAGCCGATGAAGAAAATATTCCTATTATCTTTGTATTGCCCTATGAATTGAAAAAATACCGAAAAGAGTTTGTCTCAAGCGACGCGTATGCTTTTGAGCATCTTTATAATATCGCTGTAAAAACCGTGAGTATATACGAAAATGAAAAAATGCTCATACATACGGATATACAGTATTCATTAAAAAATGCTCTGAATTTCATGCGCGAAAACTCACTTATCATGCTTGAATTAAGTGATGATGAGCCGAAAGCTTTTATTCCGTATGATAATAATCCAACAAACAACAAGACCATACACATCAAAACGCCGCAGGACGGAGGCAAGTACACGCCTAACGTTATGAGCGTAGAGCTAAGTGAATTAAACGATGATAAACTGTCTGAAATACTAAATGGTATTCAGGCGTATAATAAAGATATAACAAATAGCAATATACCTACGAGTGACTCTACGATAAATGATGAAAATACCTCTAAAGACTGTTATAAAAAAACGGCAGAGCTTGCCTTGAATTTAAGTGAGAAAAATAAAAAACACTATAAAAATATATTAAATATTCTTTTCTTTCTCACATTAGCCGCCATGTGCTCTTTTGTATTGTTCACAATATGTAAATTTGCCTTTGCGCTTTTGCTTTGTGCGGTATTTATTATTGCCGATATTTTGACTTATTCATGCTTCGCAATTAAAGATTCTAAAACTAAATCAAAAGATTACATGCTTTTATCAAAGCTTTCTTCGCTTCAGGCAGAAATATCAGCCTTAGGCATTAATTGCAATGCCTATGATTGCCTGAGCATTTCACAAAAAAATGAAATCCCATGGATAGTATCGGGTTTAAGAGCACTTAAATTTATAAATGGTGACGCAAATACCGACTATACCGATTTGGAGGTTAACAGGCAGGCTGTAAAGGAATTTGCAATAAAAAATGCGAATCATCACGCGCTGTGTGCGCAGAAACAAGAAAAAATGACAAAAAGAGAAAGAACAGCCGTAAATATAACGGGAATATTATCCGGAAGTTTGTTTGTTACTCTGATCATTCTTGCTCTAAGCGTACCGCCCGCCGTCATGTTGTCATTAAATACCTCTTATTTTACTTATATACTCATGGCTCCTGTTACGGAAATAACCTTTGGGTGCATATTTTCTCTGTTTTCTCTTCTGTGTATAAAAAGGCTGATATCCCCTTATCCGAAGAGACTTGAATACCATAACAAGCTAAAAGAAAGCTATTTGTCTGCCAGTGACAATTTACAAAATAATGAAAATATTTCCTCGGACATTTTTCTTGATATGCTTGTAGATGATATAGAGTTGAGCTTTACGTTACGCATATAAATATATGATGAATAAATCATTTTTAAAGGCATAGCGTTAATTATTACAAGGTGTATAATATAATTAAATTTGTTAAAAAGCAAAAAAGACAGGAGACATCTTAATGAATATTAAAAAAAATGCACAGGAGCTTATAGGGAATACACCGCTTTTAGAGCTTCATGCAATAGAAAAAAGTGAAAATTTATCTGCCAAGCTGTTTGCAAAGCTTGAATGCTTCAATCCCGCCGGAAGTATTAAGGACAGGACTGCTTTATATATGATAAACGATGCAATAGAAAGAGGACTTCTCAAGCCCGGCGGTTTGATAATTGAGCCAACAAGCGGAAATACGGGCATTGGAATTGCCTTTATCGCAAGAATGCGCGGTTATAAAGTCATATTGACAATGCCTGAAACAATGAGCGTTGAAAGGCGCAACCTCTTAAAGGCATACGGTGCGCAAATTGTGCTTACAGACGGAAATCAAGGAATGGCAGGCTCAATTAACAAGGCAAAGGAATTACAAAAAGAAAACGAGGGCAGTATAATACTGGGGCAGTTTGAAAATCCGTCGAACCCAAAGGCTCACTACGAAACTACCGGGCCTGAAATTTATAATGACTGCGACGGCAAAGTAGATATATTCGTTGCCACAGTCGGTACCGGCGGAACATTTTCAGGAACGGCAAAATACTTAAAAAGCAGGAATGAGAAAATTTATACAATAGCCGTTGAGCCTGAAAGCTCTGCAGTTCTTTCAGGCAAAGAAGCTCACCCACATAAGATACAGGGTATAGGAGCAAATTTTGTCCCTGAAATAATGGATATGTCCGTTTGCGATGAGATATTTACCGTTACGGACGAGGGCGCATATGAATGGACGAAAAAAATGGCAGATTATGAAGGCTTGCTCGTCGGAATATCCTCAGGCGCAGCTTTATGCGCTGCCGTGAAGATTGCTAAGAAGAAAGAAAACAAAGATAAAAGGATTGTTCTAATAATGCCGGATTCCGGAGAACGCTATCTTAGCTCAGACGTATTTTAATTTTTTAATATCCGCCGCTATTAATAGCGGCGGATATTTTACTGATTGGTTTTGAAGTCGCATACATTTTCCAAACCGTCGGAAGCTTTAATATTGTAGCTGTTATCGATAAATACCGCATACACTCCGTCAATAGAGTTTATCAACTCCATACCCTTTTCTTCTCCCAACAAAAAACAAATAGTAGAAAGCGCGTCGCCGTCAACGGATTCATTGCTGAAAATAGTCACGTCGGTAAGATTATTTCTCACGGGATAGCCTGTGGAAACGTCTAAAATATGGTGATATAATGTACCTCCTATATAAAAGTATCTTTGATATGTTCCGGAGCTGACTATGGATGTGTCACCTATGGCAGCTGTAGCGATAGTTTCATTTTGCTCCTTGAAGGGATACTGTATGCCTATGTTATATTTTCCGCCGTCTGGTTTTTCCCCCACACAAAGCACGTTTCCGCCCAGATTGATTATTGCGCCCTGAACATTTTTACTTACAAGATAGTCCTTTATCCTATCGGCTATATATCCTTTTGCAATCGCACCGAGATCTATTTTTGTTTCGTCGTCCGAAAAAGTAACGGTGTTGTTTTCTACCTTTACTTTTTCATAGCCTACATGCTTTAAGGCTTCTTCTATCTTATCGTCAGAAGGAATATTATGCTCTTCGCTTTTAAAGTCCCATAAGTCCGTAAGCGTACCCACGGTAATATCGAACACACCGTTTGAAAGAGCGCTGTAATACAAGCCCTTTTCTATTAACTGCGCCGTTTCGTCGGAAACGCAGTTCGTTTGTCTCGAATTCAGCTTATATATTTCACTTTCGGGCAGAGTTGCGGAAAACATTTTTTCGTATTTGTCGCATATATCAAAGCAGTCCTGAATAAGGCTCTTTTTCGTCGTTGAATACAAAGTAATGGTAACAACGGTATCGAGATAAAAACCGCTTTCGGAGATTTTTTTATTATTTTTGCCCTGACACGCGCTTGATGTAAACAGTAATAACACGCAAAGCGCTAAACATGTGTATTTCTTTGTTATGGTGGAAAGCATTTTTCCCTTTCTCGTTCTATTATATGTGATATACTGTATATAATAACAAAATAAAACAGTTAATTAAATGATTTTAAGTGGATATGAAGAAAACAAGAAACGATATACTTCTTATTATATCGCTCGTTGCCGTTGCCGGTTGTCTTTTTTTAGCAAGCAAGCTGTTCATGAAGCAGGGAGCCTATGTTGAAGTAAAAGTTGCGGGAGAGCATTATGCCTCTTACCGACTCGATAAGGACGATACGATATATATTAATACACAATATGGGAGCAATACACTTGTAATATCGGACGCTAAAGCGTACATTTCCGACGCCGACTGTCCCGATAAGCTGTGCGTTCATTTTTCGGCAGTATATAAAGACAAGCAAAGTATAATATGTCTGCCTCACAAGCTGGTGGTGGAGGTAAACAGTGATGACGACAACAGCCTTGATACTGTTGTTAACTGATATAAAGGATAAAAAATGAAAACAAAAGACATCGCCTTGTACGGCATTCTTATTGCCGCGGCAATGATACTAAGCTATATAGAAACATTTATACCCGTATTCGTCGCGGTCCCGGGAATGAAAATAGGTCTTGCAAATATAGTAATTGTATTTGCTTTGTACTCTATGGGTACAAAACAAGCAATAATTATTTCGTCGTTAAGAATACTACTCGTTGCACTTACCTTCGGCAACACGTTTTCCATGCTGTATTCCGCTTGCGGAGCGCTTTTAAGTCTTATCATAATGGCTGTGCTTAAAAAAACAAACTTTTTCGGCGTTACCGGAGTCAGTGTGGCAGGCGGGGTGTGCCACAACCTCGGGCAGCTCATCCTTGCGGCTTTTCTTCTTGAAACATCGCGTCTAATGTATTATTTGCCGTTTCTTTTAATCGCAGGTGTAATAACAGGAGCGCTTATAGGTCTTCTTGCCGCACTTATAACCAAAAGAGTAAAGATATAAATACAAAGCATTATGTAACATTTACTTGTCTATTTTTATTTCGGACAGACCTGTAATAGAGCCTGTTCCGCTCGTTTTATAATAATGATTGTTAAAGACGATATCGTTGTCATGCAGCTTGAAGGATGCCTGTTTCTCTCCGTTTAGCGAAAAGCTCAGTAATACCGTTGTTCCCGTATCAATATAGTCCCCTGCGTCTCCCTCGATCTTGATGTGAGAAAGAAGGTTGAATACTTTTTTGATAAACTCAGTATCTGTAAATACCTGTACCTCCTGAGCATATTCGCAGTGGTTAACATACACGCTGAGAGTATCAGGGGTTTTCGAATTAAAAGAAGCCGCCCATTTCGCACTGTCTTCACCAAAGAATTCAAAAAAGGAAATATCCTCAGGCGCTTTTGTTGGATTAAATGAAATCTTGTTCAGATTATCGAAGCCGTCAATTTTATATCGTGTATTCTCACAAACAAACACTCCGTTTTCAAAAGTAAATGAGTAGCGTTTGCCGTCACTCATTATAAACGTATAAAAAACGTCGTTATCAGTTGTGGTTATATGGGATTTACCCTTTATTTTAATCGCTTTAAGCGCTTCAAACACTTTTTTTATCGTATTATACTCGCTCGATGAATAAACAGTCCTGTCTCCTACTCCCTGAAAAGTCCTTTCAACAGATACGGGTACGTCACTGTAAAAAATATCACAAAACGTCTTGTATTCGTCTCCCTTGAGCTCAAAAACGTTTTTACGAAAAGCGCATCCGCTCGCAAACAGACACATCACCAAAGAAGTTGCTATTATTGTCTTCATTTTTTTACCCATCTCTTCCCCTCAACTATTTATTTATTATAATTATATCACATAAATACGAAATTGACCTATAAATATATTGACGAACGGCTTATATAGCAGTATAATACTTATAGTTTTGAATGTATGGCTGATTTGTCAAATTCAGCTGTTTTGTCAAAGCCGTAAGTAACTCCTTCCGTAAAAAAAAAGCAAGAGCGTGCACAGCCAATGCACGTTTTTGCTTTTTATGTTATAATCATTTTATGCAAATAATAACAGGCGCCGCAGGAAGCGGTAAAACAAGTGAAATCTTTAATAGAATATCGAAATTAGACGAAGACGAGTGCAGTATTCTCATCGTACCGGGACAATATACTTACCATACGGAAAGAAAGCTCCTTGAAGCACTTGGCGTGTCCGCGTGCTTCAAGCATCGAGTTTATTCAAATGAACGTCTTGCCTATATGATAGCTTCACAGACACCTCTAAAGCAAAAAAAAGTCCTTTCAAAGGAAGCAAAGGCTCTGCTCACACGATATGTAACCGACACGAGCGTTGAAGGACTTGGTTTGTACAGATCCTCGGCTTTGAAAAAAGGCTTTGCCGATGATATAAGCGTTCTGATAAGCGAATTATTGAGAAATTCGCTTGACCCAGAGGTTATGCTTACATCAGCCGAAAAATCACAAAGCGGTATGCTTTCAAAGAAGCTAAAGGACGTTGCCGTTTTATACAAGAAATATTTCGATACTCTAAGCGAACGCTTTATAGACCCTGACAACTTTTTATTGGAGGCAGCCGAATATATCCCCGATTGTGAATTTATAAAGAATACGCACTTCTTTTTTGACAGCTTTTATACCCTGGATAAATCGGATACGGCTTTTATCGCCGCTCTGGACAAAGCATCAAAGGGAGTGACATTTGCCATAACCTACGAAGACGACCCATTTTATTCTCTTACCCAAGACACCTTGGAGCAACTAAAAGAAGCCTGCGAAAATACTAACGAAATTCATCTTAAACCAAGAGAAGTCGACGGCGCCCTTTCCTATTTAAAATCACATTATATATCCCCCGCACCTTATATGAATAGCAAAACACTGAGCGCAAGGGACAACACAAACTCACAAATAATGCTATACGAAGCTCCCGATATGCGTGAGGAGGTAAGATTTGTCGCTTCCGAGATCGTTAAAATAGTCAGAGAAAACAACATGAGCTACAAGGACATTGCCATTAGCTGTCCTCAAATAGAAACATATGCAGCATATATAGAGGATATCTTTTCGGATTATGATATTCCGTTTTTTATAGACATACGCAGACAAATAGTTTACACCTCGCCGATACGCGCATTTATATTCCTGCTTGGTGCAGAAAAGGGTAGTATGCAGGACATAATAGCCTACGCAAAGTGCGGCTTTACAGATCTGTCGGACGAAGAATGTGAGATGATTGAAAACTACGTGATGGAATTCGGCATTAAGGGAGATGCATTCACAAAGGAATTTGTTTTAAACAACGAAGAAATCAGCTATGACCTTATTAAAATCAATGATATAAGACAAAGGCTTATATCGCCCGCACTTAACTTTGAAAAAGCTATAAAAGATGCGCAAAATGTCGCCGAGTGGTGCAAAGGAGTGTACTCTTTTCTCTCGAATGAAGGATTTGAAGAACGAATACATCGTATGTGCGAGGATTTCATAAAAGAAGGCGACTATGAAAACGCAAATATTTATACGCAAATATATAACAAGCTGATAGAGTCGCTTGAGGTATTATATGAGCTTTTTGCAAACGATAAACCCGATAATAAGCTTTTATACAGAATGATGAGCTACAGCCTGTCGGTATCGGACGTGGGCGTTATTCCTTCTGTACGCGATAAAGTAAGCATTGGAGACGTACTCAGAAGCCGCGCTGGTGACATTAAAGCATTCTTTATCATGGGGGCAACCGAAGGATTACTCACTGCAGAGCATTCCTCAGCTGCGATACTGACGGATAAAGATAAAAACGAGCTTGAAAAAATGGGTTTGAAAATTACCAACACCTCGCAATACAGAAAGAAGAAGGAGGACTTTTTACTATACACGCTTCTTTGCACGCCCAAGGAAAGGCTGTATGTATCCAGACATCTGTATAACACCGGAGACGATAGCATTCTATCTCAGGCGGAGCTTTTTGAAACTTTGATAGAAATGTTCGGAAGCATCTCGAATCCTAAGAAGCCCAATGAATTAAACTTAAGCGTAAAAAGCGCTTTTGATGCGATGTGTACGGATATGTCAGAAAGAAAGTATGACTCTTTGAGAGATAAGTCTTTCGATATATATTATGATTCTCTTATGAAATACTTTTCCAAAACACCTTCACTGAATAATTACTTGGACAGCGCAAATGCAGTGCTTAACGCCACAAACAAGGCATCTCTAAATGTACCCGAAGGTAAAAAAAGCGCTCTTACTATACCAAGCTCTGTAAGCAGACTCGAAAAATACGCGCAGTGTCCGTTCTCTTATTTTATGGAATATATTATTCGTCCCAAGCAGAGGGTAGTACACAAGGTGCGCTCTGCCGATACGGGAAGTGTGCTTCACAAGGTTGTGGAGGAGTTCTCACGTAAGCTAATAAACGGCGAAATAGATCAAAAGAACGCAGACAAAGCGACTATAACAAATTGCGTATGCGAAATATGCGAGCAGGTAATAACGCGTTACCGTTCAGGAATATATAAGACATTATCCGAAAGCAACTATCTGAAAAGCAAGCTTATAACAACGGCAGTGAGTGCGTCACTTGAAATATATCGCCAACTGACGCTATCCGATTTTCTGCTTGAAAAAACAGAAGCAATCTTTTCCGAAAAAGGCGAATATATGCCTATATATATAAAAAATGACGATGGCAGCGAAGTATTGCTTCGAGGAATTATCGACAGAGTGGATTCCTGCATGATTGAGGGGAAAAAATACATCAAAATTATAGACTATAAATCCGGAAGTACGGATTTTGATGCAACAAAGGCATATTACGGGTTGAATATGCAGCTTCCCGTATATATTAGCGCGGCTCTTTCCGGCGATAAAGAAGCCATGCCGGCAGGTATTTTTTATCTTCATTTAAAACAAAAGGAAGCAGACATAAAAAAGAATACTGATTTTTCAACTATTAAAAAAAGTGTCAGAGAAGCCTTTAAGCTTTCGGGAATTACACTGAATAATCTCGAAGTAATAGAGGCTCTGGATAAAAATTGTCACAGCGAAAGCTTCATACAGGGCGTCAAAATAAAAAACGGCGCCATTGAGGAGAACAACGCTATCGTAAACACAAATATATTCCTATCACTTATAGAACATACGAGAGAAAATATCAAGAGGCTGTCTGATGAAATAATGAGCGGCAATATATCTATTCACCCGTATAAATACAAGGATAATTCACCGTGTAAAAGTGGGGACTGCAGATGTATGTATGAGCATATATGCAAATTTTCAACAAGCTTTAAGGATAATTCCTACAATATTATCCATTCTCCGGAGGGCAAAAACGCACTTAGCTCCTTTTTTAAAGGAGGTGATGAGAAATGAGCAAAATGGAATTTACGCAGGCTCAAAAACAAGCGATACTCTCAAAAGAAAAAAACATCTTGGTAAGCGCAGGAGCGGGAAGTGGAAAAACGGCAGTGCTTACGGAAAGAATAGTCAGCTTGTTTGCCAAAGGCGAATGCGACGCTGATGAGATAGCGGTTATAACCTTTACAAATGCGGCAGCTGCGGAAATGAAACAACGCATACGCAAAAAAACGCTTGAATATATAAAAACCAACGAGCCTACGACTGATTGCGGTATTTTGCTCGATACAAAAGCACGTGAAAACCTCAAAAGACAACGCTCTCTTATTGAAAGCTCACGCATATGCACCATACACGCTCTGTGTATGAATATTATCAAAAACAATTATTTTGCTTCAATGTGCGATCCTGCGGTGCGTACCATAAGTGAAGCGCAAAAGGAAATGTTTTTTAAACGCGCATTGGACGAAACATTCGAAGAAGCGTATATTCAAGAGGATTCGCAGTTTTATGATTTTTGTGATGCATACGGCAAGATTAACGACGATAGCGCTATAAAGGAGCTTGTTAAAAATTTATATACAGCTTCACGCACATGCACGCACCCGAATGATTTTCTTAATGACAGCATAGAAAACTACTCCGTATCCTCTATCGAAGAATTCGAGTCAAGTCAAATCGTTAGTACGGCAAAAGGAATTATAATTGCCGGAATAGAAAAAATGCTGGCACTTCTTAATAAGGCAAAGGAATACGCCGATGTTTATGATAAAACAAAGGAGAACAGTATTTACCTCGACGACGAGATATCCGCTTTAGGTGCGTATTTGCTAAATTCAACAAATACATTTCGCGACGCTCTTGAGGCTCTCGGATCGCTGAAGATGGGCGTCTACAGAAAGAAAACCGATTTTCATCACGGCGATGAACTTAGAGCATATATCATGCAGGCAAAAGCCATTCTCGGTAGTCCGTCTTCTCAAGGGCTGAAAAATACCTTCGCCTTCACATATTTACAGTACTACAGACATACAGTATTGACATCATCTTACATTAAAACAGCCGTTCTTCTTACCCAAGAGGTAGCAAGACGTTACAGTGAGCTGAAGGAAAAACATTTTTATATAGATTTTTCCGATATGGAATATATATGCTACGATATACTCTCAAACGAGTCGGCTCTCAAGGAGGTTCAAGGCGAGTTTAAATTTGTTTTTGTAGATGAATACCAGGACGTCAGCAGCTTGCAGGAGGAAATCATAACAAAAATAGCCGTAAATAACCTGTTTAGCGTAGGCGATATAAAACAGAGCATTTACGGCTTCAGACAAGCGGCGCCGCAGTTGTTTTTATCGAGAGCGCAGCTGTACACAAACCATCCCGAATGCGGCGAAATGATATATATGAATGAGAATTTTCGTTCTCAAAAGAAAATAATCGACTCTGTAAACTCTGTCTTTTCGAAAATAATGACTTCCAATAATACGGATATTGATTACGAAGCGACCGAAAAACTCATTTCCAAAAGCTCCTTAGGCAATATTGAAGGACTGCCGACGCTTTATGTGCTTAATGGCGAAAATTCTAAAAATGATGATAGCTTGAACGTCAACACCTCCTTTGTGGCTCGTCTTGTACAAAGGCTGTTAAACGAAACTATATATGACGAAGCTACAGGTGAAAAACGCCTTATTACACCCGATGACATAGCAGTGATATCACGCAATATGAACAGGGTTCGAGATGATTATGAAAACGCTATTAAATCTCTGGGTATACCGGTAGCCTCCGGCGAAAAGACCTCCTTTTACGACTTAAGCGAAATATCGCTTGTAACCGACCTCATATGCGTCGTCGACAACGCGAAAAACGATATACCGCTTTTATCTGTCATGCGCTCTTTTATATACGCCTTCAGCGAAAATGAGCTTATGGAAATAAGAAATTTCGCAAACGAAAAACTTTTTTTCAACGAGTGTGTATTTGAATATGCTCAAAATGGAGACAATGATGCACTCCAAGGGAAGATCAACGCTATGCTTTCACAGATATATGATTTCAGAAAATATGCGCTGAATCACCCGATAGACGCTTTGTTAAGATATATTTATAATTCCACCTCCCTTTTTTCACGCTTCGGAGCCTTGGCTGACGGAAAGATAAGACAACAAAACTTGCTGCATTTAAAAGACGTTGCATGTCAATATGAATCGGGAACATTAAAGGGATTATATAATTTTATTCTCTACATTCAACAAGCCCGCTTGTCCAAGAATATCAGACAAAGCGCTTATATCTCACAGGGTGTCAATCTCATTACGGTACATAAAAGTAAGGGTTTGGAATTTGCTGTAGTTATAATTACGGATTGCGAAAAAAAGTTTTCTTCGAAGGATACGCAAAACGATGTCCTGTGTGAACCGACAGTCGGCTTCACTCTCAGGTACAGAGAAAAAAACGGCTTGTACAAGTGCGACACTCTCGGACGCTCCGTTGCCAAGGTACTCATTAATCAACAGCGTTACAACGAGGAAATGAGGATACTTTACGTCGCTGCGACAAGAGCCAAGCAGAAGCTTTATTTCGTCGGCGAATCATCAAAAGTTTGTCTGGAGGATTTCTCCGATTGCATTGAGGGTAAAAAACAGGAAAGCAGCTTTATGGATATGCTCATACGCGCTGTTTATCCACCTGAGGGCTTCACAAACGTCGTTTTCACAGATGAAAACAAAGAGTTCGGAGATAAAGATGGAAAAGCAAATCATATACTCGAATTACCGATAACAGAAACGAGTGATGATGAAAAACACGACTATTATAAAGATATTGCCGACGCGCTTTCTTATTCATACCCGAACAAACAGCTTGTTTTACTTCCGACAAAGCTAAGCGTATCGGCTATAAAACAGACATTTGGAGATGATGAGACTCTCGAATACGCATCACGAACACTTGCCATGACAACATCTCCTTTATTTATGCAAAACTCTGATATGAACGACGCATTATTGCGAGGAACCTTCACTCATGCCCTGCTCGAAAAAACGGACAAAAAAACAGCCCGCGAGGATATTAACAAAGCCCTTATTAAGGCAAAGGACGAGCTATTGCACTTATATATAGGAACAGAAGAAAAAGCGTATCTTGCGGATATGACTGCTGCTGAAAACTTCCTATTATCCCATATCGGACAAAAGTTTTTGAACTCCGACAAGGACTACCGAGAGCTGCAATTCATTATGAATAAAAAGGCTTCGGATATAAATGATATTTTTAAGGATACAAACGAAACCGTATTGATACAGGGGGTTATGGATCTTGTATTTACAATAGGTGAAAAGCTTTATCTTGTGGATTACAAAACGGATAAAATATACAACGAAGAATATAAAAATAAGCTCATTGAAAAGTATTCGCATCAGATCAGTCTATATAACGAAGCCTTAAAGGGTATATTCGGTAAATATGCCGATGAGGCATATATATGCTTTATAACACAAAACAGTTATGTTAAAATTTAATACGCCGAATCAAGGAGCATAAGATTATGAAAAAAAATAATGGCGTCAGCTTTGCAGGTATACTATTTACAGTTTTCGGTATCGTTTTTTTAGCCGCAAGTGCATATCTTGCGTACAGAATGTTTTTTAAGGGCGCAAATATGGCTCTGAACATAACATTTTTTGTATTCGCATTTATGGGAATTGTATATCTTTTTATAGGCAGATTCATCACCCGGTCTGTTGTTGATTCACCTAATAGATTAATGTCTATAGCACAGCCTGTTAAGGGGACTATATGCGAATTGTGTATAGACGAAAAAGCTATGGGTAGATCGCCGAAATATATCGTATGTACGGCATTTTCAGACGGTGAAGAGCGTTATTATGAAAGCTATGGCTTTTATAACGAACCACCTGAAAATTTAACAGGTAAAACCGTCAGCATATACATTGATCCTAAAAATAAAAAACGCTACTATGTTGATCTGTCGGAAATTCTTGAAGAAACGCATGAAAAAGAGGGAGATTCCTCTTCTTCCTTTGATGACAACAACAGATAAAATTAATATTAGCGCGCAATTAAAAATAGCCTTTAATGAAGTATTAATTGCCTAAACAGACTATTTAAAAGTATAATCTTTATAGTAAATTAAGGAGAAAAGCGTATGGTAACCATTATAATACTTGCTTTGGCACTGTTCGTACTTTTGGGTTTCGCAGGCACAGGGAAAAACCGTTATGATAACAGTCATGAGAAGCGAACGCCGAGGGGCAGTATGAGAATGCCGAAAGGACATGATATCAAGCGCCGCTCTCCCATAAGCGATTTGCCGTCACAGCAACGGAAACCTGACGTTAAAAAGCATAGTTCTAACGCATCTCACAACATAAATAAAAATTCTTCGAGTAAAAATAACAACGTATCCTCCCCTAAAAGCAGCTTTGGCGGAGGGAAAAGCCGCGGTGGCGGCGCAGGAAGACAATAATCTTACTTAACCAATATAAAAAGCTTGAAAACAAAACAAAGATGCAAATCAAATATGATCTGCATCTTTGTTTTGTTTTCAGTCAATACCCATTGAATCGGCTATTTTCTCAGCCGCGTCTGATATGGAATCCACGGCGTTTCCTATTGCTTTTCCCACTGTTTTTTTAAAGTGCATCATTGCTCTCGCATCCTTTTTTGCCACCATACACCCGAAAGCGCCGAGAACGGCACCTATTGCCACACCGATAGCCAACTTACTCATATCGCACATAGTAAACCTCCTTTATCTTAAATTTAGCTTACCCGTAAATATGAGTATTATTACACCGCTCCTAAAAAAACATCTTTGTTTGATATGGAAAAGTATTTAAAACAAACTTAAAAAAGAAGTCGTATAATAATTATTGTTTAAATAATTAAATTCTACCTACTATACAATACCAGTTCGCTATATGCTCCACGCTTATTATGTCTAGATTGTTTTGTTTAAAGGAATCCTTTACTTCCTCAACACGCTCTCCTATGATGCCGGAAGTTATAAATATACCGCCCTTAACGAGCACTTTTTTTATTTGCTGCGCCAATAGGCATATACTCCCTGCAAAAATATTAGCTACGATAACGTCCGCTTTTACGTCTGTGTTCTCTAAAAGGTCTCCTGCATACACCGTTATCACATCATCAACACCGTTGATGAGTGCGCATTCAGACGCAGCGGACACGGCGTTTGCGTCAATATCAACAGCTAGTACATGCCTTGCTCCAAGCTTTGCCGCAGCAACAGACAGTATACCGCTGCCGCAACCGACGTCAACAAGCTCTTTTGCTTTTGGGGCATAACACTCCAGCGCCATAAGACAAAGACGGGTCGTTTCGTGCAGCCCTGAACCGAAGCTGGAGCCTGGGTTGACAAGCACTTCAATACGCATTTCGGGACATTTGCTTTCGTCCCATACAGGCTTGATATAAAGCTTTTCACCGACTGCAAATGCCTTAAAAAACTCTTTCCAATTATACTGCCAATCCTCATCGGCTATTAGCTGAGAGTTTATTTCTGTTTTGCCGAACAGCTCGTTTTCTTCATTTTTAAGGCTGTTTATTTTTAGTATTACATTCTTTAATAATGTATTTCCCTCTTCGTCGTCGGAAACATAGAATTTTATATTCGCACAGGCTCCTTTAAGCTCACCCTGCAAATTCTCATCAAGCATATCCCATGAATCTCTAGATTCTTCAAGAAAAGCCTTCAATTCTTCAGGATCCTCCACAACAAATGAAGATATACCCGACTGCATAAGTACGGCACTTAACGCTTCAAGCGCTTCTTTTTTTGTGTAAACCGTAATTTCTTTCCAATCCATTATTATTGCTCCGTTTTATTCTCATTCATTTCAAATATTATATACTTGTATTTTTCTTCCGCTTGCTTTATCGCGTCTTGTCCTCTCGGCGTCCACGCAATGCATACCGGCTTGAACAAAGCCCTGCACAGCATGTAACCGAAGGAATCGTCTGTGTAGCGATATGCTATGAAATCCGGACGCGACAGCACGTTAACAAGAAGATGCTTTAATAAAAACATTGCTATTCTGTTGGCAAAGCTTTCTTTATTTGTTTCGGCAAGCGCTAACTGTCCCCTGATAATATCAGGTCTGTTTTTTTTAAACCACTGTACTACGAAAGGATTGAAGGATTCTATAAGCATCTTTCCTTTGTATGAGGACTGGCGTTGTGCGACCTCGCGGCATATTTCCTCATCGGGCTTGTTTTGCACTGTTTTGATTTCACATATTATAGGCAAACCGTCCATTATTTCAAGAACCTCACTGAATAGAGGAACTTTTTCTCCCCCGCCATACAACGGATGACTTAGAAGCTCCTCATATGTGAGATCCCTAACATTTACATCAAGTCCACATACGCGGTTTATATTATTGTCGTGAATGACAACAAGCTTTCTATCCTTCGTATATTGTACGTCAAGCTCTACGCCGAAGGAATTATCATGAGCATTGATAAAAGCAGCTTTCGAATTCTCAGGAATGCCCCTGCCGTCATGCAAACCTCTGTGTGCAAATCGCTCACACGGCATCTCTATTTTTCTTAAGCTCGGCATTATCATGAATATAAACAACAAGGCGATTAATAATATAACCGATAAGAAAATCATTTTTTATTCCTCTGTATCCAACAATTCAAGTTTATCATTCGGCAGCACCGGTTTACTGTCTCCATGCTTAACAAAAAGCATCGTTATGAATGCGGCTATCATAAATACGACGGCATAAGGAAATAGCGTGTAGTATCCGACATGCTCCAAAAGATAACCCGATATTATGGGGGTAGCTATCTGCGCTGCCATAGAAAAGGTATAATAATACCCCGTATATTTGCCTATATCCGAGCCTCTGCTCATCTCGACGACCATAGGATACGAATTGGTATTCAAAGCGCCCCAGCCTACTCCGATAATAAACAACACGACCGTCATAAGTAATGAAAATTCTTTTATTGTAAAAGCCACTGCAAACCCAACGGTCATAAGGACGACTGAAGCAAGTATTGTCTTTTTACGCCCTATCTTTGTAGCGATGATTCCGGCAGGAATATAAGCTAGTATTGCTCCAGCCATTGCCACCATCATGCTTCCTGCAAAGGAGCTTACCTCCATACCCAGATAAATCGTGGCATATTTGGAAAGAGCCGTTTCGACCGCATTGTAAGCCGTAAACCAGAAAAATACACTTAAGAGTATTAATATCAGGCTCTTTTTCACGTCCTTTGGCATTTTTTTGCCTTTAGTCGCCTCAAGCTCTATTTCAGCCTCAGTCGGAGGCAGGGTCTTTTCAATTTCTTCTCTCTGCGCTACAAGCTTATTTTCTTTGACTTTAAAGAACAATACCGCAACCGACACGACCATAAGAACCGCAACTATAATAAATATTATCATGTAATTCGGTTTTGCTACGTTAGGCACGAGGAACATAAGCAGTGCAAATATGACTATGCCTCCCAGTGCACCCATAAGATTAATTATGGCGTTTGCTTTTGAGCGAAGGGGCTTAGGCGTAACGTCCGGCATAAGAGCCACTGCGGGCGAACGGTACGTGCCCATTGCTATCAAAGCGACTACCAAGGCAACTACGAACAGAGTAAGATTCCTTGCGTTGTCGGCTATCGGCATGAATATCATTGCCACTACAGCAACTGCCGTTCCGCCGAGTATAAAAGGCATTCTTTTCCCGATAGGAGTCGATATTTTGTCGGAAAGGGTACCGAACAAGGGAAGCATAAAGAGCGCAAGCACATTATCCAGCGCCATTATTATTCCCGAGAACGTATCACCTATTGCGAATGTGTTCTTTAAAATGAGCGGTACAAGCGTATTGTAGACCTGCCAAAAGGCACAAATCGACAAAAATGCAAATCCGACTAAAAACGTTCTTTTGTAATTAAGTTTCATAATCATCACCTTTTTAAATTTATCTGAGATAGAGCATTATAAGATTCATGTCTTTATCAAAGCCCAGTGTATAAGTTACTGCTTTATTTTTATAATCCGCCTTTACGATACTCAATACATACTGCTCGCCTGTGGAATTATTCTTCTGCGCTTTTATTGTTATCTTATTAAAGCTTATAACTTGTTTGTTATTCATAAGTATCTGCTCGACTGCACTACTTAATACCTCGGGCGAGAGAGCCTCCCTTAAATCTGCACGCGTTATCTCGTTGACTGCGGTATAATTTCTTGCGCTCAGATTGTTTATTACGTATTGAGAGCGTTCGGTTATCACTTCCTTATCAAAGCCGTCGGGAAGATTCTTTGAGCATGATGAGAAGCATAGCAGGCATATTATCACGCATACAAAAACTGTAATTTTTTTAATATCTTTTTTCATTTTTTTCTTTACTGTCTACCGACCTTCGGTAGAAGCATACCTCGTTTTGTCTTTTTTTATTTTATCCGTAAACGGCATTTTTGACAGATAATCGCTTACATATGTTCCAAGGGAATCTTTAGCTGCCGACTTAAGTATCTTTGTCATCTCCGATATGACTTCCTTTGTTTCATCATCCATATCGTTTGCAGCCTTAAGCATGGCAAATGTGTTTTTCCCGCTGAATAAGCTATGTATCTGCTCGGTATCGGAAGCAGCAAACACGGAATATATGCCATTTATCATTTTTTCACGTTTTTCAGGCTCCATATGCGCCACCCATTCCTTTAGCGTAGCGTCTATAAAACGGCTGCTGTTTGTCAGCTCTTCGACCGTCACAAATTCACCTCGCATAACCTCCCATGTATACAGGTTATGCTGCAAAATGCTTACGCTCGTACTCTGGACAATACTAAAGTCCTCTTCGTGCTCCAAAAGCATTCCGATAACGGAAGAATTAGGCAAAATAGTATGTGTAAAGCTAAGCGCACGCCGAAATTTTTCGTCGTTGATAAGATTTGCATTAAAGCCCGGTCCGTCGAAATTTCTCACTTCAAGGATATGGTTTTGAGTTCTCCTCTCACAAAATGCTGCCGAGTACACGGCTAAATTGCCTCCTTTGGAATGACCGCCTAGGCGCATATCTCTTTTAAGGGCTTTGTATACGGCGTCGGTATATACGGCTGCGTCCTTCTGAGCGAGTACGCAATCGGAAAGCGCCATGTTGAAGTCCTCTTTCCAACCGACGAGAGTCCCGTCGGTTCCTCTGAAGCATAATGCACATGTTTCATCCGGCAAAAGCACGGTTACTGCACTGAACTGCTCCTCATAATGCTCGCTGAAAATATTTGCGTAAGCCGTGAGAATAAGTGAAGAAAATCTTTCGCTCTCTATAAGGGCGTTTAATAGTTCTTCGTCCTCTTCAAGCGCAAAGAAAAACTTGTCTTGTGATGCTTCTTTTTTTTCCAACACCTTTAGTGCCGCAGCTTTTAAAGTTATTCCTTCATCAAGAGGGACGCTTGCAACTATATCGTCAAACGGTATATACGACATTCTCGATAGTATAAGCATATCCACGTCGCAAAAAGGCACACTGAGCATATTCAGATCGCCTCTCCATTTAAGATAATCCATGATATTTGCCATGCCGCCGCCTCCTTAATTCTTATTTTAACAGATAATTATTTCATCAAATCAATATTGTTATACAGCTGTTCTTTTTTCTTGTTGTAGAATGAAGACAAATGCTCGTATATCGGGTTTTCGGTGTGCATCGAAAAAAAGAATTTTACCTTTTCCTTTCTGTCTGCTTTTGTCTTTCGTATATCCTCACGCAGCTCTTCTATCCTTACGATGACCTCATTGTCCTTTGCAAACGCCCTTATCTTTGTTATAAGCTTAGTAGAATAAACGAAGTCAAGAATAAATATTCCGAAGCATACGCCTATAAAAAAGGAAAATGCTAGGTTTCGTGAAAGCCAGTCAAGCCCGCCCAGTATATAAGGATGTATGAAAAAGTAATAGACAGCGCTAAGTACAGTCCAGAAAAAGGTAAATTTCGGGCATATATAACCTTTAATATTACCCCACTGACTCGTATAATCCCATAAGCGCACATGTATGACTTTCATACACAGCATTCCCGTAAAAAATTCTATGGCAGTCACACACAAAGACATGATGATAAATAAAATGAGCTTACTGAGCCAAACAGTATGTATGGGTATGTATTGCTCGCATGAGGCAAGAAGGTACAATACGCACAGACTTGTTCCGTACAAGGGCAGACATGGACCGACAAGAAATCCCGGATTTATCCATTTTCTCTCGGGATTTGCCGAGGAAAAAAACCTTCTGAACACCACCTCTATAAACCAGCCTATTATACTGCCTGAAAAAAATATATATGCCAAAGATAATAATTTCATTATTATACCAATCCTTGCTACCAAAAGAAATTATACCATACTATAAAGCGTCATAACAACACAATTTGACTCATGTAGACTACGTTTTAAATCAATAGCTGCGTGGTTATGATATAATGAAAAAAACGATAGTTTTATTTAAGTATTCCTATCATATTTTCTAAGCGCTGAAAGGAGCAGTTATGTCAGAAAATATTAACATTGACGAGCTTATAGGCAAAATGACGCTTGAAGAAAAGGCATCTCTTACCTCGGGAGAAGACCAATGGCACACACAGCATATTAAAAGATTAAATATTCCCTCGATCATGATGACAGACGGCCCGAGCGGACTCAGAAAAGAAAAGAAAGCAACAAGCTTAGGCTTAAACCCAAGCGTACCGTCTACCTGCTTTCCCGCACTTTCATCGCTTGCCAACAGCTGGGACGAAAAGCTTTTAGAAAAAGTCGGGCAAACCATGGCAGAAGAAATGCTCAGCGAAAAGATAAGCGTGCTTTTGGCTCCGGGTCTTAATATAAAGCGGAATCCTCTTTGCGGAAGGAACTTCGAATATTTTTCAGAGGATCCTTTCCATGCGGGTAAATGCGCTGCGGCTATGGTGCGCGGTATACAGTCCTTGGGAGGCTCCGCCTGTATAAAGCATTTCGCGCTAAACAGTCAGGAATTAAAGAGAATGGTTATGGATGAAGTTGCGGACGAAAGAAGTCTGCGTGAAATATACCTTGAAGGATTCAGGCTGTGCGTAAAGGAGGGCAAACCGAAAATGCTTATGACCTCCTATAATAAAATAAACTTTGTATATGCAAATGAAAATATGCACACGCTTAATGATATCCTTTTAAAAGAGTGGGGCTATGACAAAGCTATAGTATCAGACTGGGGAGGCTGCAACGACAGAGTCGACGGGCTCATAGCAGGAGATATGCTGGAAATGCCTTCAAACGGGGGAATGACGGATAAAGAGGTCGTTGAAGCTGTAAAAAGCGGAAGGTTGAGCGAAAATATACTCGATGAAAGGGTTAAAACACTGCTTAGTCTTGTGTACGACACGCTGCCGGACAAAGACAAGACTTACTCGTATAATAAGAAAGAGCACCATCAGATAGCTCGTCAGGCGGCAAGACAAAGCGCGGTACTGTTGAAAAACGATGATAATATACTTCCTCTTAACAGTGAGAAAAGCATAGTTGTAATTGGAGATTTTGCAAGAACCGCACGTTATCAGGGAGCAGGCAGCTCTCAGGTCAATCCGACAAATTCCTCCTATGCTCTTGACGCTCTATACAAAGCGGGAATGAATATCACAGGCTATGCGCAGGGCTTCGAACGCTACGGCGCAAAAAATGACAAGCTGTTCAATCAGGCTGTGGAAATGGCAAAGCAAGCGCAAGTTATTTTGTTCTTTGCCGGACTTGACGAAAGTCGCGAGAGCGAAGGAAGAGACCGTGAAAATCTAAAGATACGCGATAATCAAATCGAATTATTAGAGGCTCTTTATAAAATAAATGAGAATATTGTTGTTATCCTTTCGTGCGGCTGCGTAGTAGAAACGCAATGGGACAAATACGCGAAAGCTCTGCTGCATATGTATTTAGCGGGTCAAGCGTGTGGAGAGGCAACAGCAGATATAATAAGCGGAGCCTATAATCCATCGGGAAAGCTTTCAGAAACCTACCCTATAAAATACGAAGATGTCCCGTCGGCAGGGTATTATCCCGGATACAACAAGGTTTCTCTTCATAAAGAGAGTATATTCGTGGGCTACAGATATTACGACACCGCGAACAAAGAAGTCAAATACCCGTTTGGCTACGGACTCTCATATACAAGATTCGAATATTCGGATATATCAGTAGAGAATAATACCGTGAGTTTTAATATAAAGAATACAGGAGAAGTTTATGGAGAAGAAATTGCACAGGTATATATAAAGGCTGATACGCCGAATGTTTTTCGCGCGAACAAAGAGCTTTGCGGATTTATTAAGCTTGCACTGAACAAGGGTGAAGAAAAAAGAGCTGAAGTAACGCTTGGAGAGCACAGCGGAGCATATTTTGACATACAAAAGAACAGATGGGTAAGAGAAAACGGCTCATATGAAATACTCGTAGGTTCTTCTGTCAGAGACGTACGTCTTAGTGCGGAATATATTGTTTCAAACGAAGACGAAGATAGCGATATATATTCACCCTCAAGGTACCCTCATTACGCTATAGCAGACGTTCAAGATATGCCTAAAGAAGAATTTGCCTTGCTTTTGGGGCACGCTTTACCCAGCGATGACACTTCTCACGAGCTGCCGCTGACATATCTGGATACTATAAGCGAGGGTAAATACAGAAGAGGCTTTGCAAGAACTTTGTACAACTGCGTTATATTGTATTCAAGGATTTGCCGCTTGATAGGAAAAAATGCAGACGCTGACAATATATCATATGTTTTGGACTTGCCGTATAGAGGCATTGCCCGCTTAACTAACGGAAAGATTAATTACGCCATGCTTGACGCTCTGATGACCATGCTTAACAAAAGCTTCTTTAAGGGATTCAAGGAGTATCTTAACGCCCGAAAAAAGCATATTCGTGAAACAAAAAAGAATTAACGCAGCAAAAAAGACATGTCTTTAACTTTCAAAAGTTTACATGTCTTTTTTTATATTTACTCTTTATTATTGATGCATCGCTTAATTAAAGAAAAGTTTATCCTTCAAAGTATTTTTTACTTATCCCCAAACAGTGCGAATGCTTCTTACTCGTTTGATTTTTCCCCTTTTGCTCCCATTTTTTCCAGTTCCTCTTCTTCAAGCTGTCTGTAAGCAACCTTGCCTACAAGAGTCGTGGGAAGCTTATCGCGGAACTCTATGTCATAAGGCATTGCATACTTGGCTATATACTTTTTGCAGTAATTCATAAGCGCTTCTTTTGTAATATCGTCTGCCTCGACTCCGTTTCTGAGCATTACAAACGCTTTAACCTTCTGCATTTTATACGAGTCGGGCACTCCGATAACGCAGCTCATGTGTACCAGCTCGTTTGCGTCAAGAATATTTTCAAGCTGTGCGGGATAAATATTGTATCCTGAGGATATTATCATTCTCTTTATCCTGCCTCTAAAATAAATGAATCCCTCCTCGTCCATCGTTCCGAGATCGCCTGTATAGACCCATGTAAGTCCGTCAGAGTGCTTTCTTAAGGTCTGCGCTGTTTCCTCGGGGTGGTTCAGGTATTCCTTCATTACTGTCGGGCCTGCCAAAAGTATCTCGCCCTCCTCATTATATGCGACCTCCTCGTCTGTAGAAGGCTTGACTATCTTATAATAGGTGTCAGGGAAAGGTATACCTATACTTCCCTCACGAGCCATATTTGAAGGAGTCAGGCACGAAGCTGTAACGCATTCGGTCGTACCGTAACCCTCTCTGACCTTTACTCTTGACTTGTGACTTATCAAAAATTCATCAAACTTCTTTTTAAGCTCTACGGTAAGAGAATCCCCTCCCGAAAATACTCCTTTTAAACAAGACAAATCGGCCTTTTCCATAGAAGGAAGCCTTAAAAGTGCTTCATAAAGCGTCGGTACTCCGGCGATAAAATTGCATTGATATTTCGTTATGAGCTTGGCATAGCTTTCCGCCGTAAAACGGGGTACAAGTATGCAGCGACCTCCCTTTGCAAGCATGGAATGAACGCATACGCCAAGTCCGAAGCCGTGGAAAAGCGGCATTGCCGCAAGCATTTTGTCACCCGGCTTAAACATCGGATTCGTTGCGACTATCTGTTGTGACAGGGCATTAAAATTCATATTCGTCAGTACAATACCCTTCGTCGTTCCTGTAGTGCCGCCTGAATAAAGTATGACCGCGGGATCGTCGGCGCCTTTTTCCACCTTAAAATTCCACGAGCAGAAGTTGCCCAGCTGCAAAAACTGCTCCCAGCGAATTATCGGTGCGTCAGCAGGTATTTTTTCTATTTTTCTTCCTTCGGTGAGCATATAGCCTGCCTTTACGGGGCGCGAAAGCTCATCTCGTATTCTGGCAATAATGACATTGACTATATTCGTATTCTGACGTATTGCTTCTATCTTCGCATAAAACTGATCGAGAGTAACGACGGTAACGCTGTTGGATTCGTTTAGATAAAACTCAATTTCCTTCTCACTTGAAAGAGGGTGCACCATATTGGCTATGGCTCCCACCATATTTATGGCATAAAACATACATATTGCCTGCGGGCAGTTCGGCATGGCTATCGTCACGACATCGCCGTTTCTTATACCCGTGGTTTTTAAGCCCTTGGCGCACTGTTCTATGTTTTTTATAAACTGTTTATAGGTAGTTGACCTTCCCATAAAATCAAAAGCCACATAATCAGGATATTTATCCGCTATATTTTTTACTGCGTCATACATGGAGCCTTGGAAATAATCCAGATGCTCGGGAACTTCACCGAGAGATGATATCCATGGTTTTTTTGCCGTTATTGTGTTTTCCATTTAATAATCCACCTTTTCATTTGCCGGAAGCTCCAACAGCTGCGGATTTTCCAGTAGTTTTTTAAGAAGTCTTATGGTCTTTGCATAATAATAACCGTCGGCTATTCTTTCATCTATTGTAAGCCCCAAATCTACTGTGGGCCTTAGAATTGTGTTGTTGTTTTCATCAAAGAAGGGTGCGTCCTTTATCTGACCTATGATACAAAACAGAGAGTTCGTACCCCAGTTGGTCAGATGATGATACCCACACTTAAGCTTTATAGAACCTAAATTGGACAATACTATAGAAGAATAATACGGGTCTGTCGCTATTAAGAAATCCGGGCACCAGCCGTGCTTGTCAAGTATAGTAATAATCCAAACAAGGAATTTAGATAAAAACCTCGGCATTTTATTGAGTATATCCATACTGTCTGTCGAACGGTCTACAGACTCGGATCGACAGGTTGATATTTGCTCAAAAATGCTTTGATGTATCGTATCGATCGTGTCGTCATCCTTGGCGTGTATAAATGCAAGAGCCTCTTCGCTTTCGTCATTGAACTGCTTTTTAACGACAAACGAAGCACTTATAGAGTTACGCTGATATATGTTTTTATTTGCAATGAAACGGTTCATTTTAGGTCTTAAGGTAACGGTTTTGATAAGCGCCGCAACTATCACATGAAACAGTGTATAAGGAAATTCTTTCTCGTTTTGGTTCTTCTTTTCAAGATAAGCGTTGATGTTCGTTAAGTCTATGCGCTCGGAAATGTACGCCTCATTGTCGCAGCGGTTTGGGTAGATAAGCGGCACGATGTAATGCATGGAATCCAGATCGCGCAGTAGCACCCCGTCACGCCTGTCTCCGAGCCGCCTTTTTGTTTTAGCCAATGTTATAAATCCTCCAAATAAAATGTGATGCTGATATATAAATATAATGCTTTATTTTATCATATAATAACCGTTATTTCTACAAAATTAATCATACTGTAACCTTAGGTAAAAATATTTCGACATTGCACTAAATTACTATTGACCTAAGATATATAAATTGATATAATATTTTTAAAGTATAAATATGTTTAAAAAAAGATTATTTCTCCTAATCGAAAAATAAGTCTGACCACCTCCAATAAACTCCAAAAGGAAAGGACAACGTTTAAGCGTTGTCCTTTCCTTTTAATGCAATCTTTATTAAGTAAGAATATTTAAATACAAAACAATCCGTCGCGTGTACAATAATAATAAAGCTTTCCGCCTCGCATTATCGGCATACGAACAAACGGGCTTTGTTCGGGGTAGAGCTTAATCATATACAGCTTATCCATATCCACATACGCTATGAAGCTTATATAATGCTCCTTTGTCATTTCATGCTCGAAGGTGATAAACCATTCTCCTTCGATTTGCTCGATATTTGCTTTATGAGCTTCATCGGGCTTGGCAGATATAAGCGCTTCCAGTTTTCTCGAACAGCACGAAAGAGTGCTTTTCGCAGTAGATGTCAATATATTGCCGCATTCACTGCATATATAAAATTCCAGTTTTTTCATGTTTCCTCCCTCCGTCTCATTTATGCAGAGGTCCCCTGATAGAAGCTTTTCGATATCGACTCCGAGTATCACAGACAATTCACCTAGATACGAGATGTCCGGACAGCCGCAGCCTCTCTCCCACTTTGATACCGCTTTATCGCTGACTGAAAGCATATTTGCCAGCTCAAGCTGAGTCATTTTCTTTTCTTTTCGCAGCTCATATATTATTTTGCCGACCTTTTCACAATCCATATATAAAAGTCCTCCGCATTAATTTAAAGAATACACTAAAAAATGCATCTGTTCAATAAACGCTTCGTTTAGTTTTATGAATTGAAAATTCAAGTCTCATAGTATTAACCGAATATCATACACTTAATGATTAGTGTATTTATTTTATTTATCACTTAAGTTTATTTTATTCTATAAAACTTAAAAAATATACCGCAGGATCAAAATCCTGCGGTATATTTAAATTTCCTTATCCTTAGAAGCTTCCGCTGCTTCCGCCGTGGCTTACTCCTGAGGAGCTTATATGAGTGCTGCTTCCGCCGTTGCTGCGTTCCTTAGGTTTTTGAGTTCTGGTAACATTAGTATAAAGAAAAATATCATTACCGCCTTGTACATTGGGCTCGCCCACTATGTAGTAATCCGCAAGCTCCTCCTTCTGTACTGATTTGTGCGCTGCTTTTTGTTTTGATACTATTAAAAAGCCTACAACTGCACCTATTACTATAGCTATTAATATACTTTTCATTGCATTAAAGGGCATATGTAATGTGTCGTACGGCTTATTTGTCTTTGCTTCTATAATAAACTTATCGCACAGATCGGCAAATTCGTTAAATGCATCGTTATACTTGCCGTTGGAAAGCATGGGCTTAACTTTGTCCATTATATATTCCTGTCCGTCATCCGTAAAGGCTTCTATCCCGTAGCCGGTAGTGGTTATCGCCCACGATCTGTCGCCCATGGAAATTAAGAATAATATCCCGTCGTTGTTTTCACCCATACCGTAACCGTTGTAATCGTAGAAATCGTCGGCATACGCTGTTGCTGTTTTGCCTGAAAGAGAATTTACCGTAACAACGGCCACTTCACAATTATTTCTTTCGCTTATCTCGTCAAGCTTGGCATTTAAAGCCGCTGCCTGTGAATCGTTCAACAAGCCCGCGTTGTCCACAAGTCTCGGATACAAACGGTTCTGAGGTATAACTGCTGTAGTTGGAGCGGTTGAAGTGGTGAAATATGTCGTAACCGCCGCTATATATGCATGGATGGAATCATAGTATGTATCCTTATCTGCAAATATGCTCCACAAATCGTTCGTTTCGCTGTCTGTTATAGCATCGACTGCCTTACCCTTTGTGAGGATATACCATTCGCTTTTTCCGTTGTTGTATATCAAAACAACACTGTCATCACTGAAGTTGCCTTTTTGATAAAAATCCTCTGCGTAATCTATCGTGCCAAGATTACCGCCGTCCTTTGCAAGTATGCAAGCTATATCAATGCCGCACTTGCTTCCCTCCTGCTTTGCAAAGCTGTTAAGCTGTGTTATCTGCGAAGAAGAAAGTTTACCGAGCTCGTCGGAAACATTCTCTTTTTCGGCTGCAAAAACCGGGACTGCGGCAAATAGTACTATCATCAGCGTTACAAGAATTATACTTAAATATTTTTTCATCTTCATCTCCTCCTATAACACCGACATTAAATACATGACTGCAAAAGCAATAATCGCAGAGCCTGCACCGAAAATACTGAAATTGCGCCAATATATTTTTTTATCTATCGGAAGATCACCGATGAGCTTTCCCGTCTGTGCATTCATGGCAAAAGAATATTTTTTTCCGTTCCAGCTTGTCGTAAGCATCCATACAGGTAACAATGCGTAATGAACCGTGCCGTTTGATAAGTTAATGTATCCTCCGGTCGGTACCACTGACGTATAGCCTGTAACTGTTCTTGCAAGTGCCTGCTGTACGCTTGCCTTGGCGCGTTCATTTGCCGTTTCGATACTCGCGTTCATATCCACGTCATATTTATCGGCGAAATACCCTGAAAGGTATGCCGTCTGAAAATCGACGCAATCATTCCAGTCAAACGGCTCTATAGACTGCATCATGGTATCGTCCAGCTTTGTGTCGCCGTCTACCGGTATATTTGCGAACTGTACGTCTCCCTGTCGTGTTACCATAAAATGTGACGTTTCCAAATAGTCATAATTGCTGTCGCTGTAAGCGCGCGTTCTAGTCGCGTCATAACGTATCGAGCCATATGCATCGGCGTTAAACAGCCAGAAGGGAACATAAATGCCCTTTATTTCGTCTATATGATTTTGAGAAGTAAATACCTTGGGAAGGAGTTTTTTGCCTAAATAATGGCGTTTGAGAGCTTCCTTGGCAGCATTTTTATCAAGCTTAAAGGGTATTACGAAATCAGGCTTTAATTCGCCGATAAACTGTCCCTTCATAACAACGGGATTACCGCAAAACGGACAACTGCTCGCCGCCGTGTTTTCATCGGCAATGATTTCTCCTCCGCAAGATTCGCAGGTATAAACACGCATACCCTTTGTTTCATCTGCGCTGAATGTTTGCTCATCAGCGCTTTTCCATTCCATTTTATCTTTTTTTTCATCCTTCAAGGCTTCATCATAGGCCTTGAGCGACTCAAGCTCGAACTCACTTTTGCAAAACGGACATTTCATCTTTTGCGATGTCGCATTGAACTCTATTTTGCCACCGCAGTTCGGACATTTATATTCCAATAAATCTGTCATAAACTGCCTCCATTTCGTATGTTTTATGTAATTGTATATCTATTCAGATTTTTTTAGAGCCTCGTCCGCCCTTCGCGTGTACACAGACAGTCCGCTTGTTTGAGCGTCATTTATTGATTCGTTCGTTTTTTCAAACTGTGCCTTTAACTCTTCGTTATTCTCGATATTTTCATTGTCCTTGGCGGCTTTTACCATAGAGGCAAACGTATTTGCCATATCTACGGCAGCATTAAACCCTCTTTGTTCGTTTTTCGATCCACGCAAAGAGAAAAGCGAACGTCTGTCATCGTTAATGCCGAAAATACTGTCGAAATGCATTATGGCGTTTACGGAATAATCTGTTATTTCTAAATCTTTTTCGTTATTGGAAAAGCATATTTTTATTTCCTCGTCGATATATGGATGTGGACGAGTTCCGCTTTTTATGTTTATACCGCCCATATCCCGATCGTTTACAAATTTTATTTTAATGCCATACTCTTTAAAGGGTTTTTCGTCTTTGCACTCCTCGGCATTTTTGTAATCTACATATTGGCTGTAATTGGCTACCTGATCATATCGAAAAAGCTCATGATAAGCTTTATTCATCGTATTTGATTGCTGAGTTATCTCAAACATGCCAATCTCGTCACAAAATACAATGGCTTCATCTGTGCAAATACCGGGATACATCTTTCTGTCAGATGAATTCAAAAACACGTTTTGATACAGTGCTTCCTGATTTTGCATATATCCCATATGTTCTTTTATTGCGTCCTTATCAAGCTTATACAGGCTTATATATCGGCTGCATTGTCTTACGCAATCGCTGCAGATATACTCTTTGTTTTTAATTTTGGTTCTGCTCAACATACCGCATTCTTTTGAACACAGCGCACATGTTTTCTTTTCAAAAAGTCCCATTTTCTCTCCTGTAATCTCTATTTTTCTGTTATATCGCTATAAAAGGGAAAAATTTTATTCCTTTGCTTTTCCGCACTCAGCGCAGAATTTACCCGTATTAGTCGCTCCGCATGAGCAAGTCCAGCTTCCGTTATCAGGCTTCGGCTTGCCGCACTGGGCACAGAATTTACCTGTATTATTTGTCGCTCCACAAGAACAGCTCCACCCTGACGCGTTCTGTGCCGGCTGAGAAGGCTGTTGCGCTCCTGTTTCCTGCGCCTGCTGCTGACCCATGTCAAATAAGTTCTGAGCATTCATACCGGACGCGTTTTGAGCCATACCCATGCCCATAAATCCTGCCATTGCGCCTCCCTCGTTTTTCGCTGCATCTCTCATAGCGTCTGCCTGCGCCCCGACCAAGGTAGCTGCCGCCATTGTCGGATCCTTTAGCATGGCCGCTCTTTGAGCCTGTTTGATAAGATCGGCGTCCTCCTGAGGAAGAGTCACGGGATTCATCGCTATGGATACTACGCCAATTCCTCTGAGGCTTGTCCATTTTTCAGTAAGAGCTTCATTCATAGCCTTCGAAAGCTCGTCAACATGCGCAGGTATATCGCTGGGACGTATCTGCATTGCAGATATCTTTGACATTGCCGGCTGAAGCGCACTGACGAATTCTGTCTTGAGCTGTTCGTCTATTTCTTCACGGTCATATTCTGCTTCGACATTACCGCAAACGTTTTTATAAAACAAAAGCGGATTAATTATTTTGTAGGAATAAACGCCGTTGCAGCGAATAGATACGTCTATATCTAAATTTATTCTGTTATCTACTATTCTGAAGGGTATCGGATTGGAGGTACCGAATTTATTGTCCGTAATTTCTTTAGTGTTGAAATAATAAACTCTTTGATCCTTGCCGGAATCTCCGCCCATAGTGAATCTCTTCATCATGGTATTAAATGCCTGCGATATGCCGTCCTCTAAATTACCTGTAAAAATACTCGGTTCGCTCGATGTGTCATAAGTGAACTGCCCCGGCTCTGCGCATACGTCTACTATTTCACCCTGTTCGACGATTATCATGCACTGTCCATCCGCTACCGCTATACCTGAACCGTTTGATATAATATTGTCGTTTCCTCTGTTGTTCGATGATTTGCCGTTTATTCTTTTTTCTCCCTTGACGACAAGCGTGTCTTTACCCATTGCCTCGCAGTAAAAGAACTCTTTCCATTGATCTGCCATCGTCCCGCTAAAAGCTTCAACGCCTGCTTTTATAAGTCCCATAATATATCTCCTTTTATTTTAATTGTTTAATTTCATGTCATGTGTCGCATATCGTTTAAGTTGATTTGCTAACCGACATATTCATCTTACTTATAATGTATCTATAAGAGCGGACAAATATGCCGATGAGATTGAGCCATAGATAAACTGATCTACCAAGCCGTCTTTTTTTGCCTGTTTGACTTCATTCGCTATACCCGCGTCAGCGTTCTCATTTACAAGAAGTACGATTTTACAGTCTTCATTCTGCTCTTTGACCTGATCGCGTATCTTAAGTCTTTCGGAAAGAAGCCACGGTGAGCTTGCTGTAACCTCCATGACAAGAGCATATGCTCCGATCAAGCGACAAAGCTCAGCCGAATCGTCCGGATTTTCCACTTTATGAACGTCAAAATCCGAATCCGCTTCTTCGAGTGCGTCACCGAGGGCGTCAGCGAACAGAAAATTTTGCAGATCGACTACAACTCTGCGCATTTGTTATTGACCTCCTTTTTGTTTATTGATGATTAGATTCTAATACTTTTCAAAAGAAAAAACCCTATACAAAACGACAGGGTAATGATTAAAATAAAAAAAGCCTTGTTTTTTCAAAGCTTTTTATTAACAATCCTATTTAAAGTTAAACTCGCCGTCAGACTTCGGTATAATAAAGCTTTTATTCGCCGCGGCAATGGCAAGACGCGTTTTGTTTGGATAACCGGTCTTTTGCAGCATATTTGTGATATGATATCTGATTGCTGAAACACTTACGCCAAGCTGCACAGCCATCTCCTCATAGCTCATACCTTCCACAACAAGCCTTAACACCTTAAGCTCGCTTGCCGTGAATTCGCAGCTCTTTATAAGTCCGATACGAACATCGGGTGTTTTGTCGGGATAGACATTTTCTCCGTTTACTGTTCTGTCCATCACGTCTATAAGCTTCACAGCCGTACTGTCCTTATACCAAAAGCTGTCAGCTCCCGCTTCCTGAGCTCTTGCAATAAAGCTGCATTCCAGCATTGAGGTCACTATTATTATTTTTATTTCAGGATAGTTTTTCTTTATAAGCTTTGCCTCGTCAATGCCGTTTTCATCGTGCTCGGTACATACGTCCATCAAAATCAAATCTACCTGCTTGCCTATACAGTACATTTTTGCCGAAGCGGCGTTTGCGATAGAGGCTCTTATTGCATATCTGCCCGATTCCTTTATGTAGTTTTCCATATACTCCCGTGACATCTTCTGGTCTTCGACTATAAGTACGTTAATCATAACCCTATCTCCTCTTTTGACAATGGAATACTTACGCTTAGGCTGAATGCAGGCCTTGATATGATATGCATTTCTCCCGAAACTCTCAGTACTCTTTTTCGAAGCGTAGACAATCCGCCTTCTTCTGTTATATCATTTTCCGGTCTGATACCGTCGTTGGTAATTATTGCGGTAATATTGTCTTTGCTGTTTTTAATATCAACATAAAGCGTAGAAGCGTTAGCGTGACGCACGGCGTTTGTGGCGCATTCCCTTATAGCACATATTATAATATACGCTTCCTTTTCATTTGAGCAAAACTCTCCGTTTAATCGTATTTCGATTCCCATATGATAAGCTGCGTCGATAACCTCCGTAAGCATGTCTTCATTGCTTCTTTCTTTTGTGTCGCTTACTAAAAGCTTTACAGTCTTATTCCAAGATGATAATATAGGCTCTGCTTCATTAAGTGGCCTTTTTAGAGTGATAAGCCTTCTTGTAGCGGTAAGATTCCTGCCTATCTCATCATGCACTTTCATTTTCATCGAGAGTATTTCAGCTTCGTGTGTTTCCTTTGCGACATTTTTTGACAGCGCCTTCAGGTTTCGGGTTATTTCCGTCAGTTTTTTATTTTCCTCGTCAAGCATTAGCTTTCTTTCATACAGCTGCGTTATATCGCTGGCCAGTATTTGCGTGTAACTATTCCCGTTTGAATCTGTAAATAAATTTTTAGAAAAACGCCATGCCTTTTTGTCTTCGATTATATATATCGCATTTTTTTCCTTAGGTATAAGAATTCTATCGCTTAGTGCGCATTTTTCAAGGCTTGTCTTAAACATCTCCAAAGAGTTTATATCATTACCCGTCAATTCAAAGGATAATCGGTGCATGACATGGTTACACAGAATGGGTATCCCAGAAGCATTAAAAATACATACGCCGCAAGGCAAATTATCTATCGCCTCCTTCACAGAATTGACACTTAGCACCTTCTTACTTTTTTTATTCAACTTAAAGAGCGAATAAAGAGCAAATATAATAGCTATCAAAGCAAAAACAAGTAATGCTATATATGGAATACGGCACAATAAAGACTCATTATAAGCGTCATGTGCTTTTGAACAAATAAAAAGTATATACACGTTTGCACACAGAAAAGCAAAGTTGACGAGTGCTTCAATTATGAGCAGTCTGAAATAGAGCATTCGTATAATCAAAAAGCACTGAAGTATAAGAGTTAAATATAAAAACACAGCAAGTGAAAACTTTAAAAGCAACGAACAATCACAAAATGCCGTCATAATATTTCACCCGTAGCCGAAACGCTCACAGAAAGCAGATATTCCCCTTCATCTTCCTCTTTTATATATTTCGAACAAGAAAATATATCGTTGACTTTTTCATCACAGCTTAACAAAATGCGCATATTCAGCTTGTTGTCTTTTTCATAGATATGAATATAAAGAGCATACAGAACATCAAATGCTTTTGAGATAAACTCTTCAAACATATCATATAGCTTTAATATGCTATCACTTGAAATATTGCCGTTATAATCGTTTAAAAAAACGCATTCGTCTGTAAGAAGCTTGATATTATTGATAGACTCGTTTATACACAGCTCAAGCTCTTTTATACAGAGAGTCTCATTTTGCTCTGCAATAAATATAAGATTACTGCGTCTTTTAATATAAGTTCCGACTATCGCTATTTTTGACAGTAATTTCTTTCTTTCCTCATCGGTTTCGAGCGAAGCATATTCTTTTATATATACCTCCAATACCTCCATATGAGCTCTGAGTTGGTTTTGAACGGTATCATAAAGACGGTTCTGCTCTATAAGTGAGTGTATGTGGGCCTTTACGCGATAATCCTCTTTAAGCACCCTGTTGTATTCCTTGAGATTCTCCTTGTTCTCATTTAACAGGGCGAGCATTTCGTTTATTTGGGTAATATCCTCCTCCCACAAAACATAACCTGCATTTATTTCTAACGAATTAATTCGCAAATTATCCTTTGTGATAACAGGTTTACTGTAGGCTTCTCTCATTGTTTCTTTATCCTCAGCGACAGCCTTTTCGCTTAATAAGTATACGTTATAGTCTTTATCTGTTATAACGGCGTTTATATAGCTCGTTTTAAAAAGCTCTTCATAATGGGTGTTTGACAAGATAATATTACACCGTATACATATCTCTAATTCCGCAGCAGCTATAAGACAGAAAAATATGGTCATATCGCCTGCTAAATAAAGCAGCAAGGGAATCTTTAATATATACATTATCCCATAAACAACAGCAACGACGATAGGAATAAACGGCATTATCAGTATACTCTTTGATGCGCTAACACAGCTCTTTTTCACTATCAGAAATATAGCAAATAAAAAACATAATGCGACCCAAGCACAGACAGCGAAGTAGCCCGGAGCATACGAATAGATATGATTAGCGTTAATTATCCCCTCAGGGAAAACAAATACCCAATTATGAAAATCGTTCGTAAGAACCATAATAATTAAAGCGATTGTAGGAATATATAGAAGGTTTGCTTTTTTGGAAATACGATAGTTCTCCGGCTTACCGACCGAAAGAGATATAAAAAAGAAGAATAATGGCATTAATAATATGGGGATATAAAACATATACCACAATATGCGCTCGATATCACAGCTACCGTAAGCAAAATTATATTTGACGGTTCTGAGAGATAACCATAAAATTATAGAAACAGCTATCGCATTAATATAAATTTTTACGGGCTTTTGTATGATCCTCCTGTTCATCGATAAACTCCACACGATAAACAATACGAGGTAAATAAGCGCGCGTATCAGTCCCAAAATACCGTCATAATCCTTATTGATACTGATTATGCGAATTGAATATGCCGAAATAAAAAGAAGCAGAACAACAACAGGTATAAATACCTTATGAAGTCCTGTCGCTTTTTGCATTACATTTTTTCTCCTTTTTACTCACTTGGAATTCAAGTTTTAAAATATAAATAAATCAATAGTTTTTACTTTTTTAAGCACAACGAACCGTATCTGACCGGGCATACGACTCGGCAATTATTACAATCGACCGTATCAAAGCCTCTTGAATTTACACCATAAGTATGCTTTCTGCATTTCTCCTGTACAACTGTGCCATCCATACCTATAGCTCCGACAGGACAAGCATCAATACACTTTGTACAGCCTTCAATACATATATTTTCAGCAGGCTTATCGCTTTTTAGCTCACAAGAGAGTAGTATGGCGCCCAGAGTAAGGGTATTGCCGAAATCTTTATTGATAAGCAGCGTGCTTTTGCCTTTTTGCCCCAGCCCTGCCTTTAAGGCTGCCGTTTTCATGTCTATAAGCCCTTTTCCCGTTTTACTCTCTTCGTCCCAATAATCATAAGGGCCGTCAGAAGGGACAGGCAGAGCTTTTATTGAAAGCATACTTGCTATACGCTTTGAACAGGTAAACGATATATTATCTGCGATGTCCTTACTTAGCATATTAAAATGACCGTAAATAAGATGCGGTTTTATATCGTAAAGCGTTTTGGGCAATGCGACAGCGAATACAGCCACGCTTTTACATTCATTAAATATATCACTTGGAGAAAACCCTTGGGGAGCGTTTTTAAATTCCTCAATAGAAGCAATCCCACACACATCGGCGCCGGCGTTTAAAATGATCTGTTTTATTTTTTCCTTCATTTTAACCTTCTTTATTTAATAAACTGAAGCAAAGCGTATAAATCTTTACTTCAATCTTTTATCGTTTCGCTCAAAGCCTTTAATTTATCCTTCACGTTCATAAACGCATCGACCACAGTCGGGTCGAAGTGCTTGCCTTTTTCATCATTTATTATCGCAACCGATTCCTCAAAGGGGAACGCTTGCTTGTAGCTGCGTTTTGAACTCAGTGCGTCAAATACGTCGGCGACTGCCATTATCCGTGCACACAAGGGGATATCTTCTCCCTTAAGCCCTTGGGGATAGCCGGCTCCATCCCAGCGTTCATGGTGATACATAGCCATATCCATAGCTTCCATAAGATAGTTTTTCCCTGAATACCGATGAAAGCATTTTCCAGAATATCTCTGCCGACAATGGTATGCTTTTTAATCTCATCGAATTCCTCTTCCGTCAGCTTTCCGGGCTTATTGAGTATTGCGTCGGGAACCTTTATCTTGCCTATATCATGCAAGGGTGCTGATTTTATCAGATCCTGCATATATTCTTCGGTTAGGATATCCTTAAATTTGCCTTCTTTTTTCAATTCGCGAGCAATGACGTCGACAAAGGCAGAGGTTCTTTTAATGTGATCTCCGGTGTTCTCATCTCTGCTCTCCACCATACCTGCAAAGCTGACAATGATATTGTCCTGCATTTTCGTTATGGTGTCCGCCTGTTTCTTGATATCCGCGGTTTTCTCGCTTATAAGCCTCGTATATCTGTTCATATCGTTAACGGTTTTGATCATGGCTCCATAGAGGTTTTCTATCTCGTCGCCGGTTCGTATGTCCAACTTCTTTAAGCTCTGAGCGTTAGCCTTTCGGGAGCTCTCGCTTTCAAAGGCAAATTTGCTTGATTCCGTTGCAAGCGCATTTATCGGTTCAACGATTTTTTTCTGTGCGAACCACATCGAAAACGCTATAATAAGTATTGAAACGCCTATCATAAGGGACATTATTCTTATAATGAAAACGTATCGATCCGCTATTACATTTACCATGGATATATCCGCAGCGGCATAAGCTACGGTTTTACCGGAGGAATCCTTTAGAGGTCTGTATGATGTCAACAGCCAGCCGTATGATCCGTTAGCTATAACATAATCGATCTGTTTACCCTCCAGCAGGTCTTGTTTATACCCAACAAAGGCTTCGTCAAATTCAACGACTTCTCCAAGATCTCCTCCTTGCACCTCCTGAGTGTCAAGGTCAAAAACGACGTGACAGCCGTCCTCTCTTATCTGATATACATACATATATGTAATGTCGGGAAAGCCTTCTTTTATTTTAATCAAATCCTGCTCTGTTTTATCGTATTCTTCATCGGTCACACCGCTTGACAGATAGTCGTTTATTTTATCTGTATTTATACATTTACTCATAAGCTCGGTCACGCCGCCGCAAACATTGGCATAACGGTCGTCCATGGTATTTTTATATATAATGAAGCTTATTGTTACAGATAACGCAATTAAAATGACAGCCGTCAGCATAATGAGCATTTCTATCTTATGTCTTAGAGATATGTGCCTGTAATGCGCTGTATCGGCGTTTGTAATATCACCGCTTTCATTCTGTGCTTTTAAGTATTCATCAGATGACAAAGACTTGTCGTATCTGTAGCCATAAGGAAGTTTTTCAAGCATTTTATGAGGCACAATCCTTACAAAAGCAACAACAAATATAACGCTAATCGCCTTATCAACGATATCTATGACAAAGTCAGCCGTAAGCTGCGCAAAAAACTTAGGTAATCCCACGCTATTATACAGCATGTTTGAGAATGACGCGCTTATACCCTCGCCTATGTTCAAGCCGTAAAGCATCCACGTCAGAACAGAACCGAGAACTCCTCCGATAAAAGCAAAAACGAATATTGAAATAATAGTTACGCCTACCTTTTTAAACGCGCCCTTATTTGCCAAATAAGCAGCAGAAAACGCAATCATAATACTTATCAGCCCATAATACAATGTAATGGGATCGCTGCCTGCATTTATAACGTTTGAAAAGAAGCCGACTATAATACCGGGAAGATATCCTCCAAGCGCAGCAGCAAGAACTGTGCCTATAGAATCAAGGAAAATGGGCAAATCAAAATAATGCGCAATTACTACACCGATATAGTTGACAAGAATACCGACTGCTACCAACAGAAGAGTATGTATAGAAAATAATTTATTGTCGTTTAATAATCTATTTTTCACAATATCTGCCCTCTTTGTCTTATTATTACATATTTTCCTTAAATATCAATGTTAAATTTCACTCAAAGCTTAATAAAATGAGTTTATTTATCGAACAGGCATTAAAAACTTAATATAATTCACTCTAATTTAAGCTAAACGCTATTTTAAGCCTATAAAAACATCGCCAACTCAGATAACGATAATGTGAACACATAAAGCCGAAGTAATTCTTAAAACTTACGTTATAACGACAAACTCGTTTTTTAAACGATAATTTAGCCCTAATCATGCTCTGCAACAAGCAAAATGCATCGATTCTAAGAGCTATATAATATTTTTAACTTCTTTTGTATTAGAAAGTATGGCGGATTATAAACCTTACCTACAACAAAAATGACGCAGTATTCTTCAAATGCGTCATTTTTGTTCTTATATCCATAATATTTTTAATTTTAGACCCGATGCTGCTATTGTCACCTTGAAGGGCTTTTTTACATCTCGGTTATTGCAAGGTTTATAAACCTCATAAGATAATCCATGCGCTCTTCGGGCTTCTCGGGATAATCCATTTGAGCAACGATCGCCTTTCTTCCTTCTTCATAATCGGTTAAATCCACCATTGTCGTATCTCCTCTCTTTTAAACCTTATAAGTCATAATAAAGTTACTGATGGCAATAAGATTTTCAGGTATACAATCATATTCGAAAGTCAACATCTTATTAGGCTGCAAGACAAGTCCGCTGTCGCATCCCACTTCGTCGATAACCTTTTTAGTCATGTCAATATTTTCTTCAACAGTACCGTGCCCCAACGTATCGACCATAATACCACCCCAAAGAGCTATATGGGGGTATTTTTTTCTGAAGTCAAAAATATCGTCCTGCTCCACCATAAGCGCTACAGTACCTTTACGATACTGATTGAAGAAATCTCCGAACCTTTCAAAACAACCTTCCGAATAGCTTATAAATGTTTTTTTGTACTTTTCACATGCTTCAAATAATCTTTTATATGGCTTGGCATAGAGTCTGTCAAACTGTTTTCTGTTGAGCAGAGTATGAGCCATCATGTTTCCGAATACATCGTATGCGTACGGACTATGACCGACCGGTAGCTTGTTCATTTGATCTATATTATAGTTCAGCGTAATATCATCCATGTAATCACAAACCGCATACAGCTTTTCGGGACGTCTTCTGAGGTCTATGGCAAGAGATTTAATGCCACGGTAAAAGCTCAGCAGTTTATCTATGAAAAGCATATTATAAAGAACAGGATGTCCAGTCAGAGGGACTACACCGTTATCATCGACTATTGTTTTCATGAGTATTGCAACGCCCTCATCATATACCTTCAGTTCCTTTGTTGCGTCGGCAAATTGTTTGGGAGTGTAGTTTTCTAATCCGTTAAACTTTCTGAACAGAATTTTCGTCCATGTCAGTTCGTCAAACTTACCGCTTAGTATGTCATCATAATCCTCTTCATGGATAAAGTCCTTCATAACGATATTAAGCGAATCGGATTTATCTCCGGATACGTAAATATCTCCATTGCCCAAAACGTCAGTCACATTAAACGGATTTCTTGTCCCGAGCATCACCATGTCCGGATTATACTTCTTAATAAATTCATCACGGCATTTTGCGTTCAGCTTATAATCTCTGCAGGCTTTTGCGAACGGAACTTTACAGTCAGTGAAAAGCCAGAGACAGTCGTTTGCCGAAAACGGGATCCTGTCTACAGGCTTAAAATCATCGGCATCTCTGAACAGTTTACATCTGTAATCGAACATTTCTTTTGATGTTTTTGCACACATAATTACTCCTTACCATTTCCCTTTACGTAGAATCAATTTTGCGAGAATCAACTTGCGATTCAATGATACTATCAGAGCAAGATTTTGTAAATGATACTATATTCAATTATAATTAACTTAAAGTTAATTATAATGGTATGATTATAAGTTATTATATATATGCCTAAAAGGTATAGATTCGCCATTTTTACATTCATTTTAGCATTGCATTCGATAAGAATGATTTGGTATTATATAATTATATTATTAACTTTCAGTAAAGTAAATGGGAGTATAATTCATGGAACTGACACAGCTGTATCAATTTAAAGCTATAGCGGAATGCAACCAGATCACGAAGGCTGCCGAAAGATTGTTTGTTTCCCCTCCCGCTCTGTGCAAATCGCTGAAAAAGCTGGAGCTGGAGCTTGGATACGAGCTGTTTGACAGGCAAAAGAAATCTCTCGTTCTTAACAGCGTAGGCAAAACCGTCCTTGAGGATGTAAACGGCATATTCATACTCGTTGATAAAATAAAGAATGAAACCATGAAGGCCGCGACTAACCTTAAGGAAATAAAAATCGCCTCATCTCTTCCCGCAAGCATCAGGTATCTTATGCCGCGCTTCAACGCGCAATATCCTGAGATAGGCATATATTCGTCTTTTAAGGAAAAACAAGAGCTTATTACGGATTTCATGAATAATGAAATTGATATTGTTATAATGGATACGCCTATTGAAAGAAAAGACATTTGTGTAATTCCTTTTTGCGAAGAAAGAATTATGGTATGCGTCCCGCAGGGAAATCCCCTTTCCGAGCTAAAAGAGTTATACATAGAAGAACTAGAGGGTCAAACTCTCGTTAGGTTTACGGAACGCTCTCATTTTTTATTATTGCTTGACAGTATATGCAACGAGTTTGATATACACATCGACTTCAGATATCAAAGTGACTATATGATTTACCATGCTATGCTTCCAAGCAGCAATTATCTTTTTCTGACAAGCAATATCGCCATGCAATATACTGACATTCCCAACGAAAAAAAATGCGTGCCGATTGCCGATGAATCTTTTTGTGTTAGATATTATGTCATGTATAATACAAACAATTCGAAAACAGCTCATCCGTTTATAAAATGGCTTACCGACAACTATGAAGCATTGCTTTTGTAATAAAATAATCAATTATATAAGGAGAAAAAAATGGAAAAACAAACAGCGGGGAGAGACAGCCTTGGAAAATTCGCTCCGAAATTTGCTGAGCTTAACGATGACGTACTGTTCGGAGAAGTGTGGTCAAGAGAGGATAAACTATCGGCACGAGACAGAAGCATGATCACGCTTTGCGCGCTTATGTCGAAGGGGATACTTGACAGTTCATTAAAGTACCACATAGCAAACGCAAAAAAACATGGCGTGAGCGCAAAAGAAATGGCAGAAATAATCACGCACGTAGCATTTTATGCGGGATGGCCAAATGCTTGGGCAGCCTTCAGACTGGCTATAGAGGTGTATGATAATGATGAAAACTGAAATCGAAAGAGCGGGAGTATTCGGCTTAGGAGATACAAACGACGCATATGCCGAATATTTCGTGGGGCAAAGCTACCTAAAGCGCGTAAATACTGAAGGAGTGTCGATTGCAAACGTTACCTTCGAGCCCGGATGTCGCAATAATTGGCATATTCACCACGCCGACAAAAACGGCGGTCAAATTCTGTTGGTCACCGCAGGAAATGGCTGGTATTGTGAATGGGGCAAAAGCGCAAAGGCGCTGAAGGCCGGAGACAGCGTGTACATCAAAACCGGTATAAAGCACTGGCACGGAGCGACATCAGACAGTTGGTTCTCTCATTTATCAGTTGAGATACCCGGAGAAAACGCTTCGAACGAATGGCTGGAGCCGGTGAGTAACGAAGAATACGATAAGCTCTAAAAGATGTATATTTTCAAATCATACCTTTTCTGTGATAAGTATGACTTATTGTTGACAAAAAATAATTGTTATTTAAAAAATCGCTCTGCTTTAAATGCCGAGCGATTTTTATTACTTGTATTATAAACTCATTTCTACATAAAATAGATAAATTTAAGAGCAGCCGAAGAAAAGATGAGACCGAAAACACTGCATAGCGTACCCTCAGGCAAAGGCACTTCATGAAGCAAATGTAAACGTGGACTTTA
>CAZTZO010000013.1:0-43349 GCA_964618075.1 uncultured Lachnospiraceae bacterium
GCCCTTTACAACATCCGAAATGCCACGGAATTGGAACGCATTTTCCTGTACTTGTGCAATGTTTCTTCCGAAATTGTTGCCATTGATGCCATTGCCAAAGAACTTAACGGGGTCAGCCGGCAAACAGTGCAAACCTATATCGAATATCTTGAAAGTGCCAATTTGATTTATTTGAGCTATCCGGTGGCTCTGGGTGGAAAAAAGATTCTGAAGGCAAAGCCAAAAATCTATATCGCCGATGCCGCCATTCGTAACGCAGTGCTTATGGACAGCGATATTCTGACGAATCCTACTGAAATGGGGAAAATGGTGGAGACCGCAGTATATAAGCATGTGGCTGCATTTTACTATCAAAAAGCAACTCGTGTCGGGTACTATCGCGGCGACAGCAAAAACAAAGAAATTGATATTGTAGTGGATTACCCTAATATCTCCAATATCCTGATCGAAGTAAAGTATCGTGTGCAAGCTCCGATTTCGGATGATGATGCCATTGTGGAGCATTGCGATGAAGCCGTATCTGCCATCATCATTACCAAACGGGCAGATGATTACGGTGAACATGTTTCCGGAACTGGGAAAAAGTTACTTCGAATTCCCGCGTTTGCATTTTTATATTTACTGGGACATGCAGAGAAAAATGGATACAAGGGAATGGAATAATCAATTCACATTCGGTAAGACATGGAGTGAACGAAAGAAAATCTCCGCGACAACATGAGCACACTGGAGATTTTTCTCTTTATGCTTGCGTAAGCGACAATGACGGAGTTGTCAAAAGCAAAAGAATAGGATAGCTTTGAGAAAAACAGGAAGATCGCAATCGATGGCGGCAGCGACACCGGAGCAGCAAGAGAGAGTATTGAGAAGCGCAGCGGCAGACCGGTGATTACGGAAAAGAGCGCGGTCGATTTCACAAAGGTGATAGAAGGAGTGCTCGAAGGAGATAATGAAAGCAAGTCGGGTGAAGGAGAGGTAAGGAAAGTGATGTGTATTTTTTGAAAGAATCCTACAGGGCATAATTCAAGGAAAAGAAAGCTGTTCTATATAAAATCACCACGAGTTTCATCTATTGTTATACTGTGCCTTACTTATAAAAAAGCCAGTCGAACGCTTTCTATTGCATTCGGCTGGATTTTTGTAATTTGTATAATTCAATGACTTAAGGTTTTAGTTGTGAATGTAGCGGGTTGCGCGCGCAGCGCCGATGCGTTTGATACGGCCGTCTTTGACCATTGCGCCGAGAACCGCTTCCACGGTGGTCGGACTGACATCGGGAAGGATATTGCATATCTCTACTTTTGATATAGGCGTCAGACTGTTGAGTACGGTCGCTTCGATCCTGGCCTTCTTTGTGAGCTTTCTGCCGTTCAAAACAGCAAAGCGTTTATCCAGCTCCTTATAGCACATGTACAGCGTTGATATGAAGTTCTCGATAAATGGGAAATAATCGTTTCCATTCGTTTCCCAGCCGGCTGATGACTGCTGAAGCGCATCATAGTAGTATGCCTTGCGGTTGTTTATCTGTTCTTCGAAAGAGATATATTTTCCGGCATCGAACCCGTTTTTGTAGAGAAGAAGAAGTGAAAGCAACCGGGATATTCTTCCGTTTCCGTCCCGGAACGGGTGGACACACAGGAAGTCCAGTATAACACACGGAATCAGCAGGAGTTGATTGATGTTGGCATCACATCGGGCATCCATATAGGCGAGCTCAAGTTGTTCCATCGCATCAGGCGTTTCAGATGCCGGCGTTGGACGAAAGCGGACTTTGCGGTTTCCGTTCGTGTCTATTTCCATGATGACGTTATCGTCCGTCTTATAATGTCCGCCGAATTCATATCCGGTCATGGACATCATCATTTCATGCAAACGGAGTATATCCGCAGCACGGAAATCCAGATTTTCATATTCAGTATGAACGGCATTCAGCGCATCCCTGTAGCCGGCAATTTCCGCCTCATTGTGGTTGAGCGGTGCGCTGCTGCGGTTGACGATTGCGGCAATTCTGTCGTCGCTTGTAATGATACCTTCGATGGCATTAGAGCTTTTGACAGACTGGACTTTTGCTACTGCTTCAAGCTCGGTGAAAATGGAGGCGTATTCCTCTTTGCGAGTTCCCGCCATCGTTCGCAAGGAAAAAATGTCGGAAGTAAGATTTAACAACTTCGCCGGCAGTAAGCCGTTAATCAAAAATGAGTAATCAAATTTTCTCATGTCGCCCCTCCGTATCTGCACATATTGTAGCAACTTATATGCAGATAGTCAAGCAAATGAAGTGTTATCTGCACATATTTTCAGGCATCGTATGCAGATTCACTATAGGAAGTCGAAAATCCATAAAGCTTGCATTGGCGCGGGCACGTACATGAAGCGCCATGAACAAGAAACTCCGCTTGTTTCAAACTGTGTGTTATAGCAATTAGGCGCAGTTCGACAAATTGGAATTTCATGACAATACCGCCACTGGCTTTCATTAAAAATCAGTAGCGGCGTTGCGTTATATAATTCTTAAGCACCAAGTAGTCGTGCTCAACCTGCGTCTACTGTTTATGGTGCGATGTTGCTTTCGAGCAGACCCGTCAGCGCTACTTCATCGATTCCATCCGCAAAGGAAAGAGAATAGGAATAGCCGTTTGTGTTCCAAACCGCCAGAAAAATAAGCTCTCCGCTGCCCTTTAACTCGAAGGTAACACCCTGCAGTTCTATATCGGTAACAACATCATAGGTGTCATAGTCCCCGGAATTGTTCTCAGTGCCTATGGACTTCCGATAGGTCATGGTTTGGTCGTCTCCTGTGTATGTGATCTCCGCAAGCTCCTGCCAATAGGCAGTGTAGCCAGCTTCTTCCACAGTAAACGGAATACCTGAAATATCACTGACGTCAAAGCCGAGCACCTTGGATAATTCTTCGGCGGAGACTGCGGTTACAATGTCGCCATCCTGTGTCAGCCCACCTGGGTCTGCCGGTTGTTTGGAGGTAAAAAGATGGGGTATCGTTAACGCGCCCAGCAACACCAAAACAAAGCATGCGGCAAGCGCAATGTACTTCTTGATGGTGGAGAGACGAATCATCTTTGGCTTTTTATCCGGCGTGATCTCCACCCGCTGAACGTTTTGCAGGATGCGGCTGCGCATTTCATCGGTTACTTTAATATTCTCCATGATTTCATCATACCGCTTATTCAAAGTCGTATTCCTCCTTCAGCGTCTCTTTGAGCGTCATGCGCCCACGGCGTAGGTCGGAACGGACAGTTGTCTCTTTCCGACCCAGAATGCCTGCAATCTGCGCGGTGGAGCAGCCCTCATGGTAGAACAGATGAATGACCTCCCGGTACTTTTCCGGCAGGGCTTTCACTGCTTCCCATACAAAGGACAAGTCCTCTCTACGCTCGGAGGATAAGGTCTCCGCCAGCTCATCCACATCGTCAGCCTGACGGAGTGAATTGTACCGGATCCTGTTTTGCTCAGATTGGCGGCAACACGCAGCAGCCATGCCAGCTTATGCGACTCGCTCTCAAATGCGGGAGCTGTTTTCAGCAGCTTTATCAGCGTGTCCTGCAGGACGTCTTCCGCGTCGCTCATATTATGCAGATAAGAATAGGCCAGCCGAAGTATTTTATTTCCGTATTCATCGAGGATATGTGCTGCCTCTTGATTGACGGCATTCTGCTTTGCCGCATGCGCCGATACCGAGCCGTCAGCTGACAGGAATGTCACAGCGCGGTCGACAAACGCGGTCAGCCAGCAGATAAACCGTTCAAAGTATTCTTGAAACGGAGTGCGGTATCCGAGACATTTTTCCACCACTAAAACCCCTCCCTTGCAAAAAGCGGCGTGTTATCTAATTCAGCACGTCGCCAGTCGCAGTTTCTTACTTAACCGAAGTAATCAGGCGGGTCATGACATCGACAGAAATGCCGGCCTGCGCATACGCGCCGATAGAATAAGTATATCCGCCGCTCGCCCAAGTTGCAACGCTGACACTGTCATTCGCGCCCTTCATGGTCACATTCAGGGCACCAACGGTCACAGCGTTTTCCTGAGCGTATTTCGTATAGTCACCGCTGATGTCTTCGGTGCCGATGGCTTTGCGGATGCGGATCTCGGCATCATCGCTGTTTTTGTAGACCACTTCGATCATCCCGGATTCGGAATCAACACGAATGACCCGGTCAGAATAGCCGTCGATCGTTTCGGGGAAAGAGAAGTCGAATCCGACAGCCTTTTGTTAAACATTGTCACAACCATCATTGACGCAATAGCCGTCGCCGTCGAGTGGATTTCCGATATTGTTACGGAAATTTGCGCTTTCATTTCCGAAATATGGCAGGAACACGGCGATGAAATAATGGCAGGAGTCCAGGCTGTCGGGGACTTCTTTGCGATAATATGGAACGGTGCCTGTGAAATATTCGGACAAGTTATTGAGATACTTAAACTCTTTTGGGAAGCCTTCGGAGAGGATATAAAAAATGTCATCAAAACAGCTTGGGAATTCATCAGTGATATCTTCGGCGGAGCCATCAATGTTATATCGGGAATACTTGATATTGTTGTAGGTATCTTTACAGGGAACGGAGAAAAAATCAAAGAGGGATTCGGTATGATTTGTGAAGGAATAAAACAAATATTCTTGGGAATGGTAAATTTCTTTTCAGGCATATGGGACTCGATTGTCAGTGTGTTTACAAAGGTGGGCACAAAAATTGGAGACGCAGTAAGCGGGGCATTTAAGGCTGTTGTAAACAACGTGCTTAGCTTTATTGAAAGTATTATAAATGGGGCAATAAGAGGCATAAACAGCGCCATAAACCTCATAAACAAAATACCCGGAGTAAGCATAAGCTCACTATCTTCCGTCAGTTTCACTCGCATGGCAGCAGGCGGCTTTGTTGAGCCCGGAGAGTTTTTTATAGCCAGAGAAGCGGGACCGGAGCTTGTCGGAAATATTGGATCGCATACAGCGGTTATGAACAACAACCAGATAGTTCAGTCGGTTTCAAACGGAGTGTACATGGCACAACAGGAACAAAACGCTCTTTTAGCCGAGCAGAACGCACTATTAAGACAACTTCTGAATTCAACTGCAAGCGTAACCATGAACGTCAACGAAACACAGTTTGCCAAGGTGGCGGTAAAAGCCATAAACTCACTTGCAAGAACGCAGGGCAAGGTAAATCTTGCGCTGTAACACCATTAAAAAATAAAAAAACACATACGATGCGGCTCGTTTAAGCCGCTTTTTTTGTGTAACAAAAAAGGAGAAAAAAAATGAACAACACAAATTTACTGAAAGTCAAAGAAAACCAAACGGACGCATACACAGATTTGAGCGCATACCTCAGAGCATATCAGGTGGAATATGCGGACTACGACGCCTCAAACGAACGCTGTGCGGCGGGAAACAGTGTGAGGGACTACATACGCACTGTTAGGACGATACGCTGTACGTTCAGAACGGCGGGAGAAGCAGAGCATGCGGCAATAATGACGTTTCTTAAAAAAAAGAAGCTTTATGTCGCATTTTACGACATCTCTGCAAATACCCAAGAGGAGGGCGTTCAAATGTACCCATCCACAACGAGAACAAGCACCTTATACACAGTATCGGGCGGCGTTATAAACCAAGAGTTCTCAATAGATCTTATAGAATTTTAAGGAGGAAACAGAATGTATACATTTACAAACGACAGCACATTAAACAGTGCTGTAAACAATGCTTTTTTTGAACCGGAGAGAAGTATTCTCGCAAAGCTGGAGGAGGTTTCATATGCACCGCAAAACGGTGAGCTCGTTCGTACTGTGAACGCTGTATACCGCGCGGACGATTACCTTCAAAGCATCGAGATAGAACGTTCGGTACAAACAGAGAGTGCCATTGTCGGCACGGCTTCAAGTAAGAAGTACATCATAAAGCTTATAGACAGACAGGGCGAATTCAGCTTTACAGGAAAGAGGCTGAAGCCGTATTTAGGAATAAATTATGAGCAAAACGAGTACTACGCTCCGTTTCCCGAGGCAAACGTTTACGAAGCAGATTATGACGCCGTAAAAAAAGTGTGGACTATAGATATAGATTATCAGGCAGGAGCTGAGTCGGCTATTACCCTTATGAGCGGAATACTAACGGATGTGGATCTTGCTTACTTTGCGGCGGGTATGCTCAGCGGCTTCAATGTGACCTCTTTGGAAAAATATATTGTCGACGAGCAGCTTATCAAAATGCTCAAGCGTCTATACTCCGGTATTGCGATTGACAAGACAAAGGATTACACACTTGAAATCAATAAAGTCGGTCCCAGAGGCAACTTCCTTCAGGGGAGAACGCCTAAGGAATATAAACAGGAGCATTTTGTTCCCGATATATTTATTAAGGTCGACTATAATACATGGCAGACTGAGGACGGCCTGAGCGTTAAGGAAAAAGCTTCTCAAGCAGTTAAAAATCGTATCGAGAGTTATGTATCTCCAGAGCTTACGCCGGAACAGAACAAGATAATAGAAAGCTATTTGTAGGATAATATTCACTTTCTTCTTCATCTTAAAAAAGTGAACAAAGAGATTTTGTTTAAGCCTTGTTTTGAGAAAAAAGCCATATATCAATCATAGTGCTTGATTTACGGCGACAATAAAAAAGTCACCCGAGATATTTCTCGGGTGACTTTTATGGGCAAGTGAGTCGCTTGATTTAACTCAAGCATTTTTTGAAGTTATGCATACATATAATCTCACCATTGCCGACTGTTTAACTGCCCTCTTAATTAAACAAAGGGCATTACGTTTATTTATACGGCGTCGAATCCCGCCTGTATCGCCTTGATGTTTATATCGTTTAGCTTGCCCTTGCCCTTTTCTTCAAAGAATTGGCAAAGAGTTTTTATTGCATAATCGTCATCGAACAGGTTCATTTTTTTGATAACTACGCCTGCTGCAACGACATTTTGTCCTTTTTCGTTGTTTATCTTGCGCGCTATGTCTAAGAAGTCAACAAAGATGACCTCTGCGTCCTTCGGGAAATTATAGTCCTTTTTTACGCACGCTGAGTTAGCGAAAATGGTTACGTTCGGCTTGCAGAATTCGAGATAGTCGAGTGCCGGTTCGTTCATGGCAACTATTACGTCCGCATTTTCCATGACGGGGCTTCCAATGGATTCCCCTTCGTTTTCCGCTATTTTTATAACACAGTTTGCTTTTCCGCCTCTCATCGTCGGGCCGTAAGACGGCATCCATACTGCGCTTAAATCTTTATTCGCCGTCATATAAGCTATAAGCAAACCGGAAGTAAGCACACCTTGTCCGCCGAAGCCGGCAAATATCATTTCCTTCATGCGTTTTTACCTCCATCTTCTTTTATCTTGAACTCTCCAACGGGATATTCCTTTATGATAACATCCTCTATACGCTTGTTTGCGTCGAGCGGGCTCATGTGCCAGTTTGTGGGGCAGCCTGTCAGGAATTCCACCATGGAATAACCCTCTTTGCCCATTTGAGCCTTAAGAGCCTTAATAATGTATTTTTTAGCCTGATTAATGTGCTTTACGTCATGAACAGAAGCTCTTGCGGAATACGCAACATTAAACTGGCTTGCTATAAGCTCGGGAAGGTGCATTGGCGCTCCTGTCAAATCGCAGTTTCTGCCCTTGACAGAGGTTGTTGTTTTCTGCTCCGGTAAGGTCGTCCAGCTCATCTGTCCGCCCGTCATACCGAAGTTGGTATTGTTTATCGTGAACACTGTAATGTTTTCATTTCTGTATGCTGCGTTTAAGGTCTCGGCAAGTCCGATAACTCCGGCATCACCATCGCCCTGATATGTCATTACGCACATTTCGGGTATTGTTCTTTTCATTCCTGTGGCAACTGCGGCGGCTCTTCCGTGAGCGCACTGATAATCATCTCCGCCGAGTATTCCGTTGGCGTTGCAGCTACAACCGACGCCTAAAACAAGGACTTTATTATCGTTTAAACCCAGCTCTTCGAGTGCTTCCGCTATAAGACGCAGTACTATGCCGTGTCCGCAGCCGGCACAAAGCGCATGGGGTTTTAATTTTTCGGGTAATTTATATAACATTTAAAACATCTCCTTCACTTCGCCGTTTGCGACTTTTTTGTAGTAGTCTGTGATCAGTCCGACTCCGGGAACACCTTTGCCGTGAGCATTGCAGTACACAGGAACGTTGAATCCGCTCTTCTTTGCATTAAGGGCAACGTCTTCTACAAACTGACCGAAATCACTTGTTTCGATGCTTATAAAGCCCTTGACGTTTTTGTTTACTCTTTCAAATGCCTTCTGAGGGAAGGGCCAAACGATTTTCGGGCGTATCATACCTGCCTTGATTCCGTTTTCTCTCATCTTTTTAACGGCGTCCATTGCTACTCTTCCGGGAAGTCCGAAGGCCGCTATTACATATTCGGCGTCTTCAAGACCGTATTCTTCCCAGCGCTGCATCTCATTTGTTACACGCTCGTAAACCTCGCCCTTGAATTTCATTCCGTCAGGGCCTCTCATCTTTAAACTTTCGGCTCCGAGGCATGTTTTGCCGGTGCCGTCTATACCCCAGTCACGGTAAGGCTTTTCTTTAAATTCGGGCATGTCGACCTGTTCCATCATCTGTCCGAGATATGCTTCCGAAAGAAGGACTACGCCTATACGGTATTTCTCAGCTATGTCCCATGCTTCATATGCGTTGTCGACAAGCTCCTGTATTGATGAGGGAGCGTATACAACGCAGCGATAATCGCCGTGACCGCCGCCCTTTACTTCCTTGAAGTAGTCTGTCTGTCCGGAATCGAGAGTGCCCAGACCTGTCCCCCAACGCTGTACGTTAAGAAGCACGTAAGGAATGGAGTTTCTGGCTGCATAGGAAAAGCCCTCTACCATAAGTGAGCCTCCCGGGCCGGACGTTGCGCTGAAGGCTCTTGCTCTGCAGGAGGAAGCCCCCATTATCATATTTATACTTGCTACTTCATTTTCTGCCTGTATGAAGACTCTGCCAAGCTCGGGCATTCTCCATGACAGATATTCCAATGTTTCCGTTGAGGGAGTGATAGGATATCCCGCAAAGAAATCACATCCGCCTCTGAGAGCCGCTTCTGCGACTGCTTCATTGCCTTTTAATAATTTTTTGCCCATTATTCTTGGACCTCCTCGATAGTAAATACGTAGTCGGGACACGCCGAGGTGCACATTGCGCACTTCACGCACTTTTCTTCATCCACCGTGACGTACTTGTAACCGGCGTCGTTTGAATCGTCTCCGATCTTCAAAGCGCCCTTTGCACATGCCACAACGCACAGCTGGCAGCCTTTGCATCTTTGAGGGTGGATTATCAATTTTTCCTTCATTTGTCAAAATCCTTTCTTCGGCATTTGTCAATATCATGTAAGGATACCGCACAATTCCGATTGATAATTTAAAATATTACAGTTTTGCATATGAAATGACGCTCACAGTATAGCACCGAAGCAAAAGCTTGTCAATATAACTATTGTATATTTAATCCCTTAAAAAGTCACAAATAGTATTGCATATGACAATTGCTCATGTTATAATCACGCTGTAATAAATTTGTATCAATCAATTTTAAAAATGCAAATAATTACATTATTAAATTTTGATTGAACGAGAGTTGATTGAAAAAGCGCATAAAAAAACACCGCATTTCTGCGGCATTTAAGTACATTGGAGGAAATAATATTAAATATTTCTCAAATGCATATATACGGTCGTTATACCTATACCAAGAAGCTTTGCGCATATCTCAACGCCGTCCTTGACGTTGAAAATGCCGGATTCGGACAGTCGTCTGATTATTTCCTTGTTTTTATATTTAGAAGGTATTTTCGGATCTGCCATAATGGTTTCTTTCGCCTCGTTTACGGATTTGATGATTATCGACTCGTAGCCGTTATCATCATCATCATAGTCTGATTTCTCATGCTTCTTGACTATGACGTCCTTCGGAGGACAAAGCATATTTACTATATCGCTTAGCGGAGTATTGAGCGAAAAGTTCAGACACATCATTCCGATGATTTTGTTGTCGTCTCCTATAATGCCGATAGTTGCGGAGCGGAATATGTCTCCGTTTTTGTTTTCGCTGAAATACAGGCTTACGGGAGATAGGTTGCGGTGGAGCTTGTCATACAGATGTCTTATGGCTCCTGCGGGATATTCGTCTATCTGCTGACCTGCTGAACGAAACGAATAGTGACCGTTGATTATTTTTTTAATAAAATCATCGTCTATTCCAAAGCTGTGTACCACTATTTCATAGCCTCCGCCCAGATAATAGCCCAAACAATCCGCAAGTGTACAGTATGATTCAAGGAGTTTTTCGTCTGAATCGCTCAGCGAGAGCAGGTATTGATCTATGCCTCTGTCCATTTTATGACCTCATTACTTAAATAATTATAAATTTTAACAGCGCTTTTCATATGAACATAACATAAGTTTAACGCCAATGTCAATAAACCTAAGAAATAAAAAGCTTAATGAAAACTACTATATAAAGGAGAAAAGTATATGGAGAACAAGTACAAAATATTGATAATCAATCTCGGCTCGACCTCCTCAAAGCTCGCTGTGAGCGAAAGCGAGAAGATCGTTGTCGAAAAAGAGTACTCTCATTCACCCTCTGAACTCAAGGCAATAGAAACAAAACAGGATTCCGTTGCGTTCAGAAAAAAGATAGTCTTTGAGTTCCTTGATGAAAGCAAGACGGATATACACAGTCTTGACGCTATAGCGGTAAGAGGCTTGGGTAAGAGCGTCGGCTATAAGCACGGAGCATATCTGTTGAGCCCTCAGCTCGGAGATGATTGCAGAAACGGAGCGGGCGGACATGCGGGATTATACGCAGGCACTGTAATAGGGGACGAGCTTTCGAGGGAATACTCAATACCTGCATACCTTTACGACGTGATATCCACAGATGAAATTTATCAGAAGGCGCGCGTTTGCGGAATAAAGGATTATAGAAGGAAATGTCGTACTCACACCCTTAACGGGCGTGCAACGGCAAGAAAAGCTGCACAGCAGCTCGGTCTTGATTTTGAGAACAGTACATTTATTATATGCCATATGGGCGGCGGAAACGGTACGATGTGCGTCAAAAACGGCGTTATCGTAGACGCTTATTCCGCTGAAGAAGGAAGTTTTTCGCCTGAGAGAGCCGGCAGAGTACCTGAAGATTTCCTCATGGACGTATACACAAACAGCGACAACTCACCTGCTGATATAAAGAGGCTCTTAAAAAAGGAAGTAGGTATTTACGGACATCTCGCCACGAGCGATTGCAGAGAGGTCGAAAAACGAATAAACGAGGGCGATAAAAAAGCGAAGCTGGTCTACGAGGCTATGGCGTATCAGCTGAGCAAGGATATCGGAGCAATGGCAAGCGTGGCAAAGGGCAAGGTCGATGCCGTAGTACTTACAGGAGGCGTGGCGCATTCGAAAATGTTCACGGATATGATAAGTGAGAACGTTAGCTTTATAGCAAAGGTCATGGTAATGCCCGGAGCTATGGAAATGGAAGCCCTTGCGATGGGCATAACGCGCGTGCTCAACAAAGAAGAAGGTCTCAACGACTATAACGAAGCTTTGAAAGCTCATACTCTGTTTGAGTTTTAATAAATAAAAATATAGGAGAAAAAGGATGAAATATACAAACGAAAGTCAGAAATTTCCCGTTGCGGTATCTGCAAGACATTTGCATCTTACACAACAGACCCTTGAAGTTTTATTCGGAGAAGGCTACGAGCTTACCTGCGATAAACCGATAAAAGGTCAGTTTTGTTCTACAACGAGAGCAAAGGTAGTAGGCCCGAAGGGTACCTTTGAGAGAGTTGCGGTTATGGGACCGTGCAGAGATTTCAACCAGTTCGAACTATCCCTTACCGACGCCAGAACCTTCGGCATTGAAGGCGCAATACGTATGTCGGGAGATATAGAGAACACTCCGGGCTTTACCGTAGTCGGCACGAAGGGCGAAGTGACCTTTGATAAGGGCGCTATAGTAGCAAAGAGACATATCCACCTTAGTCATGCTCTTGCAAAGGAATTTGACTTAAAGGACGGCGACAGCGTGTTAATGGCGATAGAAAGCCCCGACAGAAAGCTTATATTCGACGATACTATCGTTCATATGAACAAAAGCGCAACATCGGACTCAAAGTGTCATATAGATACAGATGAAGGAAACGCCGCAGGTATTCTCGGCAGAATGGGTACTGCTTTTATAGTTTCAAAGAGCGAATAGTATAATAATTTACAGACGCATAAACTTGAGTTTGGATTGATTAATGCATGAAAATATTGACATAATTTACTTACTATGATAAAATCTGAGTTGTTCAAAATTATGCATACATAAGCATGAAAAATATTATAAATCGGAAAGGAGAGAATGCAGAAATACTGTATTCCGAATGTGAAAAATGGAAAAAAATTACACGGAACAAGCTAACAATCTGCCAATCTGTGACGAATGTGACGTGCTGGTAGTCGGCGGCGGCGCGGCCGGTCACTCTGCTGCTATAGCGGCGGCAAGAGCAGGAGCCAAGAAGGTAATCCTTATGGAACGCTACGGCTTTTTCGGAGGCGACGTGACCGGTGGGTACGTTATAATGATACCGGCATTGAGCTGGAGAAACTTCTCTATGGTTCGAGGCTTGCAGGAGGAGTGGTTTACAAGACTTGACAAAAACGCGCCCGGCTCGTACATATGCCCTTCACTTGATGAAATAGGAGAAACAACTCCTATAAAAATGGATCGTTGGTCGCTTATACACGGCTGCACGATGTATAAGGGAGCTGTCAGCGACAGACTTGTGAGAGCTCCTTACTATGAGCCGAATCAGCTCAAGATAGAAATGGACTTAATGGTTCAGGAGGAAGAGAACATACAAGTAATGCTTCACTGCTGGGGAACCAAGCCCATTATGGACGGCGACTGTGTAAAGGGCGTTATCTGCGAGAGTAAAGAAGGCAGAAGAGCAGTCATGGCGAAGGTGACTATTGATGCTACCGGCGACGGAGATCTTTATTCACAGGCAGGCGCTCCGTGCTTTGACAATCGTTCCAGCGAATCCAGAGCCGACAAGACAGCTTTGGTATGGAGAATGGGCGGAGTAGACTTTGACATGTTCGCACGTTGGGGCAGAGATAACCCCGAGATGCTCACAGAATTCAAAGCGGAACTCATGAAAGTCGCCGGCTACAAGACAGCGATACTTCCCTCGGAGAGAAACGACGTAGTATGGTTCAACAACTGGCTTGCAGGACTTAACTGCGCAAACATAGAGGATATAAAGAAAACGGAATTCACCGTGCGTAATTCTATCAGAAGAATAATCAAGTACTGTCGTGAATACTATGCTCCGGCATTCAAAAACGCTTTCCTTTATGATATAGCTCCTCAGCTCGGAGCAAGATGCTCAAGAAGACTCGACGGCGAATATGTAATGACAAAGCTCGATTTCGCATGTGCAAGTAAGTTTGACGATGTCATCGCATGGCACAGCTGCATAGGTCATTCAAACGACGGAGTTCCCCTTGAAATACCTTACAGAGCGCTTCTTCCCAAGAAGATAGAAAACCTCCTTTGCCCCGGCAGACATTTGTCGGCAGACGACAAAGCTATAGACGCTCTTAACCTTATTCCGCAATGCGTCGGAACAGGTCAGGCAGCGGGTGTTGCGGCAGCGGTGTGCGCTAATGAGAATACAACGACTCACAACGTAAATATAAAGAAGGTTCAGGATATACTCTGTCACGAACAGGACGTACCTCTTCCCAGACAGGATAACACAGATCCCGAGCTTGTAAAACAGTTGGAGGAATACCAATACGGTACAATGACGCCTATGGCAAAGAAAATACGTCAGGACGCAGGACTCGACTGGTAAAAAAGCACATAACCTAATTACGGTTTTTCGATTACTTCCTTATTTGACCCAAAAGGGAGCCGATTATTCGGCTCCCTTTTGGGTTGTGTTTTTTTCTTTTTAAGCGTTCTCAATGAACATTGCATATCCGTTTTTATCACAGCACTCATCATCTTTGACTATCTTGAGTTCATAATCGCTGTCTATACAGCAGCCTTTGCCGCGCGCTCTCATGCACTTTGGGTATTTGTCGCATACATATCTAAAGCAATATTTGTCGTTTTCATTAAGCATGATATTTCCTCCTGCCTGCGAAAAAAATATTTTATATATTGATTATAGCCTAAAATGGCGATTTATGTACGATTAAAGCATTATCTAATCCTGCTTTAATTGATTTTTCATGCATATCATGTTAAATTTATAACAGACCCTTCAAAGGGTATGACTACGGTGAGGATCATGAAGAAGGAAAAAAGCGGTATCGGTATAAAAATTCTTGCGGCAATTCTTATTTTGGCGGGAATAGTTCTGCTCATTTACAGATATACCGATATTTTTGACGGCATTATTTTAAAGAACAGATCTTCATCGGACAAGAATGATGCGCCTACGGACGAAATCGAATACCCTGAAGCCAAAACGAGTACACTTAGCTTTATTCCGGACTCAGTCGTAAACGAGGCGTATAACAATAGCTCAAAGTCATATATTATTTATGATGTATCCTCAAACGAGGACGCTTCTTCTTTGTGGATACAGCCACGTACGCAGGCGGATAACGTAGTTAATGCCGAATCGACTCTTATGAAATACGATGAGGATTTTTTCGCGAATTTCATTGTCTTTTCAGCCTTTGAATTTAAAGCCGACAAAGAAGTATCAACGCTTTCCTTTGATATATATAATACGAGCGACAGAGCATATACGGGTATATATTTTTCCGTAAATCTTCTAAATAATAAGGGCGAACGCTTATATGCAATGTACGCAGGAGTAGATTCACTTGACATTGGCAAGAAGGCGACAGTAAATCTTAAATATACGCTTGATTCCTCCGATACTTCTGTTCCTGTTTCGTTTAAGATGGATAATATTTCTCTGTATTGGCTTGAAAACAATGAAGAAGAGCATATAAGCTGGTATTTTGATTAAAAATATATAATTGCAGAGCTTTATGCTCTAAGAAAAGGAGTAGCTTATGAAAAAAACTATTTGCTTATTATGTGTACTGGCAGTTGCGCTGTCACTGGTCGGATGTAAAAGTAAAAAAAATGAGAATGCCGTAATTGAAATAGAGGGCAATCCCACAACAGGCTATGAATGGACGGCAAAAGCAGATAATGAGGGTATCGTGTCAATCGGGGTAGAGTACAAGCAGGACGCTTCAGCAGACAACAAAACAGGCGTTGGCGGGAAATACACCTTTACTATCGCAGGTGTAAAGGAAGGTCAAACCAATATTGTGTTTACATACTCACGCTCATGGGAGCCTGACGAAGTGAACGATGAAACAAAGACATATCAAGTAACCGTCGATAAAAATCTTAATGTGACGGTGAAATAAAAGCGGCGAAACGAACGCCAAATAAATAATATAAGTACGTTAAAAAAGGAAAGAGACAAAATGAGTGAGTTTAACAAAAATTATCAAATGCAAAACAACGGCGAAAATCAACACAATGAATACGGAGAAGAGATAATTACCTTAAATAAGTATATTTCGAAAACCTTCTTCTGGATGTTCCTTGGTTTATTGCTTACCTTTGCCATTGCAGGTTTTTTGAACGCGACAGGGTTGATCAATTATGTATTTTCAATACCTGCTTTACCCTTTATTCTGTTGATAGCCGAAATAGTTATCGTTGTAAGGCTTTCAAGGAAAATAAACGAAATGAGCGTGGAGAAGGCGAGGACTTTGTTCTTCGTGTACGCCGCATTAAATGGAATCATGTTCAGCGCATTCTTTGCACTTTATGATATGTCTACAATGGTTCTGGCGTTCGGCGTGACGTCCGTATTATTCGGGGCTATGGCGCTTCTCGGTTATTTTACAAAGGCGGATTTATCGAGAATACGCACTATATTATTCACGGGCCTGATCTTTTTGGCATTGTTCTGGGTAATCTCGATGTTTATAAATCTTGAAGCATATACGAGAATTGCGTGCTTTATCGGTATAATAATATTTACAGGTTATACGGCGTTTGATATGCAGAAGCTTAAATATTTCTACAATCAATATGCAACGGATTCCGATCTTGCTGAAAAGTCATCAATATTCGGTGCGCTCCAGCTCTATCTCGATTTTATAAATATATTTGTTTATGTTTTAAGAATCTTGGGCAGAAACAGAAATTAAATTTATCTTTTTTCATGGGCGACGGGTATAAAGCCGGCAATAAAGGGCAATATATTTAAAGTCACAAACCATGAAAGGAGAACATAAATGGCAAAGACAGGAGAACAGCCCGGAGCCGGAAAGTATAAATGCACGAACTGCGGTCAAATGGTCACGCTTGACGCAGACGGCGATAAATTGCCGCCTTGCCCCAGCTGCAGCAACACAGAATTTACAAGAGAATAAATACTTTTATTAAACAAAGCAGGCATACATTTTTAAGTATGCCTGCTTTGTTTTTAGCGTAAGCTCAGTAGGATATAAGTATTCAATATTTTAAATACAAATAGCATTTACATAAGTAATGTAGAGATGATCAGACCGATCAAGAATTCCTGTCGAGCTTCTTTTGGCAAGAAGTCAACGCAGCAATCCATTGCCTGTTGAAATCCTTCGGGAAAATCAAACGATACTTTTTGATTCATATCCATAGCGACCTCCTCAATGTTCATAGTTCCTTACAAAATCACAGACGGCAAGAAGATTCTCACGCTTGCAGTCATTGCGGAATGAAATCATTTTATTCGTGCTGAAAACAAATCCGTCGCCCAGCTCGTCTATGAGCTTCCTGGCATAGTTGACGCATTGTGCGCTTGTGCCGTTTCCGAGTAAATCCGAGGTCATCCCTCCCATGAAGCATATGTTGGGCAGCTTCTTTTTAAGCTCGAATATATTATCCTGTTCCAAGTGGATAAAGAGCACGCCCTTCGGGATATCCTTGAAAAAGTCCGTGAAACGAAGCATAGTGCTTTCACAGAATAGTAACAGCGACTTGTTGTGCTCATCGGCAATATCAATACAGCGTTTAAGGTGCGGCCAATAAAATTCCTCGAACTGCTTTTCGCTCAATATGCTGTGCCCGAGCATTACAAAGATCGAATCGCATATGGTAGTCAGACCTTCGGTATTCATCAATTGCTGCATTGTGGGAAATACCAAAGTGTTGAAAATTGCATCGGAAGTATCTAACAGCTGAGGCTTGCACTTTCTTAAGTCGATCGATAATTCCTTAATTCCTCTGTAGCTGCTGAAAAAATATTCAAAAGGAAGAAATGCAGGCTGCGCGCTGATCAATGGAACTTTATATTCGTCAATAAATTTTGTGTTTATTTTTGCGGTATAATTACCGTAATCAACTGTTTCAAGACAACCATCGCGAAGCTTTTGAAGAGTGATATCCTTGGCAAAGCGAGCAAAAATATTCTGCCATAAAAAAGGTATGAGATTTTGACTCATCTCTGAATATTCTTCTCTTTCCATCAATTTATGGTCGTCTACAACAATAGCTTCGTTGATGTCATCGATCTGATGTGCTCCCGCTCCCAGTGCTTTTGCGATTTTCATTGGATTTCGCGTGCCCAGATCCATGTATGAATCAAACTGATAACGCTCATGAAACTCGCATACGATACGCTCCATAATATTATAATCAAACAATGCTTCCCTAAGTGTATACTCTGAATCCAGTATTTTCCATGTCCAGAAGTTGGAGAATAACGGAGTTCGTTTATTGTGCTTGATGTTCAGCGCATTGTTAAATAATGCTTTGCGTTCATCAAACAGATTTTTTTCTTCCAAATCAAAACCTCCTAAATATTGGCTTGAAGTTGAATCAATTGCGCGCTATATCATCAACTACCATTTACATGATAAGAATAACACTATTGAAATATAATGTCAATTAAAAAATATATTATTTTATACCTTTTACATATAAAAGCTAAATATGGTATAATCATTGTATAAATATCATGGAGAAATTTATGGAAGAAAAAATTATCGATGCAGTTTCCAGCTTTGACGATGAGCTTACCTTATCCTTGGTAAAGGAATCGCTTTTAATGGGGATTTCAGTCAAGACGATCATGAAATGGCTCAATGAGGGGATGTACCGAATCGGCGTTATGTATGAAGCAGATGACTGTTATATAGCCGACTTGATCATGGCAGGGTATATTTACCGTCAGGTTCTGAGCCTTGGTGAATTGCAGCTTGACTTAAATTCAACAGAGGAAGCACATACGAGGGGAACGATCCTTATTTGTACGGTTGAAGGAGACGTCCATGATATCGGAAAGGATATCTTTGTCAATTTAGCAAAAACAGAAAAATATCGCGTGATCGACTTGGGAGTGGACGTCGATTCTCAAACAATCTTCGATCAGATACTTCATACAAAGCCGGATATTTTGGCAATGAGCGGAATTATCACAAATTCGATACAGCACATGAAAGAAACCGTTGATATGCTCAAAACCAATTATTTAAGGCAGGAGGTAAAAATTCTGCTTGGTGGGTTATCCATGTCGGAGGAAATGTGCAGCTATATCGGTGCTGACTATGCAACGAAATCTGCCGAAGTCGGCGTAGCAAAATGCAACGATTGGATGAATTCAAAATATGGCGATCAATAAATTATCCAAGTATCATATAATCGTCGAAGATTTAAGAGAAAGGATAAAAAAGGGAATTTTAAAAGAGGGCGATATGCTGCCTTCAGAAAATCAACTGAGCAGTGCTTATGAAACAAGCAGGGTGACGGCGCGTAAGGCTTTGTCGGTGCTTATCGCTCAGGGATATATTTTTGCGGTACAGGGGAAAGGCAATTTTGTAAGCAAAGCAAAGACGGATGAATTCGTTCTGAAAACCGGCGGCAGAGATGAAAACGAGAAAAGACTTATCGGCGCGCAGATCATAAATCCAACTAAGCGATTAACAGAGATCATGCAGTTAAACAGAGCAGATAAAATAATCGAGACAAAAAGTTTTTTTATGAGAGAAAACCAAACCGTCGGCTACAGTATAAAATATATCCGTTATGACGCAAAAAGACCTGTTATGGAAAAAGAATTACACTATATAAATAGCGATGAACAGTCCACGGAAAACAGCGTGGTAATTTGCGTATGCAATGCAAATGAGGATATAAGCGGCATACTGAAGATACCGATTGGTTATCCCATGATGCATATTCAGAAAAAAATATCAGACAGCACTCATCGGTTGGTAGGCTTGGAGGATATATACATGATGGGCGAGCGCTACCGAATTGTAGGAGAATAATAATGGACACAAAACTATATTCCGCTTTTGTGAAGGATATAAAGAATAAAATAATTTCGGGCGAAATGAAGCCGGGTGAACGGTTGCCGTCTGAAACGGAGCTGTTGGATATTTATAATATCAGCAAAACGACCATTGCCAAAAGTTTGCAGATACTTGCAAATGAGGGATACATTGTGACGACTCCCAGAGTCGGGAATTTCATCTCACAGCCGCATCAGACAGAGTATGTTATGAAATTCAATCCGAGCGAAATCTTTAAATTTTGTGACAATTTTAAGCTCATAAGCTATTCGATTGAAAAAACGGAGGATCGGTTTCCCAGCAGATTACAATACGCTCTGGTATACAAATACGACGAAACACCCGTGGCTGTTTGTGAAAACTTTATTTTAGGTGATCGACCTAATGCTTTCCCCGAGCCGGATAAGCTTGAGCTGTCCTCCTTCAACAGTCTTTTAGAAACACTCTATCCTCCGCATTCAATGAAAAAGAAAATTATCATGGAGGCAATATCATGTCCGTACAAATACGCGGATATGCTGCATTTAAAACAAAATGAAACCGTATTGAAAATCACCGCGCGCTATAGTAATGATGCGGATATCTGTATTGCGGAAATGAGATATTTTGTTATAGAAGAATTTTCACAGCTATACGCGTATGAAAGATAATATTATAATATTTTTAACTAATTCTCCATTAAAAAAGCGTATACCGCCGCGTTGAATGTTTCGCTGTTTTGTTTTGCTATAAAATGATTGCCTTGAATAATAATCTTTCTTGCTAGCGGGATAGAGCTTGCTATCAGTTCGGTATGGCTGTCTTTTATCATATCATTTGTTCCCGCAATGACAAGGGTGGGTATGTTAATTTTTTTCAATTCTACCGTTGATATATTCGGCTGCCCAGTCATCAAGTCAAGCATTTCTTTTTTTCGAACTGCCCTTTTGTCAAATAGAGCAATAAAAGAAGCTAGGGCAAAGTCAAAATAAACAGCAAGAAGCGTTGTTTTCTTCATACCCTTCGGATAAAGGTTTGCACCGTTTATAATAAGCTTTTTAACATACTGCGGAAATTTTAACGAAAAAAGCAAGGCGATATTTGCTCCGTCGGAAAAGCCTAAAAGATATATTTCCTTTAATTCGCGCTCATCTAAAAAGTCCTTTAAATCTAGAGCAAACTGTTCGAGAGTAAACAAAGAATTTCCCCTTTCACTTTTACCATGCCCACGAGTGTCCGGAGCAATGACATGAAAATATTTTGAGAAAAAGGGTATTTGATTGTTGAAATACTCGCAGGATTCTCCGTTGCCGTGCAATAGCACGAGGTTAAAACCGTCGCCGCTTTCGATGTAGTTTAGCTTTATATCCATTTTATGTATTTATTTATCCTTTTTTATTTATACTCATTTTCTGTGTTAAAGTATTTTATTTATAAATGGGAATATGGTTTTTTTTGTTTTGTGCTTACTATAAAAAAGATGTCACTTACTTATTAACGATATTGCAGTATTAGAAAAGAAGCAAGTATTTTCTTTCATTGGAGGATTTTTTAATGAATAATGAAAAATGAATACTGAATAGTGAGATCTGCGGGAAAGCCGCTTATATCGCGAGCGTCGGCAAATAAAAAAGCAAGCTTTTGCTTGCTTCGTGCTTTCGCGATAATACAGAAACGCTAAGGTCTGCCCTTATTATTCTTAATTATGCATTCTTCAATATTCATTATTCACTGAGCTTTGCGTTTAGCAAAGCGTTTCTGGTGACCCCTAGGGGATTCGAACCCCTGTAATCGCCGTGAGAGGGCGATGTCTTAACCGCTTGACCAAGGGGCCACAGCATTAAAATTATACTTATAAAAAGCATGATTTGCAAGGGTTTGAGGTGAATAAAAGTAACACTTTATTTTTTCTTATGTATTTAGCTATTCTTCGAGCAGGATTATAGCGTAGTTTATGCGTTTAAGGCTTTCTTCCTTGCCGATGATTTCCATTATTTCCGTTGCTCCTCCGGGGGTTGCGCTTAAGCCGGACACTGCAATCCTGACAGGCCACATGACATATCCGACCTTGAAGCCGTTTTCCTTTGCGTACTTTTCGGCGGCAGCAAACAAAGAGGTATTGTCCCATGAGTCAATTTGATTTAGGATATCCTTCATATCAATGAGGACATTAAGCGATTTTTCAATATCGGTTTTGTTCTTTTTATTTATATAAAGCTCTTTATCATACGATGAAACGTTAAATAAAAACGATATTTTGTCGTTTATCTCGTCAAGCCTTGAAAGTCTTGTCTTTAGTATTTTCGCTATGCTTGGCCATTTATCCTTTAATTCGCCCAAGTCCTTCGTAAACGAAATTGCCTTAACTTGAAATTCGTCGTCGTCCATTGCCGATATGTACTGAGCGTTTATCCAGTCAAGCTTTACATAATCAAATACGGATTCGCTTTTACCTATTGCTTCGATATTAAAAAGCTTTTCAAGCTCGCTCAAAGAGAAAATTTCCGTATTTTGTTTAGGGCTCCAGCCGAGAAGAGCGACATAATTTACTATTGCTTCGGGTAGGTAGCCCATTTCAATAAGCTGCTCAAAGCCCGTTGCTCCATGACGTTTTGACAGCTTCGATATACTCCCGTCCTCATTTTGTCCCATAATAAGGGGAAGATGCACGAAAACAGGCACCTGCCATCCAAAAGCCTCGTACAAGAGCTTGTATTTTGGCGTAGACACTATATATTCCGTCCCTCTGAAAATGTGCGTTATTCCCATAAGGTGGTCGTCTATGACGTTCGCAAAGTTGTATGTGGGCATACCGTCGCGCTTTAAAAGCACCTGGTCGTCGAGCTGTTCGTTGTCTACCGAGATTTCTCCGAAAACAGCGTCGTTATATGTTGTAGTTCCCTCAAGGGGCATTTTTTGCCTAATTACATACGGCTCGCTCTTCGCTCTTTCCTTTGCCGTTTCAACAGGTATGTTTCTGCATTTTCTGTCGTATCCGAGGTGTGCTTCGTTTATTACTTCTTGCGTAGGCTCCTCTCTGTCACAGAAGCAGTAATAAGCAAAACCCTTTTCCACGAGCTTAAGAGCGTATTCCTTGTATATTTCGCTCCTTTCGCTCTGTACATACGGGCCGTAATTTCCGCCTACGTCGGGCCCTTCATCGTGTGAAATGCCTGCCTTTGAGAGAGTTGAATATATTACATCAACAGCATTCTCAACATATCTGTTTTGGTCGGTATCCTCGATTCTGAGTATAAACTTGCCGTTGTTGGCTCTGGCGTAAAGATATGAATAAAGCGCTGTACGAAGGTTGCCTATGTGCATATAGCCCGTCGGACTGGGCGCAAAACGTGTGCGAACGGTTTTATTTTCCATTTTCTTCTCCGTGTTGATTGTTTAGAGCTAAATTATAACATTTTCATTGAGCAGTTTAAAGAGAAGATAGCTTATGTTATAACGAATTGTTTTAGGTGTGAGGGATAAGCTGTGCTTTGAAAGTGGTTGAAATATTTACGTTTATAAGCTACAATAACAATAAGGAGTCAAGGCATGAAGAATTTATTTTTAGCTGCATTTTGTATAGTAAGTATCATACACCTTTATGCGAGCTATAAAAATAACACAAAGCTGCGAAGCGCAACGAAACCGTTCATAATAATAACGCTTGCTTTATACTATATAAGCGCTTCTTACACACTGAATTACTTTTTGATTGCATTTTTGTTTTTCAGCCTGTTAGGAGATGTTGCACTTATGATCAATGGCCTCTTTGCGCTCGGAGGCGTGTGCTTTGGCTTAGGTCATTTATGTCTGATAGTCAGCTACAGCGCATATTTTGACTCGTCTAAGCTGTCTTGGCCTGTTATTTGTGTTGCGGCGGCGCTGTATGCGGTTATTCTCATCATATTGTTTCGCTGTCTTAAAGGGCATATCCCGAAAAAGCTTTTTATCCCAATGGTGGCATATATGCTGACAAACGCTTCAATGAATATCTGCGGCATTATACTTGTGATGAGCCATAATACTCTCGGAGCCGTCTGTATACTTATCGGTGCCATTCTTTTCTTTATATCGGATTGTATATTATATACCGTACGTTTTCACAAGACGCAGTCGATATTTACAAAGCATTTTCTTGTTATGCTTACATATATTTCTGCCGCATTTCTCATAACCTACGGCTCAATGGTAATTTAAGGACTATGATGGGGGATATTACAAAGGACAAAGAGGAGTATTATATTTATATACTGCGCTGTGAGGACGGCTCGCTTTACACGGGTATAACAAAGGATTTTAAAAGGCGCTTAAACGAGCATATGACTAAAAATTCGCGCTGCGCAAAATATACTATGTCACATGCTGTGACGAGCGCACAGGCGTTGTGGGCCACCTATGGACGAGCCAATGCGTCGGTATTGGAATACAGAATAAAAAGAATGACAAAGGCGCAAAAAGAGGAGCTTATTGCGGGGAAATTGCAATTACCAAGCGACTTGGAAGGCTACAGGCGAATTCAAATATAAAAACAGATATGAATTTTTCATATCTGTTTTTTATGTGCTTACTATTTTTTATTTATTTAAGATTTTCAGGGTTTAAACCCTCAAGCTGAGGCAGAACAAATCTGCCGTTTTCTCTTATAGCTACATCGTCAAAGTATATCGTTCCGCCGCCGTAAGCCTCTGTTTGAATATTGACAAGATCCCAGTGCAGTGCGCTTTTGTTCCCGTTGTCGCACTCGTCATATGCGCATCCCGGTGTGAAGTGAAAAGAGCCGGCGATTTTTTCATCAAAAAGAGTGTCGAGCATGGGGAAGGTAATGTAAGGATTAAGCCCGAAGGAAAATTCTCCGATATACCTTGCTCCTTCGTCAATATCGAGTATTTCGTTTATTCTTTTCGTTTGGTTGCAGGTCGCTTCGGTTATTTTGCCGTCTTTAAATACGAAGCGTATGTTTTCGAAAACGTATCCCTGCTCTAAAGAAGGTGTGTTAAAGGTAATATATCCGTTTACGCTTGTTTTTACGGGTGCCGTAAAGAGCTCTCCGTCGGGTATATTGGATTCTCCCGAGCATTTTATTGCAGGCAAGCCCTTTATTGAAAAACATAGATCTGTGCCTTCGCCTGTGATACGCACCTTGTCTGTTTTTTCCATAAGCTCTTTAAGAGGCTGCATGGCTTCGTCCATTTTGGAGTAATCAAGACAGCATACGTTGTAAAAGTATTCTCTGAAGGCTTCCTTGCTCATCTTTGCAGCCTGAGCGCCGCTGGCGTTGGGGTAGCGAAGTATGACCCACTTTGTAAAAGATACTCTTTGATTAAATGCAGGCTCCATGATCTTTGAATAAAGGCTCAGCTTTTCTGTGGGTACGTCAGAAAGCTCATAGGTATTGTCCGAAGCGCTTATTGCGATATACGCGTCCATTTGCTTCATCATGTAAAGCTCACAGTCGTTTTGAATCTTGAGCATATCCTCATTTGCGTTTTTTAGCACCTCGCGCGTTATTGAAGAGTCGGAAAGTCTTACGTACGGATAGGCGCCCTTTTCATATATGCACTTAACGATTTCACGCACAAGCTCGGCAGCCTCAAAGCCGTTTGCCGTGACGAGTACTTTTTCATTTTGTTTTATCTTGCAGGAGTTTTCGACTAATCCCCTCGCAAGTATTCTGTTTCTTTCGTCCATGCTACTTAGCCGTATTCTGAGTGTCGGTATTGTTAGTTGTGTTATTAGTCGTAGCTGTGCTTTCGGGAACCTCCGTATCAAGGTAGGCTCTGTAAATATAGTGATAAACTGTTGTCGTGCCGTTTTGCTCAACCTTGTTGTAAAGGTGGATATTCCCTGCCGCTACGTCGACTTCAAAGGTGTAATCGGTAGTCTTTGAGTCATCTGTTTTTATTTTAATTTCACCCGTCGACACCTCTAATGTAAAGGAGGTTTCCTTCGAGGATACCGTGTAAGGGATCTCACCGTCTGCGTTTGCTACAGCGCCTGCTACGGGAGTTTTCGTCATGACTGTGAATTTGCCTGACTTGTTAGAGTCAAAGTGCACAAAGCTGACTGTATTTGCGTCCTTCGCTAAAGGCTTGGCGTCAACGTAGGTACAGTCCAAAAGCCAATCGCCCACCATATCGCTGTATTTTTTCGAGTGCTTTTTATAGGAGCAGCCTGTCAGTGATAAGAAGGCGCACGCCACTAAAGCTATTACTGCTATTATTTTTAATTTCTTATTCATTTTTATCCTCCGCCGGAGTATTAACTCTGTTATTATACCAAATAATACATCGTATATAAACACAGTTGTGAGTTTTAATAAAAAGAAATGACTTTATAAGCCCATTATGTCAATATATTTGTCAATGTCGCTTGCGGCGTTCCACGGCATAAAGCCGCCTGTAAGAGAAGCGTCGTTTAGGGCATTTATTTGATCGATTATTTGTTGTCTGCCGTAGTAATTATAAGGATATTCTATTGCGTCGTATGCCTGTATCCACGTTCTGGCTATCGCAGGTGTGGGTATCTCAGTTTGACGCTGAGATGCACATGACGCCCAGTTATACATAAGCTCATAGGGAACCGTCCAAACGATATCGGATATACCGAATTCATGCTTGTTGAAATGGTCGGGGTATGGCATGGCGCTTATTACATCCGCAACATTGGATAATGCCGGCCAGTACTGTCCGTATGCGGTTACGTAGTCGTAAGCGCATTCTCCGAATACATCTACAGAAACGTAAGCACCAAGGGTATGGAGTCTATCGCACGCATACATAACGAAGGCTTGCAGTGCCTGCACTTTTGATTCGCTGTATGTATTTTTTATATCGACCAAGCCCGCTTGTTCGTCCTCTTCGAGAAAATCGGGAAATCTGGCGTAATCGAACTGTATTTCATTAAATCCCATTTCCTTTACTGCTTCTTCGGCAAGAGAAACGTTGTACTGCCATACGTTTCTTGAAAATGCGCTGGGCCAATATGAGCCGAGATGCTTATAAGGAGTCAGACCGTCAAAAGCACATATAGCGTTTTCGGGATGATCCGTTACATAATAGGTATCCTTGAATGCCGTTATCCTGCCGATAATATAGAACCCTGCGTCCTTGAGCTTCTTTACAGACGCCTTGTATGATTCATACGAATTGTAAGCGTTTGCATAGTTTGTTGGAGAGTATGTTTTGTAAGTCTCTGCGGGAAAGGCAGGTGTAAGCTCGTCTTTTATATCGACTACAAATGCATTTATACCGCTGTTTTTTGCTATCTCAATATAACTGTCTACATTGTCCATTACATAAGCGCACAGATACAGACAATTTGCGGGGTATGGCATTACGTTGTCCTCAAAGGAAGGCTTTTCGTATGGATAGTAATCGCAGTCGCCTGCATTTCCTCCTCCGTACATATCAGTTCTTTGAGCATGTAATAAATAACTACCGGCTTCGTCGTAATTTAATAGAGCGTCTTCAAGCGTATTTACAAGATATTTTCCGATTACGTAGCAAGTTTTATCCCCCAGCTTGACTGTATACATGTTAACCACGCCGTTTTTGAAGTAATCAAAATCAACTATATCAAGCTGTGTTCCTTTTTTTGCCATTGTAAGTATTTTACAGGAGTCATATTCCTCATAAACGGTAACCGGTGTTCGCACATACATTTCTTTTTCTTCTGCCGCTTTTTTAATATCCGTCGTAAACTGCTCTTCATGTACGTAGTATTTGTTGTCGTCTGTCTTTATTTTTACGAATATCTCGCCCGTAGAGCTGTTAACTATCTTTGAAGAAGATATAACCTGCATTCCTCTGTACAGAGTGCCGACTTCGCTGAAGTTTTCGTCGTATACGATTACTTGGGGTGAGCTTGATTTCAAATATCCCTTGCAGGGAAAGGCAAGATAAAAAGCAGGGAAAATATTTATAATAAGTATGCCTGCGATTATTATTTGAGCCAGTCTGAATATAATATTTTTGTAGGGTGTTGTTTTATTGTTATAAATGCTGTTCATAATTTTCACATAAAATACTATATCAATAAAAAATAAACATTTCAACCTTGTTCGACAAATCCAGACATTTAAAAAAAAGGTTTAGTGGGAATGATATAATATTAAAAAGGTGCGTGGGTATGCCTTGCGTTGCTTTGAAAGTTTGCTTGTGATAAAATTATCTGAAATATAAGTATGTTTGTAAGGTAAATATTATGAAAAAGAAACTTTTGCTCATAAAGAATCCGGCTGCCGGCGTCACATTGCTTAAGGCTAAGGATAAAGACATGACTCAGCTGTTGTCCATAGGTTATTACATAGACATATATAAGACAAAATGTAAATATGACGCTATGGAGGCTGTGTGTAAAATGGGCGCAGACTACGATACCGTAGCAGCATGGGGAGGCGATGGTACTATAAACGAGGTCATAAGCGGACTTATGAAAATACCTGAGGAAAACAGACCTGCTCTTGTGTGTATTCCCGCCGGCACAACAAATCAGCTTGTGGACGCAATAGGACTTCCAAGAGATATGCTTGAGGCAGCGCTCGTTGGCGTAACAGGCAAAATCAGCAGTCTGGACGTTGGGATGATAGACGATATATGCTTTGCCACGGCAGTATCCTTTGGGATATTTACGGATTCTTCTTATGATACTCCGCAGGCTTTAAAAAATCTCTTTGGTTACCCAGCATATTTTATGGGAGCACTGCGCAGCATACCGGAGCTTCGTTCATATAAGATGAAGGTTATCGCAAACGGGGAAACCTTCAGTGATGAATATATTCTGGGCGCCGTCTCAAACGTATTGTCTGTCGGAGGGCTTATAAGGATGCGTGAGGGCGTGGTAAAAACGGACGACGGGTTATTTGAGGTCGTTCTTGTTAAAAAACCGAATAAACCCGGCAATATGATAAAAATACTTACCGACGTTGCCCTACAGGAATACAATATGCAGTATATTAAGGTATTCCATTCCGATAACGTGCGTATGGAAATCGAGGAGGATATCCCGTGGACTGTCGACGGAGAATATCGAAGAGATTTTTCAAGCGTTGATATAAAGCTTATACAGGGAGCAATAAAAGTATACAGACCGAACATTCCCGAATTATATAAGCAGGAATACAAAAATGACGACAATATATGGGCGTATATGCATCATTCAATATGAATATGTATGGTTTGATTACGTTTTTAAAGTGAAAATTAATATAAATAGCTTGCACAGCGCATGAAAAACAATTATTATAAAAAACTGTAACAAATAAAAAGGAGTTTTTCGGTTTACGCGTAAAGATATATATAAGAGATATTTACGGAGGTTTAAAATGAATCGTAATCTTATATATTATCTTTGGATGAAGCATCAGTGTAAAGCTTCCGACGCTTCTATTAAAAAGCTAATAGATTATTTCGGAGACGCACAAAGAGTTTATCAGGAACGCGAAGAGGAAGTTTTTAAGAGCATTGAGGGAGTGAGTATCAAGACGCAGCATAGTCTTGCAAATGATAAGAACCTCAAATTTGCTCAGGAGCAAATCGAAAAATGTGAAGAAAATTCCGACAAGTATATTCTTTATGAGGATGAAGCTTATCCGGATATGCTTCGCGAAATATACGATCCTCCCTCATATTTGTTTTACAAGGGCTCAAATTTGTTTGCTTCGCCAAGTGTGTGTATATCGGTCGTAGGCTCCAGAAAGGCTACAGAATACGGCAGGCAATGTGCATACGCGCTTTCAAAGCAGCTTGCTTCAAGCGGTATAATAGTGATAAGCGGGCTTGCTTACGGGATAGATTCGTATTCTCATAAAGGAGCGTGCGATGCCTCTAATCCGACAATTGCAGTGTTGGGCAACGGTACTAATCATATATACCCGAAGGCAAATAAGTTTGTATATGAGGAAATACTTGATACAGGCGGCATGATATTAAGCGAGTTTCTTCCTGACACACCGCCAATGAGCTACAATTTTCCGCGCCGAAACAGAATCATAAGTGCTCTATCGTATGGTACATTGGTGATAGAGGCGGGATTAAAAAGCGGGTCGTTAATAACGGCGCGCTGTGCCCTGGAACAGGGACGAGAGGTATATGCAGTGCCCGGCAACATTACAAGTGAAATGTCGGAGGGTACGAACAAGCTTATCAAGGACGGCGCTAAGCCTGTATCATGCGCCAACGACATATTAGAAGACCTTTTCAGCGTATTAAGACCGATAAAAGCGTCAGCCTCTGTAAAGCCAACTGAACTGACGCAAGAAGAAAACGCGCTGATGAGTAAGATAGTCAGCGGAGTGCAGACTCCCGACGCTCTTGCCGAAAGCCTGAATGTTTCAGCCTCTAAGCTGAGCGCTCTGCTTACGGCAATGGAGCTCAAACAAATTATAAGTGTACGAATGGGAGTGGTTTACGCCGCATACCGGAGGTAGAAGAATGTCATACAAGCTCGTTATAGTCGAATCGCCTGCAAAAGCGAAAACAATCGGAAAATATCTGCCTGAGGGCTGTAATGTCACAGCTACTATGGGACATCTTATAGACCTGCCGTCCTCTAAGCTAGGTATAGACGTCGAAAACGGATATATACCCGAATACAAGACGATAAAGGGCAAGGCCACAAAGCTCAAGGAGATTAAAAGTCTGACAAAGGGCGCCGATGAAGTTATTCTCGCAACAGACCCTGACCGCGAGGGAGAAGTCATATCATATCATCTTGCGAACTATCTCGGTCTTGATACGAAGGATAATAACAGAATAGAATTTCATGAAATAACGCCTAGCGCTATAACGAAGGCCATGGATAACAAGCGTCCCATAGATATGGATCTTGTTGATGCTCAGCAGGCACGAAGAGTGCTTGACCGACTTGTCGGATACAAAATCAGCCCGATATTATGGAAAAAGGTGATGCGCGGGCTTTCTGCTGGAAGAGTACAGTCCGCCGCAACGCGAATAATAGTCGACAGGGAAGAAGAAATAAGGGATTTTGTAGCTACAGAGTATTACAATATAAAAGCTCTCCTTTTTAAAAGCGGACAAACCGAGATTTTTGAAGCACATCTTACAAAAATAAATAACAAAAAAGTCGAAATAAACAGCGCGTCTGAAAGTGAGACTATTGTACAAGAGCTTAAGAAATGCGATTACAGGGTCGAGGAAATCAAGAAAACCGCAAAAAAGCGAAACCCTTATGCACCGTTCACGACAAGCACGTTACAGCAGGACGCATACCGCAAGCTTGGTATGTCTACTAAAAAGACGATGCTCATAGCCCAACAGCTCTATGAAGGACTTGATATAAAGGGAAAGGGTCACATTGGTCTTGTCACATATATCAGAACCGATTCCGTGCGTATTGCAGATGAGGCGAAAGAAGCGGCAAAGAATTATATTATACACAATTACGGCAAAGAATTTCATTGTGACAGAGTTTACGGCAAGAAGGGTAAAATACAGGACGCTCACGAGGCGATCAGGCCCACAGATATCACTATTTCTCCTTCGACGATTGCGGATTCTCTGAACAAGGATCAGCTGAATCTCTACAGACTCGTGTATAACAGATTTATTTCATCTCAGATGTCAAGCGCAGTGTATGACACACAGGCGGCCGATATATCCTGCTCAAAATATACCCTTCATGCAACAGGCTCAAAGCTTGTATTCCCCGGTTATTTGAAGGTGTATGGGGCAGATGAAAATAATGAAGAGGGTATGCTTCCGGAGCTTGAAAAGGACGAGATTCTATCACTTAAAGAGGTGATAAGCGAACAGAAATTCACCCAGCCGCCGGCGCGTTATACGGAGGCGTCGCTTGTAAAAGCTCTTGAAGAGCTTGGAATAGGCAGACCGAGCACATACGCTCCGACAATAAGCACAATATTGGCGCGTAATTATGTTGTTTTAGAGGAAAAGAAATTTGTGCCCACAGATCTCGGAGAAGCCGTGACTAAGCTTATGAAGGAGAATTTCGAAGAGATAGTCGATGTGGGATTTACGGCTGAAATGGAAAACGAGCTCGATAAGGTCGCAGAAGGAAATGAAAACTGGGTTGAGGTCGTCGATGGGTTTTATAAAAAGCTCAAAAGCGAGCTTGACGTGGCGGACGATATACCAAGGATCAAGCTTCCCGAGGTGGAAACAGATGAGGTCTGTGAAAAATGCGGCAGAAATTTAGTTATAAAAATCGGCAGATACGGCAAGTTTCTTGCATGTCCCGGTTACCCCGAATGCAGCTTCACGAAGCCACTCGTTGAGAAGGTCGAAGCCAAATGCCCCGATTGCGGAGCCGACATGGTGTTACGCAAGACAAAAAAAGGCAGAACGTTTTATGGCTGCAGCGCATATCCCGACTGCAAATTTATGAGCTGGAACAAGCCCACGGACAAGAAATGTCCCGAATGCGGAGGAGTTCTTTTCGAGTCGAGCACAAAAAATAAAACAATATTCTGCATAAATAAAGAATGCGGGTATAAGGAGCTTTAAATACAGCTTATTATTTTATACGAGAGATAAACTTAATCTTAGAATATTGACACACGATATATATACAGTTATAATTAAAACATCTTCAGGGCAGGGTGCAATTCCCAATCGGCGGTAAAGTCCGCGAGCAAATGCAGAATCGGTGAGATTCCGATACCGACGGTTACAGTCCGGATGGAAGAGGATGTTTTTTTATGCCGCTGATGAAAGCGGTTTTTTTCTTTCATTAACGCCCGTTAGAAAAATATAACGGAGGGTTGATATGTCAGGCTCTAAAACAAAAAAACTTGTTCTTATTTCACTGTTCACGGCAATTTCGGTGGTACTGCTTATGGTACCGTTTCTGCGCTTTCCTCTTATTCCGGCAGCTGCGTTTTTGGAATATGACGCAATGGACGTTCCTATTCTTATCGGAGGTTTTGCACTCGGTCCGGCAGCGGGTTTTCTGATAACCGCATTAGCGGCAATAGTGCAGGGCTTTACCGTTTCTTCCTCAAGCGGATTATACGGAATAATCATGCACTTTATAGCAACGGGTGCGTTCGTGGGAGTATCTGCCGCAATTTACAAAAAAAATCGTTCAGTAAAAAAACTTATCGTTGCGCTTGTATGTGGGGCGCTTTCGATGACTGCCGTAATGATTCCGGCAAATATTTTCATAACGCCCTTATTTATGGGAGTAAGCAGGAGCGTCGTTATAAATATGCTATTGCCGGTTTTCCTGCCGTTTAATTTGCTAAAATCCTTTATCAATGCAGCGGTTACATTTCTTGTATATATGCCTCTTAAAGGTGTTATCGAAAAGGGCAGCTTGATCAAATAAATATGGGTTAAAAAATCCTTAAGCTAAACAAGCATTAAGGATTTTTTAATATTTGACTGATTTTAACAAATAATTTATAATTAAACCAACGACAGATTTTATATTAAAAGAAGCATTGATTCCAAATTAAATGAGTTAAGGAGTTTTCGCTACGAATAAAAAATGTGTTTATAAGATTTTTAAAAAAAAGCCCTCATTATGGGGACTGCGCGGCGATCCTTTTTTATGGGAGCAAATGAGTGAAGGCTTTAAGACGATAAGTTTTCCATACCCAATGGATAGCTTTATTTGCGACGTGTATGCCACGTTTTCAAAATTAACGGGGGGTGAGCTTGACGCTCATCATAGCTTTTATATAAAAGAGTATGACAGGGGAGGAATGTCGGGCGGAGATGTAAGCGGCAAAGCATGGGAGCAAAGGCTTCTCGCGTTGTTATTAATTCGCCTTGATGAGGAAAATAAAAAAGCGAACAAAGCCGAATATGGGATAAATTGTTATGTCGATATAAGTGATATCGAGCTTTGTAAAGGTAAAATGGTCTTTTCTTCGTCGAGCGGGAAAAATATATTAATGGTCATATATGACAGTAAATATTTACTAAGTGTTTCTTCTTTTATCGACGCTTATTTAAAAAACGCTTATCAGATAAAGCTTACCAAAATAAAAACGAGACAAATTATGTATTCTTGCGAGGTGACTGACGAGTTTTTGTTAAACGAAGCAGTAAAGAACGCTGAGAAAAAAGCAGAGGAGCTTTTAATCCTGCAATTAGAATAAAAACAGATCAATACGCAGGTATCATGCAATAGTCATGCTGTTTTTCTTTGCATTATAAAATAAAAGCTGTCGGGAGTAAAATTTGGATAGTGAGAATAATAGTGGTAAAACGATTAAGTCGGATATAAATACTGAGCCTATTGACTCAGACGTGGATACATCATTTGCACTTGAGCTTGTTTACATAGAAACAATCAGTAATGACCGCATAAAAACCGTGTACAAAATGACAAATAGCATAAAGCGACTTAGCGTAACAAGGGTTGCTTTCAGTATTGATTATCTTGATGCCAGCGGCAATGTTTTAAGAAGTGTAAATCTCGACAGAAACTATCGCGTATCACCTATACAATCCGGAAAAACACGCGTCGGCTTTTATATACATAGCTTTCAAGGCGCGCAAATACCAACAAATGTGCTTATTCGTACAGCAAGGATATATACATGTGAGCAGCTTAAAGCTTACAAGGACGCGAAAGAGAACAGTTTTCTGTTTGATTTTTACAACGATGAAAAAATGAAGAGCTTCGCAGATAACTTTTATAATGATATGCCATTAAAGATGGAATATTTTAAGGCTGAAGTTGTACATTCATATACATACGACAAAACGACAATAACAGAGGCATTCGAAGCATTGAAAAAGGTAAAAATAGGCGGTGAAACGAACGATTCAGTAACCGATGATTCGCTTTGGTTCGTTTTTACCATGCATGACGATAGCACCGTTACTCTGGGCTTTGAAAGTCAAAATGCCATTATATACCGCAACAAACACTACGGAGTGCTTGACGACGGAGGATGCTTTAGTTTAAGTATATTCAAAAAATAGTTGGCAGGCTTTAGATGTAAAGCAAAAAACGGCTCTTATGATAATAAACCATAAGAACCGTTTTCTCTATTCGATCGTCACTGATTTGGCAAGGTTTCTCGGTTTGTCAACGTCGCAGCCCTTTTCAACAGCGGTATAATAAGCTAAAAGCTGTAATTTTATTACCGCGGGTATCACCTGAGAAGCATCGGGGGCGTCGTCTATATAAATGACTTTATCCACTTCGCCCTCCAGTCCTCTGAAGGTTTTTCTCGCTACTACTATCGTATAAGCACCTCGCGCGTTTACTTCCTTTATATTGCTGAGTGTCTTTTCGCTCAATTCTCCGCTTTGGGTACATAAAGCGACGACCGGCGTTTTTTCTTCTATCAGCGCTATAGGTCCGTGTTTAAGCTCTCCTGCCGGATAGGCTTCGGCGTGTATATAAGATATTTCCTTCATTTTTAACGAGCCCTCAAGAGATATGGCTGCGTCAAGTCCTCTTCCTATATAAAAAGCGTCTGTGCTCTTTTTAAAGGCTTTGGCTATATTTTTGATGGTTTCTTCATCATACAGGGCGTTCTTGGCTAAATCGGGCGTCGAAAGGCACGCATTTTTAATCTCATCAAATCTTTGCTTATTTACGGTTTCGAAATAAGAAGCGAACTTTAACGCAATCAGATACAGGCATAAAACCTGAGTAGAATATGCCTTTGTTGATGCTACGGCTATTTCGGGGCCGGCAAGAGTATACACAACGATATCTGCTTCGCGCGCGACGCTTGAACCGACGACATTTGTCAAAGCGAGTACCTTTGCTCCCTTTTGCTTGGCAAGGCGCATGGAGGCGAGAGTGTCGGCAGTTTCTCCTGACTGGCTTATTGCAATGAGAAGCGTTTTTTCATCCGTTCTCGTGTCGGAGTATCTGTATTCGGAGGCTATTTCGGAGTCAACACGTTTGCCGCTGAATTCCTCGATAATGGATTTTGCGGCGCAGCCTGCGTAATATGCGGTACCGCAGGCGGTTATCATAATCCTGTTATAAGAAGCGAATTCTTCTTTTGTCATATTGAAATCCTGCAGGTTAACGGTATTTTCTTCTTCGCTTAGTCTGCCTCTGAGAGTGTTCTTAAGTGCCTCCGGCTGCTCAAATATTTCCTTGAGCATAAAATGCTTATATTCTCCCTTTGCGGCAGCTTGCGAACTCCATGTGACCTTGAAGACTTCTTTTTCAATCCTGTTTTTATCCGCGTCATATATCTTTATTTCTTCGGGTGTCACATCGCAGAAGGTGTCGTTGTCTATAAGGTAGATATTTCTCGTGTGCTCAAGCACAGCGGGTATATCGGAAGCGATGAACTGCTCGTGCTTGCCTATTCCCGCAATAAGAGGACTGTCCTTTCTTGCCGTGACTATTCTGTCAGGTTCTTCGCTGCATATGGCGCATATGGAGTATGCCCCCTTAATCTTTTTCGTCGCTTGAATCACGGCGTCAAGCAAGTCGCCATTATAAAAATCGCGAATCAAAACTGCTGCCGTTTCCGTATCGGTTTCTGAAATAAAGGAATAGCCCTTTTGTGTAAGCTCTTCACGCAGACTTAAATAGTTTTCGATTATTCCGTTATGTACTATGCTTATCACTCCGTCCCCGCTCGAATGCGGGTGAGCGTTTTTATCGGAGGGGGCTCCGTGACTTGCCCAACGTGTGTGACCGATAGCTGTATGTCCGCTCATCGGCTTGTTTACCAAGTGTTCCTTTAAGACTGAAAGTCTGCCTTCATATTTTTGTACTTCAATTTTCCCGTTTGTCGTAACTGCGATTCCCGCAGAGTCATAGCCTCTGTATTCCAGCTTTTCAAGACCGTCCATTACGATTTTAACAGCGTCTCTTTTACCGGTGTATCCGACGATACCGCACATGGTTATCTTCTCCGTTTCTTTATATTGCATAAAACAATAAACCCTACTTAATTATATCGGGGTGAATTATAAATGCATATTTGATTACGGAAAGATATAAGGCTCTGTTCACAAAGTTACCTCTGTGTTTTAACCTAATATCTGACGACTTTCCGCACGAACCGCAGGGCATCCGCCGAATTTTCGATAACCCTGACCCTCGTCAGCCGACTTGATTATATTCGGCTCTGGCGCTAATAGTTAAAAACTATTTGTTTAAGTATATCACACAGGACGTCTTTTGCAATCAATTCATAATATTCTTTAATTATTTGAGAAATGCATCATTTTGATATTGTAAAATAAATTTATTCTGATATACTAAATGATGTTATAAATAATAATATAAAACACAATATGTTGAGGTTTGCTATGATTGATTCTATTTCACAACTTCTGACGCGCAGGTTTACAAAGTCGCTTGAAAATGATAAGGATAAAACGGTTTACGACTTGTTTGAGTATAAAACTGTGGACGCCAAGATAACCAATCAGGCGACAGGAGAAAGCATAGTCGATATGCGCGAGCTTGAATTTCCTATAGGGTATTCCAAGAATGCCTGTAATATTATAGCCTCTAAATACTTTCGCAAGGCCGGAGTAAATAATGAACAAGGGTGCGAAACAAGCATCAGACAGGTCGCCGACAGAATGGTGGGTTTTTGGGCTGACGCACTTCTTGAAGAGGGTATATTAAAGGATAAAAATGAATGGCAAATATTTTATGACGAGCTTGTGTTTGCCTTTTTATCCCAGATGTGGGCGCCCAATTCTCCGCAGTGGTTTAATACCGGACTTAAACGCAATTATAAAATAAAGGGCGGAAACGACGAGCTGTACTATTACGATGCGACTCGTAAAAAGGTTGTTAAGAGTGAAGATAGATATACAAGGACTCAGGCCTCGGCTTGTTTTATACTTTCTATAAAAGACACGCTTATCGGAGAACATTCCATAAGCGATCAGTACGTTACAGAAACCAAGCTTTTTAAGGGAGGTTCGGGCGTCGGGACTAATTTTTCGGCTTTGAGAGCAGCTAACGAAAAGCTTTCGAGCGGAGGGGTATCCTCAGGTGTTATGAGCTTCTTAAAGGGGCTTGACAGAAACGCAGGTGCCATAAAATCAGGCGGTACGACAAGGCGCGCAGCCAAAATGATCATTCTTGATATAGACCATCCGGAAATAGAGACCTTTATAACGTGGAAGGCGAAAGAAGAGCAAAAGGTTCGTGACTTGGCAAAAATGGGATATTCGACGTCTATGGACGGAGAGGCATACTCAACGGTAAGCGGTCAAAACGGTAACAATTCCATTCGAGTCAACGAAGATTTCATGAAAAAGGTTCTTTCTCTCGATGAGAACAACGATACCGAGTTTACGCTCAAGGGCAGAGTGGACTCTTCGGCAGATAAAAAAGTCAGTGTAAAGCATTTGTGGGAGCTTATTACACGTTCCGCTTGGGAATGTGCGGATCCGGCAGTGCAGTTTGACGACACCTTCAATGAATGGCATACCTGTCCGGCAGGAGAGGACGGGAAAATATTGGCAAAGTACAACCGAATAAACAGTACGAATCCATGCAGTGAGTATGCATTCCTTGAGGACACCTCGTGCAATCTCGCTTCGATGAATATTTATAATTTCTATGACAAGGAAAACAGGCTGTTTAAAATAAACGACTACCTTCACGTTGTCGGACTTGTTCAGCTTGTGCTTGAAGCGTCTGTATATTGGGGGCAGTTCCCTACGCAGGACGTCGCCAGAAAAACATATATGTTCAGAACGACGGGTCTTGGAATTGCGAACCTTGCATCGCTTATCATGGTAATGGGTTACGGGTATGACAGCGAGGAGGCAAGAAATATAGCCGCAGCGCTCTGCTCGATAATGACAGGTTATTCTTATTATGTATCTTCTCTAATGGCAAAGACGGTCGGCCCGTTTGAGAAGTATCAGATAAATAAAAAGCCGCTTAACAGGGTCTTGAGAAATCATGCGAGGTGCGCTCTTGCATTAAACGATGAATTTGAGGGCCTGAATTACAAGCCCTTCAAAATAGATGAAAAGCTGCTGGAAAACATAGGATTTGCAGAATTTGCGGACTATGCGCAGAGAATATGGATGAATACTCTCGTCAGCGCGGAGGAAAACGGCGTAAGAAACGCACAGGTAAGCGTCATAGCTCCGACAGGTACTATATCGTTTGCCATGGACTGCGGAGCGACTTCTGTCGAGCCTTTCTACTCGCACGTCGTGTATAAAACTCTTGCTGGCGGCGGTACAATGGAAATAACGAATCCCATACTTATGGAGGCTCTGGAGAATCTTGGCTATAACAGCGATGAAAAGAAGAAAATCGCCGATTATCTGCTAGAAAAGGACGCGGACGGCTACTTTGTCCATTATACACTTTTGGATTGTCCTTATATAAAGAAAGAGCATCGCAAGGTATTCGAGACGGCAAACGAAATATCGCCGATAGGTCACGTGCTTATGGTTGCCGCTATCACGCCTATGATAAGCGGATCTGTTTCAAAGACTGTAAATCTGCCTGCAAACGCAACTCAAAGGGATATTTCGGAAATATATAAGCTTGCATATACGACTGGCATAAAAGCTATTTCAGTTTACCGAGACGGCTGTAAAGCGTGTCAGCCTCTGAACACGGGAGTCGAAGGGGTCAAAAGCGAGGAAGAGCTTTCGAATTATACTTACAATGAGCTGCTTCGTTTTGCGGTGAATTGCCGAAAGAGCGTACCCGACAGAATGAGGCCCTCCGGAATGAGAATGAGCAGGACGCATTCTGCAAAGATAGGAGATATCGAGCTTTATGTAACCATAGGCTTTTATGCAAATGGCGATATGGCGGAGCTTTTTGTTTCAACAGACAAAGAGGGTACCGTTGTAAAGGGCCTTCTTGCTTCTCTTTCAAAGGCAATATCGAATATGCTTCAATACAACGTACCTCCCAAGGAAATTTCCAGACTCCTCAGAGGTCAGCAGTTTGAGCCGAGCGGATTTGTAAGCCGTCATCCGTATATTAAGAGCGCGGCAAGCATTGCAGATTTGTTGAGCAAAATAATAGATATAGAGCTGGGTGATTTTACTCGTTGTCAGGTGAAGCCTGAATGCTTCAAAAAAATATGTGAAAACGATATCGCCACATCCGATATTATAAAAGATAACGAAAATGAAGAAGCTATCCCGCAGGACGTTTCTGATATGGACAGGATATACGGCGAGACCTGCGCCAACTGTTCTTCGACGAGGCTTTACAGAAACGGTACCTGCAAGGTATGTGCGGACTGTGGAACCACAACGGGCTGTAGTTGATGGTAAAAACGTGTGGAAAATGTATCTGTAATTAAAGCTTACGGCAAAAAAATCTATCTTTTGGCTACGGCTCATGTTTCCGAAAAAAGCGCATCTCAGGCAAAGGAGCTTATTGAAAGCGTTAAGCCTGACAGTGTAACTGTTGAGCTCGATGAAGAAAGACTTAACAACCTTTTACACCCTAAAAGCTGGGACGATACCGATATAACAAAGATTATAAAGGATAAAAAAGCGGCGTTTCTGCTTGTCAGTCTTATATTGTCTTCCTATCAAAAAAGGATAGGGGATAAAGTAGGCTGTGTTCCGGGAAACGAGATGCTTGTAAGCGCACTTTATGCAAAAGAAAACAATATAAATATTGTCACAGCGGACAGGAATATACGAACCACATTTCTTCGTATTTGGAGAAAAATAGGATTTGGCGCAAAGATAAAGCTAATTATAAATCTTGTATTCGGGCTTACTCAGGACGAAGACATTTCCAAAGAGGATATTGAAAATCTTAAAGACAAGGATATGCTTGAGGCGGCCTTGGGCGAGCTTGGCGGTGAATTTCCGAGCCTTAAAAGTGTTCTTGTTGACGAAAGAGATTTATATATTGCAAATAAAATAATAACCGCACCCGGCACAGTTATAGTTGCGGTTGTCGGAGCGGCGCACTCTCCGGGCGTAAAAAAGTTAATCGAACAAGGCGAATGCAGTGCGCCTCCTGAGTTAGATGAAATCCCACCTGCTAAGCCTGTCGGAAAAATTATTGCATGGGCAATACCCGCTTTAATATTATTCATGCTGCTTTACACTTTATTAAAAGACCCTTCGGCGTTGTTGATGCAGATAGGAAAGTGGATACTTTACAACGGCTCGCTTGCATTAATAGGAACTCTGATAGCGGGAGGAAATATAATATCCGCCTTAGTTGCTTTTGTTGCAGCCCCAATAACCTCTTTAAATCCGTTACTTGCGGCAGGGTGGTTTGCCGGACTTGCCGAGGCCAAAATAAATAAGCCTACCGTGATGGATTTCAAAGGCTTGTCCGAAGATTTGAAAAGCTTTAAGTCCATGCGAAAGAACAGGGTGATAAGGATACTGCTTGTAGTCGTCTTTGCAAATATCGGAAGCACTATAGGCACATTTCTAGGCGGCGTTGGGATATTCAACATATTCAAGAAATTTGTGCATTGATTAATATAGACATATAACGAGTTGAAATTTAAATTAAAAACAGACTAACGGGAATCACTCATATTAGGTTTCCCGTTATTTATTTAAAACAAGCGCCGTGTCCGGGACATATCGTGTAGCCCTCATTCTTGATATATTTGTATACTTTTTTTCTGAATTCATGCGCCCTTTCAGGGTACATATCGACGCTTGTCATCAAATACGGTGCGAGTGTATTAAACAGTTGCTGCTCAGGCGTAAAGCCGTTCACATTGACTATAACGTCTCCCGTGAAGATAAGCTTGTGCTTTTTAACGATTACCAATACCTCTCCATCAAGATGCCCCCCTGCGCCTGCCACTACTTCAAAATCTATATCGAAAAATGAAAGGTTAGCAAGACTCTTAAACTCTTCATCGTGTTCCTTTGAGTTGTCAAATACAGTAAGCCTTTCTATTTCAATAGGCTCATAGGCCGTTATAATTCGGCTGATTCGGCAGTACGGAGCATGAGCAGGATTTTTTTCTCTGATAGAAGGGATATTTTCGTTCTCACAGAGGAAGTTCATGTATGAGCTGCGAGTGATGTAAATATTGTCGAACAAGTTTAAAAGACCGCAATGGTCTGTGTCTGCATGGGTTATAATGCATGTTTTCTTTCTTTTGTCAAAATCGCTGAACATAGAGCGAAGCAAAACAAGCATCTCGTCACGGTAGCAGGTAAATCCGCTGTCTATAAATAAAAGCTCGTTTTTGCCGCTGAAAATATATGTATTGCTGCCACATGGAGGTTCTATAATATGAACGGATACATCTCTTGTCAAATCTATTTTACTTACGCGCGCATTGAATGCGCTGCCCTTATGCCCCGCAATGTAATCGGCAAATTTACCTATGTATTCGAATACCTTGTAAGGGGAGTTGTCGCCTTCGTCAAGTAATTGCATTATTTTATTTGTTTCTACGACAAGCTCATTGGTTTCCTTCTTGTTGAGCCTAAGTTTTTTTGTCAGCTCGTTTGCAAAAGAGATGTAAAACACAGTGTTATCAAGTATTTTTTCCGTCTTGTCATATTCGATTATTCGTGTAGTGCAATATGTTGAAAGCTCATCGAGAAGCTTTTTTATTACCTCAGGCTCGTTAATGAGCAGACCCATTTTAAAATATTGATAAGGCGTACCGTTTTCTTCCGAATTAAGATACGTAATGTTTATCATATAGCGGTTGATTATCTCAAGTATAGGCACAAGCTGCCCGCATTCGTCCTTTATTTTGAACTCCACAAGCAAAACGCGCTGAGCGGTTTTTTGGTTTGCCAATATACCGGCTTGGTTCATTTCGGCTGTTATTTTATTTAATACTTCTTCACTTGCTTCGACATCTAAAAACAAATAATGCTCGTCAACGGCTTTGTTGTAGTTTACGCGCGTGATATTGCCGCAATAGCGCATAACTATGTGGCTTGCCTCAAGAAATGCCCCAGAACGGTTTTGGAGATTGGTTATGTATGTTTTTTTCATGCTTTGTTATTCTTTCACAAATACAGATTTGGGCATTTGGCAAACGGGGCACTTCCAGTCGTCGGGAAGCTCATCAAAGGGTACCACACCGTCGTATACATAGTGACATACGGAGCATACCATATTAGAAGGAGCTTGTGCGTTTTGCTTCTGTTTCTTTTTTTGTCTGTAATCGGTGTAGGTAAGAGGCGCAGATGGATCGTTAAAGGTAAGCGCATTTGTTACGTCGAGTAAAAACATAAGATGTGTGCCGAGATCAATTGTTTCTCTTATATTGCATAAAAAGGCACAGAGTATTCCCTCAGTCATATAAGGGTTGCCATTATCGTCGGTGTTGTAATGGATTGCGGCAAATTTATCCGTATCTCTGCCTGAGTTCATACCGAAATGGTTGATTATATCTATCGGCGCCTCTGAAGAAATAACAGATATTGTCATGCTTTTCTTTTTGTCTATAAGCTGCGTTGTGAGATTGGTTTTTAACATCGTCGCACTCATTGTAGCGGGCTCGCTCGTTGTCTGCACTGCCGTGTTGATAATACAACCGTTCATTTTCCCCTCATATTCAACCGATGCGATATACAGCCCGTAGGTAAGCTTAAAAAATGCACTTTTATCCATGATATTCTCCCTTTCATTTGTTTGTAATATAATAATTATATCATAAATAAAATAAACTTTCACCGCTATGTTTAATATACATCGTGAGGTTAACAGGTGTATACTTTTTTTAAAGCGGTATGTAAATTATGGTTGTTTAGTTTTTAAGCATTATAAAGACTCAAAACTGCGTTATTTTATTTTACTAACATAAAATAAAATAAAAGGACGGCGTTTGGAGCGTTCACACAGGGATTTAACAAAAAAACTTGAGTGACAGCTTCAAGCGGGGCAAACGGAAAGCGACCATGTAAGGACATTACGCTCCTGCATGGTCGCTTTTTTGCGTTTTGAGAGAATCCCTTAGTTACCCAAACAGATGGCTCTATGCCACCGACGCGGCGTTTGTCTTAATCCTTGACTGCGCGGAACTCAGAAACCTCCGCTGTGGTCATGTCATAATACACTACGCGGTTTTCGGCATCAAACTCACCTACCACCTTATAACGCTTTTTCGGCTTATAATCCG
>CAZTZO010000014.1:0-31918 GCA_964618075.1 uncultured Lachnospiraceae bacterium
GTTAAAGGGAAGAAGGGGATCATTTTGCTGTTCTTTTGTTAAGGTGACCCGGTCACCTTGCAAAAAAAACAGTAACTTATGAAATCCGCAGCTCAAAATATGGAAGTATTTCTATATTCATCTCTTTTGTTATCTCATCACTCTTCTTGATAAGATCCGTTATCATTTCATCTTTCAATTCCATCGTTCTTAAAACAACATAAATCTTATAGTTAACAAACTCCTCAAATGATGCTTTTAAAAGACCATCAAAATATGCGCTTGTCAACGCAACAGATGCTCCTTTTGCAGCAACATACTTCATAGCTGACAAGCTTTCTTTAGCACCAAAAGCAAGGCTTTTATTATCAAGCAAAGTGTATCTCGTCATACTACATGTACTTGAAATGTCTTGAGCTGTAAACAATTCCTTGTAAAACCGTACAACATTTGCATCATTTTTGAATACATAGAGCTGCAAGCGCATTTCTATAGCGGAAGCCAACTTCGGCGAAAACGTATCAAATTTGTTTAATAAATAATTCATCACATTATCATTGTAATTTTTTTGCATAAAAGAGATATATACCGCATTGCCCAACTCGCTTTTACTTTCAAAATGGTATGAAAGAGACCCGGGAGATATTTTCAAAATATCTGCAATCTGTTTATACGTTGTCTTTTCAAAACCTTGCTCATAAAATAGAATTTTTGCTGTTTCAAAAATATTGGTTTTAATTTCTGTTTGTTTTATTGTCATTATTTATACCTTTTTTCATTATAACATATTCAATCTGTTTACAAACAGAAAGTATGGTTTGAAAACACATTTTCCTTGACAGCTGTATGTATATAGGATATACTGTTTATAAACAGGATTATATAGCTATAGTTCAATTTCTGTAAATTAAATTTAAGGAGTAAATCATGAAAAACAAAAAACTTATGCATGTAGGCATAGCGGCTGCAATTATTGTTCTCATTAAGTTATTAGTTCCTGCCGTTAATGGATTAACTGGTGCAGGCGTCAACGTAATAGCTGTGGCTGTTGCGACTGTCTATATGTGGATTACCATCGGTGTTGACTGGGTAAGCATGCTTTCAATAGCACTGTTTGCTTGCACAGGAGCCACCACAGCAAATGCTCTTTACCAAGCCTCCTTTGGTAACTGGCTTACACCGTTCCTTATCGTTGGAATGATTCTTAATGGCGCATTGGGCGAGTATGGAGTAACGGTACGAATAGTCAAGTGGTTTATGACAAGAAAATTCCTTGAAGGTCGCCCATGGTTATTCATCATTACATATTTATTTGCGTTTTACTTTGTAAGCCTTTTCCTCGACTGTGGTCCTGCCGCCTTGATATTTTTACCCATGGCTCAGGAGCTTTGCGAACAGCTTGGATATCAAAAGGGCGACAAGTTCCCGAAGGTTATTTTTTCGGGTATATTAACCTGCATATTACTCGGTTTTTGCGCAACACCTATCTCACACATCATACCTGTTATGTTCATAGGCTTTATTGGCCGTGATATGGGTATTACAGTATCATTTTTGCAGTACATGTCAGTAGGCATTCCTTATACTCTTGCTGTTTTCGCATTAATGATAGCATTTTTCCGCTTTGTCATTAGACCCGATGTTTCAAAATTAAAAAATTATAATGTCGAACAAATCAAAAGTACAGTTGAACCTCTTTCAAAAAAAGGCAAAATTACTGTCATTACATACTTGATAGTTATTTTCTTTTGGCTGCTTCCGGATATTGGCAAATCCCTCGTGCCGGACATTGCGGCGTTTGTAAGCAAAATCGGCTTAGTTATAGCTCCTGCGATAGCTGTAAGCGTATTATGTCTGATTAAATCTGACGGTGAAAGCATCATCAACTTCCCGAAAGCTCTTACAAAAATCAGCTGGGTTCAGATAATTCTGGTTGCTTGCATGAATGCTGTGGGAGCATGTATTACATCAGCAGATGCCGGAATAACTAAATTTTTAGCAACTACCTTTACACCCTTACTCACAAATGCAGGCTCATGGCTCGTAATAGTTGCAATTGTAACGATATGGGTTCTTGTACAAACCAATTTTATGAGCTGTCTTGTTTCAGGTCAAATGGTCTATGCTATTATTGTTCCTCTTATAGCAGCGATCCCTACATTAGGGGTAAGTGCTGTTGCAATTGCGCTGTTAATTTGTATAGTCTGCAATATAGGAATTATGACGCCTCCGGCATCAGGACCGGCTGCAATATTCATAACAACGGACTGGTTCTTAGTCAAGGATTCATTAAGATATGGTCTTGGCATTACAATATTATGCATAGCCGCCGGAATATTCATTTGTTATCCTCTGGCAGCAGCAATATTCTAATTTAGGAGTTGTTGTATGACAAATTACAATAAAAATTTCACAATGCCTGAGGATCCTACACTTCTTAGGAAAGAAAGACTGGATATAATAGCCTCTACGCTAAGTGGTGAAAATGTTAAACGAATCCCTCTTATATCAAACGACAGAACCTATAAAATTTTTGACGCCGGCTATAAATTGAGTGAATGCCTTTACGATTACGATAAAATGGCAGATGCCGTTTATAAGTATCACGAAAGATATCAGTTCGATTCATACTTTGATTTAGGCACACGAAATCGACTGAGAATTACCGATTGCTTTGACGCTGTTGTGTATGATATTGACGATAATAAAGGACACATGAATTTTAAGGATAAGCCTTTAAATATTCCTTTAGATGAATTAATGAATATGATCATTCAAAAAGGAATGAAAAAATTTGTATATGAAAACGTACTTCCTACTCGTTTCAATGTCAAAGACAGTGAAGACGCTGCCCTGCGTATAGCAAATGCGGGAAAAGAATTGTTGGAATTCAATGCATCTAAAGGTGCGGTTCGTGATAAAATGCTGAATGAATATGGTGTTGCTCCGCTGTTTGGCCCCGGTATTTTAAACACTGTTGAAGAGCTGTTTATGGGCAGTATCATAGGAATTAAGGATATGAGCGTAGCAATGAGAAGATACGGCAAGAAATTTGATGAATTTCTCAACACTATGTCTGTTTCATGGAAGGAAAATGTCCTTAAAATGTTAGATTCCTGTACAGGCAAGGAAGAGATCGTTTTCCAATTTAACACACCGAATCTTGCACATACAATTATGAACCCCAAACAATTTGGGCAATTCTATTGGCCCTATATGAAATGGATGTGCGACGAGATATACAAACGCGATTTCAATTGCTTTATCCAGGGCGAAGGATTTATGACTATTCAGTTTGATTTTTATAAAGACCTGCCTGATAAGCATTTTGCAATGCTCATTGAAATGAATACACCCGAAGAGGTTATGGAAAATCTGCCAAATCTTACAGTTGTAGGTGGCTATCCAACAAGCTATCTTGCAAACAAGACTGTGTTAGAATGCATTGACAAAGCAAAAGAACTTCTTGACACTGTAGGTGCAAGCGGAAAGTGGATGTATTCAACAGACAAAATGTTATCATACAAAAACGATGTCAGAATAGAAACAATGCTTGCCGTAAATGATTATATCAGAATAAATGGATATCTTTAAGGAGGCATAATAAGATGTTGGATTATGAAAAAGATTTAAAGCTCATCGTCGCTAAAATGGATTACTTACCACAAGACGAACAAACTCGAATCGCTCTTCTTAATGCTGTAATCGGATTACTCGAATTCAGCTAAAACGTTTAAAGGCTATAATCCGTCGATGAAAAGACGGATTATAGCCTTTTTATTGATTGAAAGGTTTTTTTCAAGGTGACCCGGTCAGAATGTAAATTCGCTGTAAATGAGATGTCCATACGCCTGCACTTTTGCAAGGTGACCCGGTCACCTTGTAAATATGCTGTCCATACGCCTGTACTTATACCTGCTTTTACAATGTGACCGGGTCAGAATGGCAAAAAACCACATCCCCCTCTGCATTCCCTTTACTTCAAAAAGCCGTTCACGATCTCTGTTTCCGCCTGCTTTTCGGTAAGTCCCAGACTCATTAGCTTTATAAGCTGCTCTCCTGCTATCCTACCTATAGCCGCCTCATGGATAAGAGAAGCGTCAATATTATTTGCCGTTATCATAGGTATGGCTATAACCCTTGCATTGTCCATTATTATGGCGTCGCACTCCGTATGACCGTTGCACAGGTTGTTGCCCTTTACGTCGGAATGAAAGATCTGTACTGAATTTTCTCTTGCCACAGAACGTGATATTACGTTTGCGCCCGAATTTTCCCCGTCCAAATCAACGCTAAAGGAGGTCTCGGCGTGCTGATCCTTGTGTGTCATTATCTTTTCGTGTACAACTATCGTCGCATTCTTTTTTACTGTCGCCGTCGTTTCTCTCTTTGTCGAATCTATCCCGCCTATCTGAGTCGTTTCCATTTCCATATAAGCGCCCTCTTCAAGAAAGACCACCGTCGTCGGGTTCATGTTGCGCTCGCCGCAGCCCTCTCCCTCTCCGAAGTGCTTCTCGATATACTTTACCTTCGCGTTTTTTGCCACGTGAAAGGTATGTATACCGTCGTGTCGGGATTCCTCTTCTCCACAGTTGTTTATGCCGCAGCCTGCCACAATGATTACGTCGGCATTCTCGCCTACATAAAAGTCATTATAAACAGTGTCGCTCATGCCCGTGGCGTTTATTATAACGGGTATCGAAACCGTTTCGCCCACGGTGTTTTCCTTTATTATGATGTCTATTCCGGGATTGTCCGTCTTTGTTACTATATTTATATTTTCGGTCGTATTCCTGCCGGCAAGCTCTCCGTTTGAGCGGATATTATATGCGCCCTTTGGCGTCTCGTCCATGTCCGCAATAATTTTAAGAAGCTCTTTTTGCGTATTGTCCATCACTTGACTCCCTTCATTTTATCCGTTAAAACACTGCAAGCCTGCGAAGGACTCTTTAATAGCTCCGGTAAGATTTCTTTTCTGGTTCCGTCCGCCGTTATTTCTCCGTTGGCTATGACAAGTATCCTGTCTGCAATGTCAAGAATTCTTTCCTGATGCGAAATAATAATGATAGTGCCGCCCAGCTCTTTATGCAAATTCTCAAACACATTGATAAGGTTTGAAAAGCTCCACAAGTCTATTCCCGCCTCAGGCTCGTCGAAAATAGATACCTTTGTTCCTCTGGCAAGCACCGTGGCAATCTCTATCCTTTTTAATTCTCCTCCCGAAAGAGAAGAATTGACCTCGCGCTCGATATAATCTCTTGCGCACAGCCCGACAAGCGACAAATATTCACAAGCGTCATGTGCGCTCATGGGACGCCCCGCCGCTATTCTTATCAAATCATGCACCGTTATTCCCTTAAAGCGAACCGGCTGCTGAAAAGCAAAGCTTATCCCCGCTGCCGCTCTCTCTGTAACCGAATATTTCGTTATATCCTCGCCGTCAAGCAATATCTCACCCTGTGTAGGTATGTTTATTCCCGCTATAACCTTAGCAAGAGTAGATTTGCCTCCGCCGTTCGGCCCCGTTATTGCAACAAAGCCCTCCTGTGCTGCAAAGGAGATATTTTTAAGTATTTCCTTGCTTTCATTCCCGCCGTTTTCGCTTTCGGCTGCAAAAGATACGTTACGTAATTCCAACATATTCTTCTTCTCCGTATATCTCTAATATTATAACCGTTTCTTCTTATTAATTTCATTTTAGCACAAATTGACATATAAAAGAATAAACCCTGACTTTAACTTTAAAATATTACGCCGCTTATTACTTTAAAACAAAAAAGAAGAGCTCCTAAGCTAAAGAAGCCCTCCTTATATTCAACGTATTCAATATTTCTTTTTTACTTCCTCCCAGCCGTAGCCCGGGCCTAAAGGATCGTCCGTCGTCACAACGCGTGTTCCGTTCGTAAAGGCGTACCTGCCGTTGCCGTCTGCTAAGTATTCGCTGCCAAAGCGATCTACATAAGTGTAGCTGTTGCGGTAGGATTCGCTCCATCTCTTGTTTGCAGTATCGTGCGCTCTGGAGGTATTGTTGTATGAAGAGCTTATTATAGCGCTTGTCTGTCTTTGCGTCTCGCGAATATCAGCTGCCGCCTGCCTTTCACGCTCACGCTGCTGCCTTTCACGCTCATATCGCTCTTCCTCTGCTCTTCTCTTTTCGGCGTCCTTTTTTTCCTGTATTGCGCGCTTCTTTGCATTCTCGCTATCTATGATGTCCTGCTGTCTTTTATATTCGCTACTAAGACCTTTGTCTTCTTTATAGCTCCTTTGGAACTCTTTAAAAGCTCCCTTATACAGCTCTTCAAAGTTCTCGCATGTTGCATCGAGCATATACCTTTGCTTAGCTATCCAGTATGTCACTGTGCGATAATTCTTTATCCCTTCGCCGTTTGCGTTTATCCTGTCGTACATACCCTTTACATACGAAGCGCTAAACGCATCAAACAAGAGCTCCTGCGGAATTTTTGTTATGATATATTCGCTCATGGTTTCGGCGGTAATCCTTGCGCTTATCGCAACCATTCTCTTATAATTTTTGTATTCATACGAGTACACTCTTATCATTGCGTTATCGTACGCCCCGTCGTATGTTACATCGCGCGATGAAGAATATTTTTTTATGCCGTCTTCAAAAAGCTTTCTTGACTGTTTGTTGTAGTCGACTTTGTCATCAAAGTAGCTGTCAGTGCGAACAAGCTTTACATTTTGAGCGTCCTTAAGATACTGCTTTGCGCGCTCATCAATAAATCTTTCGCAGTTTGTAAACGGCAGCAGAAGCTTTCCGTAAGGCGTGGTTTTAAGGGTGTTTTGAGGATATGGGTAGGTTGAATCCTCCTCGTAGCGAGCGTTGCAGTATACTCTTATAACATTGCTTTTATCCTGTGAAGCAGCCTCCAGAATATAGCCGAAGGGATATCCGTAGCCAAATCTGCCGTTTTGCTTTGTTGCCCGCGCACTCCAGTTTTCGGGAATATTAGCTGTAGCGTATGTTAATCCGTCACTTGAAAAAGCAGTTTGTGCCATTTTATTTCGCCTCTTTCGAATGATTATAATATATTGTATCATAGCATAAATAAAATTTGAACATTTTTTTACATTATATGATATAATTCAAATATGGATAATGAAAACAATATAAATGAGATATACATACAAATACCCGGCGGCAGATATATGGGAGAAGCTGTCAATGGCATACCGAACGGAAACGGTATAGCCGAATATGATGACGGAAGTCTTATAAAAGGCGAGTTTAAAAACGGGCAGGCTGACGGTCACTGCATAGAGATAACCTCCGATGGCACCTACGAAGGCGACTTTATAAGCGGTTATGACAGAGGCAGGGGTACTTTTAAGTTTCAAAACGGCTCTTACTACGAGGGGGAATGGGACTGTGGCCCTGAGGGAATCGGCAAAATGACATATCCCGACGGCAGTATTTACGAGGGTGAATTTAAAGACGCATATCCCTGCGGCAAGGGAAAGCTTACCCAACCCGACGCAAGCTTTGAGGAAAGAATATTTTCCCCCGACGAATTCGAAATATATTAAAGAATAAATTATTTACTTTTCAGATTCAAAATGGCTATGCTTAGCTTTTGCATTGATACGCACACAAAAATCCCCCGCTTTTTTACGGGGGATTTTACCTTATTTGATTTTATAAAATGTTTTTTAACACCACGGATTTTGTATGAGTCATTTCATCAAATGTGCTCATGACGCCTTCCGTTCCTATTCCTGAGAATTTATATCCTCCGAAGGGCATTTCAAAGCTGCGATAGAAGCTTGCTCCGTTTATCACGGCGCCTCCGCACTCCAGAGCATTTGCTACGCGAAACGCTGTTTTCATATTTTCGGAAAATACGCATCCGCAAAGTCCGAATATAGAAGCGTTGGCTATTTCTATGGCTTCTTCAATCGTATCAAAGGCTATTATCGGCACTACCGGCCCGAATATTTCCATATCCTTTGCCACATCGGCACTCTTGGGAACGTCCCCTATAACGGTAGGCTGATAAAACGCGCCGTTTCTCTTTCCGCCCAAAAGAAGCTTTCCACCCTGTTCAACAGTAAGCGATACCTGTCTTTCAACTTCAATCGCCGCCTTTTCACTTATCAGACAACCCATGCGTGAGCTTTCGTCTGAGGGCATACCCTGTTTTATCTCGCTTATCTTTTTTATTGCCAATTGAGTAAACTCTTCCACACGACTGCGATGCACTAAAAACCTTTTAGACGCACAGCAGACCTGCCCTGTATTATACATTCTTCCCCAGATAAGCTCTGTGGTTGCCAAGTCAACGTCGGCGTCCTTCAAGACGATAAAAGCGTCGTTTCCGCCCAGCTCCAATGCCGTATGCGTAAGATTTTCAGCACATACCTTAGCCGTTTCAATTCCCACTGAGGTCGAACCGGTAAGAGTGACCAGATCTACATCAGGGTGAGAGCAAAGGACCCCTCCCACAACACTGCCTCGTCCTGTAATAACCTGAATTGCTCCCGGTGTTACTCCGGCTTCATTTAATAATTCGGTAAGCATACACAGTGTAAGCGGGTTATCCGTGGACGGCTTGACTATCGCAGAATTGCCCGATAATAAAGCCGGTGCTACCTTTTGGTCAAACAGATCGCACGGGAAGTTGAAGGGGATAATGCACACTACAACGCCAAGCGGCTCTCTTTGCGTAAACAAAAGCGTTTTTTCCTGACCTTCTTCGCACCCCGCAGGCACGACTTCTCCGTAAAGGTGCTTTGCTTTTTCCGAAAATGCACGAAATGCGATCGGGATATTTCCGATTTCCGCACGCGCTTCAGTAATAGGTTTCCCTGTTTCATCGCTCAGAGTACGCGCTAACTTTTCTTTGTCGCGCTCCACCAAAGTGATAAATTTCATAAGTATATCGACCCTTTGATTTACCGGCAATTCATTCCAAACCTTTTGAGCTGCCTTCGCCGCTTTAATTGCATTGTTGATATCTTCAACTGTAGCAGCAGGAACGGTATCTATAAGCTTACCGGTAGCAGGGTTGAACACGTCCAGCGTTTTGTTATCAAGGGATGATACGGACTTGCCGTTAATTAACATTTTCATTATTTCACCTCTTTTTATTCAATCAAAATTATTCATAAAAGCCTGTGAAGGACAGCATTAAGCCGCCGCAGGTATTGTTATTGTCGCTTTCAAAGCCATATTCGCCAAAGGTAAATTCCATAATAAAGGGCACATCTTTGGCAACCTTCTTTGCCGCTGCCGCGACCTCACCTATACGATCGGCTATGCCGGCTCTTCTTCCGCCGCAGTGTACCAGATGAAATGCCAGCGGCTTCGAAGGCATTTTCTCTATGAGCTTTTTAAGAGTGTCCTCAACCGAGATGATCAGCTCGTCCACCGTTGCCTCCATACGAATAACGCATGTTTTTTCCGATAGATTATTGCCGATATTCATTGAGCCGTCGTCGTTTCCGTTCATGGGATGACGAATAGCTATAAGATCACCAAGCCTGTCCTTTACGCCAAGCGGAGATAATATAGCGGTAACCAAAAGATTTCCTCCGCTGACAGCTTCTTTATCACAACCGAGCCACTCTTTATATTTTGTTGTAGCGGCAACACCGTCGATTTCTTTAAGCACGCGGTTTCCCTCTACCTTTGTGATGATACCCACATCGTTCGTCTCACGATATGCACCCGTAAACAAATTTGTCATCTTCGGCCCGCCGTAGAAGAAAGCGACTATTGCCCCGTCCTGAAATTCGTTATCGTCCGTAAAGAGATGCCATTCTCCGGATATGCTGTTATCCGCAGCGCTTCCTCCGAAAAACGGTATTCTTCCCACAACACTGCTGATACCCTTAAGGTAGAACTCCTCCTCCGCCGGTGAAGCAGCCATATAAAAATAATCCGGAGCGCAGTCTTTTTTAGCTTTCTTCATTGCCGTCTCGGCTAAGGAAACGCCGTTTTTAAAGGGATCGTCACCTCTTTTTATTGACGCCACGCCGACTGACATATTAGGGTCGCTTAATGCCATTACGCCAACAAAGTCACAATCGCCGCCTATATACCCCTCGGGTACGACAACTCCCGTAAATGAGGTATTGCCCAAGCAGGGTATACCGGGCAGAGCCTGCTTTACTCCCGCTATGACCTGATTAACATCATAAGCGCAGGAGCAATAGACAAATGCCATTTTAACTGCGTCAAGTCCCTTAATTGCGGATTGTGCCGCCTCCTTACCTGCCTGAAGAGCATTTGAAGAATTGCTGTGTCCAACGTTCGCTTTAAACATATATAGCCTCCTTATTTTTATTTATGCCTGTCAATTCATTTTTGTAAAATCATTATACTTTCGCACAAAATAATATTCAACACCGCTGTTTCACTGTGTAAAACAAGCGTTTCTCTTGGTAAAACGAAACCGCAATATACAAGAATACAAACATGAATAAGGCAGTATTTACGCATAAAGCCGATATTCTTACGTTTTTTTGTCAAACGATTGTTTCTTTGAGTGAAACGCTTGCATATATTCATTTTTGGAATATAATAAAAATAAATCAATAATAGGGGGCATAATGTATGGCACAGGATAATTTGGGCGTATTGGATAAGGCTCTGAGCGTTTTGGAAACGCTCGCCTGCGCAGATGAAGGTATCGGGCCTACGGAATTGTCACATTTATTGACAATGAACAAATCCACCGTTTTTCGTATGCTCACGGTTTTGTGCAAGCGCGGTTACGCCACAAAGGACGCAAACGGGAAATACAAGTGCGGCGCAAAGCTTATTGAGATTGCAAGCAATTACATAAACAGCTTGGAGCTTCAGGTGGAGGCAAAGCCCTATCTTGTCATGCTTTATTCCGAGCTGGGAATGCCCGTGCATTTGGGTACGATGGAGGGAAAGAGCACCGTATATATAGAAAAGCTTGATTTATATGCCGACGGCCCCAAATATGCGCAGGTCGGCTACACGACTCCCGCTTATTGCTCATCTATCGGCAAATGCATTTTGGCGTCCTTATCCAGCGATGATTTGGACAATACATTAAGCGATTACATATTTAAGTCATACACGCCGAACACTATAACAAGCGCAAAGGAATTTCGTTTGCATCTCAAGGAGGTACGCAAACAGGGCTGGGCTATGGACAACGAGGAATATATGCCTGATTCGTGCTGTATAGGCGCTCCCGTTTACGATTTTCGAGGAGACGTTATAGCCTGTGTTTCCGTGAGCGGCACTAAGGCTCAGTTCGAAAAGGAGCATCGTCCTATATTGGTGGAAAAAGTAAAACAAACGGCAAGAGAAATATCCAAGCGTATGGGATACGTTCTAAGTTAAAAATATATTCCTTTTTGTTTTAGCTAAGTAAACGCAGTACGCCCTTAAAAAAGAAGCTTATAGAAAAAATACGCTATATTATTATATGAGGAAGGGTAATGAATTATGACAAAAATAATCACGACAGGCTTGGGCGTAATAAACAGCGCGGCTGATATCGTTGAAATATCTATCAGTGTAAGCGGTATCGACTACGACTACGACAAGGCCTTATCGCAGGCGGCAATACACTTAAACGAGGTTAAAGCCTCTTTGAAAAAAGCGGGTTTTGACGAAAAAAGCCTTAAAACACTTCACTTCAACGTGCGAAAACAAACTCAAAGCGTAAAAGAGCCGGACGGAAGCTATAAGGAAAAGTTTATCGGTTATGAGTGCATATACGAAAACGTGCTTCGTTTCGACTTTGATATGCAAAGGCTCTCGGAGAGTATCGCTATTCTCTCAAAATGCAAGGCTTTCCCTTCCTTTAATATCAGCTTTTGCGTTAAACAAACAGAAGAAATAAAGGATTCTCTTCTTAAAGCAGCGTTTGACGACGCAAAGAAAAGCGCGTTGTCCTTGTGTAAACAGGCAGCTCTTAAGCTTTTAAACATAGAAAGCATAACCTACTCCAGCGATACTCTCAACGTTTATTCGCAGACCGGCATGGATACTCTAAAGGGCAGGATAATGTTTGAAGCGCAAAATATTGACATTACTCCAGAGGAGATAAAAAACACTTTAAGCGTTGAGGTCGTCTGGCAGGCGGAGTAGGGGAACAGTCTTTTGCAGTCTGACCCGGTCACTTTGCAAAAAGTACAAGCGTATGGACAGAGCATTTGCAGTCTTTTACAGCCTGACCCGGTCACATTGCAAAAACACAGGCACATGGACAGAGCATTTTCATTCTGACCTTAACAAAAAGAGCCGGTACTTTGTTTATGGGCTTTTATTTTACCCCAAATATTGACTTCGAACCCCAAAAATGAAAAGAGCCGCATAAATTTTAAGCGGCTCTTTTCATTTAAAAGGATTATCTTCAAAGTCCGATGCAGAGCGGACAGTAAAGAACTTAAATATTATTTGAACAGACCTATTATAAAGTTGGTGACCTGCTCCTCGTAGGCTTGTAATTTCACTGCGGAGGGAATATTTGCTATCTCAGGATGATTCTTTCTATATTCCTCCCAGTCTGTATATGCTTTTGATTTCATTTATATATAGCTCCTTTATTAATATTTCCCGTATTCCTTTACTTCGTTTAATATCGCCTTCATGTTGTCTGCGATATTATCATTAAGCGAATAAAGTATCTTGTCAAAATTGAAGAAATATTTTCCGTTTGGCATAAGTATGTCAAGATATCTGTGAAGCTCGTTTATGCAATCCTTTTTTGTCGCCGTCTGCATAAGAGCCGCAGGATAAAATCCCGTTATCATGTGCTTGTTTCCAAGCGTCTGTTTTGTTTTTAACGCGTCTCCGAACTCAAACCAGAGCGCCGTATTTTCGGGAAGATCCTGTAAATAGTCTATCTTGTCCATCCAATTCTGCTCACAGAAGAGATATGCCTTTGAGCCGCTTTTCTCTATATGTTTGATTACTTCCGTAAACTGCGGGCCCCAGAAGCGGTCAAACTGTTTTCTGTTCATAAACGGAGCCATGTGCAGAGGAATAAACGTCCTGAAGTATTTATTTGAAACCGGGCTTACGGCTATTCTCTTGCATATGGGGATAAGTGCGTTGGAGGCTGCTTCAACCTTTTCGGGATATCTTCTCATATCCGCGGAAATTCCCGTGAAGGAACGGATAAGGTCTGAGAGCATATCCATGGGAGCCTCCGTGACGGCACCGTAGCCGTACTTCGAGAAACCGTATTTTTCACTCATATGACTGCTTACGGCACTCATCTTTGCCATGGATTCGTTATTTGCCAAAATTGCCTTTGAAAGCGTTGCGGCAGCCTCCATGGGGGGCTTGTCAAGATTAGTGCACATTCTGGGGAGAATTACATCTCTCATAAACGCATACGGATCAGACGTGAACTCGTCATATTCCGAGGGCTCCATGAAATGCACCTCGGGGTGCTGTATATTGCCTTTATCGCTCATTATAAATGCTTTTGAGCCGAGTATCTGATAAAACTGAGGCGTGCGCATGGTGCGCGTTATCGGGGCCTTGTCCGCAGGAAACTCCGAGCATATTTTGTCGAAAAATTCTACGTACATCTCGTCGTTGTACTGCGCTTCCTTTAAATCAAGTCCCGTATATCCTATAGCCGCGTCCCACGTTACCGTAATTTCTATAGGTACGCGAGATGGTATTCTTTCTTCATAAAGGGCTTCCCACAGTTCGTTTCTTTCCTGCTGAAGCTTTTGAATATCTGCCATTTTAAGCTCCTTTTTTAATAATACCTTAAATATTTCTTTTAGCTTTACAGAACATGTGCGAAATTGTCCTGCTTTTTTGTAGAAGCGCACTTCCCATTTTTTTGAGCTGTGCGCTTCTTTTTAAACTACAATCTTGTGTTAAGAATAACTTATCACTATTAAGCGTTTTCTCTGGCGTCGATTTCTGCTTGATATTCGACTATCTGTGATTTCTTGAGTCTGTAGCCGAGTAGGAGTACCACTGCGCCTGCAATCATCATGATACCGGGTATCATCATAAAGGTGTTTGTGATACCGTTCATCATTGCGGGAGTTGTGTCGGCAATAGCCATACCGCCCTTAAAGCCCGTTCCTGCCAAACCTGCCGCTACAACGGCACCTCTGACCATTGCGCCTATCTTAAGAGGTACGTTCTGAATACCCATGACCCAGCCGGAGGGGTTCTTGCCTGTTTTCCAGTGAGCATACACGACGGCGTCTGCGTAAAGCGCGCTCATCAGAGAGTATACGCAGCCATAACCGAACTGTGCTATCGACATATACACTATAACCACCGTGACGCCTACGCTTGCATATGTAAATTTAGCAAGGAAGAGTACGATTGCCATTACTACATAAATAATAATGGAAGCGTTTCTTGCGGAGAACTTGTTCGCTATGTATCTGCTCAAATATGCGCCGCAAACTCCCAGAAGGTTTGCTACTGTAAGATATACGCTCATTACGGCAACATTCTTTGCTACGTACGTGAAATAATATGCCGCACTCATGCCCGTAACGAATTTGAAGAACCATCTTGCAAGGTCAGCAATAAGCAGAGCACAAAGAGGAAGATTGGTAAACAATGCCTTCAACAAATCTCCTATAGAGGTCTTTTCCGTCTGTTTTTCCTTGGGCTTTGCCATTTCCTCAGCGCCGGTTAACTCGTATCCGGCTGTCAGCTTGAAGTGGATAAGGAAGCCTATTGCAGTAAGCAGCGCCCATGTAAAGGCTATCATCGCATATGCGTGATTCGGTGCGAATTTTGCGTATACGCCGGTAAGCGCCGTTACGGTGAAAGCAACAAGGCAGCTCGCCACGTTGTTCCATGTGCCCCTCATTGAAGAAAGAGCAACTCTGTCCTCAGGCGTATGAGCAACGACAGGGATCAAAGCGACGTTTGCAACATAACCGAAGTTCCACAATATCTTTGAGCCGATGTAACCGATAAGGCAAAGTACTACCGCAAGGCTCGTCGTCCCGAACGGGAAAAACTCCATAGCGTAAAATATCGGTACTATCCACGTGAGAAGTATCATCCATGAACGGTATCTTCCGTGCTTCATGGGCTTTACGCTGTTCATGATAGCGCCGTATATCCATGATAAACAGGCGTCTACCGTGCCGCCGATGGAGGTAATGATACCCATCTGCACAGCGTCGAATCCCGCTACGTTTGTAAGGAAGAAGGCGAAGTAGTACGTTTCGATGTTTGTCATCGTGTTGAAGCAGAAGTCGCCTATACCGAACATGTAACGCAGGGATTTGGTCAGTTCTTTTTTCTGCATTTTATAACTCCTTAAATATTATTTACGGATTGACCCCCGTATGGGTGTAGCGTGTACCTTTTATATATATCTCAAAAAGGAACATGTTACTATATATGCTGTAAATTTAACATATACTTTTTCTGTTGTCAAGTAAATAATAACATGTTATGAAATAATTATTTTATATACTATTAATTTTATTGATTATATGTCGCTTTGCCTTATATTTGCATATTGTTAATTCCGCAATTATTATTCAAGATAATTTTTGATATTTCCAATATCGTAAATATAAACTATTTCTAAATATTTGTCAAGCATTTTCGTAAATATATTTAAATTCGCAAAATTGGATTATATCCCTTAGAGAGAAAGTACTTTAAGCGAAGCAGCAAGCTGCGCTACGATGCTTAAAAACAGGGGAAAGTATATACTTTTTTCAGCCTGACCCGGTCACCTTGCAAAAAAGCATAAAATCCTGTATATACACTAATTTAAAGTCTGACCCGGTCACTTTGCAAAAGTGCAAGCGTTATATATAGAGCATTTGCAGTTCATTTTCATTCTGACCCGGTCACATTGCAAAAAAGCACTAACACAAAGAAAAGACCGCCCTCACGGACGGTCTCATTTGCATTCTGACCCGGTCACTTTGTAAATTATTTATTTTCGCTGTCTACGTACTCTCCGAGTCCTCCCCATTTTTCAAAGAATATCCTTTCGTCCATAACCTTCAGATCCTTTGCGATCTCTGGCTTGAAGCCGAGGTTTTGAAGTATATCCTTTTGAAGGTCTATGCCCGGGGCTATCTCCGTTATAGTCATTTTGCCGTCTATAAGGTTAAACACGCAGCGCTCCGTCACATACATGACCTCCTGCTCAGGTTTCTTATATTTGCCGCTGAATGTTATCTGGTCAACTTTTTGTATGAACTTGGGCATATTGCCCTCCTCAACGACAGTGATTTTACCGTCACCCACGGCAAATTTCGCTTTGTTCATCAAGGTGCCGCAGAACACGAGCTTTTTCGTGCGGTCGCATATATTGATGAGTCCGCCGGGGCCTGTAAGGCGAGTACCCATTTTGCTTACGTTGATATTGCCCTCTTCGTCTGCCTGACCTATACCTAAGCAGCTCATATCCATACCGCCGCCGTCGATAAAATCAAACATACTGCCGTGTTCTATTGTCGCCTGAGGATTGTAGGAGCTTCCGAAGTTGGGAAGTGCCGAAGGAACGCCTCCCACCATGCCGCTTTCCGCTGTAAGCGTTATAGCGTCCGAATAGCCCTCCTCAGCTGCGATGTTCGCAACGTCTGCCGATATGCCAACGCCCAAGTTTGTTATATTGCCTCTTCTTAATTCCATAGCGCAGCGCCTTGCTATTATCTTTCTTTCGTTTAAGTCAAGGAACTTTATCATGTTGAGAGGCTTCTTTACTTCTCCGCTGAAGGCAGGCTCGTAATAAACACCCTCGGCTTGCCAGCACGCCTCCTGTTTTGTGGCTACGACAACATAATCCACCATTATTCCGGGAATTCTTACGTCCTTGGGCTTAAAGGTACCACGTTTTGCAGCCCATTCAACTTGAACTATAACTATACCTCCGCTGTTTTTGGCAGCCGCCGCTATGCTGTAGCCCTCGTTGATTATGCTTTCTCTTGTGAAGGTGATGTTGCCGTCCTCGTCGGCAGCAGTGCCCCGAAGAAGCGCTACGTTAAGAGGAAAGCTCTTATAGAAAAGATAATCCTCGCCCTTAAAATTCACAAGCTCACATATATCCTCTTTTGTGGCTTCGTTCATTCTTCCGCCCTCGACTCTCGGGTCTACAAACGTACCCATTCCGACCTTTGTCATGATGCCGGGTCTGTGGGAAGCTATTTCTCTCCAAAGGTGGATTATAACTCCCTGAGGAAGACAGTGACATTGTATTTTATTCGCTCTTGCCAAATCGCACAGTGCAAATGCAGAGCCGATATGCGCAGCGTCCCATGCCCTGACGAGTCCCTCTATACCAAGCCTCGTTATGCCTCTCTCGCCCCAGTCGCCCATAGCGCAGCCCTGTTTAAGATGAAGATCCTTAGGCAAGCCCTCTTCCTTATAGTTGGCAGCTATTTCCTGAGCTATTTCTTCAGGCCATCCCGACAGGCCCATTCCGCCTACACCCACGGTCGCACCGTTGGGGATTAGCCTTGCGGCTTCTCTTGCAGTTATAAATTTAGCCATGTTTTTTAATCCTCCTGTTTATTATTTGATTATTTGCGCCGTAAAATGCGCTTATATTATTATAATAACATAATGAATTTTATGTTTCTACCAAAAGTTTCACAAATTTTTTAAGGTAATATCGCATATATTATTTCTTTAATTCAGTTATGATATTTTTTATTATCACCGTTGACATAAGGCGCATAATACGATAAAATAATTAGTTAGAAAAACGGAGGTTTGCATGAAGCTTTTACTTGCGGGCGGCTGTATATACAAAGACGGTACATTTAAGCGTCAGGATATATTGCTTGACGACGGACTTGTATTTTTCATAAAAACCGATTCCCCCGTTGAAAACGTCGACCGTATTTTGAAATTGAAAAATAAATTTATCGCTCCGGGTTTTGCAGATGTTCACGTACATCTCAGGGAACCCGGTTTTTCATATAAGGAAACAATATCTTCAGGCACACACGCTGCTGCTAAGGGCGGATATACTGCCGTATGCACTATGCCGAACCTTTCGCCGGCACCGGATTGCTTAGAGAATTTAAAAATACAAACAGATATTATAAAGAAAGACGCACTTATAGACGTATTTCCGTTTGCCTCAATAACAAAAAAAAGGAAGGGCTACGGCGAACTGTCCGATATAAAAGAGTTATCAGGTAAGGTCGTTGGTTTTTCAGACGACGGGACAGGCATAAAAGACGAAGAAACCATGCTTAGAGCAATGCGTGAGGTAAAAAAATACTCTTCTATTATATCAGCGCACTGCGAGGACATCTCTTTAATAAAGGAGGGTGCCTGTATTCACGACGGCAGATACGCCAAAGCAAATAATTTTATCGGTATATCCTCCGAAAGCGAGTACAAACAGGTTGAGCGCGATATAAAGCTTGTAAGAAAAACAAACTGCGCTTACCACGTCTGCCACGTTTCCACCCGCCAGAGTATCGAGGCTATAAGGAAGGCTAAAAAGGAAGGGCTTAACGTCACCTGCGAGAGCGCACCGCACTACCTTGTGCTTTGCGAGGACGACCTTAAGGACGACGGACGATATAAAATGAATCCGCCTCTTCGCTCAAGAGAGGATAGACTTGCTCTTGTAGAGGCCTTAAAGGACGATACCATAGACATGATAGCTACAGACCACGCTCCGCACTCAAAGTTAGAAAAATCAAAGGGCTTATCAGGCAGCCTTATGGGGATAACGGGGATAGAAGCTTCCTTTTCGGTTTTGTACACATACCTTGTGAAAACAAAGATAATAACACTTGAAAAACTTATGGATAAGCTTTGTACTTCTCCGAGAAAAAGATTTTCTCTGCCCGACAACTCGATAGAGGAAAATAAGCTTGCCGATTTAACAATATTTGATATAGATACGCCGTACGAGCTTAAATGCGAGGATTTTATTTCCATGGGCAAATCCACGCCCTTTGACAAAGAGATCTTATATGGCAGAATATATATGACAATACATAACGGGAGAATAGTATGGGAAAACAATTTACCAAAAAATTGATCCTTGAGGACGGACACGAGTTTTACGGCTACAGCTTCGGCGCAGAAAAAGACGCTGTATGCGAGCTTGTGTTCAACACGTCCATGGTGGGCTATCAGGAAATAGTCACAGACCCCTCATACACGGATCAGGCGGTTGTTATGACATATCCGCTTATAGGCAACTACGGAATGAACGACGAGGACAGCGAAACGAAGAATCCCTCCATCACCGGTATAGTTGTGCGCGAATACAACCCTTATCCGAGCAATTTCAGATATACCAAAACCTTAGGCGAGGTATTGATAGAAAACGACATTATCGGAATAAGCGGCGTGGACACGCGAATGATAACAAGAATAATACGAAGTAAAGGCTCTCAAAGAGCGCTTCTGTGCTCGCCCGATATTACTATTAAGGAGGGCTTAAAGAGGATAGAAGAAACGCCTATTGCCACAGACAGCGTAAAGCGCGTCAGCTGCAAGCATCTTTGGTATTCGAGAACGCCGAATTATAAATACAACGTCGTTGCAATAGACTGCGGAATCAAGCTAAACGTCATAAGGAGCTTTAACAAGCTTGGCTGCAACATGACGGTAGTTCCATACAACACGTCAAGCGAGGAAATAATGAATATAAACCCCGACGGCATCTTTCTTTCAAACGGGCCGGGAAACCCGGAGGACGTTGTAGAGGTAATAAATACCGTAAAGGCGTTGAGCGGTAAGATACCTATGTTCGGTATATGCTTAGGTCATCAGATAATGAGCCTTGCCGGCGGAGCGAAAACCTACAAGATGAAGTTCGGGCACCGAGGCGGCAACCACCCTGTAATGAACCTTGATACAGGAAAAATTGAGATAACGAGCCAGAACCACTCGTATGCCGTCGATGAAAGCTCTATTAAGAATACGACTTTAAAAATAACGCACAAAAACCTTCTGGATAATACAGTGGAGGGAATAATAAGCGAGGATAAAAGCATGTTTTCCGTACAGTACCACCCCGAAAGAGCTCCGGGACCTCAGGACAGCGTATACCTGTTAGACGAGTTCGTCGAGCTTATGAATAAATTCAAAGGGGGAGAAAACAATGCCTAAGCGCACGGATATAAACAAAATACTCGTCATCGGCTCAGGCCCGATAATAATCGGTCAGGCTGCGGAATTCGACTACGCCGGAACACAGGCGTGCCTTGCTTTAAAGGAAGAGGGATATAAGGTCGTACTTATCAACTCAAACCCCGCAACAATAATGACCGACACGCATATAGCGGACAAGATATATATGGAGCCGTTAACTTTGGAATATGTCGCTAAAATACTGCGCTACGAGCGCCCCGACGCTATCCTTCCCGGGCTTGGCGGTCAAACGGGCTTAAATTTGGCTGCACAGCTTTACAGAAAAGGCGTCTTGCAGGAATGCGGAGTAGAGCTGCTCGGTACAAGCTTTGAGAGCATAGAAAAGGCGGAGGACAGGGAGCTTTTTAAAAAGCTTTGTGAGGATTTGGGCGAGCCTGTACCGCCGAGTGAAATAGCGCACAGTATAGAGCAAAGTATAAAATGCGCAGAGGATATAGGATACCCCGTCGTGCTTCGTCCGGCCTTCACATTGGGAGGAACGGGCGGAGGCTTTGCCGACAACGAGCAAGAGCTTGTAGAGATAATGAAAAACGCTCTGGAGTTTTCCCCCGTGCATCAGGTGCTTGTCGAAAAGAGCATAAAGGGCTTTAAGGAAATAGAGTTTGAGGTCATGCGCGACGCCAACAATACCGCTATAACTATATGCGGCATGGAAAACGTCGACCCCGTCGGTATCCATACGGGCGATTCGATAGTAGTAGCACCCTGTCAGACGCTTTCAAACAAGGAATATCAGATGCTTCGTGACAGTGCGCTCAAAATTATAAGAGCTTTAAAAATAGAGGGCGGCTGCAATGTACAATTTGCACTTGACCCGTTCTCCTTTAAATACTACCTTATAGAGGTCAACCCGAGGGTGTCACGTTCTTCGGCTCTTGCATCAAAGGCAAGCGGTTATCCTATCGCAAGAGTGTCGGCAAAGGTTGCCACGGGGCTGCTTCTAAACGAAATACAAATAGCCAACACACCAGCCTCCTTTGAGCCGACTCTTGACTACATAGTAACTAAGATAGCTCGTTTCCCGTTTGACAAGTTCGTTTCCGCCTCCAACCGTCTTTCAACGCAGATGAAGGCAACAGGCGAGGTCATGAGCATAGGCAGGACGTTTGAGGAAAGCCTTTTAAAGGCTGTTCGCTCTCTGGAAACGGGAGTTTGCCATATATATATGGACAAATTCGATAATATGCCTACAAACGAAATGTTAAATTATATCAGCGAAGCGACAGACGACAGGATTTACGCCATAGCAGAGCTGATAAGAAGAGATACCGATTTGGGCGTGATTTACGACCACACGAAAATCGACCTTTTCTTCCTCTACAAGATGCGTAACATCGTCAATTTCGAAACCGTCCTAAAACAAAACAAGGACAATATCGAAGTGCTTCGACAAGCTAAAAGAATGGGCGTATCCGACAAATACATTGCAAAGGTCTGGCAATATAGCGAGCTTGAAATATTCAAGAAGCGACAAAACGAAAATATCATGCCCGTATATAAGATGATAGACACCTGCGCCGGCGAATTTTCAAGCTATGTTCCCTACTTCTACTCAACGTATGAACAGGAAAACGAATCAATAGTAAGCGACAAAAAGAAGATAATAGTTTTGGGAAGCGGCCCGATAAGGATAGGTCAGGGCGTGGAGTTCGACTATTCCACAGTACACGCCGTATGGACTATAAGACAGGCGGGATATGAGGCTATAATCATAAACAACAACCCCGAAACCGTTTCCACTGACTATACGACAAGCGACAAGCTTTATTTTGAGCCTCTTGCCATAGAGGACGTGATGAACGTGATAAGCTTAGAGAAGCCAATGGGAGTTATAGTATCTCTCGGCGGACAAACGGCTATAAACCTTTCGGATTCACTAAGCAAGCTAAATGTAAATATAATCGGTACGGATAACGAAGCTATAGAGCGCGCCGAAAACAGAGATTCCTTTGAAAAGATTTTAGATAAGCTCGGTATACCGCAGCCGAACGGAAAAGCCGTCACAAAAATAGAGGACGGTGTAAACGCGGCAAAGGAAATAGGCTACCCCGTATTGGTCAGACCGAGCTTTGTACTCGGCGGACGGGCAATGCAGATTGTCGGAAACGAAAATTCTCTCAGACGCTATCTTCACACGGCTGTGGAAATAGACGAATCCAAGCCTGTATTGGTCGACAAATACATAACGGGCAAGGAGCTTGAGACCGACGCTGTCTGTGACGGCACGGACGTATTTATCCCCGGAATCATGCAGCACGTCGAAAAAACGGGCATTCACTCAGGCGACTCCATAAGCATATATCCGCCTTTTTCCATAAGCAAAAAAACAAAGGAAACTATCCTTGACTACACCGTGCGCTTAGGGCTAGGCGTGGGAATAAAGGGACTTTTCAACATACAGTTCATAGTGGACGAAAATGAAAAGGTATATATAATAGAATTAAATCCCCGCTCGTCGAGAACAGTACCGTTTATATCAAAGTCCTCCGGCTATTCGCTTGCGGACATAGCAACAAAGGTCATGCTCGGAGAATCACTTAAAGCTCAGGGCTTGGCAGGTGTTACACCGAGAGCAAGAAACAAGTGGTTCGTCAAGGCTCCCGCATTCTCGTTTTCTAAAATAAGAGGAGCCGACACATACCTCTCGCCTGAAATGAAGTCCACAGGAGAAGCCATAGGCTACGACAAATCCTTAAACAGGGCCCTATACAAAGCCTTGCAGTCGTCGGGAATGAACGTAACGAATTACGGAACGATATTAGTCACCATTGCCGACAAGGATAAGCAGAGGGCTCTTCCTCTTATAAAGCGCTTTTATAAGCTCGGCTTTAACATTGAAGCTACCAGCGGAACGGCGGACTTCCTCAAGGAGCACGGCATTCGCACAAGAGTTAAAAAGAAGCTGAGCGAGGGCAGCGAGGAGATACTCCAGTCACTAAGGCGCGGATATGTAAGCTATGTGATAAATACAAAGGATATCGACTCCGAAAGCCAGAACAGCGACGGCTTTGAAATACGAAGGTGTGCAGTAGAAAATAACGTTACAATGTTCACGGCGCTTGAAACCGTCAGCGTGCTTCTCGATGTGTTGGAGGAAATTACCATTGGAGTATCAACTATAGATTCGGAGTAAAAATATGTCTGAACAAATATTAACGCTAAAATCAAACAAACGCTTAACAAAGGACGTTTATAAGCTCATCTTTGAGCTTGAAAAAAATGATTTTACCTGCCCGGGACAGTTTGTGAACATCAAGGTGGACAATCTGTATTTAAGAAGGCCCATATCCGTATGCGACTTAAACGGTAATGAGCTTACCTTGATAGTGCGCGTCGTCGGTGAGGGCACAAGGATTCTTTGTGATAGCATAGTTGGGGCAGAATATAATATGCTTACTGCTTTGGGAAACGGCTTTGATATATCAAAAGCACCCGAAAAGGTATTGATTGCAGGCGGCGGCGTGGGGTGCCCTCCGCTTTATTACCTTGCAAAATGCTTGAAAAAAGCAAATAAAAAGGTATTTGCTGCTTTGGGCTTTAACAGTAAGGATGAAGTCTTTTACGAGGAAGAATTCGCAAAAATCTGCGATGAGGTTGAAATATCCACTCTCGACGGAAGCCTGGGCACAAAGGGATATGTGACGGACGCTTTAAAAAAAGCACCAAGCGATTATGAATATGTATTTGCCTGCGGCCCCGAAGCCATGCTAAAGGCAGTGTATGACTTAGAAAAAATCAAAAACGGGCTTTTCAGCTTTGAAGAGCGTATGGGCTGCGGCTTCGGAGCCTGTATGGGCTGCTCCTGTAAAACAAAATACGGCTACAAGCGTATATGCACCGACGGCCCCGTATTGTGTAAGGAGGAGATTATATGGTAGATTTAAGGACAAAAATATCAGGAATCCTTCTTGACAACCCTGTGATAGCGGCAAGCGGCACCTTTGGATATGGAAAAGAATTTGCTTCCTTTTACGACATAAATATACTCGGAAGCTTTTCGTTTAAGGGAACGACCTTAAATGAGCGCTTCGGCAACGATACACCTCGCATTGCAGAAACTAAAAGCGGTATGCTAAACTCTGTGGGCTTGCAAAACCCCGGAATTAAGCACGTTATCAACCATGAACTAAAGGAATTAAAAAAGATATACTCAAAGCCTGTTATCGCAAATGTAAGCGGTTTTTCTCTCGACGAGTACACAAGCGTATGCAAAATGATAGACAAAGAGCCGCAGGTAGGTATAATAGAGGTAAATATTAGCTGCCCCAACGTCCATGACGGCGGAATGAGCTTCGGCACCTCGCCAAAAATGGCGGCGCTTATTTGTGAAAATGTCAAAAAAGTCACCACAAAGCCCGTATATATGAAGCTGACGCCGAATGTAACTGATATCGTTTCTATCGCAAAGGCATGTCAGGATGCGGGAGCAGACGGAATAAGCATGATAAATACGCTGCTTGCAATGCGTATAGATATAAAAAAGCGTGCGCCCGTGCTTAAAAACCGTACTGGCGGACTTTCGGGAGGCGCAATTTTCCCCGTGGCACTCAGAATGGTCTACGATGTATACGAAAAAGTGGATATCCCGATAATAGGCATGGGCGGAGTAGAATCTGCCGAGGACGTCATTGAAATGATGCTTGCCGGCGCAAGCTGCGTTGAAGTCGGTGCGGCAAACTTAAAAGACCCTTTTGCCTGCAAAAAAATAATCGAGCAGCTGCCGATAGTATGCGAAAGGCTCGGTATAAGTGATATTAAAGATATAATAGGAGGAGCGCACTAAATGGCAAAGGACGTAATAGTGGCGTGTGACTTTCCCGACAAGGATACTACGCTGTCTTTTTTAAGCCGCTTTACAAACAAGAAACCCTACGTTAAGATCGGAATGGAGCTGTTCTATTCCGAGGGCGCAGACATGGTAAAGCGCATAAAGGATATGGGACATGAAATATTTCTTGATTTAAAGCTCTACGACATACCCAACACCGTTAAAAGCTCCATGAAGGTACTCTCAAGCTTAGAGGCAGATATGCTGAATCTGCATATAGCGGGGGGCAGCGAGATGATGAAAGGTGCGCTTGTCGGCTTAATGCGCCCTGATAACACACGTCCTCTTTTAATAGGAGTAACAATACTTACTTCAACAGACGAAAAAACTCTTCACGAGGAAATGCTGATAAAGGACGATATGCAGTCAACAGTACTCAGCTATGCAAAAAATGCAAAAGAAGCCGGCCTTGACGGAGTAGTTTGCTCAGCCTTGGAAGCAGGCAAAATCAAAGAGGTTTGCTCCGAAAGCTTCCTTACCGTGACTCCCGGCATACGCTTTAGCGATAATGATACAGGGGATCAAAAAAGAGTCGTCACGCCAAGTGATGCCGCTAAAATCGGCTCTGACTATATAGTTGTGGGACGCCCGATAACAAAAGCAGACGACCCTGTGGCGCAATATGAAAGATGCATGAACGAATTTTTATATTAAGAGAGGTATAAATAAGCTATGAAGGAAAGAATAGCACAGCTGCTGCTCGAAATTAATGCGGTATTTTTACGTCCCGATGAGCCCTTCACATGGGCAAGCGGCATTAAAAGCCCGATCTACTGCGACAACCGACTTATACTGACCTCCCCCAAGGTGCGAAGCGAGGTGGAGGAATGCCTTTGTAAGGTAATAGAGGAAAATTACGGCGACTGCGAAGTGATTATGGGCACAAGCACGGCAGGCATACCTCACGGTGCAATATGCGCACATATTTTGAATCTTCCAATGGGATATGTGAGAAGCTCATCTAAGGACCACGGCAGGAACAACCAGATTGAAGGCAGACTTGAACCGGGACAAAAGGTCGTTGTTATAGAGGACTTGATATCTACAGCAGGCAGCGTTATAGAGGTCGTAAACGTTTTAAGAGAAGCTCAAGCCGAGGTATTGGGTATCGCAAGTATATTTACCTACGGTATGCAAAAGGGGCTTGACAGATTAAAGGAAGCGAACGTAAAAAATGTGAGCCTTTCTGATTTTGACGCCATAACAAAGGTTGCGGCAGAAAAGAAGCTTATAAAGCAGGAGGATATAATTCGCTTAAAGGCCTTCAGGGATAATCCGTCAGACGAAGGATGGATAAAAAAATGAGACATTTAATAGATATAACCGATTTGAGCGTAGAAGAGATAAACGAGCTTATTAATCGCGCGGAAGATATAATGAACGACAGAACCAAATACAGAGATGTGTTGAAGTACAAAAAGCTTGCCACGCTCTTTTATGAGCCTTCAACGAGAACCCGTCTTTCCTTCGAATCCGCAATGATAGAATTGGGCGGCAGCGTTATAGGCTTTTCCTCCGCCGACGCAAGCTCTGCAAGCAAGGGAGAGAGCGTGAACGACACCGTAAGAACAGTCGGCTGCTATGCGGACATAATCGCCATGCGCCATCCCAAGGAGGGAGCGCCAAGAGCGGCTCTTGCAAGCACGACAGTGCCTATAATAAACGCGGGCGACGGCGGACACAATCACCCGACTCAGACTTTAACAGACCTGCTTACGATACACTGCGAGGTGGGCAGACTTGACAATTTCACAATAGGCTTTTGCGGAGATTTGAAGTTCGGGCGAACGGTGCATTCTCTTATCAACGCGCTTTCCAGAAACAAGGGAATAAATTTTGTACTTATTTCTCCGAACGAGCTGAAGCTGCCCGACTATATGAAGGAGGGTGTACTCGAAAAGAACTCTCTGCCTTATGTAGAGTGCGAGCGAATGGAGGACGCTATGCCAAAGCTCGACATACTCTATATGACCAGAGTGCAAAGAGAGCGCTTCTTTAACGAAGCTGACTATATAAGACTGAAGGATACTTATATACTCGATTTACCGAAGCTTGCCAATGCAAAAGAATCCCTTTGTATAATGCACCCACTGCCGAGAGTAAACGAGATATCTCATGAGGTAGACAGCGATAGCAGAGCCTGTTATTTCAGACAGGTCGAATACGGCAAATTCATCAGAATGGCTCTTATAATGAAGCTGTTGGAGGTGGAAGTATGAATATAGACAGCATAAAGGACGGATATGTGCTTGACCATATCAAGGCCGGAAAAGCTATGGACATATACGAATACCTTGAGCTTGACAAGCTGGAATGCTCCGTGGCAATAATAAAAAACGTCAAAAGCGAAAAAATGGGCAAAAAGGATATCATAAAGATTGATTCGCTTATTGATTTAAATTTGGACGTACTCGGCTATGTGGATCCGAATATTACAGTAAATATTATTAAGGACGGCAAGCGCGTCGAAAAGCGACAGCTTGAGCTGCCCGAAAGATTATCAAACGTTTTAAAGTGTGAAAATCCGAGATGTATAACAACGACGGAGCAGGAGCTTGAGCAGATATTTTTCCTTTCCGACAGAGAAAACCGAGTATACCGATGTCTTTACTGCGAAGCTAAAAGCAAAAGCGAAAACAGATAACAATATAAAAAAGAGCGATTGTATGGTTGAATACAGCGCTCTTGATTTTTTATTTAAGTCAATATGGTCATGGTATTTCTGTAAAGGTACGCAAGCTCCCTCGTTAAGTCGATATCCCCGTTAAACAGCGTCCAGTCGTAAACGAGAGAAAACATAAAGCGCGTTATCATTTCGGTATAAAAAGGTACGTTGATATTTTTCCTGAAAACACCCGTCATCATGCCCGTCGATAAAATTTCCGAGACTACTCTGGATTCCATTTCTATTTTTCTGAGCATTCTGCTCTTTGAGGAGTTTGATATTGCCTTATAATAGTTTTTAAAAACATTGAGCTTGTCGTGAGTGCAATATTCAGAATACCACATAATCACCCTGTAAAGTCTTTCGTTTAAGGGCAGATCCGCGCTTTTTTCGTAATCGTTGTAAAAAAGATTTTGTATTTGTCTGAACTGCTGTATCGGTATGTCGTATTTCGAGTCGAAGTGATGATAAAACGAACCCTTCGTTACGCCCGCTCTTTCGCATATTTCGTTGACGCTTATCGTATCAAAGCTTTTTTCGTTGAACAGCTCCGTGGAAATATCTATCAAGAGCTGTTTGGTATCTTGATTATTGTTATTTGTGTTATGCATACAATATTACCGCCTGTTGTTCAAGTAAGTATAGCATAAACGACTGAATTTGTAAAAATAAATATTAAAAACGAGTTTAAAGCGATGATACTCTTGACAGGCATACCGCGGTATGCTATCATATAAACATACCGCGGTATGCGGAAAAATTGGAGGTATTGTTAAAATGGCAGACTACAAAAAATTAGCTGATTTACTCGGCGAACTCGACGAAGAAGGCGTACTCGGATTCCTTGATGACATGGTCACAAGCGGTGCTTCTTCAGAAGATGCAATGAAAGCTGTTGCAGCATGCCAGGACGGCATGAAGAAAGTCGGCGACTTATTCGAAAAGGGCGAATATTTCGTAGGAGATCTTATCTTTGCAGGCGAAATCCTTACAGGAGCAATCGGCAAATTAAAGCCGCTTCTTAAGGGCGAAAGCGGAGAGAAGCTCGGCAATCTCGTACTCGGAACCGTACATGGCGATCTTCACGACATAGGCAAGAACATCTTCAAGAACATGGTAGAAATAGCCGGTTTCGAAGTATATGATATCGGTATCGACCAAGCACCTGAGACATTCGTAGCGAAGATAAAGGAAGTAAATCCTGTTATCGTCGGTATGTCAGGCGTTTTGACACTTGCTCTTGACAGCATGAAGGATACAGTTGACGCTATAAAGGCAGCCGGACTCAGAGACAAGGTTAAGATCATCATCGGCGGCAACCCCGTAACCAAAGAAGCTTGCGAACAGATCGGTGCAGACGCATTCACAACGAATGCAGCTGAAGGCGTAAGAATCTGCGAAAATTGGGTAAAATAGTTTAATAAGACCTTAGATGTGCTTTAGCACATGAAAAGAAAGCTCCAAGCATGGGGCTTTCTTTTTTGGTAGGTTTTTTTGCAAGGTGACCGGGTCAGACTGAAAAAGGGTGCTTTGCCGTGTTTGTCAGTTTGTGTTTTTTTGCAATGTGACCGGGTCAGGCTGTAAATACTGTAAATACTTACAAATGCTCTGTCCATAAGTCTGTACTTTTGCAATGTGACCGGGTCAGAATGTAAAAGACTGCAAAGGCGCTATCCATACGCTTGAACTTTTGCAAAGTGACCGGGTCAGACTGCAAAAAAACACATTATGTTATATAATAATAAGCAACAACACTTTTTAAAGGAAAAGAATTTATGAAAAATACAGACAATCAAACGATAGACTTCAGAAGCGCCGAAAGAAAAGATGTCGGCTTGATACTTGACTTTATTAAAAAGCTTGCGACTTATGAACATTTGCTTAGCGAGGTCGTAGCAACGGAAGAATTATTAGAGCATTGGCTGTTTGACAAAGAAAAGGCGGAAGTGATCTTTGCTCTTATTGACGGCAAAGAGGTCGGATTTGCTTTATTTTTTCACAACTTTTCTACATTTTTAGGACGTGGCGGAATTTATTTGGAGGATTTATTTGTATTAGAAGAATACAGAGCTCGCGGCTATGGAAAAGCTCTTATGGAAAAGCTTGCGCAAATAGCACTCGAACGAGGCTGCGGCAGGCTTGAGTGGTGGTGTCTTGATGATAACAAACCAAGTATAGATTTTTACAAATCATTGGGCGCGCAAGCCATGGATGACTGGACGGTATATCGATTATCAGGCGAAACCTTGCATGAGCTTGCTCTTTTTGCAATGTGACCGGGTCAGGCTGCAAAAAATCTAAAAAACAAAAAAGCACCCTTGTTTTGGAGTGCTTTTAGTTTGTTTAATTTAGTTTTGTTAATTTGCTTTATACAGCTTGACGGGCACGGTTTCCGCATTTGTGTTTATAACATATATCGGATCCGGTATGTTGTAGAGCACAGGCATTCTGTAAGAGCCTTCCTCGCGTCCCTCCATGTTGATAAACAAGCGTACGTCGTCCTTTGAAAAATTTTGTATATCGCTTGGTCTTGCGCCGAAGGTCACCATTATAACTGAAGGAATATTTGAGGTATCTATTTCAAGTCCGTCGGGAACCGACACAACCTCAACTTCGTTGATCTCGTACTTAACGATAGCCATGGCAGTCACGTTGATCGTGGCCTGAATGCTCGTGTTGTCCTCGTATGGATATACCCCGTCAGGGAATTCGATATTTGCCGTCACATCTGTCGTTTGAGTATAACCGCTCAGATTTACGGGCACGGTATTTACATAATCAAGCTTTCGTAGAATATTCTTTTCCCCAGCTATTGTTATAGTCTGCGCCTCGCTAGTCATGCCTTCAAATATATATCTTTTGGGTACGTCTCCGGTCGTTAAAATATTTACGTTAACTTCCTTTTTTATCCCCACGAACACGTCGCTTGTTACCACGGAAGGCGACATATGCACGTCTTTGAGTATGTTACCGTTTTCGTCATAGGCATGCAAAACAACCTGAGTTGTGAAATCCTTTCTCTTTTTCGAGGTATCTATTTCGCCTTTGACACTTATAATTTTGGCTATATCCTCGTCGCTCCCGTAAACCGCAGCCTTGTCAGCGCTCATTCTGTTTTCAAGCACAAGATATCCGTCCGGTAAAGAGTGCGAATACTCTATATCTATTTTATATTGTGAATCCTGCGCCTCGATTACCTTTGCCGAATAAGCCGCATAGGTTTGAGTCACAATATCGACTTTTTCGGGAATTCCGCTGATATTTACAACTGCGGGGAAAAAGCCGTAAGCATTTACATCTTTCATATCAACAACGGCGTATAATTCGTTTTTGTCAAGAAAGAACAGCTTCAATCTGGGCCCTTTGAGCGTAATGTCTATGGCTTTTATTTCGCCCTCAATGTCCTTTCCCACCTCTGAGTTTTTATAATACACGGGTACGTCGGAGAACTGCTTTTCAGAGTTGGGAGCAAAAACAAACAAATACAATATAATAAGCACTATGACAGCTGTAAAAGCAACTATTCTTCTTTTCTTTTTTATCCGATTATGGTCAATACCCTCTCTTGTTTCTCTTTCTGCCTCGAGCTTTTTTGCCAAAGCAAGCTCTTTTTGCTTTAAGGTCTGCACATTTTTATGCATTTCCCAACGCATTTGGAATTCCTGCGTTATATCCTGTTTATATGCTTCAATCTTTCCCTTTATCTGTGAATTGCTTGGACTATCGGGCGAAATTTTCTTGATTTTTTCAATTATACTGCCCTTATTCTTCTTTGCGTCTTCTATGTTTTCGGCTTTGGGTGAAGCTTCGGTATGGTCGTTTATTTCTTTTTTATAAACTGATATCTTTGAGACCGGAGCCTGCGTTTCCTTAGTTATTTTACTTTCGATAGGTTGTTTGGCTGCCTGCGTCTGTGTGGTTGACGTCGATTTTTCTATATCCTTTATTTCGCTTTTGTTTTCACTCTTGGCAGCTTCTTTCTCTTTTTGAGCTTTAGCCTTCGCCTTGGCAGCTTCCTTCTCTTTTTGAGCTTTAGCCTTTGCCTTGGCGGCTTCTTTCTCTTTTTGAGCTTTAGCTTTTGCCTTGGCAGCTTCCTTTTCCTTTTGAGCCTTGGCTTTCGCCTTGGCAGCTTCCTTTTCCTTTTGAGCTTTAGCCTTTGCCTTGGCGGCTTCTTTCTCTTTTTGAGCTTTAGCTTTTGCCTTGGCGGCTTCTTTCTCTTTTTGAGCTTTAGCCTTCGCCTTAGCGGCTTCTTTTTCCTTTTGAGCTTTAGCCTTTGCCTTAGCGGCTTCTTTTTCCTTTTGAGCTTTAGCTTTTGCCTTGGCGGCTTCTTTCTCTTTTTGAGCTTTAGCCT